>CAMDDL010000088.1 GCA_945891505.1 Maricaulis salignorans | reverse complement strand
GAAAATGATCTCGTAGGAGGTGGCCCAGAAGGCCCGTTTGCCTTTACCTCTGCGGCGCAGCTTTTGGATTTGTGCCAAGCACATGGCCTATCGGTCGCCGAGGTTCTGCTTGCGTGTGAAGATATCAAGCGCGACCGTAACGAGACTCTCTCAGCCCTAGAGGCGATTGCCGAAGCTATGGCGGCCTGCATTGCGCGGGGCTTGGTGCAAAAGGGCATCTTGCCGGGTGGCCTGCAAGTGCGCCGCCGAGCACCCGATCTCTATGAGAAGCTGACTGGGTCGCCACTGTCGAATGAGCGCGAGGCCTTATTCGACTGGCTCAATGTCTATGCCATGGCGGTGAATGAAGAAAACGCCGCGGGTGGCCGCGTGGTGACGGCCCCAACCAATGGCGCGGCAGGAATTATTCCAGCGATCTTGCGCTTTTACTTGCTGGATGCGAAGGCCCCGCCGTCGACAGTCCACACCTAACTTTTGACGGCTGCGGCCATTGGCATTCTCTATAAACAGCGTGCGTCTATTTCTGGTGCGGAAATGGGCTGTCAGGGCGAAGTGGGGGTAGCTTGCTCGATGGCCGCAGGCGGGCTCGCGGCTGTCTGGGGTGGCAGTCCATCGCAAGTGGCCAATGCGGCTGAGATCGGGATGGAGCATAATTTGGGTCTGACGTGTGACCCAGTCGGCGGATTGGTGCAGATCCCCTGCATCGAACGCAATGCGCTTGCGGCCGCCAAGGCCGCCAACGCCGCCCGTCTAGCGCTGCAGACAGATCAACCAGCGCGCGTGACCCTTGATCAAGTGATCGAGACCATGCGACAAACGGGGCTGGATATGTCGTCAAAGTATAAGGAGACCAGTCTAGGCGGCCTCGCAGTTAATGTCGTTGAATGTTGACTCTGGTATCCCACCGGGGGTGAGTGTCGGCAAAACGACGGGCGGGACAACGCGATGGACTTAGATCTACCAGATGGCATGATGCGGGCAGGGGCCGCAGACTGGCGGCAATTAGGCGCAATCACAGCGGAAGCCTTTTATGAGGACCCGGTCAATCGCTGGATCTTTGGAACGCCAGAAACCTTAGATGCTGTCTTTCCAATTTTGGCGCGGACGCATTATCTCAAGCACGGCCTTTGCCATGTGATTAGGGATGGTGGGGCGGCGATGTGGCTTCCCTGGGGCGCGCCATCAGAAATCTCTCTTTCAGCAACCGCGCAGCTCGCGTGGGCCTTGATCGCAACCGGATCACTTGGCGCCATCGGTCGTGCTTTAGAGGCCGGGGCTCGCATGCAAGCCCATCACCCCAAAGAGCCGCATCTTTACCTCTTTACCTTGGGCACGCGTCTAGCAAGTCGCGGTAAAGGCATTGGCAAGGCCTTGCTTGCCCCGGTACTGGCAGAATGTGATCGGACTGGAACGTCGGTTTATCTCGAGAATTCCAATCCCCTTAATGAGGGCTTCTACCGATCTCATGGATTTGAGTCGCAGGGACACTTTCCTTGTGGCAAAGATCGGGTCAACCAAAAGGCACCGTTGCTGCAAAAGATGTGGCGGGCCCCAAAGGCTCCTTGCGCTTAACCCACAGCGGACGAAGAAGGACTGATTATGGGACGGGTTGGAACCTATGCTCTTCGCGGCTTTCTGGCCGTAGCGCTTGCTTTGGCTTTGGCGATTGGCTGGTCGAGTTGGCAGGGCAATCAGCGCGCTGGTTGGACGGATGTGACGTGGAAGCTCGGCGATCAGGGCTTAGACCTTGCCGCATCTATTCAAGCTGAACTCAATCGCGAGACAAAGGCCAATGCCAATAGTCCGGGTCAGTTGCTTTATGTCCGCGCGCCAAGTCTTGGCCTAGATCGGGCCTTTGCATCCGGATATGACCTGCGTTCAAGCGATGACGTGAGGGTGGCTTCCAACACAAAGACCTTCGTCGCTGCCATGGCCCTGCAACTGGTTGAGGCGGGAAAGGTGCAATTGGATGGGCCAATCGGGCCAGCACTTTCCCCTCCGGTCAGGACCATGATGGAAAGGAATGGCTACCAAATTGATACCATCAGCATGCGCCAACTTCTGAACCATACCTCAGGCATCCCCGATTATTTTCAAGTGCCCTTGTTTGAAGTCTTGGCATTGGTGCCCAACGCTTATGGCCTATCGGCCCATTGGACCGCAGAGACCGAGATTTGGTTTGCCGTAACCTTCGGCCGCAAAGACGTGGTGGGTGAGAACTTCAACTATGCCGATACCAATTATTTGATCGCGGCAGACATCATCAAACAAGCGACAGGTTCGCCGTCGATTGGTGTGGCGGCGCGCACCATGTTGGCTTGGCCAAAGATTGGCGCGGATGAGACCTATTGGGAGGCTATGGAGCCAGAGCCTGCCGGCACGCGCCGGGCCGCACAATATCGCGGTGCGATCAAAGATTCCGATATTGACGTGTCCTTCGATCAATATGGCGGAGGTGGCCTTGTGATGAGCATGGATGATCTGGGCCGTGCGACGCGCGCTGTGGTGCTAGGCGAAGTGTTTGCCAATCCGGTTGCTACCCGCATGTTGATGCAAACGGCCGGGCCAGATCCAAAGGGCGAAGGATACGGCCTTGGGCTATACCCGACTAAATTGCATGGAGAGTTGTGTTGGGGGCATGGGGGCTATTGGGGCACCGCGGCTGTCTATTGTCCGCGCTTGGACCTTACGCTTGCGCGCTCTACTGGCCAAGCCAACGCCCAACAAACCGATCGCGAGGGCTCAGGTGCCTTGTCAGCCTTGATCCTACTGGCTCAAGCGGCGGAACGGACGCGCGTCAAGGCAACCAAAGACTGACGGGCTTGGTCAACTTCATAGCGGGTGGTGCAGCGCAGGACCTGCCCACCTTGAGCAGTGATTTTTTCCGCGGCGGCGACATATTTGTGTCTGCGACTATGGTGGGTCGAAAGCGCCCAGCGGATAGGATGGTCGGCGCGGACAAGACGCGGCCAATCCTCACGACAGCCGTCAAATACGTCTCTATCTTTTGC
>CAMDDL010000087.1 GCA_945891505.1 Maricaulis salignorans | reverse complement strand
AGTGACCTCGGCCAAGGCGAGCTGCCGATAAATCACTTTATAAAACAGGGCGATTGGCGTGATTATGTTGCTGGGGTGGCTTTTGCTCTGCGCGATGCGGGTCATGCGGTGCAAGGCTATGATCTCGCGATTGCCTCAGATGTCCCCATGGGGGCAGGGGTTTCTTCCTCTGCCGCCCTCGAAGTCGCCGTCGGTCTAGCGCTTAGTGGCGGTGCTGTGACTGGCAAGGACCTCGCTTTGATCGCGCAAGCCGCTGAAAACAAATATGTCGGCATGGCCTGCGGCATCATGGACCAGTTTGCCAGCGCCTGTGGTGTGGCGGGCCATGCCTTGTCGCTCGATTGTGCGACCCTAGCGTGTCAGCCAATCCCGCTGCCTGCCATGGCCTGCTTCCTGATTATCGATTCAGGCGTCAAGCATCAACACACAAGTGGCGGCTATGCCAGCCGTCGCGCGGATTGCGAGGCGGCGGCGCACACCTTGGGCATGGCTTTGTTGGCTGAGGTAACCGACCTCAGCGCGCTCGATCGTTTAAGCGGCAATCCCTTGAAGCGCGCGCGCCATGTGCTCACCGAGATCGACCGAACCCAACGCGCCGAAATCGCCTTGGTGCAAGGTGATTTGATGGAACTAGGTCACCTTCTAAACGCCAGCCATGCTAGTCTCTCTGCGGATATGGAAGTCTCCACCCCTGAAGTGGATCGCCTAACTGCTTTAGCGCAGGCAACAGAGGGGGTGTATGGGGCGCGCATGATGGGAGGCGGCTTTGGGGGTTCCATCATTGCCTTGGTTGAACCGGACCTAGCCGCGACAGCACTGGAAGCCATTTTGGAAACCTATTCTGCCTATCTTGGCGGGCGGCCCGGGGCCTTTGTGGTGCGGGCTTCAGCCGGCGCTGGGGAAGTGCTATGACGGACCAAAAGCCACATCGGCGGCAAAATTTGCTGACGGGTGACTGGGTGCTCGTGTCCCCCCACCGGATGGGTCGGCCCTGGCAAGGGGAGACGGGAAACAGCGCAGCCCCTGAAGCACTGACCTATGATCCGGCATGTTACTTATGCGCGGGAAATACGCGTGTCGGCGGGGTGGTTAACCCCGCCTATGACGGCGTTTGGGTATTTGACAATGACTTCCCGGCGCTCTTGGGACCTGACGGGGAAGCCAGCCCACAGGCCGATTCCATTCTGGTCACAGAACCTGAAACCGGTGTTTGCCGCGTCATTTGCTACACGCCTGACCACTCGAAGACTATGGCCAGCATGACCCAGGCAGAGATTACCTCTGTCGTGGAGGTTTGGACCACGCAATGGAAAGAGCTATCGGCCCGCCCGGACTTGGCTTCTGTCACCATCTTTGAAAATCGCGGTGCGATGATGGGGGCCAGCAATCCCCATCCCCATGGCCAGATTTGGGCGACCTCTAGCGTGCCCAATGAACTCGCGATTGAAGTTGAGCGCCAAGCAGCTTGGTTTGACAAGAACGGCTCGCCCCTTTTGATCGATTATCTGGAACGAGAACTGGCTGACGGCACCCGCATTCTGTGTGCCAACACCAGCTTTGTCGCTCTGGTACCGTTTTGGGCGGCTTGGCCGTTTGAGACTTTGGTCCTGCCTCGCCGTCCAGTGGCCGCCTTGGATCAATTGAGCGCAGAAGAACAAGCCGATTTGGCCGATATCTTGCGGCGTTTAACGGCCAGCTTTGATCGCCTATTTGCTGCACCTTTCCCCTACACAATGGGCTTACATCAACGCCCAACGCAGGCCCCCGCCGCGGGCTTTGTATTCCACATGCATTTTTACCCGCCGCTGTTGCGCTCCGCCACCGTCCGCAAATTCATGGTCGGCTTCGAAATGTTGGCCATGGCCCAGCGCGACCTCACACCAGAGGCCGCTGCTGAGCGGTTACGGGCTGTTCTGATAGATTAGGCGGTCACCTGCAAAGGCTCTGCATCCAATGGTTCTGCCAAGCGGGTCAGCATCTCCTTCGGCACGACTTGCCAAATATTGCCGATCTCGTTGGCCATATCATCCAAAATCCGTCGCCCTAAGGGTGAGCCAGTGGCTTGGACATGGCGTTCCAGCAATTCTGTGAATTGGCTTTCCCAATGCGGGCTACCAATCCGCCGCCAGACGACGCTGTCGGGATTGATCAGCTTGGGCAAGCGATTGGCAGGGTCCCAGACAAAGGCCATTCCGCCCGTCATCCCGGCCGCAAAATTGTCGCCAACAGGCCCGAGCGAAATCACCAAGCCGCCAGTCATATATTCGCAGCCATTAGCCTCCATACCTTCCACGACGGCAGAAGCGCCCGAATTGCGCACAGCAAACCGTTCCCCCGCTTGGCCCGATGCCAACAAAGTGCCAGAGGTCGCGCCATACAGGCAGGTATTGCCGATGATCGCATTTTCCTCAGGTCTCAGGCCAGAGCCTGAAGGCGGACGCAAGACAATCGTTGCACCCGAAAGGCCTTTGCCGACATAATCATTGGCATCACCTACGACGTCCAAGGTCAGGCCTTGCACGCCAAAGGCACCCAAGGATTGCCCGCATGACCCTTCAAGGCGCACCGTCAAGCGGCCTTCAGGCAGTGCGCCCATGCCAAACTTGCGCACAATGGCGCTCGATGACCTTGTACCAATGGCGCGCTGCACGTTGCGCACGCCATAAGCCAATTGCATCTTCTCACCCCGTTCAAAGAAGGGGGCCGCATCGCGCAGGATTTGGGCGTCCAGCGTATCTGGCACTTCGACACGTGGCTTATCGGTGCCAAAGCGGGTTGGCTTGGCCCCTTCAACGCGAACCAGAAGCGGGTTGAGGTCCAAGTCATCGAGATTGGCCGCCCCACGGCTGACTTGCCGCAACAGGTCGGTGCGACCGACTACTTCGTTCAGGGTCTTAAAGCCAAGGCTCGCGAGGATTTCGCGCACGTCTTCAGCGATGAAGCTCATCAGATTGACGACCTTCTCCGGTGTACCGGTAAACCGCTGACGAAGGGCTTCATCTTGCACGCAGACGCCTACAGGGCAGGTATTGGAATGGCATTGACGCACCATGATGCAGCCCATCGCCACCAAAGAGGCGGTACCGATGCCAAACTCTTCAGCCCCCAGCATCGCCGCCATCACGATATCGCGTCCCGTCCGCAGACCACCATCCGTGCGCAACACCACATGGTCGCGCAGATTGTTCAGCGTCAGGACTTGATGGGC
>CAMDDL010000086.1 GCA_945891505.1 Maricaulis salignorans | reverse complement strand
AAATACAGGCGAAGAGGAACAAAAGGCCGGTGTTGCTCCGCGCGATCTTCCAGCGTTACTGAACCTCTGCACCGCTCGTAGGCTGTCGATTGAAGGCCTCATGTGCATTCCACCCGAAGACGAAGAACCTGCGATGCACTTTGCCCTTTTGGCCAAGCTTGCCCAGCGCCACGGCTTGGGCGTCCTGTCGATGGGTATGAGTGGCGATTTTGAAACAGCAATCACGTTTGGGGCGACCCATGTGCGCGTGGGCTCTGCTGTGTTTGGTACGCGCGTGAGCCCAGCCTAATCCTTTTCGACGGAACAGGCTCTTTGCTGCGTTAGAGCTATCAAGGAGGCGACATCATTATGAGCCTAAACGCTGTCATTGCTGCCAATAGATTTGGCCTTGGAGCCCGCCCCGGCGACCTGAAAAAGCTCGCGCTTGATCCAAAAGCTTGGCTACTCAGCCAATTGGGGCAAAGCCAAGCTACAAACATAAGATCAGACAATCTGCTAACGAGTGCTCAAGCCTTTGAAGCGCTGCAGGACTATCAGCAAGCGCGCGCCGCTCAACAGCGCGCGGCTGCCTCGCCCAGTCCTGCCGTTAGCTTCGATGAGCGCGTGCGTCTAGCTGACTTAGTCAACCAAACCACGGGTCGCGAGATCGAAGCCCGAATCCAACATGCTGTGACAACCACAGCTCCCTTTGCCGAGCGCTGGGTCCAGTTCTGGTCAAATCACTTTACAATGGCTGCACGTAATTTGCAGACGACGCCATTCCCCGGTTCGTTTGAACGAGAGGCCATCCGTCCCTACGTCTGGGGTCGATTTGAAGACTTGCTGGTAAAAGCCGACACCCATGTAGGTATGCTGATCTACCTAGACCAAGCCCAGTCGATTGGCCCCAATTCACAAGCTGCACAAAACCAACAGGGTCGCAGACGGGCTGCTGGCCTAAATGAAAATCTGGCGCGCGAGATCCTAGAACTCCACACTTTGGGTGCTGACGGTGGCTATAGCCAAGCCGATGTAACCGAATTTGCGCGCGCGCTGACCGGTTGGACAGTGGCGGGCCCAAGACTTCGCCGATTGGCGCAAGATGCAAAGATCGGCACAACCATCTTTGTGCCCGCACTCCACGAACCAGGGACCCGCGTGGTCTTAGGCAAGAGCTTTCCTCCCGCAGGCGAAAATCAAGCTTTGGCGATTTTGAGCCATCTTGCCCGGCAACCGTCAGTGGCCAAAAGAATCGCGACTAAAGTCGCGCAACATTTTGTGGCAGATGATCCACCGCGGGCACTCGTGGCTCGCTTGGAGGCTTCATTCCGACAAAGCGGGGGCGATTTGGCGGCTTTAGCGCGGACCTTGATCCAAAGCCCTGAAGCTTGGGTGCCCGAAGCCAGCAAGTTCAAAACACCCAATGACTTTTTGATCTCCACGATGCGGGCAAGTGGTGCCAACGCGGCCTCGACGCAGGCCCTGCGGGCAACCTTTGAACAACTGGGCCAAACGCCTTGGCGCGCGCCCAGTCCAAAAGGTTGGCCAGATGTCGCCAGCGAGTGGGCCGCCCCTGACGCCATTTTGAAGCGCATTGATTGGGCCAATCTGGCAGCCGATGTAATTGGCGAGAGTTTCCAGCCCATCGCCTTTGCTGAGAGCGCCTTGGGTCCTGCCCTGACTGATAAAACCAGAACTGCCATTTCCCGCGCACAGACCGCCCGTCAGGGCATTGTGCTTGCCCTCATGAGCCCGGAGTTTCAACGCAGATGACCAACCGCCGTACGCTCCTCACTGCCGGTTTGTCCGGCCTATCGCTCGCCATGCTGGGTGGAAATGCGAGCTTTGCTAACGCCCCACAAGCACCGGGCAAATTCGTGTTCATCATTCTGCGTGGGGCTATGGACGGGCTGACTGCGGTCGTCCCCTATGGCGACCCCGCCTACCGGGCCTTGCGCGGGGCCATCGCGCTTGATGCGCCAGGTGGCGCTGCCGGAGTTTTGCCACTCGTCGAGGGTTTTGGTTTGCACCCTGCCCTGAAAGAGATGCATGGTCTGTGGCAGAAGGGCCAGATGTCCTTCCTGCACGCGGCAGCCAGCCCCTACCGCGAACGCTCCCACTTTGACGCCCAGGACATGCTGGAGGCTGGTACGCCACAGCTAACAAGCGCCCGCTCGGGCTGGATGAACCGGGCCCTGGCGATGCTGCCCAACGCGGCCAATCAAGAAGGCGTCGCCATCGGGCGAACCATCCCGCTGGTCTTGCGCGGGCCCGCCAAAACTACTTCCTGGGCCCCGCCTTTGGCACCTGAAAGTGACGGCGATACGCTGGCACGGCTATCCGACCTCTATGCGGGCGATGCCATGTTATCCAATGCTTTGGCGATGGCGATTGAAACCGACCGCATCGCCGATGGTGGGACCATGACAAGCGGTGACACGGGCCGCGGTCGACAAGGTGCCTATGCGCCACTGGCCAGTGCGGCGGCACGCATTTTGGCAGCCCCAAGTGGTCCAGCTGGTGCTGTGCTGTCGTTTGAAGGCTGGGACACCCATGCCAATCAAGGTGGCGCACAAGGCCAGTTGGCTAACCGATTGGAGGCTTTGGACAACGCAATTAAAGCGTTGCGCGCCGGGCTTGGCCCGGTATGGGCCAATACGACGGTCGTCATTGCCACCGAGTTTGGACGTACGGTCCGGGTCAATGGCACCGGCGGCACAGACCATGGCACAGGAGGGGTTTCGTTCCTGTTAGGTGGCGCGGTGAGAGGTGGCCTTATGCTGGGAGATTGGCCGGGCTTGAGCCGCCTCTATGAGGACCGCGACTTAGTCCCGGCCAATGATGTTCGCCAACTGTTTGCCCAAGGCCTAACCAATGCGTGGGGATTAGACCGTCAGGCTGTGCTGTCACGCGTATTCACCGCTTAACAGCACAGTCTCACCAACTTATCTGGTACCAAACACCTGTTGGAAGAACAGGGTTTCCGCTTCACGTTGAGCGTCGCGGTTCCCCTTCTTGGCAAAGCCATGGCCTTCGTCTTTAGCGACCATGTACCAGACTTGGCCACCATTGTTACGGACTTTGGCCACGATCTGATCCGCCTCTGAGATCGGAACACGTGGATCGTTTGCGCCTTGGATCACAAATAGGGGCTTTGTGATCTTATCTGCGTTATTCAATGGCGCGATCTTTTCATGAAATGCGCGCATGGCTGGATCGCGCTCGTCACCATATTCGACCCGGCGTAAATCGCGGCGGTAGCCATTGGTGTTTTGAAGGAAGGTCGTGAAGTTCGAGATGCCGACAATATCAATGCCGCC
>CAMDDL010000085.1 GCA_945891505.1 Maricaulis salignorans | reverse complement strand
CGCTCAACACCAACCGCGGCTGCGCGATCAGCAATCGCTTTGAGGCGGTCGAGATCATGGTCAAAGAACACCGCTTCCCACGTGTTGTAATGGACGGGGCGCACTTTGGCGCGGGTCTCGGGTCGCAAGATTTGACTGCGGACATGGGCATGGAAGCGCTGGCTGAGACCCGAGAGGCCTTCCCGGCTATAGGCAGCAGAAATAGTCGGCGCGTGAAACGTCTGACCCTGTTCCAGACGAATTTCACCGGGTCCGAGCAAGGCCCCAAGCCCGGCAAACACCCGTCCATCGTGGAGGCTATCGACCCGGATTCGATGATTGCCGCTCCAACTCAGATGCAGGCCGTAAGCCTCCCCTTGTGCCTCATCGGTGGAACCGCCGCATAGAATGATGGCGGGAAGCCCGTCATGCGAGGTGCGGCCCCGACGGCTTTCGCGCAGATAGGTGCCGGCAAAGCGCTTGATGCGTTCGCGCTGAAATTCCAATGCCCAGCGGCCCGTAAAGCCGATCAGATCACTCATGTGATTGGCGATGGGCAGCACCGCTGTGGCAAACTCGGTTACTTCAAGCGGGGCTTCACCCAAATTTGTCAGGGCGGAACTGACGGTCAAAACGCCTGTCACAGCATCGAGGCGTAAGTCATAGGCTAGGCCGACTTGGGTGTGGTCATCGCGGCAGAAAATCTGAATGCGATCGGTGTCGACAGCGGTATCTGTCACCACAAACCGGCTGCCCCAGTCCTGCCCGGCGCGGTGAACAACAATGCCAGATGGGCCCAGGAGGCCGAGGCCTGCCTCCATCGCCAAGGACGCATCAACAAACACATCGGCACTGCCCGGTCCGCCTTGACAGCCCGCGAGCGCTTTCAGGACAGCTGGGTCAACATCATCAGGCAATCTTGGGCCCCAATGCAGGATTGCAGGTGGAGCCCCAAGCTTTACCGCCACAACCAAACTCGACCCACCGCCGTGCAGGATCAGATTATCCATAATGTTCTTGTTCCTAAAACCAAGTCTGCCAAGTCAAGCACGTAAAGCCCGGTTTTTTTATTTTCCATTTCCGAAGCTTGCCTCAGGCGGAAGGGCTTACTAGTGTCAGCGCCTAAAGAAAAGGCAAGGGGGAAATGCCATGTTTCAAGGCAGCGCGTCGGCGTTACAAATTGGTATTTTCTTCGGGCTAACCGCCCTCATCGCCATCCTAACTTATTGGAAAGTACATGGCGCAGGGGCGGGCCATAAGGATCGTCAGAAGGACGGCGGAACCACCCGTGAAGTCTTTCTCGCAGGCGGTGGTCTATCTTGGTTGTTTGTCGCAGGCGCGATCACGCTGACTAACCTCTCGACCGAGCAATTGGTCGGCATGAATGGCAATCAGATGTTGCTGTTGGCGTGGTGGGAAATTTGTGGCTTCTTTGGTCTCCTCATTTTGGCATTTGTCTTTGTGCCCATCTACTATCGGAACAATTGTACCACCGTGACGGAGCTGTTGGAGAAGCGCTATAAGGGCGGCAGTATCCGCACCGTTATTTCTGCGCTTTTCTTGATCGGCAATGTGCTGATCTATTTGCCAGCGGCGCTTTATAGCGGCAGCTTGTTCCTGCAATCCATGTTTGGTGTCGAGTGGTCGCTTCTGTGGTTTGCGGCACCTATGGCCATTATCGCTGCCCTTTATACCATCACTGGTGGCCTGCGGGCGGTGGCGGTGATGGATACTTATTCTGGCATTGGTGTTCTAGCGATTGCGTTTCTGGTTGTGATCTTGGCGATGGCCGCAGTCAATTTTGATCTGGTCTCCGGCGTTCCTGAAGAGCGCATCTCCATGATCGGCTCCTTCACCTCGCCCATTCCGTTCCACACCCTGTTTACCGGCATGTTGTTCATCCAAATCTTCTACTGGTCGACCAACCAAAACATCACTCAAAAGGCCATGACGGCCCCGACCGTGCAAGAAGCACAGAAAGGGGTTTTGGCTGCTGCTGTCGTGCGTATCCTGATCATCCCCGCGATCGTCGTGATCCCAGGGGTTGTAGCTTACAAGCTTTTTGGCAGTGTAGGAGACGCCGCTTACGGTAAGCTTGTTGCCCATGTGTTGCCGTCTTGGATGTCGGGTGCGTTTGCGGCCATGATGGCCGCTGCGGTGATCGCCCACACCAGCGCTATCCTCAATTCCAGTGTCGCCCTCTATTCAATCGACTTCCATGAGAAGTTCATCGGTGCGGTGAAGAACCATTGGCGCTTGGCAGCCATTGCCTCCGCCGTTTTGACGGTAACTTCTATAGCGCTGGTACCCGTCTTCCAGAACGCCAAGAGCATCATCAATCTCCTACAAGAGTTGAACGGCCTCTTCTCCATGCCCATTCTGTCAGCCTTTATCGCGGGCCTGTTGTTCCGCAATGTCGACGCTCGGGCCGCGATTGCAGGTCTCGTCTTCGGCTTCCTGCTCTACGGCTTCCACAATTTCGTGCTCTACAAGCCTGACACCTTGTATCCGGGCGAGACCTTCTATCAGCACATCGGGCTTTACTGGCTGCACTATATCGACGTGATGCTGATCGTCTTGATCACCTCAGTCATCACAGCCTTAAGCGTCAATCGCTTTGTGTTTGGCAATAAGGCCGTGTTCATTTTCAGCGCCAAGGGGCGCACGATGAGGGCGTTGGAACCATGAGCGGCAAGATCCTTGTTATTGATGAAGGCACCACTTCCACCCGCGTGATGCTGTTTGAAGCCGATGGTACCTGCCTCGGCAGCGCGCAACGGCCTTTGACCCAGCACTATCCGGCACCCGGTTTGGTCGAACATGATGCCGAGGAAATCTGGACCCTCACTTTGGCCTGTGCGCAGGAGATGGTGACGAAGGCGGGTGGGGCCTCACAGATTGCTGGCATTGGCATCACCAACCAGCGCGAGACCATCGTGTTTTGGGACAAGACGACAGGCAAGCCTTTGGCCCCTGCCATTGTATGGCAAGACCGTCGGACGGCCGATGTGTGTCAGGCTCTGAAAGAGCAAGGCCAGGAATCCATCGTGCAGGCCAAGACCGGCCTGTTGCTTGACCCCTATTTCTCCGGCTCCAAGATCGGCTGGGCCTTGAGCAATTGGCCGGCGTTGAAAGCGGCGGGGAACAGGCTCGCAGTGGGCACAATCGAGAGCTATCTGGTCTATCGCTTGACGGGTGGGGCGCATATTTCAGATGCCACCAATGCTTCGCGCACCGCGCTTATGGCAATTGGCAGTGCGGGTTGGGACGATGGCCTGTGCGACCTATTTGATGTGCCGCGTGCTATTCTGCCCCAGATCGTCGATTGCGCCGGGCCATTAGGCCAGACACTGCCTGAGCTGTTCGGTGGCCCGATTGCCATTTCCGGCATGGCCGGCGACCAGCAAGCAGCGACCATTGGCCAAGCCTGTTTAGAGCCCGGCCAGACCAAAGCGACCTTTGGCACCGGTGCTTT
>CAMDDL010000084.1 GCA_945891505.1 Maricaulis salignorans | reverse complement strand
GCCCATGTCCGCAGTCAAATCTTGCGACCCGAGACCCGCGCCAAAGTGCGCCCCGTCCATTACAACACGTGGGAAGCGGTGTTCTTTGACCATGATCTCGACCGCCTCAAAGCGATTGCTGATCGCGCAGCCGCGGTTGGTGTTGAGCGGTTTGTCCTCGATGATGGCTGGTTTGGTTCAAGGCGGGATGACACATCAGGTCTGGGCGATTGGTACGTATCGGCAGACGTCTATCCCGACGGCCTAAAACCGTTGATCGATTATGTTACTGGGCTTGGTATGGAGATGGGCATTTGGTTTGAGCCTGAAATGGTCAATCCAGATTCTGATCTCTATCGCGCCCATCCCGACTGGGTGTTAGGTTTAGCCCATGTCGAGCAAGTGCCATTCCGTAATCAGCTCGTGCTGGATATCTCCCGGCATGAGGTTTCAGATTATCTGTTTGAGCGGATCGATGCCGTGCTGCGCGATCATGATATCACTTATGTCAAATGGGACATGAACCGCGACATCAGCCATCCAGGTGATCACCACGGCTATCAGCGTTCGCATGCCCAAGTTGATGCGCTTTATGCCTTGTTGCGGCGCCTACGCGTCGCCCACCCTCACGTCGAGTTTGAATCCTGTGCGTCGGGTGGGGCGCGCGCCGATTATGGGGTGTTGAGCTATACCGACCGGATTTGGACGTCGGACAGCAATGACGCGCTGGACCGCCAAGATATTCAGCGCGGGGCCAGCTTCTTCTTCCCGCTGGAAGTTCTAGGTGCCCATGTCGGCCCGCGCCGCTGCCATATTACCGGCCGCACCTTGTCGATGGCGATGCGGGCTGGGACCGCGATGATTGGGCATATGGGCCTTGAACTCAATCTCTTGGAGGAATCTGAGACAGAGCTTGCGACCCTGAAAGAAGCGATTGCATGCCATAAGGCGCACCGAGACCTGCTGCACACCGGCAAACTCGTGCGTCTGCAGACTTCCGACGAGCTGATGGGCATGGGCGTGATCGCGCAAGACCAGACCGAGGCGCTCTATTCCATCGCGATTATGCGAAGTCAGGTGCAGCGTCTCTTACCGCGCGTCTTGTTCCACGGCCTCGATCCAGACAAGAACTATCTCGTGAAACTGGTCTGGCCGAGCAAATTCCGATCGTGGTCGGCGGGCTCGAGTGCCGAGGCGTTGGATCTGACGGGTGAAGGTCAGCTGTTGCCGGGTCGGCTGTTACAAGAGGTCGGCCTAGGCCTGCCGTTGACGGCCCCCGAGCAAGTATTGATCTTCCATCTGCGCGCGCAGGAGCCAGATTGATTGCTTAACGGTATCTGGCCCTTTCCCCTGCGGGCCTGTCAGGCTATGTCGGCCCCATGACTCCCCGTGAAAACATCCGTAATTTCTCCATCGTTGCCCATATTGACCATGGCAAGTCCACTTTGTCAGACCGCTTGATTCAATTGACCGGCGGCCTCACCCAGCGTGAGATGAAGGAACAAGTGCTCGACAGCATGGATATCGAGCGGGAGCGTGGCATCACGATCAAGGCGCAAACCGTGCGGCTTGAGTTCCAGCGTGAGGGTCAAGACTATATCCTGAATCTGATCGACACCCCGGGCCATGTCGACTTTGCTTATGAAGTCTCGCGTTCTCTAGCAGCGTGCGAAGGCGCGCTCTTGGTGGTGGACGCCAGCCAAGGCGTGGAAGCCCAGACCTTGGCCAATGTCTATCAAGCGATTGATGCCGATCTTGAGATTGTGCCGGTCCTCAACAAGATTGATCTGCCCGCAGCAGAGCCTGATCGCGTTAAGGCGCAAATCGAAGAAGTGATTGGTATCGATGCTTCCCAATCCGTGATGATCTCGGCAAAAACCGGTCTTGGCATTGAAGACGTGCTGGAAGCTATTATCACCCGTCTGCCACCACCCAAGACAGGTGACCGCGATGCGCCGTTGAAGGCGTTGTTGATGGACGCCTATTACGATCAATATTTAGGCGTTGTGGTTCTGGTCCGCATCATTGATGGCGTGATGAAAAAGGGCATGAAGGTCCGCATGATGGCGACCGGGGCCAATTACGCCCTCGACCGCGTCGGCGTGTTTAAGCCCAAGATTACCGAAGTCGACGAATTGGGGCCCGGCGAAATCGGCTTCTTGACCGCTTCGATCAAGGAAGTGGCTGACGCCGCTGTTGGTGACACGATCACAGAAGAGCGTCGTCAGACGACCAGCATGCTGCCGGGCTTTAAGCCTGCCCAGCCGGTCGTGTTCTGCGGCCTGTTCCCAGTTGACGCCGCCGACTTTGAAGATTTGCGCGCCGCCATGGGCCGCCTCCGCCTTAATGACGCCAGTTTCTCCTATGAAATGGAAACCAGTGCAGCTCTGGGCTTCGGCTTTCGCTGTGGCTTCTTGGGTCTCCTGCACTTGGAGATCATACAGGAGCGCCTGAGCCGTGAGTTTAATCTCGATCTGATCGCAACCGCCCCATCGGTCGTTTATGAGATTAAGATGAAGAATGGCGAGACGCTTCATTTGCACAATCCGGCCGACATGCCAGATGTGATGGCAATTGAGGCGATTGAAGAGCCTTGGATTAAAGCGACCATCCTGACACCAGACGAGTATCTGGGTGGCATCATGAAGCTGTGTCAGGATCGCCGTGGCAACCAGCGCGAGCTAACCTATGTCGGCACGCGTGCGATGTTGGTCTATGAATTGCCTTTGAATGAAGTCGTCTTTGACTTTTATGACCGCTTGAAGAGCATCTCAAAAGGCTATGCCTCGTTCGACTATACGATTGAGGATTATAAGCCCGGCAATCTCGTCAAAATGTCCATTCTTGTGAATGAAGAGCCCGTAGATGCCTTGTCGATGTTGGTGCACGCAGGTCGCGCTGAAATGCGTGGGCGGTCTATGTGCGAGAAGCTCAAAGACCTGATCCCGCAACATTTGTTCAAAATCCCCATTCAAGCCGCCATTGGTGGCCGCGTGGTAGCGCGGGAAACCATCTCAGCGATGCGCAAGGATGTGACGGCGAAATGCTATGGCGGCGACGCCAGCCGCAAACGTAAGCTCTTGGATAAGCAAAAGGCTGGTAAGAAGCGCATGCGTCAATTCGGCAGCGTCGATATCCCGCAAGAAGCCTTCATCGCCGCCTTGAAAATGGACGCCGACTAGTCTCCATTTGAACGCTTAAGAACACCGCTAGCGAAAACTGGGATCAGATAAAGCACTAAGAAGCCGGTATTGGAAATGGCATTTCCCGGGGTGTTCAGGGCAACAGAAATGCTGCTATCGACACCCCACCAAACCAGAATTGCCCCCGTCATGGGTCGCCAAAGCGATAGATTTGGCTGTTTCAGTGCCGCTTGCATGAGTGTGAGCAGGGTCAGGGCCCATCCCATCATCACGGCACCCAAAATAGCTGCGGTGAGACGCAAGCTCTCATGCCAACCGCTCCGCCCATCCAATGGCCAGTAAATGACGTCATAAAAGAAACGGACCGCCGCATCGGTCTGCGGCCAAGCGCTTCCCGCAAAGATAACGCCCAGACCCAGAACCAAATAGCACCATACCGTCAACCACTGCCGCCAGATTGCTGACATGATCTGTCTCCCTCTCTCAAACCTATGGCACTCTAACAGACGGGCAAGCCATGTAACAATTACCTGCTAGGTCATGTTGTCTGCTTGAGACGGTGGCATTCGTGCACCAATCCAGCGATGATGCGCGGGTGGGTATAGGGTTTGGTCGACGGCGCTGCAGTAAGCGGTTGCCGCCTGACGTTTGGCCCAATTGTGAGGGACGGAAAGATGCGCGTGCTGGTCACTGGGGCTGCCGGCTTTATCGGGTTTCACACTGCTGCTGCTTTGGTGCGGCGCGGCGACAACGTCGTGGGCTTTGATGTCGTCAATGATTATTA
>CAMDDL010000083.1 GCA_945891505.1 Maricaulis salignorans | reverse complement strand
GGGACCCATAATAGCTACGCCCAGCCCGTCGACCCGCGACTCTTGGCGTTTGCCGACACGCGAATTGGCCCAATGATGACGGCCTACCGCGCGGCGATGCCAGCAGACAAGCGCGCCGAGTTTATCGAAAATCATCCTCATGACGTTACCTTCAGTGAGGCCCTAGGCTACGACCACCCCCCACTGACAGACCAACTCAACGCTGGGATGCGTAGCTTAGAGCTGGATGTTTACCCAGACCCTGCCGGTGGCCTTTATGCGCAGCCCGCTGGATATGACTTGCTCACCCAAATGGGCCACGCCAATTTTGCCCCCCATAATCGAGCAGGATTGGATAAGCCTGGCTTTAAAGTCCTGCATATGGCGGACTTTGATTTTCGCAGCCACTGTCCCACATTTCAAAATTGCCTTGGGGAACTCAAGGCATGGTCGGTCGCCAATCCCAAGCATGAACCGGTCTTCATTCTATTAGAGCTTAAAACCTCGGGCACCAATTTTATTCCTGGTGCGAAGGTCGTTCCTACCATGACGCAGTCCAGTTTTGATGCGCTGGATCAAGAAATCATTACCGGTCTTGGCCGTGAGCGCTTAATTACCCCAGATGACGTGCGCGGAACTTATGCGAGACTTGAAGACGCAATTCTTGCGAAAGCTTGGCCAACTCTCAGCCAAGCGCGGGGCAAGTTCATCTTTTTGATGATCACAGCCTTGGAAGATCCAGTGACCAAGCTTTATTTGGAAGACCGTCCTTCGTTACAAGGTCGCGCCGCATTTTTAAGGGCATCTCCCGGCGATGCTCACGCTGCGTTCTTGTTGATCGACAATGCCATCGTGCGGCAAGAGATACCTGAATTGGTGCAAAAAGGATATTTGGTGCGCTCGCGTGCAGACATTGAAACCTGGGAAGCCAAGGCCAATGATCTGTCCCGGGCGGAAGCAGCCTTTGCAAGCGGTGCCCAGATTATCTCAACGGATTTTTTCAAGCCCGGTAATCGCTATGGCACGCCCTATGTCGTGACCTTGCCCGGTGGTGGTGCCATTCGTTGTAACCCGGTGAACGCTAGGGCAAACTGTCAGCTTTCCCAAGACTGAGCAGCCTTGAGTGCCACCCGAAGGGCGCTATAGGATAAGCCCTTGCGTCCAAGACCCCGGTCAGACTATCGGTAGGATATGAATATTCAACTAGCCATAGCCGGGGCGGCCGGTCGCATGGGTCGGGCTTTGATCGCCGCGGCGAGCAGCGATGCAGACCTTGAAATTGTCGGCGGGAGTGAGCGGCCGGGCAGTCCGTCGCTCGGTTCCGATTTAGGTGTATTGGCAGGTGGGGAAGCCTTGGGCATTGCTTGCGTTGATAGCCCGGTTGAAGCCGCCCGAGCCGCGCAAGTCTGGATTGATTTCACCACGCCTGCCGCCTCACTGTCGGCGTTGTCAGCGCTAAAAGACACTGGCGTGAAGGCCATTGTGCTGGGCACGACGGGGTTTGAACCCGCTCAAGAGGCGCAGATTACAAAAGCCGCCCACCACTTCTGCATCGTGCGTAGCGGCAATTTCTCGATCGGCATCAATCTGTTGATGGGCCTTGTGAAGCAAGCCGCAGAACGATTGGGCCCTGACTGGGATATTGAGATTTTTGAGGCCCATCATCGCCGGAAAGTAGATGCACCCTCGGGCACCGCCTTAATGCTAGGCCAAGCCGCCGCCACTGGCCGCGGGGTAGCCCACACCGAAGTTGCCGCCTATGACCGACACGGCGTGACCACCGCCCGCAAAGCTGGCGAAATCGGCTATGCCGTGGCCCGCGGTGGCGGGATTATTGGCGAGCATGAAGTGATGTTTGCCAGCGAAGATGAAGTCATCCGCTTCAGCCATTCTGCCCTAAACCGCGCCATCTTTGCCAAAGGCGCCCTCGCCGCCGCCCGCTGGGCCGCGGGCCGCGGCCCCGGCCTTTATACGATGTCGGACGTGTTGAAGTTTTAGGGCGGGAGGAGACGGCGCGTCCCGTTCACTCAGGCACCAGCCGACGGCTTGATACAATCGCACCCAACTGGCGCAAAGTCTTGCCACTCACGGGAACGATGGTGTGGGCAGCCCTTATGGCCTCAAACTCGTTGGTGATGCCGGAATAGCCGTCCACATTGGGATAGCCAACGATAACCAGAACATCCCAGTCCGGATCAGCGCCGGTTGAGCGCAGCAGCCGATACTCTGTTATCAGGCCCCGTTCGACAGCGATCTTGTCCATCACGAACCAGTTTTGGGTGATGAACCGGCACAGCGAAGCGGTGTCGCCGTCAGTGGCTTTCAAGAACGTCAATTCGAAGGATGCTGCGCTAAGCAACGCCGCTTTCGCCTGCACTGGGGATGAGGTTGCCAACGCGAGCGCCGCCATAATTCCCAAGCCTAAGTCCCGCTTCGAACTTTCTACCATATCGCCACCTCAACAGCGCTCTAGCCCCAAGAGTTGGACACCGCCACAGACATAAAATTGGCGGTGATTATCCTGTAGGGTCAATCCCCGGTTGGATTAAATAGGCTTCACAATGGGGAGCTTCCTGGAGTGCGCATTAAAAGCCCCTCGTTCCATGGCAGAGGGCTTTACAAGCGCATTGTCTAAGTGCGCGTTGCGGAGCTTTCATGGCACGCAGCAACGCGCCCTGGAACCGCTCCAACGCAAAGGCTGCCAAGGCCAAGCAAGGGTTCACGCGCAAGCCCATCGGCAGCTTGCACCAAACCCTAACTCAAAAACGCCACCAGTGCGTCCCGATATGCGGGCTCTGCCACGGCACTCAAATGATTGCCGGGCACCAGCTTACAGGTGGCCTTGCCAAGTGCTGCAGCCAAGGCCATCGGGTCGCCATTGTCGCGGTCCTGATCGCCATTGACGACAAGGACCGGGGTTTTGATCGTGGCAAGGACGTCATGGGGCGTGGAGACTTGCGTGGAGAGGACGCCTAAGGCCGCCTCTGGGCTTATCCCGCGTTGTTTCAGGATGGTTTGGATATAGGCCCCGGCGCGCGCGTCTTTCGCATTGGGGCCATTTTTGATGCCGTCTTCGAAATAATCCTTTCGGGTGCCAACAGTCGTGATCCCAGCCTCTCCCATGCCGCCTAAAAAGACCTTGGCTGGACGGCTTTGGCTGCGCGCCAGCATCCGCACCGCCGTGCGTGCACCCAAGGAATAGCCAACGAGGTCAAAGTCCGTAATGCCAAGTTGGGCCAACAGGACTTCTTGATCTTGGGGGAGTGCGTCCTTGGGATAGGCACTCGCCTCGCTTGGCGCGTCTGATTGCCCGTGGCCGCGCAAGTCTGGCAGGATGATGCGTCGCCCGGTGGCGGCCATCGCGGCGGCAAGGCCGGGGTCAATCCAATTCAGCTGTGCGCTGGCCAAAAAGCCATGCAGAACCAGTGTTGGCCGACCATTTGGCGAACCAGTTTCAGTCCAAGCCAGATTTAGGCCGTCAAACGTCTTGAAGCGCGCGGTTCTGTAGTCCATGTCCGTCTGATGACCTCACCTCTGCCGCCCCCATTCATTTTTGTCGAAGGCGTTCGCAATTTCCGCGACTTTGGCTCCTATCCAACCCAATCCGGCCAGACTGTGCAAGCAGGAAAGCTCTTCCGCTCTGCCAATTATGCGCAAGTGACAGAGGCAGGTAAAGCGACGTTCCGCGAGACAGGGATCAAAGTCGTTGTTGATCTTCGTCACAGCTTTGAGCGCAACATGCAACCAAGCCAATTAGACGGTCTGCCTATTGAAATCTTGTCCTCCACCTTGGGCGATGGTGATGGGCAGACTCTGCCGCCCCATCTTCAATTTTTGCGCGATACCGACCTGACGCAAAACGCCACCCATAATTATATGCTGTCGACTTATCGGCGTATCCCATGGGAACCTCCGCATTTGGCGTTATTTACCCAGACCTTTGATCGTTTAGCAGAAGGAGAAGGCCCCGTTGTCATCCATTGTGCAGCAGGTAAAGACCGCACGGGCATTTTGTGCGGCCTCATCCTCTATGCGCTGGGTGTCGATCTAGAACGGATTGAGCATGATTATCTGTTGACCAACCACGTTGCCCACGACGCCAATTTACTGGCCCAATATGCCACTATGATGGGAAGCCAGTTCGATAAACACATAGACCCAGAAGCCTTAAGGCCGATGATTGGCGTGCATCAAGACTATTTGGCGGAAGCTTGGGCTGAGATGACGCAGCGCGATGGTGGGCTGGATGGCTATCTCGACCGTCTGGGCGTCGATGCCGCCAAGAAGCGCGCTTTGGCGGACTATTTATTGGCGGGTTGATGGGTTAGGTGTTTGCACGCCTGAAAAGTCTGGTTACAGTCTAATTATGAGCTGGAAACCTGAGATCGAACAATTGCGTGCCCGCGAGGCCCTCGCCG
>CAMDDL010000082.1 GCA_945891505.1 Maricaulis salignorans | reverse complement strand
GAGAAATAATGGCTTGCTTTAGTGTCCGTTATCTATACCCTAACGTCAACTCAGGGTGCCTCGGCTCCATCAAGGGTCCAAGTAAACGATCGAGCAACCATCGTTTCGCTTCCGAACTATCCACATTCAAACCAGAAATTAGAACGTATAACGAACACTTAAAGAACAAAAGACAATTTATGGCGCTAAATTGGGGTTTCTCACCCCTGACAGTTGTGAATAACTTTCCAACCGTAGAGTAAAGGTTAGTTCAATTTACGCTCGATAGCATCCCACATCAGCGAAACAGCATCGACGCCAGTAAAAGCTTTCAGTGCCAAAGCGCCCGTCGGCGAAGTAACGTTGATCTCGGTCAAACGCCCGGCGATCACATCAATCCCAACAAACAAAAGGCCGCGCTCTTTCAAGGTCGGGCCAATCGCGCGGCAAATCGCGAGATCGGCTTCACTCAAATCAACCGGATGAGCGGTACCACCGACCGCGAGGTTCGAGCGAATGTCATTGCCCTTGGGAACCCGGTTGATCGCGCCCACAGGTTCGCCATCGACCAAGATAATCCGCTTATCGCCTTCAAACACGCCGGGCACAAAAGCCTGAACCATAATGGGGTCGCGGCTGGTGGTGAAGAACAAGTCGAGCAGGGCACCCAAATTGCCATCCTCTGGCTTAATCCGGAAAACAGCGGCGCCAGCATTGCCGAACAAAGGCTTGACCACAATATCTTGGTGCGCTGCTTGGAACGCCTTGATCGTCTCGCGGTCGCGCGACACCAAGGTTGGTGGCATGAGTTCAGGGAAGAGGAGGGGGACGATTTTCTCGGGGCTAGACCGCACCCAAAATGGATCATTCACCACCAAAGTCTTGCTCTTCAAGAACTCCAAGAGGTGCGCTGCCGTGATATAGCTCATATCAAACGGCGGGTCTTGCCGCATCAGGACGACATCGACGTCCTCCGCCAAGTCCAGCACCACTTCGTCGCCTAACGTCACATGGTCGCCCTTGACGCGTTGAACCTTACAAGGCTTGGCCCGAGCGCTTACTTTGCCTTCTTGCCAGCTCAAGGTCTCAACCTGATAGACAAAGATCTCATACCCCCGGATTTGCGCCTCTTCGGCCATAGCAAAGGTGCTGTCGCCCTCAATAGTGACGTGCTCAATCGGGTCCATCTGAATGGCAATGCGCAGGGGTTTTGAGGCAGGTAAATCAGACACGGGATGAACTCGCTAATTGAGCTTTTGGCGAAGAGTTTGGGTTCTGTCGCGATCGGCTTGGGTGTAGCCTTGCAGTTGGCTAGCCCGTTGCGCCCATTCAAGGGCAATATGAATTTGTCCTCCGGCTTCTGCAGCTTGGGAATAGTCGAGCGCGACCTGATAATTGTCGGGGGCCAAGAGAGCGCGACGAAATGCCGCCCGCAACCAAGCGTCAATTTGGCCAGAAGCCCGCGCCCGCGCTGCCAAATTTGTTTGCAGCCGCACCGCCATCACCCGGTCCGACACCGGGGCGAGCATCGCCTCGCTCAAGGCCTTGATCCCAACCCGATTGGCGATTTCCGACAGGCCGACCTCATCTACAATCGCGCCGCCAGCAAGGGGGTCGATAAAAATAGGCCCATCACTGGCTTCTAAGCGCAGCAAGAAATGCCCCGGCGAATCCACCCCATGAAGTGGAGCGTGTGACAGGCGGGCGACATGGCGCCAAATTACCCCGAGCCCAACTGGCAGGCCCGCACGCGCCTCCAAAATATGGATCAAGTCGGCATTGCCGGGATCATCAAAGTCTGTGGTTGAGCCTGCAAACCCCATTTCGCCAAAAATCAGTTGGGAGAGCGCCAATGCAGATTGGGGCTTTCGTTGTTGGGCTAAAGCAGTGAGCTGATCGAGGACGCTGAGGGCTTCGGAAAGTTCGCGATCTGGGTTCTCATGGATCGCGCAGGCGAGCGCACAGGCCGTCAGGTCAAAGCGGTCCAGCGGCATGTTGGCGCACACTTTCAACGCGCTTTCCGCATCAGGCCGCGTTTTGGGGATCATTTGCGCCGCGCCCGAAAGGAAATCACATTGTCTCTAGAGCGAGGACCAGCCAGCATTGGGTCTTCTTCTGGGCGCCAAGCGTCGCGAACATGGTTGGGCCAGCGCCATTTGGTGACAACGATCAGATCATAGCGCCACGTGAAATGCTGCGTCCAATCGCGTCTTGCGGTCCAGCCGGTCGCCGCCCTGACAATGCGTGCCATCTGCCGAGGTCGCAAGAGCTCGGCAGGATCACTTGTTTGCTGGCGCATTTTAACTTCAATGAAAGCCAGTACATCGCCGCGCCGCGCGATCAGATCAATTTCTCCAGCTGGTGTCTGCACGCGCCGCCCTAAAATTGCATAGCCCTTGAGCTGCAGGACAAAGGCCGCCCAGCCCTCTGCCCAGCGACCAGATCGTTCTGCAAGGGCGCGTTGGGTCAAATTCATGAGGCGACCCGCTTTTGGGCAGCAACCAAAGCTAAAGCGCGACTATAGACATCGCGGCGAGCTAGCCCGGTCTGGAGCGCCACGGCCGCGGCCGCATCCTTGACGCTGAGCCGGGACAAAGCCTCTTCTAGAGCGCCATCTAGATCAGGTGCCTCGACTTCCTGCGTTTCAAGGCTTTTTCCGCCAACCACGACAACAATCTCGCCCCGTGGTGCATCAGCTTCGCCATAATGGGTCGCCAGTTCCACAAGGGTGCCGCGCCGGGTCTCTTCGTAGAGCTTGGTCAGTTCGCGGGCGACACAAGCGGGCCGATCGCCAAAAACCTTGGCCATAGCGCTAAGGCTTTCCGCCAGACGCGGCCCGGTCTCATAGAAAATCAATGTGGCTGGGATGGCGGCAAATTCATGGAAAAAGTCCGCTCTAGCTCCTGCTTTGGCGGGGGCAAAGCCGGCAAAGAAAAACCGGGCCGAAGGAAGGCCTGAAACAATCAAGGCGGCCAAGGCGGCAGACGCGCCAGGTACCGCCAGAACTTTGTGCCCAGCTTCTATGACGCCACGGGCCAAACGCTCGCCCGGATCGCTCACACCCGGGGTGCCCGCATCGGAGCAGAAGGCGACCGACCCACCTTGATCAAGAATTTTTAGTGCTTGCATAAGGCCAGCATCCGTTGCCGATTCGTCGCATCGCGCGACCTTGCCGCTGATGCCATGCAGCCCCATCAAGCGCTTGGTTACACGGGTATCTTCGGCCAAAATGAGATCGCAGTCGGTTAGGGTCTTGGCCCCACGAGGCGTGAAATCACCTAGATTACCAATCGGCGTTGCGACGAGGTAAAGTCCCGATTCTAACAGCATTTTCATGGGCGTTTCCAGTTGATGCGATTGCACCAGACCGACCTCGCGCTTAGACTTAGGCCTCTTATTGGGAGTAATGTTGGCCATGTCATCCATTTCTAGGACAGAAGGTTTGTACTTTCCGACAAAGATACCAAGCCTTAAACACGCGTTAGGCGCAAGCCTCTGCGCAGCTATGTTGATGGGCTTGGCATCGTGTGCCTCCACCCCACAAACAGCCGTGCCACCGCCACCACCGCCTAAGCCAGTGGTGCAAGAGCCGGTCAACCCCTATCTGATCAAGCCGACCAATAGGCTCACACCACCACATATGGCTGGCCGTAAACTGGTTCGCGTCGCCCTTTTGGCGCCGTTTAGCAGCGACAATCCTGCCATCCGCAACGAGGCCCAGACCCTGCAAAGTGCGGCCGAACTTGCCCTATTTGAGCATGGCGATGCGTCTATGTTGCTCATTCCAAAGGATTCTGGCGATACCCCAGAGTCTGCGCGTGAAGCGGCTGTGGATGCTTTGGGCTCAGGTGCGGACTTTATCTTGGGTCCCTTATTTGCCAGCGGCGTGACCGCTATTGCGCCTTACGTACGCGCCAATAATGTGCCCATGTTTTCCTTCTCGACCGATACATCCGAAGCAGGCCGGGACATCTATGTTTTGACCTTCCTGCCCGAGGATGAGGCTCGTCAGATTGTCCGCTACGCGGCCGAACAGGGCGTCAAACGGCTGGTCGTTTTGGCGCCTGAAGGCCGATACGGCGACCGGGTCGCCGCGGCTGCGCGGGAAACAGCTGCTTCTGCTGGCCTCGAGTTCATCGGCGATGAGCGCTATGATCCGCGATCAACATCGATGACGTCGGCTCTAGAAGTCTCGAAGCGTGTTGCGGGCCGGGTCTCCGGCGGTAACGCCAGTCGGGAAACCGCTATTTTAATCCCAGAGCGGGGTGCAATGTTGCGCGCCATTGTTCAAACCTTAGGCCAGTCGGGCGCAGGCTCTCGCCAAGTTCGTTATTTGGGTACGGGTCTATGGAACGATCCGGACATTTTGAATGAGAGCCGTATGATGGGTGCTTGGTTTGTGACGCCAGATGTCGCAGCCCGCAGCGCCTTTGAGCAACGCTTTAGTCAGGCCTATCAGCGCAAGCCAACCCGGCTGGCCGGCATGGGTTATGATGC
>CAMDDL010000081.1 GCA_945891505.1 Maricaulis salignorans | reverse complement strand
GCCGCTATTGGTGGTCGGTTACGGCCGCAAGTGCTGCACCAAGATGTGACGCGCAGGGCCCAACTCGTCACCAGCCTCGGCCAAAGACTGGGTGCCGCCCTCACCCGCCGCACAACGCTAGAACGCGACGCGCTGAAGCGGTCCGAGCAACGCTTGACCCTATTAAGCCAACGCCTGCAAGCCGGCCTCACACGCAGCCTAGAGGCCAAGACACGCCATCTGGCTGGCCAAGCGAGCTTGTTAGAGGCCTTATCCTACCGCTCGGCCTTAGAGCGCGGCTTTGCCGTAGTGCGCACCGATAAGGGTGTGGTGGTCCGCGCCAAGTCTGCCATTAAGCCCGACGCGCGTCTGACCCTGACTTTCCTAGATGGGGATGTAAAAGTGCGGGCAAGCGACGGCCCGGTTCAGGGCAGCTTGTTCGATTAAGTCGCGTCCAGCAGTTTCAACAATGCCTCTGCGGCGCGCTCTGCGGCTGGCGGGTCATGGCGGCCCATTTTGTCGAGGGCTAAGGCTTGCGCGCTCACTTGGTCTTCAGCGGCTTTTGGATCATTGAGAAGCTTAGAGGCTGCTTCTGCCAAGGCTTCTGGCGTCAGCGCATTTTGCACAAATTCAGGGATCGCCATCCGCCCAAGAGCAATATTGAGCAAACAGATAAAGCGGCTTTTCAGCAAGAAGTTCAAAATGATAAAGCCGCTGATCGCACCTAAACGATAGCCCAGAACCATCGGAGTTTCTTGCAGGGCCACTTCCGTTGTTACCGTACCAGAACAGGCCAACGCGACATCACCAGCGGCGAATGCGTCTAGTTTTTCATCCTCGCCCACCAAACTATGCGGGAAAGTCCAGTTCGCGGCGCGCGCCTCCAAGCGCTCTGCCACATTGGGTGCCAGAACGGCTACTACATGGACCAGTGGGTCTTTGCCGCTGATCAAAGCTGCCGCCCCTTCCAGAGCCGGCGCGACCCGCTGAATTTCCCCACCGCGTGAGCCAGGAAGCAAGAGGACGATCTTTTTGTCAGCTAATCCATGGCGAGCCCGAAACCCTGCGCCATCGCCTTTTCCCGCCCGCGCTATCGCGGGATTACCGATAATCGTGACCGGGAGGCCTGTGCCCTCATAGAAGGGCACTTCAAAGTCATGGATACAGAATAAGGCGTCATAGACTTCGGCAACCGTCTTGGCGCGGCCTGGACGCGTGGCAAACACCTGCGGGCCGATCATTTTGATCAGACGGGCTTGTGGGACCCGTGCGCGAATGGCTTTGGCGGCGCGCAGCGTGAAACCCCAAGAATCGATCAACACAACGGCATCAGGCTGAAAAGCTTCCGCGGCAATCCCCGTTTCTTCTGCCCGTGCATTAACGGTTTTCAACGCCGCCAAGCCTTCAGTCAGGCCGAGGACGGATAGACCTTCAATCGACACAGCGCTTTGTATGCCTTGGCTGGCAAGCTTTTCGCCGCCAACGCCAGCGATGACCAGATCAGGCCGACGGGCCCTGAGGGCTTGGACGAGTTCCGCGGCCAGCTCATCACCTGATGGCTCACCGGCTACGATAAAGACCCGAAAGGGCTTCATGGCTTGGCATCCACCGGAACGCCCAGAATGAACAGTCCTGCTTCTTCTGCGGCCGCGATCACATTGTTGCGGTCAATAATCAGAGCGCCACCTGCCTCAACCACAATGCCGGCGAGGCCTGCTTTTGAAGCCCCTTCTACCGTTTTGACCCCGATGGTTGGAAGATCGACGCGGCGTTCTTGATCGGGCTTAGCGCGCTTGGCCAATACCCCACGACGGGCCGCTTTGGTGCCGCGAATATGGGTGGAAAGCTCATACACACGGGTCAGCATGCGGTCAGTGCCCTCTTGCGCCTCAACCGCTAGGACCAAGCCGTCCACCACGATGGCCCCTTGACCAATATCCAGACGGCCGATTTCAGCCGCAATGGCCATGGCCTTGTTCGCGTCTTCAAGCTGGGTCTCGGTTGGCTCTGCGCCCGCAATCAAGCCCGCTTCAGCCAATAGATCGGCCAAGACCTCATCGGTGCCAACAATGGCAAAGCCTTCGCGCTCAAACTCCGCAAGGACTGCCCGCAACAAAGCATCATCGCCCTTGCGCATCTCGGCCATGATGCGGGGTAACGCCAGTGCCCCCCGCAAGTCTGGCTTGAGGGTCGAAAAATCGGGTCGATTGACGAGACCGGCAAACACCAGAGCATCCACGCCATCAGCTTTGAGGGCCTTCATACGTTCGCCAAAATTGGCCAAGGCGCATTCACTACCAGGATACAGGCTGAGGCGCGGGTCGGACATGCCTTTGATCCGGCTGATGTGCACCGGCATCCCAGAGTCTCGGCAATGCTGGGCCAAGAGGACGGGTAAGTCCCCTGCCCCGGCAATAATGCCTAATTTCGAAAATGCGCGCATGTTGTCCCTTTAGGTCCGACAGCCTCCATTTAGGAGGTCTTAGCGTTCCGCGCTACAAATCCCGCGTTTGGAAGTGCCATTCAAGAAGTCAAGCATGGCTTGAACCTGCTCATTATCTTGGAAACTCTCGCTGACGTCGGAAATCCGGTCTTGCAAGGGCGTAACATCGTCGCCAAACAACATGTCAAACGCGGCTAAGATATCGCGGATTTGTGCTGTAGAGTTGCCACGCCGCTTAAAGCCCACAATGTTCAGGCCTTTCAGATGGGCAGGGTTTCCATTGGCCATGGCAAACGGGATTACGTCGCGTGTGACCAAGGCCAAAGCGCCGATAAAGGCGAAGGTGCCGATGCGCGTCCATTGATGAACAGCCGCTAGCCCGCCAATATAGACGCCCTTGGCCAAATGGGCATGGCCGCCCAAGGTCGCGCTGCGGGCGAGGATACAATTATCCTCCACCACACAGTCATGAGCGACGTGGGAATTGTCCATAAAATAGCAGCCGTCGCCAATACTGGTCAGGCCCTGATCGCGCGTGGAGCCCCTATGCATGGTCACATGTTCGCGGATTACGCAGGACGCGCCAATGACAAGCTGGGTATCGCTATCTTGATAGGGATGGATCTGGGGTGGACCACCTAACACCGCAAATGGCCAAACTTGCGTGCTAGCGCCAATCGAGACCCGGCCATAAGTCGTCACGTTAGAGACTAAATGGGCATCAGGGCCGACGGTGGTTTGGCCTGAAATATAACAGAAGGGGCCGATCTTGGCCCCATCATGAATAATCGCGCCCTCTTCAATGACGGCGGAAGGATGGATCGTCGCACTCATGCCAAATCTACTTTCATGGCAGCCCATTCCGCCTCGCAGGCCAATTGGCCATCCACTTCAGCTTTACCGGCAAATTTGTAGATATTGCGGCGGCCGAGCAGTACTTCGACATGAATGTTCAGCACGTCGCCGGGCCGAACAGGGCGACGAAACTTGGCATTATCGACCGACATGAACATGATACCCGCCGTTTTGGCGTCAACCTTTAGGGTCTTAGACATCAAAACAGCACTAGCTTGTGCCATGGCTTCGATCTGCAACACGCCGGGCATCAGCGGGCGGTTAGGGAAATGACCCTGAAAGAAAGGCTCGTTCGCCGTCACGCATTTGATCCCACGAATGCTTTGGCCTTCGACATAGTCGAAGCACCGATCAATCAGCAGAAATGGGAAGCGATGCGGGATCAGGCGTTCAATTTCGTCACAATCAATGATGTCGCTCATCTTTATTCCCCGCCCTTCGGGCTTGTTTGTGGTTTTGGGTTGACCAGTCGTTTGAGGACAACCGATTCTCGCATCCATTGTCGCAGCGGTTTGGCAGGATAGCCACCCCAAGCTTGCCCAGCGGGGACCGATTCTAGAACGCCGCTTCCAGCAGCAATGACCACGCGCTCACCCACGCGAATATGGTCACCCAAGCCGACACGGCCGCCCATCATTACATTATCCCCAATCTCACACGAGCCAGAGATCCCACCAAAAGCGGCGATCACAACACCCAGTCCAAGCTGGCAATTATGCGCGATTTGCGTGAAATTATCGATCTTGCAGCCGATCCCCAAGACGGTGTCGCCAAACGCGCCGCGATCAACAGCACAAAGCGAACCAATTGAAACCTCATCTTGCAAGATCGCCCGGCCTAATTGTGGCACGTCGACAGGACCAGAGGCCGTGGGGGCAACGCCAAAGCCGACCTCACCAATCACACTGCCCGACGAAATGGTCACGCGATCACCGATCAGGGCACAATAAATCACAACATTCGCGCCAATTCGGCAATTGCGGCCAATCGCGACGCCCGGTCCGATGACACTGTTAGGCCCAATCGTCGTGCCCTGCCCAATTTCAGCGTCTTCGCCAATGACGACGCCCCGGCCGATCACCACATCGGCCTCTAGCCTTACCGAAGCGGGTACAGCCGGTGCTGTAGGGTCAAAGTCGCGGCGCGCGACCAAGGCAGCAGCGGCGGCTGCAAACACGGCGCGCGGCTCTTTGACGATTAAAGGGGCAACACCTGGTGGCAGCAGTGCCGCATGCTCCGCCCGGACCAAACAGGCCCCTGCCCCAGTTTCAATGGTCGATTTGCCTTTAGCTGGCCCCTGACAGAAGGCTAGATCCCCGGCTTGAGCTTGATCGAGTGGGGCACAGCTGGTCAGCGCTAAGTCAGGGTCGAAGCCCGTGGGTAATTCAGCTTTCACAATCTGGGCCAATTCGCGCAGACGTTTTGGCCCAAGAAGCCTATAGAAGCGCGGATCAATCATCATTTAGGCTCCGAGTCGGATAATCTAAGCCCCTATAAGCGAATTATCGCTAGCCCACGCAAGCCTGACACGCAGGATAGAAAACGCGGCCTCCAAGT
>CAMDDL010000080.1 GCA_945891505.1 Maricaulis salignorans | reverse complement strand
GGAGAGGGGACGGGGGTGAGGGGGCCGTTGCGCATGAGCGGGTTATCTCTCACAGGATGAAAAGCTCTTGAGCACATACCTTGATACTGTGAGTGCAAAGCCCTCACCCCCGACCGTCGACCTACAGGTCGACCCCAAGAGGAGAGGGGCTTCTATTCCCACCCACCCCAAAATGCTGCACCGCAGCATTTAGTATGCGCTTTCTAAAACCGTCCGCTATACCCTGCTCATCGAACACCAAAGGGCTGCTCCTCCCCCCCACGCAGCCCGGTGAAGGAGAGATAAAATGACCGAAGCAAAGAAAGTCACCGAAACTGTTGAGACCGCACGTAGCGAAGGTCTCGAAATCGCGCGCAAGATTTGGTTGGCAGGCGTTGGCGCTTATGGCCGCGTGTATCAAGAAGCCGCTGGCCGCGTTGAAAAAGTAACCGGTGCAGCAAACGAAATGTTCGACCAATTGGTTGAAAAGGGTGAGCAAGTTGAAGATCTGGTTCGTTCCAGCATCTCCAAGAACGAAACCGCTGGCAAAGTGACCGAGTATGTCGAAAAGACAACCGCACAAGTGAAGACGGCTTCGGAAACCCGCATCCATGATTTGGAAGAGCGTTTTGAAGCAGTCCGCAAGACTGTTGTCGAAACTGTGTCGCCATTCATCGACAAAGTTGCACCAATCAACATCTTCGCCATCGGCGGCCAAATCGAAGCCTTGACTGCAAAGATCGAAGCTTTGACCGCAGAAGTTGAAGCTTTGAAGGGCGCGAAAGCTGCTCCTAAGGCTGCTAAGAAGACCGAAGCTGAAGCTGCTTAAGCTGCTTCGTGATCCGGGCTGATAAAGCCTGTGATCGGCAACATGATCAGAGCGGCCGCGCGTGCGATAAGTGCGCGCGGCGTTTCTGTAACTGGGGCATCAAACTCCATCCGCACCAATTGGAAGGCTAGACCAAGCGCTACTTGGTTGACCAGCCCGTCAAAGGCTTCATCGCTGGCGACAATGGCTTTCGAAGCGCGAAGCGCATGGAGGAGGCCGAAGGCCGCATCATGCTGGACCGCAAACATGTGCCGGATCTGATTGGCCAATCGGGCATCGGCGCGAACTACGGATAGGGGCTCCCGGTACGCAAAGCGGGCATCCCACGCCTCTTCGACCAATATGTGCACCCATGTCCAAGCGGTCTCAATCGTGGCGTCTGGGCCTGTGCATTTTTCGAGCGCGGCACCTTTGATGGCTTCGAGCTCGCCAATATGGGCCGCCAGCAGAGCGGCTGCAATCTCGGCCTTGCCTTTGAAATGGTAATAGAGGTGGCCCGGCGACATCGAGAGATGGTTGGCAATATCGACAGCCGCCAAAGCACCGAAACCTTCGCTGTTGAAGAGTTCACGCGATTTGGTGAGGATTTTGTCCTTGGTAGGGCTTGATCCACTCATTTTGAGGTGTCCTTTAGCAGCCAGATACAGGCAAACGACGAAAATTCGTAACCAAACGCGCTTATCACAGCAGAAACGACTTCACGATTGTCAATTGCCGTCATAACGTCGCTTCTAACAATGCTTGCGGGGGTCATTTAATGAATCTTTGGGGCGGGGAGGTCTGAATGTCGAAGCAGAAAATCAATCTTGGTGACGAAGCTGCACAAAATACCGTGGCCCTAACGGCCATGATGGGCCTAGCACGCGAGGATTTGATGGGGGCTGTCGCGCTGATGATGCGCGAAGTAACCGCAAAGCCCGCCACCACCACCAAGCATTTGAAGGCCTTGGGCGATGATGTCGTCAAGATTTTGAAGAATGAAAGCGATCTGGCACCTCAGGCCAAAGATAAGCGCTTCATGGATATTACGTTCAAATATAACCCGATCTATCGCATGGGCATGCAATATTATCTGGCTGTGCAAAAGAATGTTGGCACTTGGTTGGCTGATCTTGATTTAGACGAGATGGAGAAGGCGCGCGCCACCTTTGTGTCGCAGATGATCATCGACAGCATCTCGCCCACCAACACACTTGTGGGCAATCCGGCTGCGATTAAGCGCGCTTATGAAAGCGGTGGCATGAGCCTGATCAAAGGCCTGCAGAATGCTTATCGCGACATCACGGAAAATGGCGGCCAAGTCAGCCAAGTGGACAAGCGCCCGTTCAAAGTTGGCGAAAACCTCGCGACCTCTAAGGGCGCGGTTGTCTATAAAACCGAGATGATGGAGCTGATCCAGTATTCGCCGACGACCGAGCAGGTGCATGCCATTCCGTTCCTGATCATCCCGCCACAGATCAACAAAGCCTATGTGAATGACCTCTCGCCAGACAAGAGCATTGTGCGCTTCTTGGGCTCGCTGGGTCTCACGACGTTCCTCGTGTCATGGCGCAATCCACGGGTGGAGCATCGTGATTGGGGCTTGGCCGGATATGTCGATGAGCTGATCAAAGCCAGCGATGTGATTATGGAGATCACCAGGTCGAAGAAGCTGAACGTCTCGGGCGCGTGCTCTGGCGGCATCACCACGGCAACCTTCCTGTCGAAGCTGGCCAGCATGGGCGATAATCGCGTCAATGCGGTGAGCCTGATGGTCAATGTGCTCGATCCGCAAAAGGACGATTCCGAAGTCGGGGCCTTGGTCTCTGAACATGGGATTGAGCTGGCACGTCAGCGCTCGGCCAAGAAGGGCATTTTGGAAGGCGATTCCTTGGGCCGGATGTTTGCTTGGATGCGCCCCAACGACCTCATTTGGAACTATGTCATCAATAATTATCTGATGGGCCAAGATCCGCCGCCGTTTGACGTGCTGTTCTGGAATAATGACACCACCAATCTGCCAGCAAAGCTGCATTCGGATTATCTCGACATGTATCCCAAACAGCCCTTCGCCAATCCGGGCCAAGTGGAGTTTGCTGGCCATGTTGTTGATCTGACCAAAGTCACCAATGATTTGTTCGTCATTGCGGGCGTGACCGACCATATTACTCCGTGGAAGGCCTGTTATCGCACGACGCAATTGGTGGGTTCGGAGAATATCGAGTTCATCCTATCGCACTCTGGCCATATTCAGGCTTTGCTGAACCCACCTGGCAATCCGAAGTCGAAATATTATCGCAATGAGGGCAAGCCGCCGCCAACCACCGATGAATGGATGGCCGGGGCAACCGAAGTGCCCGGCTCTTGGTGGCCCTTGTGGGGCGAATGGCTGAAGGCGCGCTCTGGCGCGATGAAGGCGGCACCAGCTGAGGTTGGCAATAAGAACCATCCGGCAGGGGCAGCTGCTCCTGGCCGCTATGCGTTCAATGACTAAAACGGGTGTATCGGCGTTCTCTTTCCAAGCGTAAGTGTTTTGCAACCATCTTGATCGACCATAGTTTGCCCAGCTCAGGGATCGCTAAAAGGATAGTCTAACGTGTCATCAGCTACCGAAACGACAGGCCGTACGGCCCAGTTCGAACGTGTCACCATTGGCGGACGCACCGTTCGCGCCGCCGTTTGGCGCACGGACCTACAAGGTAAAGCGGGTAAGGACCGTCCGCGACCGATCCTGTTTTTCAATGGGATTGGTGCCAATATTGAATTGATGGCCCCCTTGGCCGATTGGTTTGTCGACCGCGATATCATCACCTTTGACATGCCAGGTGTGGGTAAGTCGCCCAACCCGATCCTGCCCTATCGGCCTTGGATGATCTGCGCCTTTGCTACCAAGCTGTTGGATCATTACGGCTTTGACGTAGTCGATGTCATGGGTGTTTCTTGGGGCGGGGCAATGGCACAGCAATTTGCGTGGCAGAACCCAAAGCGCACGGGCCGTCTTTTGCTCGCCGCGACCAGCATGGGCATGTTGATGGTGCCAGGCGACCCAGAAGTTCTGATGAAAATGGCCAGCCCGCGTCGCTATGTCGATAAGGACTATATGCTGGCCAATTTCCGCACGCTTTATGGTGGCGACACCAGCGGCTCGGACGGCCATGCCTCGCGCCTCCTACCACCCTCGACCATGGGCTATATGCAACAACTGACCTGCATGATGGGCTGGACGAGTGCGTGGTTCTTGCCCTTTTTGCAAGCCAAAACCTTGGTCATGATGGGCGATAAGGACAAGATCGTGCCTGAGATCAATGGCCGCTGGATCGCAAGTCTTGCGCCCAATGCCAAGCTGCACATCGTGCAGGGTGGCGGGCATTTGTTCTTGGTGTCATTTGCTGAAAAGATCGTCCCCGTGATGCGCGACTTCTTTGATGAAGGCGAGTTCTGGTATGGCAAGACGATGACAGCTGACACGGCCTCAGCCAAACCTGCCGCCAAGAAGGCTGCTTGATCGGGGAGGACGCCATGCGGATTTGGTTAGGTGTCGCCCTAGGGCTGCTCAGCGCTAACTCCGCCTTAGCTGGCGTTCAATCCGCTACATCGAGCCAGATGGCATTGGTCTATGATGTCGAACTGGTGGGTGCCCCATCTGACGAGTGGAAAAACCTCGTCGATGTAGGCGCTTGGTGGTCTTCTAGTCACACCTATTCGGGCGAAGCCAAGAACCTAAGTCTAGACGTGCGGCCCGGTGGATGCTGGTGCGAGAACTGGACAGGTGGCGGGGTGGAGCATGCGCGCGTGCTAATGGCCAGTCCCGGCAAAGCCTTGCGGATTGAGGGCGGCTTTGGCCCTTTGCAAGGGATGGCCGTGAAGGCCACCATGACCTTCACGCTGAAGCCTGCGGCAGGCCCGACTAAGACGCAGCTTCATTTGGTTTATTTGGTCAATGGGGCATCAGAGTCCAAACTAGAAGCGCTGGCGGCCCCGGTTGACGGTGTCTTGACCACCCAGTTTGGGCGACTGGCCGCTTTGAAATAATGCCCGCCTCATCCATGCTTGCAGCCTTTGACCTTGGTCAGCGCCGACGGCCACAGGGTGCCGCTTTGCCGTCTAGCTGGGCGCAAACAGAACATGTGACTCGCGATCATGGCCAGATCATCTGGCAGGACATTGACGCGCCTTCCTATGCAGAGGCCATTGAGGCCGAGCTTGCGGTGGCAAGGGCCGCTGGGGCGGAGGACCTTGAGTGGAAGCTCTATTCCCATGACGAACCAGCAGGCCTCGCCCA
>CAMDDL010000079.1 GCA_945891505.1 Maricaulis salignorans | reverse complement strand
ACGGTTTCATCGGAACATCCCGACGAGACACCTCCCATAATGCCACCCAAGCCTAAGGGGCCGGATGCATCGCCAATTACGCACATGGCAGGGGTCAGCTGATAGCTTTTGCCGTCGAGTGCCACAAAGCTCTCGCCAGCCTGACCCATGCGAGCGACAATCCCGCCGGAAAGCTTCGCCGTGTCATAAACATGCAGCGGGCGCGCGCGGTCATAGGAAATGAAATTGGTGATATCGACCAAAATATTGATCGGGCGCAGGCCAATCGCGCGCAAGCGATCCGCTAACCATTTGGGGCTGGGGCCATTTTTTACGCCCTTGATCAGGCGACCCGCAAACGCTGGGCAGGCCTCTGGCGACTGGATGGTCACAGTCACGGGGCAGGCGAACGTCCCCGCAATAGGCTTAACTGAATGATCTTTCAGTTGCCCGACGCCCGCTGCAGCCAGTTCACGCGCGATACCGACGACGCCCAGCCAATCGGGGCGGTTTGGCGTCACTTCAAAGTCGATGACGGCGTCGGCAAGGCCTAATGCAGCCGCCGCGGGGGTGCCGACGGCTAAAGCGTCATCCAACTCAAGGATGCCATCGCTTTCTTCGGCGGTTTCAAGTTCGGCCGCAGAACACAGCATGCCATTCGAGACCACGCCACGCACGGCACGGGGCTCCAAGGTAATGCCGCTACCGGGGATATAGGTGCCTAAAGGCGCATAAACGGTCGTAAGGCCCGGACGCGCGTTGGGCGCGCCACAGACGATTTCCTTCATGCCTTCAACGGTTTCCACTTGGCAAACCTGCAAGCGATCGGCATTTGGATGACGTTCGGCAGAGATAATCTTCGCGACTGAAAAATCTTTCAGTTTGTCAGCTGGATCTTCCCAATGCTCAACCTCTAGACCCGCCATGGTCATGGCGTCCAGCACGGCGGACAAGGGAGCGTCGGTGGCTAAATGATCCTGCAGCCAAGACAAAGTGAATTTCATCGGTACAAATCCCTGAGGGAGCTAATTGGTTTAGTGGGCCTCTGCCCAATTGAGTGCGGCGCGTGCCTCTACCACCAAAGGCACAGACAAGGCCACTGCCGGCAAGGCAGCCTTCTCCATCACATCGGCAACCAGAGCGCATGTCGCATCGGCTTGGCTTGAAGGCGCTTCAAATACAAGCTCGTCATGCACTTGCAGCAACATTCTGGCCTGTAATCCGGCATCTTTTAGGGCTTTTGGCAGACGGATCATGGCGCGCTTGATGATATCGGCAGCTGCCCCCTGCAAGGGCGCGTTGATGGCTTGGCGCTCAGCAAAGGCTTGTTCAGCTTGGCTCTTGGCGTTGATGCCGGGCACCCAGCACCGTCTGCCAAAGATGGTTTCGACATAGGCCTTTTCCCGGGCCATGGCTTTCATTTGGTCCATATAGGCCTGAATGCCGGGGAAACGCTGCTTGTAGGTGGCGATATAGTCGCGCGCTTCGCCTTGCGGGATCGACAATTGGCGCGCCAAGCCAAAGGCGGAAATGCCGTAAATGATGCCAAAATTGATCGCCTTGGCTTTGCGGCGGATCATTGGATCCATGCCTTCCAGCGGCACACTGAACATTTCTGATGCCGTCATGGCATGAATGTCATAGCCTTCAATAAAGGCCTTTTTCAATTGTGGAATATCGCCGACATGGGCGAGGAGGCGCAGCTCAATCTGGCTATAATCCGCCGAGATTAGAACATGGTCGGGCTCTGCTACAAAGGCGCGGCGGATCCTGCGGCCCTCTTCGGTGCGGATGGGGATGTTTTGCAAATTGGGGTCGGTTGAGGAAAGCCGCCCCGTAGCCGCCCCGACCATGTTATAAGAGGTATGGACCCGGCCTGTTGTGGGATCGATCGCATCCTTCAGATTGTCGGTATAGGTGCTCTTAAGCTTGGCCAAAGTCCGCCAATCGACCAAGGTGCGCGGCAATTCATGACCTTGGGCGGCCAGATCTTCCAGTGCATCGGCCCCTGTCGCCCATTGGCCAGTCGCGGTCTTCTTGCCACCAGGCAAAGCCATTTTGCCAAACAAGATGTCACCCAATTGCTTGGGGCTACCCAGATTGAAGACTTCGCCAGCTTGTTCATGGGCTTGGGCTTCAAGGCCAATCATGCGCTGGGCAAAATCCAGCGATAGGCGCGAAAGTTCGGCCACATCGACCTTCACGCCTGCCTGCTCCATCCCGGCAATCACCGGCACCAAGGGCCGCTCAAGCGTTTCATAGACGGTGGTCGATCGTTCCTGCACCAAGCGCGGCTTTAAGATGTGCCACAGCCGCAAGGTCACGTCCGCATCCTCGGCAGCATAGGCGGTTGCCCGGTCTAGCGGTACTTGGTCAAAGCTAATCTGCGACTTTCCTGTGCCGCACACATCTTTGAATGCGATCGGTTGATGGCCTAACAATCGTAGCGACAGATCATCCATGCCATGGGAATTGCGCCCAGCATCGAGCGCAAAGCTCATCAGCATGGTGTCGTCAATCGGGCTGATGGCAATGCCATGCTGGGCCATAACCGAGACATCATATTTGAGATTCTGGCCAATCTTTAGGATCGCATCATCTTCCAAAATAGGCTTCAGGCGGGCCAGAACATCGGCTAACTCTAATTGGCCGGGCAATTTCGCGACCGCATCTTGCCCGCCGCCAAAGAGATCACCCGTCACACCGACATCGCCCGCACCGCGATGCTCTACCGGGATGTAACAGGCAATTCCGGGCTCTACTGCCAGCGACAGGCCCACTAAACCCCCACTGACACTATTGAGGGAGGCGGTCTCCGTATCAAAGGCGACATAGCCTTGCGCTTGAATGCGGGCCAGCCAATCGTCTAGGCGGGCAAGGCTCGTTATAGTTTCATAGGCCTTGGTATCGATGGGACTATGGACCGCTGCAGGGATGACCGCCTGATTGGCGGGCGCGCCGTCTGCACTTGGTACGGAAACGGGTGCCGCATTTGTGTCGCGCGCCGCAGGAAGGTCACCATGATCGGCCTTATCCGCCACATACCCATCCCGGCGAAGCCCAGCTTCCACCCGGCCCGTCAACGTGCGCAACTCCATCTTGCGCAAAAAGTCGAGTAGAACAGTCGGCTCTGGTTCGCGCACCCCAAAATGTTCCAGATGCTCCAGCACCGGCACATTATCCATCAAAGTGACGAGACGCTTAGAGATTTCGATCTGTTCCCGGAATTGGATCAGGGTTTCGCGCCGCTTAGGCTGCTTAATCTCTTCTGCACGGTCCAGCAGCGTTTCCAGATTGCCATAGATGCCCAATAATTCTGCGGCGGTCTTCACACCAATGCCGGGTGCGCCGGGCACATTATCGGTGCTATCGCCAGCTAAGGACTGCACGTCGATGACTTGCTCGGGTGCGACGCCGAATTTTTCCATCACCGCTTCGGGGCCCATAGGCCGGTCCTTCATCGGATCATAGAGAAAGATCTTGTCGGTAATCAGCTGCATCAGATCCTTGTCAGACGATAAGATGCGGACCTTGGCACCCTTCTCCGCGGCCTGCCGGGCATAGGTAGCGATCAAATCATCGGCCTCATAGCCGGATAGCTCAATAGATGGCAGGCCAAAGGCACGGGTGGCCTCCCGGATCATTGGGAATTGCGGCACTAAGTCTTCCGGCGCTGGTGGGCGATTGGCTTTGTAAGCGGGATAGATGTCATTGCGAAATGTCGGGCCGGACGCGTCAAAGATCACGGCCAAATGGGTGGGCTGATCGCCATCACGCTCATCGGCCAGCAGTTTGAAAATCATGTTGCAGAAGCCAGACACCGCGCCAATTGGTGCCCCGTCACTTTTGCGCGTCAATGGCGGCAGGCCATGGAAGGCACGGAAAATGTAACCAGAGCCGTCAACAAGGGTTACGCGGGAATCGGGGCCTACAGGATGTGTCATAGGCAGATCTTAGGCCAGCGTGCCGTCACTTCCAATCCCAAAGTCGTGCGTCGACACACTTGAATCTGACGGCCAGACTTAAGGCCGCATATGGGTGGCGACTGGCCCAGTTTGCAGGACGCGGCGGGCAAGGCCTGCCCACTCGCACAAGAGCGGGCGGGTGTCGCGCGGGTCAATGATTTCTTCGGCATAGAAGCTTTCAGCGGTACGAAATGGACTGCGCAGCCCTTCCATCCAAGCTTTAATTTCTGCCAAGCGTGCGGCTGGGTCTGGATGGGCCTCCAACTCACGGCGAAAGGCGGCTTCCACCCCGCCATCCATGGGCAAGCTGCCCCAATCACCCGACGGCCAGCAGAAGCGGGCTTTCGCGCGCGAGGGGTTGAACATGGCAGAACCCGCCAGCCCATAGGCCTTGCGCATGACGACTGCACAGAAGGGCACGCGTGCTTGATAAATCGCACTCATCGCCCGGATCCCTGCACGGGTGACGCCTGCTTGCTCATGCTTACGACCAACGGCAAAGCCCGGACAATCAACGAAGTGGACGATGGGCAAATGGAAGGTGTTGGCGAGGTCAACAAAACGCTCAACCTTGCGAGCAGCATCCGCCGTCCACGCCCCGTCGAGCACGTAAGGGTCGCCTGCCATAATGGCGACGGGCCAACCATCGATCCGTGCAAGGCCTGTTATGATGGACCGTCCCCACGCTTTACCCATCTCAAAGAAGGAGCCCGCATCGACGCAGGCCTCAACGATTTTCCGGCTCTTATACGGCGTTACGCGGTCGCGTGGGACGATGGAGAGGAGGAACTCCTCCTTCCGATCGGCGGGGTCTAGGCTGGGCGAACGCGCTGGCAGATCATCGACAGAGCCCGGCAAGTACGAGAGGAAGCGCCGCGCATAGGCCATGGCTTCGGCTTCACTATCGACAGCCTCATCGACCACGCCATTGCGCGCTTGGATTTCCCAACCGCCAAGACCTTCCTTATCAATGTCCTCGCCAATGGCGCGTGCCACAGGGGGGCCAGCGACGAAGACTTGGGACAGGCCTTTGACCATGATCGAATAATGGCTGGCCGCCACCCGCCCGGCACCAAGTCCGGCGCAAGGTCCTAATGCTAGCGACACGACGGGGATCTGACCCATATTGGCGACAACAACTTCCCAGCCCGGCGTCTCCGGTATGTAGGTGCGCGGGTCCTTTTCCAGCATCTTCACGCTACCACCGCCACCTGTGCCATCCACCATGCGGATCAGAGGCATGCGATACTCGCCAGCGAACTTTTCCGCCTGCACCATCTTTTGCCAGATGGCAGCATCTGCCGCCCCACCGCGCACGGTGAAATCATCGGCAATCACGCCAACCGGGCGACCGTCGATCCGGCCACGACCAGTCACCATATTGGACGGCAGATAGCTTTTGAGGGAGCCATCAGAATTGTAGTCTGCAACACCTGCGATCTTGCCAATCTCATGGAAGCTGCCGGGGTCCAAAAGCGCATCAACCCGGGCGCGGGCAGTTGATTTGCCTTGCGCCAATTGCCGGGCTACCCGCTCTTCCCCGCCCATTTGTTCGGCGAGGGCCTCGCGGGCACGCAATTGTTCGATCTCAGGTTTCCAGCTCATAATTAGACTGTAACCAGACTTTTCAGGCGTGCAAACACCTAACCCATCAACCCGCCAATAAATAGTCCGCCAAAGCGCGCTTCTTGGCGGCATCGAC
>CAMDDL010000078.1 GCA_945891505.1 Maricaulis salignorans | reverse complement strand
ATCTTTCCTCAAAATCTATCAAAAAATAAAAAACGACTTTCGCCTTCGTGGCTCTGTTCATGCCCATCAATCTTCAAGCGGAAGAATTGTATCGTTAAGCCTGAACCTGGCCTCGTACCTGCAGTTTAGTGTGCCGCTTTAGGAGGTTTAGTTCAAAGAGTGATTAAGCATTGATAACTTGGCTCCAAGGGCGATTCTCTAAAAGGAACCTTGCTCAAAATCACGCTTCACTGGATCGTAGCCGGCAAGGTAGATATCCGAGTTTATCCGGATCTGAGCGCTTCAAGTCTAAAACCTATTGATTTCCAAGTTAAGCAGAATGTGGTCGTGCCCAAGGCACTTAGGGCCGACGATCTGGGATCGCCACTAATCAGTGATCCAATCCGCACTCAACAGATAAACTTTGCTATCGACTTTTTCTAAGAGAGGAGCCACTGTCATGCCCGCGTGACGGCAGAACTCTCAGGCACTAACTTGTCACCAATTGGGGCTGCTTAGGTGATACATGCGATTTTTGGTAACTGGCGGGGCTGGATTCATTGGATCAGCGGTTTGTAGGCATCTGATCAACTCTAATCTCGGCCAAGTTCTCAACGTGGACAAGCTTACCTATGCGGCCTGCCTGTCTTCGCTTGACAGTGTCGCGGCCTCGCACAATTACCGGTTTGCTCAGCACGACATCTGCGACCGAGCGGCCATGGCAGCTCTATTTGACGCGTTTCAACCGGACGCAGTGTTCCATTTAGCGGCGGAAAGCCACGTTGATCGCTCGATCACGGGCTCTGCAGAATTCATTCAGACCAATATTGTCGGAACGCACACATTGTTGGAGGTTGCTCTAACTTATTGGCGTGGATTAACCGGCGACAAGCAACGAAGTTTTCGATTTTTGCATGTTTCGACCGATGAAGTCTTTGGTTCTTTGGGCGCTACTGGAGCGTTTACTGAGGTGACCGCTTACGATCCACGCTCCCCCTATTCTGCATCAAAAGCTGCTTCGGATCATTTGGTCCGAGCTTGGCACCATACTTTTGGCCTTCCATGCCTTATCACCAATTGTTCAAACAATTACGGACCCTATCATTTCCCAGAGAAATTGATCCCTTTGATGATTCTAAACGCTTTGGAGGGTAAATCCCTCCCAGTTTATGGCGATGGGAAGCAAATCCGGGATTGGCTGCACGTGGATGATCATGCCGCCGCCCTCCAAACCGTCATGGAGAAGGGGAAGCCGGGAGAGACCTATTGCATTGGGGGTCGCAACGAACGCGAAAACATCGATGTGGTGAAGCGCATATGCGCCCTTGTAGATGAACTCGCAGGCGTACGCCCTGATGGTCCACGCGAGGGCCTTATCACATTTGTTCAAGATCGCCCAGGCCACGACCAACGCTACGCGATTGATGCCACAAAGCTGGAGAATGAACTCGGTTGGCGCGCGAACTATAGTTTTGAAACGGGCATTCGCCAGACAGTCGAATGGTATTTGAACCGGCCTGACTGGTGGGAACCAATTCGGTCCAAGAATTATCAGGGTCAGCGTTTGGGACTAATCACCTCCAAATAGCCCTTTAGGCCTAAAAAATGGGGGCTATTCGACTACCCCCCAGCTTGAACAAAATCGCAGATGATTTGGGCGCCGGCCTCTGCACTGGTATCATGAGTTGCTATGCGTAGATCCGGCGAAATCGGCGCTTCATAAGGTGCACTGATTCCTGTGAAGTTCGGGATGAGACCTTGTCTAGCCTTGGCGTAAAGCCCTTTTGGATCACGGTCAGCGCACACCTCAACCGTGGTATCAATAAAGACTTCAACAAAGCGATCTGTCCCAACAATCGTGCGGACCATTTCGCGATCTCGTGCAAAGGGTGATATCAAGGCACATATGACAATCAAGCCAGCATCGGCTATGAGTTTAGCTGCTTCTGCCGTGCGGCGCACATTCTCGACCCGGTCTGCTTCCGTAAAGCCTAAATCCTGGCAAAGCCCACTACGAAGATTGTCCCCGTCCAAAAGGGCGGTGGCCCGGCCTTGTGCCCACAAAACCTGCTCAGTCAGTTTTGCGATGGTGGACTTGCCTGACCCAGACAAGCCGGTCAACCAGATCACACGCGCCTGTTGCCCATAACGTAACGCACGGGTCTGGGTATCAACGGCGGCAGTAACAGGCGTGATATTGGCAGCCCGACGCAAAGCGTTTCGGATAAGCCCAACCCCGACGGTCGCATGACTAACTGCATCGACAATCAAAAACGAACCACATGATCGACCTTCGAGATAGGGGTCACACAGGATTGGCTGTGTCGTAACAAGGTTACACAAGCCAATGTCATTAATCGAAAGACTGTCAGCAGCGATTTTCTGACCAGTGTCCAAACAGATTTTGTGGCGAATACGTGTTACAGAACCTTGGATCCAAGCACCTTGCCCTTTTAGCCAAAAGCTACGTCCGGCCGCAAGCGCTTGGTCATTGAACCAGATGACGTCAGCAGCGATTTGATTAGAAAAATCTGCAAAATGCTCTTTGGTATAGATCCAGTCACCCCGGCTCAGATCCACTTGCCGATCAAGACTAATTGCGATGGCGTCGCCTGCCTCTGCCCGCTCGACAACTTCTCCAGAGCGATACAGCCTAGTGATGCGCGCAGGGTACGCAGTTGGCCCAATCACGATGTCTTGGCCTTGGTGCATACAGCCGCTAATTAGCGGCCCGGCATAAGCTCTGGTGCCATCGGGCGCGCGTGAGACCCATTGGATGGCGAGCCGCACCTGAGCTTGGTCCTTATGGGACACCTCAACAGCGGAAAGCCATTCTGCCAATGTGGGTCCATGGTACCAACCGAGTTCTGGAGCTCGATTGACAAGATTGACTCCAAACGGAGCCGAAACGGGAATAACCTTGAGCGAGTGGAAGGCAAATTCTTTTGCAAAGTCGCGAAATGCGATCTCAATCGCGGCAAATTTAGACTCGGACCAATCAACCAAGTCCATCTTATTGATGGCTACCGCCAAGTGTGTAATCCCCATCATGGCACAGATGCGCACATGGCGTCGTGTCTGCTCCAAAAGACCTACGCGCGCGTCAATCAAGACGATAGCAACATCACAATTAGAGGCCGCTGTCGCCATATTCCTTGTATATTGTGCATGACCAGGACAATCCGCGATCTGGCATGTGCGCCCCAGCACCACACAAGAGCGGTATGCCACATCAATGGTTATGCCTTGTTCACGCTCAGCAATCAGGCCATCTAAAAGATAGGAGAAGTCGAGGCCGCCGGGCCCAAGGGCGCCTGAGGGCGAGTGTTCGCGTGCTGCGTCCAGAATATCTTCTGCAACTTGGTCGCAATCATAAAGCAAGCGACCAATGAGTGTCGATTTGCCATCATCAACCGAACCACAAGTCAAGACTCGAAGACGCGGCTCGTGATCTTTTGGGCCGATTTGAGGGTTGGTCAAAAGTAGCCCTCGCGCTTCTTGGCTTCCATCGAGGAACTGCCTACACCATCAATAAGACGCCCCTGACGTTCTGAGAAGCGCGAGGCAAGCATTTCCTCAAGAATCTCAGCGACAGTCCCCGCTTGACTTTCAATTGCGCCACTCAAAGGGTAGCAGCCAAGGGTGCGAAAGCGGACCGAGCGCAATTCTGGAACTTCGTTCGGCTCGAGTGGCAAGCGGTCATCATCGACCATAATCCATGTCCCTGAGCGACGCACGACAGGACGGGGTTTGGAGAAATAAAGCGGCACCACCTCGATATTTTCGAGCTGGATATAGCTCCAGATGTCGAGCTCCGTCCAATTGGACAATGGAAAGGCCCGCATCGACTCGCCTTCTTGGAGGCGGGTGTTGTAATGGCCCCACAGTTCAGGTCGTTGCCCACGCGGGTCCCAGCCATGCCCGACGCTGCGAAACGAAAAGATCCGCTCTTTCGCGCGGCTCTTCTCTTCATCTCGACGAGCACCCCCGATTGCTACGTCAATCCGATGATGATCGAGAGCCTGCTTCAAGGCGATGGTCTTCATGATGTTGGTATGGATACTTGCCCCACTGACGATTGGATTGATCCCCTGATCCAGCCCATCTTGATTGGTATGGACGATCAGATCCACGCCATACTCACGAGCTATACGATCGCGAAAGGCAATCATTTCCTTGAACTTCCAAGTGGTATCAATGTGCAACAGCGGAAAGGGTATGGGGCCGGGAGCAAAGGCCTTGGCGGCCAGATGCAAAAGGACCATTGAGTCCTTGCCAATGGAAAACATCAATATAGGGCGCAAGAAGGCACCGGCAGATTCGCGTATCACATGGATAGCCTCAGCCTCCAACTCTCTTAAGCTACGCATGTCTGCCAAATTCATGGCTACCTGTCCTTAAAATGCCACCAACCGACGCTTCAACTTCTATGTTGTCTCACCGTTGCATGTCCAGCAGCTAATCCGTACGCCGTATAGTCCATCACGAAACAAAACAGCGTGATTGGACGGACTTAAGCGCTATTACGCCCAGCAAAATTGCGCACAGTCTCAACGATATAATCTTGTGTATCTTCGTCCAAATCTGGATGCATGGGAAGCGAGATTACAAGATCAGCCTTTGCCTCGGTCACGGGAAGTCCACCTGGACCGACCGGGAAGCGGCTATAGACGTCTTGCTTGTGGATTGGAATGGGATAATAGGCTGCCGTTGGTACGCCGCGGGTCTTGGCATAGGCTGCTAAGCCGTCGCGGTCGGGGACTTCAATTGTATATTGGGCCCAAGTTGAGACGCCGCCTTCTATGACCGTAGGGACCACCACGCTGTCGCCCAATAGCTGATTGTACCGTGCAGCAATCCTATTACGGGCTTCGATTTCCTCAGCGAACACCGCCAGCTTTTCAAGCAGGATGGCCGCCTGAACAGTGTCGAGGCGCGAATTCATGCCGATCCGAATATTGAGATATTTCGGATCGTGTTCAAAGGTTTTACCGGCCAAATCGCTCTTGATCGCTTTGCCATGCACACGCAGGGAATCCATCACTTCCCAGAGCGCGTAATCGTCTGTGAGTACGGCACCGCCGTCGCCATAGCAGCCTAAGGGCTTGGCCGGGAAAAAGCTGGTGGTGGCAACATCTGCCCAATGGATCGGATGTTGGCCGTTGAGCGTGCAGCCAAAACCTTGGGCAGAATCGGCGATCAGCTTCAGCCCATATTTTTTAGCAATTGCCGAGATCTCTGGGTAATTGGCGGGCTGGCCGAAGAGATCCACCGCAATGATCACTTTGGGCTTTAATTTACCTTCTGCCAACACGGCTTCAATTGAGGCTTCTAAATGCGCAGGATCGAGATTGTAGGTCACAGGGTCAACGTCAACAAAGACGGGAGTCGCACCCAACCACGGCACCACTTCGCCGGTCGCGGCAAAGGTGAAGCTGGGACAGAAAACTGCATCCCCCGTGCGAATGTGCCACGCCATCAAGGGCAAAACCAACGCGTCTGTCCCATTGGCGCAGGACAACGCATATTTCGACTGCCCAAACTCTGCTAGAGCGGCTTCAAACGCTTGGACCTGAGGGCCCATGATGTAGGCACCACCATTAATCACACCCATTACCGCATCATCAATGCGGGTGCCGAGCCTGCGACGCTGCGCCAGAAGATCAATAAAGCCAATCGGGGGGCGTGTGTTGTCAGTCATGCTCTTGTACCACTCATCCTCAATTTAGCCTGCAAGTGTGACTAGGCTGCCTCATAAGCCATCGATTGGGGAATTACTGCAAGCCAACGCAGATTGGCCCATCACTTTTGGCAACCAAGAGCAACAATCAAGCACGGGTGGCTTGATCAATCGCCTCCGCTATCCGCACAGCTGCTGCACCATCTGCGGCAGAAATCGCCACTGGGCGTTCGCCCAAAATGGCCGCTATAAAGTCGGCAGTGGCAGCGCCCATCGGGTCTGG
>CAMDDL010000077.1 GCA_945891505.1 Maricaulis salignorans | reverse complement strand
TGGATGGCAGTAAATCGGCGTGTGATTGGGATGTTGCACCGGGCACCCCTGCCCCCGGCCTCATGCCCGCCAGCGATCAGGCAATCGTCGAGCGGCGTGACTATGTCGCCAACAGCAATGATAGCTATTGGCTGACGAACCCAAAGAGCCCCTACCGTGTCTTGTCGCCAATTCTGGGCACCGCAGAAGTCGCACGCAATCTGCGTACCCGTTCTGGCCTGATTGAGATTGATCGAAGGCTGACGGGCACCGATGGTTTTACCAGCACGAAGGTCGATCATGAGACCGCGCGCGCCATGCAATATGCCAACAAGAGCCTTGCCGCGGAACTCACACTCGATGCGGTTCTGGGACTATGTGCCGACCAAGCCGAAGTGGCCAGCGCCTGTCAGACGCTGAAAAGCTGGGACAGGCTCTACAACAATGACAGCAAGGGAGCCTATCTTTTTTGGGCTTTCTGGGAATTGGCCGACAAGCTTCCGGGCAAATGGGCGACACCCTTTGATTTGAAGGACCCAGTGAACACCCCACGTGATCTGGTCACGACTGGGCCCGTTGCAGATCAGCTTCGCGGTGCCTTGCGGGCCGCAGCAGAGCGCTTGACCAAGGAAGGCTATGCCTTGGATGTGGCGTGGGGAAGCGTGCAATTTGTGACGCGTAATGGCGAGAACATCCCTATCCATGGCGCACATGGCAATCTGGGCGTGCTCAACGTGCAAGTCTCTGAGAAGGTCGGCCAAACCCTCGTGCCACGCTCTGGCACCAGCTATCTGCAAATTGTCGGCTTTGATGACAAAGGCCCCGTGGCGGATGCGATTTTAAGCTATGCCCAGTCGACAGACCCCGCATCGCCTTATTATGCCGACCAAACCAAGGCCTATGCCGAAAAGCGCTGGAACCGCCTGCCCTTTACGCCCGCCCAGATCGAAGCGGCCAAAGTGGGCGAGACGTTGAAGCTTAAGGAGTGAGGCATGCTTTCCCAGACAGGGTGAGGCATCAAATCATTAGGCAAATCCACCGCTGGCGTCTTGTTGCTGGCAACGCACCAAACGACTGGTCAACACCGCCGCTTGGCGGTGTTTGACCGCTTCACGGTAATCAAGGTCGGTCACCATGGCCAGAAAAGCACCGGCACTTGGATAGTTCGCTATGAAGATCGTGTCCCAAGCCTCTGATTCTGGACCGGTTACCATGGCCTGCATGGTTCCGCGCCAAACGATCTTGCCACCTAAGCGGCTAAAGATCGGATCGCTGGTACGGCCATATTCGATATAGGCCTCTTCGCCCGTGCGCCCCAGATTAGCGTCAGGATGATCGGCGGGATACAGCGCGAGTGGACGATAGCGAACCAGGTTGAGCATCCAGATCGGCTCATCACGCGGCAGCGATTTGAACAAGTTAAAGGCTGCCCGTGTTGGATCGACAAAGGCCACTTCACTCATAATGATCTCGCCTTTAGCTTAGCCAGCAGCGGCAGGGGCTGCTTGGTCGCGACGCTCTGCATAGATCAGAAGCGGCTTGGCACGGCCTTCAATGACTTCGCCATTGACCACGACTTCTTCCACGCCCTCGTAAGATGGCAGGTCGAACATGGTCTCCAACAAGACGCCTTCGAGGATCGACCGCAAACCACGAGCACCGGTCTTACGCGCGATGGCCTTGGTGGCCACGCACCGCAACGCTTCCTCGGTGAAGGAAAGCTTGGTGTTTTCCATCTCAAACAAGCGCTGGTACTGCTTGATCAAGGCGTTCTTGGGCTCGGTCAGGATTTGGATCAAAGCGGCCTCGTCCAAATCTTCCAAAGTCGCGAACACGGGCATCCGGCCAACGAATTCAGGGATCAGGCCGAACTTCAACAAATCCTCTGGCTCACACTCGCGCAGCACGTCGCCGGTCCGACGGTCGTCTGGGCTGCGCACATTGGCACCAAAGCCGATGCCAGCACCCGTGCCGCGGCGCGAAATGATGGTATCAAGGCCCGGAAAGGCCCCGCCAGCGATGAAGAGGATGTTGGTAGTGTCGACTTGCAGGAATTCCTGCTGCGGATGCTTACGGCCACCTTGCGGCGGCACAGACGCAACCGTGCCTTCCATCAATTTCAGCAAAGCCTGCTGCACACCCTCACCCGACACGTCGCGCGTGATGGATGGGTTGTCAGCCTTGCGGCTGATCTTGTCGATTTCGTCGATGTAAACGATGCCGCGCTGGGCGCGCTCAACATTATAGTCCGATGCCTGCAACAGCTTCAGAATGATGTTCTCGACATCTTCCCCGACATAGCCAGCTTCGGTCAAAGTCGTAGCGTCTGCCATGGTGAACGGCACGTCGATGATGCGGGCAAGGGTCTGGGCCAAAAGGGTCTTACCGCAGCCGGTTGGACCAATCAGCAAGATGTTCGACTTTGCCAATTCCACATCACCATTCTTTTGGGAGTGGGCTAGGCGCTTGTAATGGTTGTGTACAGCCACGGCCAAGACGCGCTTGGCATAGGTTTGGCCGATTGCGTAATCGTCGAGAACGTCTTTGATCTCCTGCGGCGTCGGGACGCCGTCCTTGGATTTCACGAGCTGGTTCTTATTCTCTTCGCGGATGATATCCATGCAAAGTTCGACGCACTCATCGCAGATAAAGACCGTTGGCCCTGCGATCAGTTTGCGGACTTCATGCTGGCTCTTGCCGCAGAAGCTGCAATAGAGCGTATTTTTTGAATCACCGCTGGCTGCTTTGGTCATATCTACTCCAGTCCGTCACGGTGCTGCCAAAAGCAGCCTCTGACGGTCGCTTCAAAAAGCTTTGTCCAGTCTTGCACGGACTCTGTCAACGATCCGTTGCAAAACTGAAGCAATTAGTGTCACCCGCCTTAGCTTACGCAAAAATGAGGCCGCGTAGGCTTGGGGCGGGCTTAAAGGCCTGCTTAGCTCGCCTGACTTGGGTCTTCGCGCTTCACAAAAACTTCGTCCACAATGCCGAAAGCTTTGGCTTCTTCGGCGGTCATGAAATGGTCTCGGTCTAAAGTTTTCTCAATGACATCATAGTCTTGCCCAGTGTGCTTGACGTAAATTTCGTTGAGGCGACGCTTGGTGGCGACAATGTCTTCAGCGTGGCGGGCAATGTCAGTTGCTTGACCGCGGAAGCCACCAGAAGGCTGGTGCACCATGACGCGCGCATTTGGCAGCGCAACACGGCTACCTTTTTGACCGGCTGCTAGCAGAAGCGAACCCATAGAAGCGGCTTGCCCCATCACCACAGTGGAGACGGGCGAGCGGATATATTCCATCGTGTCATAGATCGACAGGCCAGAGGTGACGACACCACCTGGGCTATTGATATACATAGCAATTTCTTTCTTTGGATTCTCAGACTCCAAGAAAAGAAGCTGGGCGCAGATCAAAGCGGCCATGCCGTCCTCAACAGGACCAGACACGAAAATGATGCGTTCGCGCAACAGGCGAGAGAAAATGTCAAAGGCCCGCTCGCCACGCGAACTTTGCTCGACAACCATTGGGACTAAGCCCAGTGCGCGTGTGATATGATCGGTCATAAAAGCCTCTTTCAGAACACGCCAAATGCGTTCCGGAACACTAGATATTGGCCCGCTTCGCCTCGGTTGCAAGGAGATGTTGCGGTTAATACGGTTTGCAAGCAGTGAATGAAGGAAAGATGAAGCTCATCTGTCCAATCCACATCCATATACAGGCCAGTGGCGAACGAAGGTGCAGCGGCAACAAAGCTTACTGGTAAAGTGCATTCAAATAAGCAGCAATTCTTACCCCCGCCTGCATCAAGCGCATGTCTAAGGCCTCATTTTGCTGGAACGCATAGGTGTAACCCAAGCGCGAATCGGCCGGATAAACGGTGTCACGCAAGGCCGCGCTCTCCGCCACCCAAACCAGAGGGTCGGCATTGGCCCAGTCTTTGAGGTTTTGTGGGGTGATCCGACGCGACAACCATGCCGTCATTTCCGTATAAGATAATTGCTGCCGATCGACCAGATTGCTATCCCAGACTGCGTGTAAATTGGTATCCTCGCGACCAAATTGGACCTTAACGTCATTGCCTCCGCGATCGGTGCCATTGCCGACATGGAGTGGTTGGTGAAGATCGCCAATGATATGCACGGTAAACCGCAGGGCCAATTGCTTGTCCGCTGGGCTGGCTTTTGGATCGCGCAGCGTCTTTGCAAATCCCGCCAAGGCGCTGATGCCGTCGCCTTCCGGCGGCGCCCCAACTTCCACGTAGGTCTTGCCCGCTGGAACCGTTACATAATGCCAAGGATTTGCCGTCTTTTGCCAGAAAACTTCAGGGCTAGAGCGCATTTCATCTGGCCAAGTGGAAGCTTCGGCCAAAGACTCAGTGCCCAAGACAGCTTTCACCGCTTCGGCGGCCTTCTTCGACAAATGCGGCTCGGCAATCGCTCCGGTCACCCGATGGCCAATTTGCCCCCATGCGAAGGCGGGCGAGCTACTTAGAAACGCCAAAACAGCGATCAGAAACCCACGCATGTAATCACCTCTCACAAATTCGACGCCTCTAAGAACCGGCGCTCACCAACCCTCATTTTAGGGGGTCCGCAGAACGGCTACAAGCCAATCACAGGTCAATACGTGGCTGTTGCTGTCAAATCCTGTTAAAGGGCGGTTTGAAGTATTGCTCCCGGCAATCTGTACCATTCATTCGCGACCTAGAAGCGCGATTTCAGGATCATCATGCCCTTCCCATCTCTACCCGCCGTATTTGAAGCCGCATTGACGGCACAAGGTTACGGCGAACCTACCCCCGTTCAAGCCGCTGTTCTGGCCGAAGAACGCGCTGACGCTGACCTTTTGGTGTCGGCACAAACCGGTTCTGGCAAGACAGTTGCCTTTGGTCTGTCCATTGGCCCCACGCTTTTGGCTGGCGAAGATCGCCTAGGCCGAGGCGGCGCGCCTTTAGCCTTGGTCATCGCGCCGACTCGCGAACTCGCCCAACAGGTCGCCCGCGAACTGGAGTGGCTCTACGCCAAAGCTGGCGCGCAAGTCGTCTGCTGCGTCGGTGGCATGGATGCGCGCCAAGAAGCACGGAAGCTACAAGCGGGATGCCATATTATTGTCGGCACGCCGGGACGCCTGCGCGACCATATGGAACGTGGCCGGGCAGACTTCAGCGCGCTGCGCGCCGTTGTGCTCGATGAAGCGGATGAAATGCTCGACTTAGGCTTTAAGGACGATCTGGAAGCCATTCTAGACGGCACGCCAGAAGACAAGCGCACCCTCCTCTTCTCCGCCACCTTGGCCAAAGACATTGTCACCTTGGCCAAGCATTATCAGCGCAATGCGATCCGCATTGATACCACCACGCGCGATGTGCCCCATGGCGACATTGAATATCGCGCCATTCGGGTTGCACCAAACGAGCTTGAATTGGCTGTCGTCAACGTCCTGCGCTTTTACGGCACGGGCGGGGCCTTGGTGTTTTGCGCCACGCGCGAAAGCGTACGCCATTTGTTTGGTAGTCTGCGTGAGCGCGGCTTCTCCGCCGTAGCTCTGTCGGGTGAGCTTTCACAGAAAGAGCGGACCGATGCGCTGCAAGCCCTGCGTGATGGCCATGCCCGCGTCTGCGTTGCAACTGACGTAGCCGCACGCGGTCTCGACCTGCCAGACCTCAACCTCGTGATCCATGCGGAGCTGCCCCAGAATAAAGCGGCCCTGCTTCACCGCTCTGGCCGCACAGGCCGTGCAGGGCGCAAGGGGACTTCGGTCGTTCTGGTGCCGACCACACGGCGCAAGAAGGCCGAACAATTGCTGCATTCAGCAGGCGTCTCTGCCATTTGGTCGGGCCCACCAAGCGCTGAATCCATTCGGGCAGCAGACCGCGACCGCTTGATGAATGATCCGATGTTGAAAGAGCCTGCAACCGAGGAAGATGTTGGCTTGGCCACAGCCCTGCTTGAGGCGGCAGGCCCAGAACAAGTCGCGACGGCCCTGATCCGCCTTTACCGTTCCCGCCTGCCAGAGCCTGAAGATTTGTTTGAGCCCGTGGCAGAACCCCGTGGCCAACGGCCAGAGCGTAGTGAGCGCCCTGCCCGTATGCGCGACCGTCCGGACACAGACAGACCCGGCCGCGACCCGCGCGACTTTGGCGGTCAAGAAGGCTCCGGCGCGCCGTGGTTCCGCCTGTCGGTCGGCCGCAATTCAAATGCCGACCCGAAATGGCTGATCCCGCTAATTTGCCGCCTCGGCCATGTCACCAAGAATGACATCGGCAATATCCGCATTTTTGATCGCGACACCGTGTTTGAAATCGATCCCCGTGTGGCGGACCGCTTTATGCAGGCAGTCTATAACCATCCAGATGACGCCATGCGGATTGAGCCCGCAAATGACCCCGGCAGCGCCAAAGGCGCGCCGCGTCGGGGCGACCAAAAAAAGGGCGGCAATAAGGGTAAACCTAACGCGCCAGTCGCGCCCGGGGAACGTGGCCCCCGTGGCATCGTCGGCCCACCCCGCGGCAAAGGCGGCCCGCCACCCTTTGGGAAAAAGTCATTTAAAAAGAAAGTCCGGATGGACTGAGGGGCTTGTCGGCCCTCATTCATGTCATCCCCGCCGAAGCGATAGCGGAGAGCGGGGACCTTGATGATACACGTTTTCTCCCCTCGCCCTTTGGGCTACGGCGTTCACGGAAGTGATTCCCTTTTTGGGCAGATCATGATTCAACGCCTGTTTTGGCAGGGGTGATCATGGCTGGTTACGGAGATATTCGCACGGCGCGGCGTGGTGAGGCGTTGATTGAGGCGATCAGTGGATTGGGAA
>CAMDDL010000076.1 GCA_945891505.1 Maricaulis salignorans | reverse complement strand
TTCACCCGGCCATCCATCATTTCGGGAAAGCCTGTTACATCCGCTACATCAATGACAGCTAAGCCCGCAGCCGCCAAGGCTTTGCTGGTACCGCCGGTAGAAACCAGAACCACCCCTTGATCGGCCAGTTGGCGCGCCGTTTCAATCAGCCCCGTTTTATCTGAAACCGAGATAAGAGCTCGGCGGACGGGACGGATCGTGGACATGGCTTTGGCTCCGGCGAGAGGTGAACACACTTAAGAAGCGCCGCTTATAGGCTGCGAATCGACCTATGGCGACAGGGGGTGCACAGCCTTAGGCAACGGGCGGTTTGGTGACTTTTTTGGTGGGCTTTTTCGCTGGGGGGTTGGTCTTTTTAGGGGCGTCCGCGGGGTTTGGAGTCTTGGTCTTGAACTTACAAATCTCAGCAATGCCACAGCGCCAACAGGCAGGCTTTCGCGCGTCACATACATAACGGCCATGTAGGATCAACCAGTGATGTGCACCCTTTTTGTAGGTGTCCGGTGTCACGCGCTCCAGCACCGCTTCAACCTGATCTGGGTTTTTCCCAGGTGCAAGGCCGGTCCGGTTTGAGACGCGGAAGATGTGCGTATCGACGGCAATGGTCGGCTCACCAAAGGCTTCATTCAGAACGACATTGGCAGTCTTGCGGCCAACACCTGGCAACTCGGTCAAAGCATCCCGGCTGCGGGGCACCTCGCCGCCATATTTTTCGAGCAAGAGCTCAGACAAAGCAATCACATTCTTCGCCTTGTTGCGCCACAGACCAATGGTTTTGATGTAACTCGCAACACCCTCTTCGCCCAAAGCCACCATTTTTTCAGGCGTATCAGCAACAGCAAACAAGCGCTTGGTCGCCTTGTTTACCCCGACATCCGTCGCTTGAGCCGAAAGGGCGACTGCCACGACCAAAGTATAGGGGTCTGTATAGTCCAGCTCGGTGCGAGGATCGGGGCGCTCTGCCGCCAATTGCGCATAGAGGGCTGCAATCTCGGCGACTTTCAGTTTTGATTTTGTGATTTTTGCTTTTGTGGCCATGCGCCCGCCATAGCCAATTGTGGACGCAGTCGCTAGTCCTTCGAAGAAGTCATGGACTTACTACATTCTTCAACTGTGCTTTGAGAAAGTTTGCGCTAGCTTAGGCGTCATGAGCACGTCGATCACCGCCCTTTCAGATGCCCCAGAATTTGATCAGCGTGATGCCATTTACATGGACGCCGTGCTGCGCCCCAACCGATCGCTCTCAGTAAATGGTTTTCGGATTGTAATGCTGTCCTTAGCGGCGATGAGTTTCTTCTCAGGGCTCGCCTTTCTTGCGATTGGCGCTTGGCCCGTTATTGGTTTTTTTGGCTTGGACGTCATTTTGGTGTATCTGGCGTTTAAGGTGAACTTCAAAGCGGGCGCTCGGGAATGCGAAACCGTGAAGGTGAGTGCCGCGCAAGTAGCAATCTCTAAGACCTGCCATCGCGGCAAAGTAGGATGGTGGCGCGTCAGCCCTAGTTTTGCCCGCGTTATTGTAGACGAACTCAACGAGTATGAGACCCAAGTGACCCTATCTGCTGGCGGGGCTAGTCTGCCCTTAGCAACCTGTCTCTCACCGCCAGAACGCGTCGCATTTGCCGCCGCCCTCAAAGCCGCGCTAGAACAAGCGCGCGATGAGCGCTACCCAACAGAAGTGACTGTTTGAAAGGTCTCAAGATGGAATATCTGCACACCATGATCCGCGTCGGCAATCTGGACGCCGCCTTGGAATTCTTTTGCGGTGGCTTGGGTCTGGTTGAGCTTCGCCGAACGGAGAATGAGAAGGGTCGCTTTACTTTGGTGTTCTTGGCGGCCCCCGTCGATGCAGACCGTTTCAAGGCGCAAGGGGAAGCCCCACAGAGCGGCCTACCTGGCGGCCTGCCGATGGTAGAGCTCACCTACAATTGGGATGAGCATGCTTATGATGGCGGCCGCAATTTTGGTCATTTGGCTTATCGGGTCGACGATATCTATGCTCTGTGCGCTCATCTGGCAGCGCGTGGCGTAATCATCAACCGCCCGCCGCGGGATGGTCATATGGCGTTCGTTCGCTCGCCAGACGGCATTTCAGTTGAACTCTTGCAACGTGGTGCTGCTTTAGCCCCGCAGGAGCCTTGGGCCAGTGCCGCCAATATTGGCGCTTGGTAAGAGGCTTGATCTAAAGTCGGAAAACGACAGACAAAAAGATGATTGGGGAGGCAGACGCGATGCATAAACGATTTTTGGCTTTAATAGGGGTAGCTCTGGCTGGTATGATGGCTGTAGCTTGCAGCCCCGATTTGCCGCGTGCGGTTGTTGAGGCGCGCTATACCTCTCCAACTTCACAATTCATCAGCATCAGCGATGGCGTCCGCCTACACGTCCGGGATGAAGGCAAGCGTGATGCACCCGTGCTGATCCTCGCCCATGGCTCAAATGCTTCCCTCCATACTTGGGAGCCTTGGGTGGGACAACTCAAAGACAATTGGCGGGTAATCAGTTTTGATTTTCCTGCCCACGGCCTGACCGGCCCATCTAAGAGTGGAGTTTATTCGGGCACGACCTATGTGCAGGTCGTGGACGATTTGGCACAGCATTTCAAAGTGGATCGCTTTGTCTTGGGTGGTAATTCCATGGGTGGTGCTGTGGCTTGGCGCTATGCATTGGCCCACCCCGAGAAAGTCGCAGGCCTTATTCTGGTGGATGCAGCTGGCTATCCCCGCGATACAGGCAAGCCACCCCTGATTTTTCGTTTGGCGCGTGCTCCAATCGTGGGCGATGTTTTCTCCCGTGTCAGCACTAAGGGCATGATTGAATCCAACCTCAAGCAAGTGATGGTGGATGATGCTTTGGTGACGCCAGAAATGGTGCAGCGCTATCATGACCTGTTGATGCGCGAAGGTAATCGTCAAGCCACGCTTGCCCGGATGCGGGCAGGCCCTGATGCACCCGCAGCCTATCAGCAAATCCCGACCATCACTGCGCCAACTTTGGTGATTTGGGGTGAAGCGGATCCTTGGATTCCGTTCGCAGACGCCAAGCGTTTTACGCAAGAGATTAAGGGTTCTAGGCTGGTCGCCTACCCAAATATTGGTCACTTGCCCCAGGAAGAGGTTGCGCTCGCGACGGCCAAGGAAGTCGAGGCCTTCCTGCAGCAAGTCTATCCAAAGCCCGCGCCCTGAGCGCACTTGCTTGAGAACAAGGGTGTAATGCGCTGTCACCAAGAGTGACAGTATCAGGGGTGGCGCGTCAGGGTGAAGGTTTCTATCAACATTGCACTCGTAGAAGTCTTGCAAGACTTGAAAGGCGCTTTTAGATGTGCGGCATTATTGGAATCTTGGGCAAGGAGGCGGTGACTTCCCGTCTTATTGAATCGCTGAAGCGGCTTGAATATCGCGGTTATGATTCCGCCGGGATCGCAACTTTGGTCGATGGCAAGATTGAGCGTCGTCGGGCCCAAGGCAAGATCAAGAATTTAGAAGATGTGCTGGTGACGTCGCCTTTGCCCGGCCTCATTGGCATTGGCCATACGCGCTGGGCCACCCACGGTGCCCCATCGGAACGTAATGCCCACCCCCATGCGACCAATCGTGTCGCGGTGGTGCATAACGGCATTATCGAAAACTTCCGGACTTTGCGGGCAGAGCTTGAAGCCGAAGGCCGTACCTTTGATTCTGAAACCGACACCGAAGTGATCACGCAATTGGTCTCGCGTGCGCTCGATTTGGGTGCGACCCCAAAGGATGCGGTGATTGAGGCGCTCAAGCGGGTGCGTGGCGCTTTTGCGATTGCTTGCCTGTTCACGGGTGAAGAGGATTTGCTAATCGGTGCCCGTCAAGGCAGCCCTTTGGTGGTCGGTGTTGGCGAAGGTGAGATGTATTTGGGCTCAGACGGGATTGCTGTTGCCCCTTTCACCAACCGCGTCATCTATTTGGAAGAGGGCGACCTCGTTGTCCTGAGCCGAACCAGTCATGCCATTTATGATGTGGCACGAAATTCGGTTGAACGCCCGATCAAGTCTGTAGCCGCAAGTGCCGCTGCGGTCGAAAAGGGCAATTATCGCCATTATATGCAGAAGGAAATCCACGAGGAGCCTGATGCCGCCGCCCGCACAATCGGCTATTATGTCGATCCCTTGGAAGAGCGCGTGACATTGCCGGACTTTGGCGTTGATTTCGCCCAGATTGACCAATTGTGGATCATCGGCTGTGGCACCGCTTATTTGGCAGGTCGTGTTGGCGAATACTGGTTCGAGCAAGTGGCCGGCCTATCGTGCGAAACTGACATCGCCTCAGAGTTCCGCTACCGTGAGCCCGTCGCGGCTGGACGTGCTGCGGCCTTGTTTATCTCTCAGTCGGGTGAGACTGCCGATACTTTAGAGGCTTTGCGTCTGTGTAAGCGGAAAGGTTGGAAGACGATTGCGGTCGTCAATGTTCCCGAGAGCTCAATCGCGCGCGAAGCAGATGCGGTGCTGCCGACCTTGGCCGGGCCTGAAATCGGCGTGGCCTCGACAAAAGCCTTTGTAGCGCAATTGTCTGCCCTTGCCGCAGTCTCGGTCGCCGCAGCTTTGGCTCGCAAGAAGATTGACCGCGATGAAGAACGGCGTTTGGCGCATTTGTTGATGGAAACCCCGCGCCTTATTCGCGAAGCTCTGAAGGTTGAATCTACCATTGCGGCGGCAGCCGAGGAAGCCAGTCATGCTCGGTCGATCCTCTACATCGGCCGCGGCACGGCCTATCCAATTGCCTTAGAAGCGGCACTTAAGCTCAAGGAAATCAGCTATATCCATGCGGAAGGCTATGCGTCAGGTGAGTTGAAGCATGGTCCGATTGCCTTGATCGACGAAGTTACGCCGGTCTTTGCCATCGCTCCGCATGACCATTTGTTTGAGAAGACCATTTCCAACGTGCAAGAAATTGCAGCGCGCAAGGGGCGTGTGACGTTGTTCTCGGATGCTTTGGGGATTGAAGAAGCAGGCGATGTCGCGCGCCATACGATTGAGGCACCAAAAGCCGATCCGTTTGTGGCCCCGATTGTCTATTCGCCTCTGATCCACTTACTGGCATATCATGTCGCAGTGGCCAAAGGCACAGACGTAGATCAGCCCCGCAACCTCGCGAAGTCAGTTACGGTCGAGTGATCTGACGTAGCACAATGGCGCGCTTCAGAAGGGTAAATGGCGACCAAGCAAATTGGCGCGCTAAGCCCACTAGGCTGACTTTGCGATTGGCTTGGATAGCTCTTCTGGCCTGCCAAGCGGTGCCCCATCCTTTGACGCCATCTGCCAATCCACGGCCATAGGCACCGCCTGCGCCGCGCCAAGCCGTGTGTGCCCACAGCAAGAGTGTTGCTCCTAGATGGGGCAGCAACAACAACCAGAACAGGGCCCCCGGCATATTGCGGACAAAAGTCCAAAGCCTGTTGCGCGTGCCGTGATAGACGGCGAATTCAGACAATCGCCCGCTTGAAGCAGAGCCCATATGGCGGACTTGTGCTTCAGCCAACTGGATAACCTGCCCGCCCGCCAAACGGTGGCGAAAGCCGAGGTCGACGTCTTCACAGTAACAGAAGTAGCTTTCCTCATACCCGCCTAATTGGGCAAACCGGTCTGCACGCCACATGGAAGCGGCTGCACATGGGCTAAAGGTCTGACCATCTGCTAGATCACTTGGCCAAGGCTTGCGATAGCCGCCTCGGAACGGAATACCAAATGCATGATAGACATCACCCGCCCCATCCAATTGGCGTGGGTCCTCGTCCAAGATCTGGGTGGAGCCAAAGGCTGTCACATCCGGGTAGCGTTTGGTTGCGGCCATCAGCGCCTCGAGCCAGCTTGGCTCAGGAAAGGCATCTGGGTTGAGGCAGATCACCCAATGACCGCGTGCGAGCTTAGCTGCTTGATTATTGGCGGCGGCAAAGCCTGTATTGTGCGCATTCGCGACAAATTGTGTGGCCCGCGCTTGTGTCGCCATATCGGGATCGGTGCCGTCTGGCGAGGCATTGTCGATCAGAATGGTCTCAAAATCACGAAAAGCCTGCGCGTCGAGACAATCAAACAAGCGCGGTAAATGCGCCCGGCTCTTGTAGGCAACAATCAGGATCGAGACGAGTGGCTCAGCCAAGATCAGCCAAGTGCCTCAACGGCTGCACAAACGGCTTCGCTGGTGATGCCGAAATGGGCATAGAGGGCTTGATAAGGCCCAGACGCACCAAAGCCCTTCATGCCGATAAAGGTGCCCGTTGGGCCAATCCAGCGATCCCAACCATAACGAACGGCTGCTTCAATTGCGACTATTGGCAGATCGCCACCGAGAACTTCGCTCTGATAGGTTGCCGTTTGGCTCTCAAATAACTCAAGACAAGGGGCTGACACCACACGCACGCCGATACCGGCTTCGGCCAATTTGGCCTGCGCGTTCATCGCAATCTCAACTTCCGAACCCGTGGCGATCAAGACCGCTTTTTCCGGCAGGCTCGTTGGCGACAAGACATAGGCACCCTGAGCACTGCGATTGGTTGGCGATCCGTCTTTGCGTTGGAAGGCGAGCTTTTGGCGGGTCAAGGATAAGACCGATGGCGTCTTTGGAGTCAGCAGAGCTAATTCCCAGCATTCGGCGACTTCAACGGGGTCACAAGGACGGAATACGTTGACATTGGGGATTGCCCGGAGGGAAGCCAAGGTTTCAACGGGCTGGTGGGTCGGCCCATCTTCCCCTAAGCCAATGCTGTCATGGGTCAAGACATGGATAGTGCGGACTTCCATCAGTGCACCAAGGCGCAGGGCTGGACGCAAATAGTCCGCAAACACGAGGAAGGTGCCAGAGTAGGGCACCACGCCGCCATGTAGGGCCATGCCGTTCATGGCCGCCGCCATGCCATGTTCGCGGACCCCATAATGGACGTAGCGCTCTTGATAGGCGTTTGCCCCAAAGCC
>CAMDDL010000075.1 GCA_945891505.1 Maricaulis salignorans | reverse complement strand
CGACTATTTGTTGTCGAGCAATGACAAGCTCAAAATCACTGTTTTTGGCGAGGATGATCTGTCAGGGCAATTTGTGGTCGATGCAAGTGGCAATATTTCCATGCCATTGATCGGTGAAGTGCGCGCGGCTGGATTGTCATTGCGTGTGCTTCAGCGGAACATCGAAGGGAAGTTGCGCGGGGGTTATCTGGTTGACCCTAGAGTCAGTGCTGAAATGCTCAACTTCAGGCCGTTTTATGTCCTAGGCGAAGTCAAGAACCCGGGCGAATATCCCTACGCGGCCGGCTTAACCCTTCTCAATGCCGTTGCCCAGGCAGGTGGATTTACGCCTCTTGCCAATACAGCAGAGCTAGGTATCCGTCGCGATCGGGCTTTGGATGAAGAGCGCATCGTTGTGCGAGCAGGGCAAGTTATTCTGCCTGGGGATACCATTCGCGTTGACAAGGCGGTTGTTTATATTTTGGGCGAAGTGGACAAGCCTGGAGAATACCCCATACCTCCTGGTCTCAATGTCTTAACAGCGGTCGCCCAAGCTGGCGGTTACACGGCATTGGCTGATATCAACAACATCATGTTGAAGCAGGCTGGGATGTCTAACGAGATCAGTATCCCTACGTCATCTGCTCAATTGGTGAAGGCCGGTGACACGCTGCGCGTCGAAAAATCGTCATTCTTCATCCTTGGTGAAGTTACAAAGCCAGGCGAGTACCCGCTTCTCCAAGCGCTGACCGTAAATAATGCTGCGGCCCTAGCCGGCGGCTTCACGTTCAGGGCAGATGTCCGTCGGGTATTCATTCGCCGCGCAGGAGAGGCCGAAGAACGTTCCTACAAGCTCGATAGCAACCTGCGGGTTGAAAAAGGTGACACAATCCGCGTCCCTGAACGGTTCTTCTAGGGGCTTGAGTTTGTGGCAATATGCCACCCTGCGTCTGGATACATGTTTGGCGACATTTAACTGAAGCCAGCCATACACCCTCATAACACTGCCCAGAAGTGGGCAAGCAACGGCGTCGTTGGTGATCAAGCAATACTCAGATCCTACAAAGAAGCGAGCTGTGTACGGAAAGATTAAATTGATATCAGGCCCTTCAATGGCCTTTGTGCGCGAGAAAAATTCAATAAAATGAATCTCAAGCGTAGACTCTTTATCAACTGTAGGGTATCTGGTCGATGAATATGTAAGGGTCTAACCCTAAATGGAGATTATTATGAAAAAATGGATCATTTCATCCGTAGCTGCCAGCATGCTGTCATTCGGCGGTTTTGCTACTGCACAGGTTGCTGGTGCGCCTGCAGTAGCAACCACCCCACCAAGTGCCACGGTTTTGGCTGCCAGAATTAAGGCGGCAGCTGAGAAGGCTGCTGAAGAGGGTAAATCCGAAGCCGAAATTAGCGCAATCGTGAGCCAGGTAATCGAAGCATCTGGTGCTGCGCCCTCAGTTGTCGCTGTGGCTTTAAGTAGCGTTCAATCGTCATCGCCCCTGGTTGTGGCTGCGATCTCAGGTGTTCAGACGGTTGTCGTGGCGCAAATCGCCAATTCTGGAACTGGTGGCGCTGGACAAACCGGTAATACCGGAAATGCCGGAAATACCGGTGGCAACACGGGTGGAACCGGTGGCACTGGCGGCGGCGGTGGCGGCGGTGGTCTGCCCTCACCACCATCGGGTGGCGGCGGCGGTGGCGGTGGCTACCGGCCATCAACCTAATTTGTTATTGTATTTATAGACCAATTCGTTTGGGTCTTTTATTTGTTCTGAGGTATGCATCATGCGTGCGTGGTTAGGTGTGGCTTTTCCAATCGTCTTGGCTTCTGTAATGCTCCCGGGCATCGCCGCCGCGCAACAATTGGGGCCACGGACATCGATCGTTTCCGACGAATTCCGGGACCGTCTGAGCGAACGTGGACGCAATGAGTCCGTACGTCAGCGCGGTCGTCCAGAATATGATCCAGCGGGTATTAGGCTGGGCGGTTTTACCGCCTTCCCGGTCATTGATCTTGAGGTGTATTCAACAGACAACCTTCTGAGGTCTGAATCTGATGAATTGGCGGCTCTTGGGCTCAACACACGCTTGGGGTCAACAATTCGGTCCACCTGGAGCGTGCACGAGCTTTCAGTTGCCGGGTCTGTTGGCTACAATCAGAACAATGAGCTTTCCTCTGAAAACATAACTACCATTGATCTTAATGGTTCCGGTCGCCTCGATATTTCCAGAGGTCGGAATTTGCAGGGTCAGGTGCGATTTTCGCGGGGGGCTGAGCCTCGGGGTTCATCGGGATCGGTAACAGATTCTAAAAGCCCGATCGAGTTTGATCAGCATGGAGCAACCACCGGTCTTTTGTGGGAGTTTTCGCGATTACGCTTTGCGGCGCGTGCGGACACCCAGACTTTTGACTATAAGGATGGACAATCCTTAACTGGAACAGTGATCGACCAAAGTGAACGGGACCGTACACAAAACACGCTAACCGGACGCGTCGAGTATGCTCAAAGTCCATCCATTGCTTGGTATGGCGAGATTGCCGCTAATGAGCGTGCTTATGATGTGTCGTCTACGACCGCCCGCGATTCAACAGGCGTTTCTGTTCTGGTTGGTTCGAGCTTTGACATTACCGGGCTCACGCGTGGGGAAATCGGCGTTGGCTATATTTCCCAAAATTATGACAAGACCATTTATGAGGACCAGGCAGGATTGGGGGTTCGTGCTGCGGTCGAATGGTTTCCCAGCCGTCGGGTAACATTAGCCGGTACGGTGTCCCGCACAATTGACGATTCTGCTATCGTTAATTCCGGCAGCATCATCAGCACGGCCTATGGGGTTCAAGCAGACTATGAGTTTCGACGGAACATCATTGTGACCGGGCGTGCACAACTGGTGAACGCAGATTATAGCGGTCTCGCTCGCAAAGACAAAACAACTGATCTCTCCTTGTCGGCTGCTTATTTGCTCAATCGCACAGCGGCACTGTCGTTTTTTGTCACGAACTCAGCCTTGTCATCAAGCGGGGCTCAATTTGGCCCGAAGTTTGCAGAGACCCGCGTAGGCGTTCGATTAACGCTGCGTCGTTGAGAAATAGACATGGACATTGGAGCATAATATGACGGATGCGGCTTCGCCGTCCTATCCTGACACACGCACACGCTTAGCAGTTGCTTCAGATGACGGATCTTTTTCTTCACTAATTGATGGTGCCTACGCAATGTTGCAGCGTCGGCGATTGGTGATTATTGCCTTTGTGCTGCTTGGACTGTTGGGAGGCGTTGTCAAAACACTCGTTACGCCCCGCACCTATGTAGCTAGCACTTCTATTATCGTTGAAAGCCGAGACAGCCAAGTTGCCGGTGTGCAGGTCGAAGAGGGCAAAGATATTGCCTCACCGACGATTGACAGTGAGGTCCAGGCGCTAAGGGCTCCTGAACTCATGGCAAAAGTTGCCCGAGATCTGCAGCTTTTTCGCGATCCCGAGTTCAATCCTGCACTGCGTAAAATTGGTCTGACAGACCAGCTATTTGGGGAGTCGAATGCGGGCCGTTTGATGACGCCGGAGCAGCAAGCAGCAACGACGCTCTCAAATCTCCAGCGCAAGATGACAATTCGGCGTGCTGGCTTAAGTTTCGTGATTACAATCACGATGCGATCTGAGGATCCAACCAAGGCTGCCCGCATTGCAGATGCTATGGCTGTTGCCTATCTTCAAGCTCAGCTCGATGCAAAGCTTTTAGCGACACGGCAAGCGGGCCAGTGGCTCAACCAACAAGTGGGCTCTTTGAAGGGCCAGCTACAGGAGCAGTCGTCTGCTGTTCAATCTGAACGCGCAGCAAGTGGTTTAATTGGCGGCGGTGGCAGTATTGCTGATCAGCAGGTTCGTGCGCTTACCGCACAACTTTCACAAGCGCGCGCAGAGCTTGCTGCTCGTGAAGCCCGCTTTGGGTCGAGCGCAGGCCTTGGGGGCGGCGCGTCGTCGGCTGGCGAAGTTCTTGCCTCGCCTGTTATCCAAGGACTTCGCCAACGCGAAAGTGAAGCCAATCGTAAAATTAGCGAGCTCTCCATTCGGTTTGGTCCACAGCATCCCCAGATGCAAATGGCTCGACAAGAAAAATCCGATATCGAACGTCAGATCCGTGAAGAAACCAGCCGCATTGTGCGCGGCAATTCAAGCGAGCTTGATGTTGCCCGCCGGCGTGTCGCTTCGATTCAAGGTGATCTTAATAGCTGGACCGCCAAGCTCACAAATGAAACACGACGCGCTTCCAAGTTGCAGCAGTTGGAAGGTCAAGCTGAAGCAACCCAGCGGACATATGAAAGCTATGTGCAACGCTTGCAGCAAGTTACAGACTTAGAAAAACTTCAGCGTCCTGATGCGCGGATCCTGGCAAAGGCAACAATTCCTTTGCGGCCGGATACCCCGCGTCCAGCTCTCGATCTTGCCATGGGGCTTCTTGGCGGGCTCTTTGGCGCGATCCTAGTTGCTTCACTGCTCGAAGGCCTGCAACGTGGTCTTCGTACACCCCAAGCTGTTGAAGACTGGAGTGGCGCCCCCTGTTTGGTGTCTGTGCCGAAGTTGTCAGCTAAGAACCTAAAAGAGCTGATCGCAAAGCAAGGCAGAGGCCCAGCTGATTATGTAGCCGTCAAGCCGCTTTCGATGTACTCCGAAGCATTGCGGCAAATGAGGGCTGATCTCATTCTTGCGCCATCTGATGGAAAAGCGCCGCAAGTGGTCCTATTTTCCTCGGCCGTAGCTGGCGAAGGGAAATCAACGACAGCTTTTGCTTTTGCTCGAACCTTGGCAATGTCGGGAGCCAAGACCCTGTTGCTAGAAGCTGATATCCGTCGTCCATCGATTTCGGGGGTATCGGGCCTTCTTGCAAAGCAGTCCCTGATCGATGTAATCGACAATCCAGAGCTATTCGACAAGGGCGTCCTCAAGGACGAACTGACTGACCTTCACGTTCTCCCGAGCAAATCGGTGGATGACCGTGCAGGTGTGGACAGTGCGCTTGAGCGTTTGCCCAATCTTTTGAACCAATTGCGGCAGCAATACCAATTCATCGTCATTGATACCGCACCCGTTCTAGCGGTTGCTGAAACACAAGTGATGGCACGCGCGGCTGATGCCGTGATCCTTATCGTTCGATGGGGTGCAACCAGCGGCGATGCTGTACGCCTTGCTGTACGTGAACTGGAAGCTTCCCGAATTCAACCGCGAGGCGTGGTTCTAAACGGGGTCGATCTCGAAATTCAGTCTCGCTATACACGAGGAGACGCTGCGTCCTACTATCAGTACTATAAGAAGTACTACACAAAATAGAGAATTGGTTTTGAAGCAGAGAAATCGCCTGGTGCGAGCTCTTGGTCTTGGTTGTTTGTTGGATTGAAAGGATTGGAGGAAGCTGTGCTTGAGCAAAACCGTTGGTCAGCAGTTTATACGCATCCAAACAAAGAGCTTCTCGCCTCCTTCCATTTGCAGCGGCAGGGTTATCAGACCTTTTTCCCGGTCATTTCAAAGCGTGTAAAGCATGCGCGCAAATTAATTGACCGGAAAATATCTCTTTTTCCCTGCTACATCTTTGTGCAGCTGGACCCAATGAATGACCGTTGGTCGCCCATAAACGGGACCATAGGGGTTCGAAATTTAGTCATGTCTGGGAACAGACCTGCCTTACTCCCAAATGGCTTTGTTGAAAGCCTTGGCAATGAACTTGCAGGCAAAAGAGAGGTTGTTTCAAAACAATACCCGCCACTAGAAGCTGACGCTGTCATAAAAGTTCAAGACGGGCCGTTTAAGGGATTGGTGGGGCAATTTGAAACGATGACTGGGGAATGCCGGGTTCGGGTATTGCTCGAATTCTTAGGGGGCAAAGTCCCTGTGGACATTGATAGGGCACTTGTGAGTTCAATCGTGGCTTAAGTGATGGCTTAGTTTGATCTGAGTTTTGCCTTAGTAGTCTAGGATTTATCACCTCAGGGCTTTCACCCTGAGTGCGGTAGCTTTTTCAAATCAGCATAAATTTCGATATGGGATTATTATTCATATGACAAAGCGGGCTCTAATTACCGGCATCACGGGCCAAGACGGCGCTTACCTAGCCGAACTGTTGTTGGCTAAAGGATATGAAGTCCATGGCCTCAAGCGCCGATCGTCTTCATTCAATACAGGTCGTATTGATCGGTTGTACCAAGACCCACACGAAGAAAATGTTCGTCTCAAATTACATTATGGCGACATGACGGATGCAACAAACCTGATCCGAATTGTGCAAGACGTTCAGCCAGATGAGATTTACAATCTGGCAGCACAGAGCCACGTAGCTGTCAGCTTTGAAACACCAGAATATACGGCTAATGCCGATGGAATCGGAACGTTAAGGTTACTTGAGGCCATTCGTATCCTAAAGCTAGAACAGACCACTCGCTTCTACCAAGCGTCTACGTCGGAACTGTACGGGCTTGTCCAAGCGGTGCCACAAAGCGAAACAACGCCTTTCTACCCGCGCTCGCCTTACGCCGCCGCAAAGCTCTATGCTTATTGGATCACGGTGAACTACCGCGAAGCCTATGGCATCCATGCCTCCAACGGCATCTTGTTCAACCACGAGAGCCCCTTGCGCGGTGAAACGTTTGTGACGCGCAAGATTACACGGGCTGCCGCGGCAATCTCGTTGGGCCTTCAAGAAAAGCTCTATCTTGGCAACCTTGATGCAAAACGCGACTGGGGCCATGCACGTGATTATGTCGAAGGGATGTGGCGCATCGTGCAACATGACGTGGGCGACGATTTTGTCTTGGCAACAGGGGAAACTCGAACCGTTCGTGAATTTGTTGAAATAGCTTTTAACGAGCTCGGAATCCAGATTCAGTGGAGTGGGGAAGGCCTAACCGAAATCGGACGTGACACTGCGACCGGCCTCGTTCGTGTTGAAGTGGACCCACGATATTTCCGCCCTACCGAAGTTGACTTGTTGCTGGGTGATCCAGCAAAAGCCAAAGAAAAGCTTGGCTGGACACCAACCACCAGTTTCGCTGAAATGGTTACTGAAATGGTCAAAAGTGACTTGGCAACAGTGGCAGAAGAAGCGCGGACGCGACGGTTGGATGAAGAAAGTACGTACAGCCGATGAACCCAGTGTTCGCTCTCAAAGGTAAAAGGGTCTGGGTTGCCGGTCATCGCGGTATGGTCGGTTCGGCTTTGGTTCGTCGGTTAAGCACAGAGGACTGCGACATCTTGACGGCTTCAAAGGCTGATCTTGATCTGTTGCGGCAAGATGCAGTCGAGAACTGGATGACTGAGAAATCGCCAGAAGTCATATTTCTTGCGGCGGCAAAAGTAGGCGGCATTCATGCCA
>CAMDDL010000074.1 GCA_945891505.1 Maricaulis salignorans | reverse complement strand
AACATTTGCACAGTTCGTGGGCCAGTTCATTGGTTTATCTTTGAAGGGATCAACCATCTTCAGGGCACCGCTATTTGCGGCGGGGGTGAAGCCTGAGCCCGAGGCGACGCCCGTGGCGCGCGGGGTGCCAGCGACAACAGTTGCATTGTCGGTCAATTCAAAATTGCTATTGGAGTGAACGAGGCAATTCTTAGCAAGGACACCACTATTATTAGCTGCGGTAATGGCCTTTTTGCCCACCGCGTCTTCAACGCCAATAATACACAAAGGCTGAACCTGCAGGGACTCGGCGATTGATTTTACTTCAATACGAAAGCCACCCGGCGGAACTAAATCTCCGAAAAACGAGGGGCGAACTGCCAGACCATCAACTGTATAGGAGCCATCACTGCCTTGGCTTGCGTTAAACGAAACCGTTGCACGGTTTGCGAATTCGCCAACTTGCGCCATCGCAAAGCGCTCAACATCCTCCGTCGATTGCCGCGCGCTTGCACCAACCAAGGTGAGATTCTGAGCCCCGGAAAGGGCCGCAGCGTCCGCGGCCGATTGCATCAAAGCACGTTCAGAGCTCAGCGACACAAGCTCGCTCGTCATGGCAACAATCATCGCCAGCGGCACGATCGCAATGCCAGCCATTACGGTAATGTTGCCCGACTGGGGCCGGGGTTTCTTCAAAGTTTGTGATAGCAAACGCGGAAACATTCGACACACCCAACGCATCAATTCTGCGCGTGAGATGTCACTTTAGCAAAGTCTCATTTCATATTGATTAATTCAAAGGCGCGTGGCGCTCACTTAGCACATTGGCCCCTGAACGCTTGCTGGCTTTGCGTCGTGTGGCAACAATTGAAAGTATTGGCTCGTCAACCCGAATTGAAGGTAGCAAGCTGACAGATGCTGAAATCGAGACATTACTGGCTAACCTTGAAATAGGCAGCTTCGAAACACGAGACGCTCAAGAGGTGGCTGGTTACGCAGATGTGATGGAAACCATCTTCGCAGCATGGGACGACATTGACCTGACCGAAAACCACATACGCCAATTACATCGAGATCTACTGCACCATAGCACCAAAGATGAAATACACCGCGGCTCCTGGAAAACGAGCAGCAATTCCGTTGCTGCTTTTGACGGGGAGGGGCTTCAAGTATCAATCACCCCAAAGACATGAGACTGGTGCCGCGACCATTCGATCATCAAATTGCTTCACCTCCTTACCAGTGTACAACACAATCCCCTGCACGAATGCCGGGCCAAGTGTGTCACGCAATGTGCGCATGGTTTTGAACCAATCGTAATTAACCGTCGCATTGGCTTTGACTTCGATTGCAACGATCTTGCGGTCCCAGGTCTCAAGGATGAAATCGACTTCTTCGCCAGCCAACGAGCGCAAGTGATAGATGCTTGGCGGGTCGCTGTGAAAGGATGCAAGCCTTAACAATTCTGCGAATACAAAAGTCTCAAGCAACGGGCCAAAAACAGCGCGCTGTTCGATGGACCCCGGGCTATATCGACATAAAGCGGCAACAAGGCCGGAGTCCAAAAAGTGAATTTTGGGGGTTTTTGCAAGTCGCGAAATCTCGTTGCGCGACCAAGGCTGAACGCGGGCAACGATGTAAAGCGCTTCTAAAGCCGCGATATAACGATCAATCGTTGCGCGAGCGAGCTGCAGTGTTTTTGATAGATCGCTTATATTAAGGGTACCAGAGGTTCGAAGTGCCAATTGAGCAATCAGATTTGGTAATAGGTCACCTCGGTCAAAATCAGCGATATCTGCGATGTCATGCTGTGCGGTTAGTGCACCATAGGCTTCAAACCATTGCCGGCGGCTTCCGACGGGTAAAGAAGTCGCTTCAGGAAAACCGCCCGTCGCGACAATCTGCTCGATTGGGCGATCATCCGCTGGAGACTTAGGCACTTGATTGGCGAAAACCGCGTCAAAAAAGCCCGATGACTTGCCTGTTAGCTCGACTTGGGCAAGGGGCAAAAGGGTTTTGCGTGCCATGCGCCCAGTTAGTGCATCTTGAACTGTTGATAGTGCCGTTAAGTCTGCTGACCCGGTAATAAGGAACTGACCAGGGCGCGTATTGAGATCAACAACGGCTTTCATGGGCAATATGAGTTGGGGTGCTCTTTGAATTTCATCGATCACCAACCTGCGTTCGCCCACATCCAAAAAACCAACAGGATCAGAGCGCGCAAACGACAAAAGATCAGGCTCATCCAGCGACCGATAAACCGCCCCCTCGCCAGCTATCTGTCGCGCTAATGTGGACTTGCCTGACTGGCGCGGTCCAGTCATGGCAACAATCCGCATGAAAGTTAGGGCGTCGACTATTCCAGAGGCAGCTTGGCGTGTAAACATTGTCAACGTGATAGCTGAAAATTGCCAGTCAATCAACTTAATATTGTCATCGAAGAGGCGCCAAAATAGTGTTGTGTCAGGTCCGCAATCGGCAATAGCTGGCCGAAGATAAGCGCGCGGCATGACACGCCTTGACGGCTCAGACGACCGTTGCCGCGATCGCGGGTTTCCAGTTCCATGGCAGGAGTTCATGGAGGCGTTTGTTGGGATGATCGTCAATGCGGGGGAGGGTGAGCCGTGTACGGCGAACGGCGAACCAGGCTTCTTGGTTAGTGGCGTTGAGCTTGGCGGTTCATAATCTGGCGATACGTCCATTTTGCTGGCCGATTACGGCTGGTCTGCTTGGGGGGTGAAGCTCTATGTCGCGGCTAACATGTCTGCTCAAATCGCAGATTGGGCGAAGTCGGTTTCGCATTTGCTTCTATAAATAAATCTTGCGCGATATTGCGCAATCGAGAAAATCGCGCAATATCGCGCAATGAATACCAATTATCGCGCAAGCCCCGAAGATAACCTCTTATCCGCCTTGTTTCGAAACATTGAACCCGTTGGCTTGGCGCAACTGAAGCTAAGCGAGCACGGCATTGCCGACATTCCCCAGCGCACGCTGCAATACACCATGAAAAAGCTGGTGAGTTCAGGGCAAGTTATCCAAACAGGTGCTGGACCCTCTGTGCGCTATCAATTGGCAAAGCAAGCGGCACTTAACCCAGAGACAATTCGACTTAGCGACGTGTCAGCTGAGATCATCGACTTGGTATCAAGGCCACAGGCAAACCGCACGCCAGTTGGTTATGATCATGGCTTTCTGAACTCATATCAGCCAAACGAGACGGGGTATCTGACCAGTCAAGAGCGGCTGACGCTAGCGGGCATTGGGCGTCCGGCGATGGTGAGCGCCGAAGCTGGCACTTACGCAAGGCAGATATTGGGTCGATTGTTGATCGACCTTGCTTGGAACTCCAGCCGCTTGGAAGGCAGCACCTATTCGCTGTTGGATACGCAACGTCTTATCGAATTTGGACGCTTTGCCGATGGTCACACAGCCTTAGAAGCGCAAATGATCCTCAATCATAAGGATGCGATTGAGTTTCTTGTTGAGGGCGCAGCAGAGTCCAGTTTCAATCGAACGACGATCCTGAACCTTCACGCACTCTTGGCCAACAATTTGCTCGCTGATGCCGCCGCCGTTGGACGACTGCGCACGATTGGCGTTGGCATTGGTGGATCGGTCTTTATGCCGCTGGAAATCCCCCAACAGATAGAAGCACAATTTGACGCCATTTTGTCCAAAGCCAGCGCGATCACAGACCCGTTTGAGCAGGCCTTCTTCGTCATGGTGCATTTGCCCTATCTCCAGCCATTTGATGACGTCAATAAACGCGTGTCGCGACTGGCGGCCAACATTCCCCTAGTCCGTGCCAACCTTGCGCCGCTGTCGTTCACCGATGTGCCACAAGACCTGTACACCCGCGCGATGCTGGCGATTTATGAACTCAACCGGATTGAACCTTTGAAGGAGCTTTTCATCTGGGCCTATAAACGCTCAGCGGCGCGCTATGTTGCTGTTCAACAAACGATAGGCGAGCCTGATCCTTTTAGGCTGACCTATCGCAATGAATTGCGGGAAGTTATTGCTATGGTCATCACGGGGCTTGTTGGGCGCCAAAACGTCGAGAGCGCTATCGTCGAAGCGACGCCTGCCACCGTCGCCGCGCATGATCGCGAGACCTTCACCCAATTGGTTCAAAGTGAGCTGCTGGTCATCAACGACGGCAATTTCGCCCGCTACCGCGTCAGGCCTTCGCAATTTAAGGCTTGGAAGGATGTTTGGGACAGGTAACGGCGCTCCCGCCAATCTTAGGTCTTGGTCGGCTATTCGGACCAAGTGATAATCTCCGCGCGAGGCCGCCACACAGGTACGAAACTTATCTGTAGCCGTGTTCCGGTAGCCTGAGCGTAGCATTCTAGATCGCGTCTCGTTTTCTTGAAAACGAGGTTGCGATCTAAATTTATGATTTAGGGCCAGTTTTAAACCATTTTTCGATTCCGAAAAATGGTGAACGGCCCTAGGGTTGGCATCGATACGCCAGCTGCCAATCGACTTGCAACCGATCAATCCCGCAGCCTTTCTCAAAACCAAATGAATGAAAACACCGCCTACCCCCACAACGTGGAGACGGGGAGAGCATACAATCCATTTCCGAAGGTGAGCTTGTTCTCGCCTAAATAGAAGACAATGCCCTTGGTGGAGCGCCCTTTGCCCGGACCCTGCGCGGAGAACCAGCGGATGGACTTAAAGTCATCCAAGCTTACCGACGATGATGCTTTGACTTCAACCGCGATAAGTCGGTTGTTAGCCTCGAGCAATACATCTATTTCGCGCTGGTCGGCGCTGCGCCAGTGGTTAAACCGGACTTCATGATGTTGCATAGGGGCAGCGCGAATGAGTTCATTGACGACATAGCTCTCCAATAGCCCACCAAGCGCTTGTGGGCTCGCTCCAATATCAAAGCTTGTGGTGACCAGTTGGCGCAACGCCGCCGTGATCCCGCTATCTACGAGATGCCATTTGGCGTTTTTGATGTCTCGCTTTCCTTCTCCTGCTGACCATGCTGGCAGTCGAATGACAAAGCCAAGACGTATGAGAGCATCGAGATAGTTTTGCGTTGTCTCATGTCGTAACTGGAGCAGCCGACATAGTTCTGCGATGTTGAGCTCTTGGGCCGTCCGGGCCGCTAATTGATCGACAAGTCGGCTAAGCCCTTGGCCTTTGCGAACTGCCAGAATATCTGCAATGTCGCGGTCAATGATGGCATTGACGTGATCACGGTACAGACGCTGCCTGGAACGAAGATCAAGAAGGCGGATCTCCGGGAAACCACCTTCCAATATCTTCCCAATATACTTGGCTCTAGAAGTAACCGGTGCCGATAATTCAGAAACGTCAAACGTATCTTGCAGCGCCCAGTCGATTAGCCGGGAAACCGGCCGTTCTTCACATTCTGAGGCCGATAAAGGCCATAGCTGTAAGGTTCGCATGCGGCCCGCTAAAGAGTCGGCGACCGCCGCACTTGTAAACAGGTCTGAAGAACCCGTGAGCACAAATTGTCCTTTCCGGCGGTCCTTATCGACAATTTGTTTAATCGCGAGCGCCAGACCAGGCGCACGTTGGGCTTCATCAATAACAACCGGCCCGTTTTCGCTTTCGCTCGTCAGCACTTCCAATTGACCAATTGGATCGGCCGACAGTGCAGCTAAAGTTCCAGCGTCATCAAGCGTCACAAATCGACTGTGGGGAAAGAGGTCGCGCACCAACGTTGTCTTGCCAACTTGGCGTGGCCCAACCAGATTGACCACGCGCGCTGCCGCTAAAGCATCTTGGAGTTCAGCGACGAGATGACGCTGCAATAGGGGCGCTGGGCTTGACATAGAAGATTACTATCAGAGAAATCACGAAAATGCTATTATCACTTACACTGATCTGCTATTATTATATCTACGGAACTGTCCAGGCCAAGCTCGACCGACACCGCAGCCACGCTTGAAGTGCACTCATTGTTCGGGCCAGTGGGAGTTAGGGCCGTTCACCATTTTTCGGAATCGAAAAATGGTGTAAAACTGGCCCTAAATCATAAATTTAGATCGCAACCTCGTTTTCAAGCAAACGAGACGCGATCTAGAGTTTCCCGGTCTGAGTCACGTTGACGGTCCAGCGATAGCCTCTTGTCCGACGAAGAGACCGATGAAATCCTGCAGATAATCTTTGCGCCCGGGTCCTCGCGCGTCGGTGCTATTTCGATTGGTTATCCCTCTAGAACAACTGGCGCCCGATCCGTCGGCCATGTATGGCTCGAAGGCTGCCGCCTTAAAGCTATATGGGCGTCATTGCCGTGTGCATGGGTACTGCCGGCTTGATGGAGATCTTTGACGATGTCTGACGCGATACATGACCGCACGTGGGAGCACTTACGGGTCTCGACGAGCGGTGCAATTGTTGAGGTCGCACTAAGCCGGCCCGATGCCCGAAACGCCTTGAACGGCGTGCTGATGGGAGAACTCACCGAGATTGCGCGTTTGCTGCGGCGTCGAACGGATGTGCAGGTGGTTATCCTCTCAGGAGGTGACCATAATTTCTCGGCCGGTGCCGATCTAGGTTCTATTCAAGAACGCGTCACAAGCCCAACCGTGCTTGAAACGCGCGAGGCGATCATGTTGGGCCCCGATATGTGCCGCGCCTGGGAAGAGATTGAGGCTGTCACAATCGTCGCTGTCGAAGGCTATTGCATCGGCGGCGCTTGCGCCCTGGCCGTTGCGTGCGACTTCCGGATTATGGGCGAGGGGAGCTACATGCGGCTCCCCGAAGTTCCACTGGGAATAAATATGAGCTGGAACAGTATTCCGCGCATCACGAACTTGGTGGGCCCTTCGCGGGCAAAACGCTTCGTCATGATGGGCGAGCCAGCAAGTGCCCAGACGTGCCTCGCCTGGGGAATGGCCGACGAAGTTACCCCTAAAGGCAGCGCCCTTGCGGTCTCGAGAGGGTGGGCCGCCAAACTGGCCGCACTGCCGCCCTTACCGGTCCGAATGACCAAAGAAGCCGTTAATGCGCAGGCCAACGCAAACCATTATGCCACCAGCTTTATGGATCGCGATCAGTACCTCTTGACGGTGCGGACGCAAGATTTTCACGAAGGCCGCAATGCGTTCCTCGAAAAGCGACCCCCGACCTTCAAAGGCGATTGAGTTCTCAGATCTTTGTGGCAAACGCACGACCGATTTGGTGACCGGCTTGGTCGGCCTTTCAGGCTGTGACCTGAGCCCTTGGGGTTCCTCGTTTAGTGCGAGAGCCCTGTTGTTTTCATCCAAGTCTGCTTTCCGACGCTCTAGGGCCGTTCACCATTTTTCGGAATCGAAAAATGGTGTAAAACTGGCCCTAAATCATAAATTTAGATCGCAACCTCGTTTTCAAGAAAACGAGACGCGATCTAGGGCGTCGGAAACCTTCACCAGGAACGAACCCGCTCCGTGAGGGGGTGTGCTTGATGAGCTGGGCGCAGGGATTTGAGCTGATTGCGATTTTGATTGAATTGGCGGGTTTGCCCGACGAAGGGCAACATGGATGTCGCCTGAATAGGGCTGCACAAAATTCGCTCTACGAGTCGCCCCCGTTAAGTCCCCACTCCAGGGTCAACACGACGTTGATCCAATCTTTATGTGCGACCTGAAGATACTCCAGGCCCTC
>CAMDDL010000073.1 GCA_945891505.1 Maricaulis salignorans | reverse complement strand
GCCTCTAGATTTAACGCTCTGACAAGCACTCCTGTCTTTTTGACAAGGATACTTGACATTACCCTGCTGATATGTGACAAGCATCCTTGTCATAATAGCAAGGAAGCCTGACATATGTCTGCAACTGAAAAGCCAAAAGCCATCTTCTCCCCAAGATGGTTCGTTAGCGTTGGCGCACTGGCCGTCTGCGGTGCCGCCTTTGGCTATCTCACCGGTGATTGGCTCGCCGAACGTTTCCCCCATGGGGGAGGCTTTGGCTATTTGGCCGAGCAAGGCTACCCGCCGCTGACGATCATCAGTCTATTTTTCGGCTCCATCTTACTCTTTATCTATGCCTCCTCTGCCATCATCTATGCGCTCGCCATCTCTAATAGAAGCATTGCCGGTAATCGGGCCCTCACGGGCGGACTTGGCAACAGCCCGTCATCGCGCAAGGCATATCCTTATATCCTCCTCTTTTATGTCGCTTATGCAGCGGTGTTTGGCATCATAACGCTTTATGAGGCCCCCCTTAATCTTCCGACCAGTTTTGCTTGGCCGATGTTCTTGATTGGCTTAGCCAGTGGCGTTGCTATGGTTTGGAGCGGGCTAAAGCTTTGGTTCCTTCTGGACGAATTCTTCCGGGCCATTTGGGTGGAAGCTTGTGCGTTAGCCTCCTTCATCATGCTGGTGATCGTCTTAATCGTCGCGAGCGCAATCTCAATTGGCCTTCTGCCTGAGGTGACGCTCTATACAGGCCTAGTTCTCTACCAGATCATCTATCTGATCGCCTACGGCTATGTTGCAGCCAAGCGTGATCCCAACATGCTCGAGATGGGGGAGCCAGAGGACGCATGAAAAACCGTCTAAAAGTTCTCCGTGCTGAGCGGGATTGGTCACAATCCGATCTTGCCGACGCGCTCGATGTCTCCCGCCAAACAATCAATGCCCTGGAGACGGGAAAATACGACCCGTCTTTGCCCTTAGCCTTCAAGATTGCGCGCCTATTTGCGCTGCCAATTGAAGCCATTTTTGAGGACACACCATGAACGATATTTCTCCTGCGCCCAAAAAGGCGAAATGGTCACGACAGGCCAAGATCAATGTCTATATCGTCGGTTCCGCCCTGCTTGGTGGCATAGTTGGGGTTTTCTTGCCCTTCAATGCCGCAAACGGACCCAGTGGCCTATTCGTCGGACTAATAAGCCTCGCCATGATGATCGGGGTTGGTGCGACCATTTACTATACTAAACTCCTCGATGAGTTGGCCCGTCACACGCATGAAGCGGCATTTTATTGGAGCGCCGTGTTCTCGCTCGCGATCTGCTTTGTGCCAATTGCGGCCCTCATCGGCTTCCCCAATTTTGAGTTGCCTAGCCTAGAGATGCTGCTCGGCACCAAAACCCATGCCTTCGCTGCTGGTATGGCCGTGTCCATTCTGGTCCTTCTTGCATCTTACTTCGCCATTTGGACGCACCTTTGGCTCAGACGAAACAGGGCCTGAGCCAGCCCATCAAGACTTTGTTTTAACCCCCTTCCCAACCTTAACGCATAAGAGGATTATGATGATGAAAAAGACTCTATTCGTCGCCCTGTCGGCTTTCAGTTTTGCCCTGTTCCAAGCCCCGTCCGTTCTGGCACAGCCCGCAACAGCCCCCGCTGCGATGCCGGCCGCCAGCCAAAAGGCAACGCCTGCCATGTGGGTGGTCAAGGATAGCGACACGACAATCTATCTATTCGGTACTTTTCACTTGATGGCCCCCGGCATCGATTGGAACCACGGCAAAGTGAAAGCCGCCTTCGAAAGCGCCGACACTTTGCGCCTTGAGATCGCCAATATGGAGGCCGAGGCCCCGATCATTGCCAATCTGATGGCTACCAAAGGCCAATTGCCCCCCGGCAAGACGATTTATGATGGCCTCACCGAAGCCCAAAAGGCCGCCTTAGGGGCGATCATTGCACAAAGCGGCTTTCCGCCCCAAGCCATCCAGCAAATGCAGCCTTGGATGGGAAGTCTGATCTTGGCACTCGGCCTCTATCAAAAGCTGGGCCTCGACCCGACCCAGGGTGTCGACAAAACCCTCGACGGTTTGGCACGCGCCGCCAACAAGCCTGTGGAAGGCTTTGAAACCGGCGCAGAGCAAATTGGCTTCTTCGCCAATTTGACCGAGCAACAGCAAAAAGCAATGCTGGTCTCAACCATCGAGGATTGGGACCAAGCCACAAATATGCTGAACGACATGATCGATGCTTGGAAAACGGGTAAGGCAGACAAGCTAGGCGAGTTGATGAACACCAGCCTGCGCACCCAACCCGAATTGACCAAACTGATTTTAGCTGATCGCAACGAGCGCTGGGCCGAGTGGGTCTCCGCCCGTATGGCTAAGCCTGGCACAGTATTTGTTGCCGTCGGCGCCGGACATTTGAGTGGCCCCGATAGCGTCCAGGCCTTCTTGAAACAAAAAGGTATCAGGTCGACCCGGATTGAGACCGACTAATCCACCCGGGCTGATTACAGGAAAAAGGGGCGCTCTCCTGTGCCCCCTTTTTCTGTGATTCTTCTTGGCAGATTAGCGAGTTGGAACAGGGGTCTCGCCACGGTAATCATAAAAGCCGCGGTCGGTTTTCCGACCAAGCCAGCCAGCTTCCACATATTTTACCAAAAGCGGACATGGGCGATATTTTGTATCTGCCAAGCCTTCATTCAAAATCTGCATGATTGACAAAATGGTGTCGAGACCGATGAAGTCTGCCAGTTCCAAGGGGCCCATCGGGTGATTGGCACCCAGACGCATGGCTTTATCAATACCTTCGACCGTACCAACGCCTTCATAGAGCGTATAGACAGCTTCATTGATCATCGGGATCAAGACGCGGTTGACGATAAAGGCTGGGAAGTCTTCGGCATTGGTGATCGTTTTGCCCATAGCGGTAACCACTTGGGTGGCTGCTTCATAGGTTTCTTCATTGGTGGCAAGGCCACGAATAACTTCCACCAGCTTCATCATCGGCACGGGATTCATAAAGTGCAGGCCGATGAAACGCTCTGGCCGATCCGTGGACGAACCCAGCCGCGTGATGGAGAGAGATGAGGTATTTGAAGCCAGAATCGTGTCGGGCCGGACGATGGCACATAGCGACTTGAAGATCGCGCGCTTAACATCTTCTTTTTCGCTGGCCGCTTCAATGGCCAAATCGATGGCAGACAGGTCCTCAATCGCCGTGGTCGTCACGATACGCGCCATGGCGGGAGCAATTTCAGCGTCTTTGATCAAGCCGCGCGCCGCTTGACGGGTCAAATTACGCTCTATCAGCGTGCGACCTGCGTCTAACTTATCTTGGCTAATGTCATTCAGAAAGACATCATATCCTGCCAAAGCCGCAACATGGGCAATGCCATTCCCCATTTGACCCGCGCCAACAACGCCAATTGTTTTGATTTGTGCCATTTGATGGAAAGACCTGCCCTTTGATATCTAACTGCTTTCTTCGCAGTTGCAGCAAGCTAAGCGCGAGGCGCGATTACGGCAAGCACCTTGTGCTGCAAACCACACACTTCAACGGCATGCGCCTTGCAATCTACCCATCGTGATAGCGTTGGCCGTCCCGTTTCGGATCGTTCAGGTGGCACGACGCTTGTGTTTTTGACGACCAGGAGGACTAGATGGCCAATTCAATCGACCTACATGTGGGCCGCCGTTTGCGACGTCGCCGTCGTTTGATGGGCATGACCCAGCAGCAATTGGCCGATAGCGTGGGCATTCGCTTCCAGCAGATCCAGAAGTATGAATGTGGCGCCAACCGCATCACGGCTAGCCGCTTGTTTGAGTTGGCGGGTGCGCTCTCAATCGCGGTGCAATATTTCTATGATGGCTTGACCACCATGACGGCTGCTAATGAGCCGCCAGCCAATGATGATGAGATCGGGCCAGAAGTATTGCGCCAGAAAGAAACATTGGAACTGATCCGCGCCTATTACCGTCTGGGTGAACGCCCACGGCGCCGCCTTCTAGACCTTGCGAAGGCCCTAAAAGACGACGCGACAGACGCGGCTTAAGGTTTAGCCGCACTACTTTTTCAAGACAGTCGGCCAGTTACGGTTGGCAGCAGCAATGTTGCCAGCCGTATTTTGTTGCCAGCGAGTCTGAATGTCCTTGTTGTAATTCAGATAGAGCTTGCCGCCGACAATCGCCCACGCATTGGGATCAATCCCTGCTGTATAGCCTTGGCTGACGGCCCAAGCACAATAGCCACCAAATTGGGGCGCATAGCGCGCGGGATTGGCGGCAAACGTGTCGCGATTAGCTGCGCTTGCAAATTGGAATTCTGCACCTTGATACGTGGTTTTGAATTTAGCCGAGCCCTGCACCGGCTTTCCGGCGGAGAAATAAGCCACGGGATCATAACCCTTTATGGCGACGTTGGAACCAAAACTGGTCCAGACCGGGGCTTTATCGGCGAGTGCAGGGCCAGCAATCACTAGCGGGCTAAGGGCTAGGGCCAAAATCAAGGCAAGTTTGAGGGGTTTCATGGTGAAAGTCCTTTCCGTGAATGAGATGTTTGTTGCGTTAAGGGGTGGGGGCATCGGCCACAAAGACGCGGCGTAAATCACCCAACAGCCCTAAGATATCTGGCAGTCGAAGGCCGATCAGAACGACGGAGCCTGCCAGCAAGGTCGCCGCAGCGGCAAACAGGCCACCACCGTCCTTGTTTGGATCAATGCCCAAAGGCGTGAACAGATGGAAGCTGACCGCGCCTGCCATCACCGCAAAAGCGATCAAAGCACCCAAAGCATTTAAGCGTTGCAAACGGGGCAACAGGCCCACGATCAACAAGGTTGAGGCCAAAAGCTCTGCCGAGCCAATCACATATTGGCTGAACAGCCCGGTGTGGGCGAACAGGCCCGGCAAACCCAAGGAGCCTGCCCAGCCATCCAACGCCCCAAAAATCACTTGGGTCTTTGGGTGGTCGGTGAATTTATAGCGCAAGCTATCGAGGAAGATGGCTGCTCCAAAAACCGAAATGGCCGCAGCCGCAATGCTCTTAAACTTCATGGCCGTGGCCTCCTCTGGTGTCTTAGAGGAGGATACGGGGGCAGTTTGGCTTTGGTTACAGGGGATGATGAGGGATGGCCGTGAATTGTTTGAGGCTCGGAAAGTGCGGCCTGCTATCAGGACATTCTTCCGCTTCGATCAACCCGCCAATTGACACAATTTCGGCAGCCAATCACTCAAGCCGCGTGTTGTTCGGCCCACGACTTTGGCCGCTTCATCGGCGCGGCGCAGGCGAACAGCGTCTTTCCACCAAGACTGGGCTTCAAAAGCGGCGACCTCCTCTGGAGTCATGTCGCCGCCCTGCATCTTCAAGGTCTCGACACTGCCGGGTGACAATAAGGCGCGATAATCTGGATCGGTCGTTACAAGGTAGCGTTTGGCGGCGACGTGTAAGCCCACAATCGCTGCAACACGGCTGCCTAACAGCCCCCCCAGCAAGGCGGCCCCATCTTCGGCATGGGTTTCAGGCGAGGTGATCTTGTGGCCAATGTCATGAACCAGACCAGCAATCGCCAACTCCGCGTCTTCAGGCGACTGGGCAGCCAAGGTCTCCGCGCATTGAAGGCCATGGTCGAGTTCCGTGAGTCCTTCGACTTCCACTGAGGCCTGATCAGACCATGCTTCTAAGTGGGCAATCAGGACATCAATATTGGTGAAGGGTTCATTGTGCATCTGTGTTTCCCCAATTTTCAGGCATCGGCGGCCAACGCCCTATCCCACCCGCTTCGATCAGCATCCCAGTCATCGTTCGATCCGCATGGCAGGCGCGCCAACTGAGCAAGGCTTGCGCCGCGCTGAGTAGCCGCGCAGGCTCCGTCACCGGCGTCCGCCAAGTCGGGTCGACCGATAGATCATAGGCGATCGCTTCGCCACTGCCGAACTGAACATAGCCAATCGTATCGTCGCGGTGGACCATTAGGGTCTTGTCTTCAAGTCTGCGATCCCAAGGCCAAATATGGGGTCCAAACGGGATGTGGATATAGCGCCAATCCCATTCCCAATGCGCCGCCACCCGCCAGTGCGCGGGCTCAGTCCCGTTTAAGAAAGGCGTCAGCGGCAGACCGTCACATTGCAACGGCACCTCGATACCCATGGCCTCAGCAAGGGTCGGGAAAATATCGACCGCTTCGGTAAAGCGATTGACCACACTTCCATGCGCCTTTGGTGCGCGTGGGTCGCGGAGGATGGACAGGATATGATAGCTCGCCTCAAACCAAGCGCATTTCTGGATCAGACCATGGTCGCCGAGATTTTCCCCATGGTCAGACGTGACGATGATAAACGTATCTTCCCACTGACCGCTGGCCTTCAAGGCCTGCCAAACGCGTGCCAGTTGGGCATCAACTTCTGAGATCATGCCAAAATATTGGGCCTGAATTTCGGCCATGGCTTCGCCATCTTGGGGCGCCGCTAGGCCCTCCACTTGAAGCAGTCGCTGGTGGAAGGGGTGACAGTCTGCGGCGGGCGCTATCGGAGGCGCACAGTCGCCCGGATCATAGGCACGGGCGAACTCTCCAGCTGCAGCAAAAGGCTCATGCGGGCGAATATGGCTAAGGTGGGCAAACCAAGGTTCCTGCTGTTGTGGAAGCCAGTTTAAAAAGCGGTCAGTCAGCCAAGCTGTGATACTGTGTTCGGCCGGTCTGTCTGGCTCGGTTAATGCTGCCTCGCGCCAATCATTGCTGACAACGTGGCCCTGATCGCGCAGAAATTCGAGCCATTCAGTTGGATGGCCCGGGCGAGAAACCAGACCCGGCTCAAAACCGGGAAGAACGCCTTCATAACTTTGCAGGCGAGGATCGTCTGGCCCGGTGGTCACACGCGGGTCAACGCTTTGATCCGTATAACCAAACAGACAAGGCCTATAGCCCGCCCGCCGTGCTGCGAGCGCGATATTATCAAATCGCGCATCCAGAGGCGTGCCATTGGCCACGACGCGATTATTCATCTGATAGGTGCCAGTATAAAGACACGCGCGACCCGGCCCACAGGGGGCGGCATTGCTGTAATGCCGTGCAAACCGCACACCATGCTCAGCCAAATGGTCCAGCGCGGGGGTGCGCACGAATGGGTGGCCAGCGGCAGACAGACAGTCCGCGCGAAATTGATCCAGCGTTATCAAAAGAATGTTCACGGCCTATCTCCCCAGTGAAGCTATGCACATCCGAGGTGACAAGACAGTGACAAATTATTGTGTTGCAACCCACCAAATGTGGCCAGCAGGGTCCCGATTATCTTACCTCACCAACGCGCCTTCCCGGGCCGCCCTTCACCGCTTCCGGCGCCAGTAGGTGAAGGGCTCTTGATAGACTTCTTGATCCAAGTCCGTGATCACGCCTTGGATGCGGGCTTGGGCGTCTGTGACGCCTTGATTATAAAAGAGCGGGCCGATATCGGCGGCCATAAAGTCGAACAAGGCCTCAACCGCCAGATTGCCGACACGCTCGTCAAATTGTTCAGCGCAGAATTGCTCCAGCGAGGTGACGGCCTCTTTGCGCAGGGTAGGCGGTAAGGGCTTCATGGCATGTATGCCTTTCGGGGGTTAGCTGGCCTGTGCGCCGGATCCCAACTTGCGAAATGCATGGGCTTTATAGACGCCCAA
>CAMDDL010000072.1 GCA_945891505.1 Maricaulis salignorans | reverse complement strand
GCGACACCATCGTCGTCAATGGCAAGCCGATCAAAGTGACCGCCCTGCGCGACCCTGCGACATTGCCTTGGGGTGAAAACCAAGTTGATATCGCGATGGAATGCACGGGCTTATTCACCGCGCGCGAGAAGGCCGCCGCGCATTTGACGGCTGGTGCCAAGCGCGTACTGATCTCTGCGCCTGGTGAACAATCCGATAAGACCATTGTCTATGGCGTGAACCATCAGTCTCTCACTAAGGATGATTTGATTGTCTCCAACGCTTCGTGCACCACCAATTGCTTGGCACCGGTTGTAAAGGTTCTGAACGATGCCATTGGCATCGACAAGGGCTTCATGACCACGATCCACTCTTATACGGGTGATCAGCCAACACTGGATACAATGCACAAGGATTTGTACCGGGCGCGTGCTGCGGCCCTATCGATGATCCCAACATCAACGGGTGCGGCTAAGGCTGTGGGCTTGGTTCTTCCAGAACTGGCAGGTCGTTTGGATGGCGTGGCCATCCGTGTACCAACGCCAAACGTCTCGTGCGTTGACTTGAAGTTTGTTGCCAAGCGCACCACCACGGTCGACGAAATCAACGCCGCCATCATGGCTGCCGCAGATGGTCCTCTCAAGGGCGTACTCGGATATACCGCCGACCCCAATGTCTCGATCGATTTCAACCACGACAGCCATTCTTCCACCTTTGCTTTGGATCAAACCAAAGTGATGGACGGCACTCTGGTCCGCATTCTGTCTTGGTACGACAATGAGTGGGGTTTTTCGACCCGCATGAGCGATACAGCCATTGCCATGGCCAAACTGATCTGATGCATATGACGGAAGCCAAGTCTGCATTCGCACCCTCGCGCTTCGTAAATGCTTTGGTTGAGGCAGTACTTTTCTCAATCACCATCTTGCTCGCTATGTTTGGTTTTTCTTGGTGGGCGGCCTTGGTGATGATGGCGGTGGCTACGGTTTGGTGGGCCATTGTGCATGGGCGCAGGGTAGCTGGCATGGTTCGTGCGAGTTTGCTCCAAGCGAGTGGCACCGTGGCCCTGGCTTTGGTGTTGATTGTAGTCGCGCATGGCGTCGGATTTGGATTTGGTGCGGCACTTCACGCACTCATAGGGTAGATATGACTTTTTTATCGCTTAAGACTGCTGATCTTGAGGGCAAACGTGTTTTTGTCCGCGTTGATTTCAATGTCCCAATGCAGGACGGCGCGATCACGGATGACACCCGCTTGCGCGCTGCCTTACCGACCATCCAGCTTCTTATCGAGAAAGGCGCGAAAGTCATTCTCGCCGCCCATTTTGATCGGCCTATGGGTATAGTCGTTCCGGCTATGTCGTTGGCACCCATTGTACCAGCTTTGGCGGCCTTGCTGGGCCGACCGGTTGCGTTTGCCGCCGACTGCGTAGGCCCTGTCGCTGAAGCCGCTGTCGCCGACATGAATTCAGGTGACGTGCTCTTGCTGGAAAACACCCGGTTCCAGCCAGGCGAAGAAAAGAATGACCCAGAGCTTGCCAAGGGCTTTGCCCGTCTGGCTGATGTCTATGTGAATGATGCATTTTCAGCGGCGCACCGGGCTCATGCTTCTACGGAAGGGATTGCGCATTTGCTTCCCGCCTATCCTGGCCTGTCGATGGCGCATGAGCTTGATTATCTTGATAAGGCACTGGGTAACCCAACCCATCCTGTGATGGCAGTGGTTGGCGGTGCCAAAGTATCTAGCAAGATTGATCTCCTCCAAAACCTTGTTTCGCGTGTCGATATCTTAGCCGTAGGCGGGGGGATGGCGAATACATTTCTGGCAGCCCGTGGTGCCCATATCGGTAAGTCTCTTTGTGAACACGACCTTCTGGACACAGCCCGCACCATTGAAGCGCAAGCCGCAGCCAATAAGTGCCAAATCCTGTTACCCTCGGACGTTGTCGTGGCAGAGGCTTTTGCGGCCCACGCCCCCCATCGGACCTGTGAAATCGACGATGTGAAGGATCAAGAGATGATCCTTGATGCTGGCCCTAAGTCGGTTGCCGCTCTGGCTGCTGCTTTGGAAACCGCGAAGACCTTGGTCTGGAACGGGCCTTTGGGCGCGTTTGAGCTTCCACCCTTTGATGTTGGCACCATGGAAGCAGCGCGCACGGCCGCCGCTCTGGCTCATTCCGGGCGCCTTGTGGCGGTCGCTGGGGGTGGTGATACTGTCGCCGCGCTCAATCAAGCCAAAGTCGCTGATGACTTTACCTTTGTTTCCACTGCCGGCGGTGCCTTCCTCGAATGGATGGAAGGCAAACCACTGCCGGGTGTCGAAGTTCTTAAACATCCATCCTAATCCCCGTTAAATCAACCTGTGTATCAAAGAGGACTGCTATGAATCTCGATCAACTCGTGGCGACTGCCAAAGCCATGGTCGCCCCCGGCAAAGGCATTTTGGCCGCCGACGAAAGCACATCCACCATTCGCTCGCGTTTTGATGCGATCGGGGTTGAATCCACCCCAGATACCCGTCGCGACTATCGGGAATTGTTGTTCCGGTCGGAGAAAGCAATGAAGGACCACATCTCGGGTGTGATCCTCTATGACGAGACCATTCGTCAGTTCGCTCGCGATGAGTCGCGCTTGGTCGATATCATCAAGTCCCATGGCGCGATCCCCGGTATCAAGGTCGACATGGGACCCCGCGAAATGCCTTTCTACCCTGGCGAGCGCGTAACAGATGGCTTGGACAATCTTCGCGATCGTCTGCGCGACTATTATGTCCATGGCGCACGTTTCGCGAAGTGGCGCGCGGTGATTGATATTGACGCGCGTCGTCCAAGTGCCGGCTCGGTGAAGGCCAATGCGCATGCTTTGGCGCGTTATGCGGCCATGTGCCAAGAGGAAAACATCGTGCCGATTGTCGAGCCTGAAGTGCTGATGGACCTCGACCATGACATCGATCGCTGCTTTGAAGTGACTGAATATGTGCTGAAAATGACCTTCCAAGCGCTCTATGAAATGCGGGTGCAATTGGAAGGCATCGTGTTGAAGCCGAATATGGTGATCGCGGGCCGCAAAGCGAAGGTTCAGGCCGGTGTCGATGAAGTCGCTGAAAAGACGGTCCAATGCTTGAAGAACACGGTCCCTTCGACTGTTACTGGGATTGCTTTCTTGTCTGGTGGTCAGTCTGACGTTGATGCGACAGCCCACTTGAACGCCATGAATGCGATGCATGCTCTGCCTTGGAATTTGACCTTCTCCTACGGTCGCGCCTTGCAAGCTGCTCCGCAAAAGGCCTGGGCCGGCAAAGAAGAAAACGTCGCCGCTGCCCAAGCCGCCTTCTACAAGCGCGCCCATATGAATGGCTTGGCCTCACTCGGCCAATGGTCGCCAGAGCTGGAAGATAAATAAGCCAAAGGCTTAAGACGCAAATATGGGGGCACCAGATCATCGGTCTGGTGCCCCTTTTTGTTTAGCCCGCCAAGCCTGCTCTAGCCTCGTCAGTTATGCCATGTGGCCAATTGCTTCTCGCCATGCCTCTATCGAAGAGGTGGCCTGATAATCACGCTGCATTTCTGAGGTCAGAACCTCAATCATGGTGGAATTCTCGATCCAGAACTCGATCACGTCGAACATCCCGCCACGCGAACAACGGACAGACCGCCAGCCTTCGCGTTGGGCCAAAGCTTCAATCTCGTCCTGACTTTTGTGGCATTGGATCGCCAAGTGCGTCGAGCCATAGCGCGCGGGATGTTCGAGATCTGTCGTATCAAACATCGCGTCATCGGCACCGGGGATCAGCGCCCGCCCGCGTGGATAAACTTCAATGCCAGAGCCGCGCTCGTCGCCTGCCATGGCAATCCAGGCCCCCGCTACAGGCGCAAAGGGCAGGGCCTCGCCGTCCCACAGTTCCGCCAGAACTTCGGCTACATGCCTTGGATCAGCGGCAGAAATAGAGGCATGTAAAATCATCGGAAACTCCTACAAAGTGCCGTTACGGGCGGCAGTAAAGATGGCTTGGATGGCACGGCGCGCGATCTGCCCGGACTGGTCGCCCTTAAGGTCCCAATAGTCTCGCATGGTAAGCCAAGCGGTGGCTGATTGGAGAAGTTGCACGCTGGCGCAAACAGTCAGAACCATTTCCTCGGTTGCTTCTGGGCCAAGTTCTGCTTCTACGGCGCGGCGGATGGCTGCTTGGCGCTCTTCATTGCGCGCCAGCGTCATGGCCCGACCTTGCGGCGATAACACAGCGCCGCGCATAATCTCGGCCTCCTCGTCAAAGGATGGGAACGCCTTTATTGGAAACTCTAACAGCGCGGCGAGGGTATCTGGGAAGGCGTCCTGACCAAGGCGCGCCTTATGCGCTCGCCACCAGCCATCCAGCAAAGCCTCTTTATTGGGGAAGTAGCGATAAATTGTTCGCTCGCCCAAGCCAGCCATGCGGGCGACTTGAGTGAAGGTTAGCTCGGCCAGTTCGACATCTTCAAGGCACCGACCGACAGCCGCCAAGATGATTTCGGCAGTGGCGTCGCGCTGGCGCTCGCGGTGGGTTTTGGTCAAAGCATCTTTCATGACAGTTATACTGTCATCATGGCAGTAACACTGTCAAGTAGATTCTTGCGGCGCTACCGCTCCTGCAAAAGACGGTCGATGTAATCGCGCTCATTCTTATCGCGTTGTGGGTCTGCTTGACGCCGACGCAATTCATCGCGCACGTCCCTGGCGCGCCGCTTCTCTACCCCGTCAGGCACTTTTGTGGCTTTGCCATCATCCTGCTTGGGCAAGCTACGGCCTAACGGGTCTGTTTCACTCTCGTTGCCAGCTTGACCCTGCGGGCCGGATTCTGCCGCCTGCCGCAAGGCTTGTAGGGCGCGGGCTTGGGCATCTTGGGCGCGACCAAGATCGCCTTCGCGCAACGCCTGGGCTGCTTCGCGCATGGCATCGGCTGCTTGGCGCTTATTCTGTTCTTCCGCGCTTTGTTCTTGCGAAGGATCGCTCTGGCGGCCACCACCGAGCGCGTCTGCCAAACCCTCCTGCTGGTTGGCGAGGTCTTCAGCGCTGTTACGGGATTGGTCGGACGGGGGCGTTTCGCCCAACTTCTCGGTCTGGTCTGATAGTGCCCGTTGCTGGCGCATCGCGTTATCTAACGGCCCGCCTTGGCCTTGCCCGTCTGCTTGGCCAGAGGCTCCAGGCGCGCCGGGCTGAAGATTTTCCAATAATTGATCAAGCTGATCCAATTGAGATAAAGCCTCCTCGCGCGAGCCAGAACTGCCGGACTCTTCTAACTCGCGCAGACGATCTTCCAAATCGCCAGCACTAATTTGCGGGCCAGATTGGCCTTGCTCGCCGCCTTCACCCGACGCACCTTGTTGCGCTAATTCCTGCAGGCGCTCGCCCACGGCTTCGCGCAGCTCTTGGGTCAATTGCTGGATCTGCTCAGGTGGGGCACCTTGTTCAAGAGCCTGCTTTAAGGCCTCACGCGCTTCGGCGACCTTCTGTTGGGCTGGGGTCTGGTTGCTAGCTTCGATTTGCAGCGCCATTTGCCACAAGAGCGGGGCCACGCTGTGGGCGTCGGACACATCGCGCGCAATGGTTAGGCGTTCTAAAGCATAGTGAAGGCTCAACTGCCCTAAATCGCTCAACCCGAATTGGACCATGGTTTCAGCAATGGCGCGTAGATGGCGGGTGGCGCTTGCAATGCCCGGTGGTGCGCCGGGCTGTGGATCGCTTAGGTCAAGCTTTATGGGTCCGAGATTGAGGACATCGGAAACCGAAGCCCCATCCTCCAAAGGCTCAAAGAGCGTGGCAAAGTGCGGCAATGGCCTTTGAAAGGGGCGGGCCTCTCGCAGGATCATCAGCCGGACTTCTTGCAGGGCCGCGGCGAGGCTGGACTGCCAAGTCTGTTCGGGCATTGTGAGCTTTGTTGGTTCTGACGCGGTTTCTTGGCCCAATCCGTCGCGCACCACGACTTGGGCTTCAACTTGCAAGCCCGCCAAAACATGGTCGGCAACTTCGACAAAGACGCGTCTCGCACCATTTTCGCCGGCTGCCCCTTCCAACGGAATGGGCGTATCAAACACCGAGTGACCGGCCAGCCCTTCAGGGACTTTCACGGGGCGGATCCGCACAAAGGCGGCTGTCACCGCGTAGTCATCACTGGCTTGAAACGCGACATCGAGCCGCCCTTTCGGGTCGATTTGGATGGGGTTAGGCAGTGTGAGCTGTGGCTTTTGATCGGCAATGGCTGTGATGTGCCACTGTGCCCGCGTACCGAGGCGATCCAGCTTAAGGGTGCCAGAGCGGGTGACTTCGATCTGGCCTTGCCACGCCGCCCCTTGAGCTGTGCTTAGGCGGGCGTTTTGGGATGGGCCCCTAAGCACCGGTGCCCCGCGAGCGCCATCGACGCGGGCGGTCACTTTAGAACCGACCGGTAGGGCGACTTCGCTTTGGCTGCGGTCCAACCGGATCAAAGGCAAGCCCGTATAGCCCGGCGGTTCAGCCCAAACTTCGACAACCAGATCGCCATCGCCCATCAAGGGTGACAGATCAAAGGTCAGTGCCCGTGCCGTAGCAATCGGGTTCAGCCAGCATAGTCCCAAAGCTGCAACCAACGCCAAAGTCTTGGCGGCATCTTGCCAGTATAGCTTGGGCTTCACGGGCTTAGATAAGGCGGCGGCCGCTTCGATGAGGCGGCGTTGGTGCCAGGACCACAGCGCATCATCGCCACTAATGCGCCGATCTTCACCACCGGTGAGCGGGCGTAATTCCTGCAGGCCTGCGGCCTCTTCAAGGGCGTAACTCGCTTCGTGCTCGCTCATCGGATGGAAGAGCTGCCAGCCGCGCCAGATCAGATAGGCGCAGAGGAGCCAAGCGAGGCCTGCCAAGGCTGAAACAAGTGCCGCTGGCAGGCCTTCAGTTAGGCTGCCCGCCGCCCCCATGATCGCCAATAAGCAGAGGGGCGGCCAAAGCGTCCGAAGCCCCTTAACCAGTGCATCCGCCCGCATCGTGCGCGCAATGGCGCGACGCGTTGAAAGGGGAGGGGTGGTTGGCGCTAACACTCGGTCCGTCTAGCACATAGGCGGCTTATTTGTGAATCCATTTGAACGCCAGCGTCCAAGTTGATTTAGGGCTTGCTGCCGGCAGGCTTTGGCTTGGCGGCAATGGCCTCTAATTGCGCCAGAAGACGGTCGGCATCGGGGGATGAGCCCTTGGCCACACGAGCCCATTGGACCGCCAGCTCAAGATTTTGCGGCGTACCTTCAGCCTTGGCATTGACCAAGGCCCAGTAAAAGGCCCCGTCGAGGTCACCGGCTTCAGCGGCCACCTTAAACCATTGCGCGGCCCCTTTAAGATCGCGAGCCACGCCGCGTCCTTGATACAGCATCAGGCCATAATCCGCCGACGCATCTGCACGACCAGCTTGCGCGGCCTGCCGGAGTAAACCGATAGCCTTTAGTGGATCATCCATGGGGTCTGGATCCCCGTCGGCATAGAGGATCCCCGCAGCATAGGCAGCATCGGCATCGCCGTAGGCGGCGGCTTGCGCATAAATGCTCGCCGCGCGTGTGCGGTCCCTTGGTCCTGCGGCACCGGACAGAAATAAGTCACCCAAGGGGGCCAGAGCTTCTCTGCGTCCATTTGATACTGCGCGCTGCAGCATGGCTAGGGCTTCACCCGGTGTCGATCCGCCTTTTCGGGCAA
>CAMDDL010000071.1 GCA_945891505.1 Maricaulis salignorans | reverse complement strand
TTATCCCCACCATGCGCCTGAAAAATACGCTTGGCCAAATCTAACCCAATTATGCTAACCTCTTCCACGGACGCCTCCTTCGTATGTGACTCCAACAATCCACATACTGGCACATAGATGCCGTCAGGGGGCGTCCACCCCATCAGTCCGCTTGTTGCCATCTAAAAAGGCATGGTTTTGGGCAAAACTCTCCCAAAGTGCAGCAGCCTGTTCGAGGAGAGTTGTATAATACCCTGATCTTGGTCGCGAAAGTGCCGAGTCTAAAAGTCCAAAATCCCGCACCCCATGTATGCCACCATAACGATCGATTTGATCGGCATGTATGAAAAGCACTTCATCTAGGGTGAGATACTCCATCACTCAGCAAGTTTTTTGTAAAGTGGGGCAAAGGTCTCGTGGCTGGACTGATATGCTGCCAAAACGGAGTCCCGCGCCTGCAAACGGCGTCGTTTTTCCAAAAGATCTGTTAGCGCCTCGTCGACAAGTGATTGGAGTAAGCGCCCTTCTTTGCGGGCCAGTTCGCGCACAATCGCTAGTTTCTCAGCCTCAACTTGGGTCGCAAATTTCTCAAGAATCGGCTGCGTCATGGTTGATTTCCTTGTCGTCGACTAAACATCTTGATCTATCATGATGCATCTTGAATGGTCAAGAAAACATGTCGTACTTCTAGCTTAGAAGGCCAAACACGCGGCAATATCCTCCGCTTCGAGATAGGGGTAATTTCTTAGAAGGTCTGCAGCACTTGCGCCGACAGCTAAATTGCCGAGCACATCAATGACCCGCAAACGCTTGCCACGGACACAGGGCTCACCAAAGTAGACGTTTGGATCAATTGTGATGCGTTCTGAAATGCGTGTGCCTGTCCGACCCGAACATTAGCGCAGAGTGCGCCTTTGTGGAAACGACAAACTTTACTCTGCCGCGATGGCCGCACCCATCACATGGGGCTTGCCCAAGCGATAACGGTCGATGCGCTCTTCAATCTCGCCCCGGAAGCGCCAGATCAGGCCTTGGACGGGCCAAGCGGCCGCATCACCCAGAGCGCAAATCGTGTGGCCTTCAACTTGGCCGGCGACTTCGAGCAAGAGGTCAATTTCGCGGTGCTCGGCCTGGCCGACGGCCATGCGTTCCAACACGCGCCACATCCAGCCGGTGCCTTCGCGGCATGGTGTACATTGGCCACAGCTTTCATGCTTATAGAAATAGGCCAGCCGCGCGATGGCTTTGATCAGATCGGTCGACTTATCCATCACGATCACGCCAGCGGTGCCAAGGCCCGACTTCAAGGCCGACAGGCTGTCAAAGTCCATCAGCGCATCTTCAGCCATTTCCTGAGTGATCATGCGGACCGAGGAGCCGCCGGGGATGACGGCCTTCAGGTTCGACCAACCGCCGCGCACGCCGCCGCAATGCTGTTCCAGCAAATATTTCAACGGGATCGACATCGCATCTTCAACATTGCAGGGCTTGTTCACATGGCCCGAGACACAGAAGACTTTCGTGCCAGTATTGTTTGGACGGCCAAAGCCAGCAAACCACTGGGCACCACGACGCAGGATCGTTGGCACCACGGCGATTGATTCGACATTATTGACGGTGGTTGGGCAGCCGTACAGGCCCGCATTAGCTGGGAAAGGTGGCTTCAGGCGAGGTTGGCCTTTTTTGCCTTCCAAGCTTTCGAGCAAAGCAGTCTCTTCACCACAAATATAGGCCCCTGCCCCGTGATGGACATAGAGATCAAAGTCCCAGCCATGCACGTTATTCTTGCCGATCAGCTTGGCTGCATAAGCTTCTTTGATGGCCGCTTCGAGATGCTCACGCTCCAGCACATACTCACCACGGATATAAATGTAGGCGGCATGGGCTTGCATCGCGAAGGAAGCGATCAAGCAGCCTTCGATCAGCAAATGCGGATCGTGGCGCATCATATCGCGGTCTTTACACGTCCCAGGCTCGGACTCATCGGCATTGACGACCAGATAATGCGGCCGGTCTTTGACCTCTTTCGGCATGAAGGACCATTTAAGGCCCGTCGGGAAGCCAGCACCACCGCGGCCACGCAGCCCCGAATCCTTCACCTGCTGAATGATCCAATCGCGCCCTGCATCGATCATATCTTTAGTGGCATTCCACGCGCCACGCTGTTTAGCCCCTTCCAAGCGCCAATCATGGCGGCCATAGAGGTTCAGGAAGATACGGTCTTTATCGGCAATCATAGAACACTCGATCAGCTAGGCGGGATAGTTCGTATCCAGGCTTCTATAGGGCTTCATCCAGCCTGCCAACGACATTTGCAGGTGGAAGCGCACTCCCACTGCAGGAGGCAAGCTACTGCCGAGTCATCCAAACTTGGCCCAAATAACCTGCGAATTTGATTAGCCAGACCCGCCCAAGGCCGCCATCATTGGCCGCAGGTGTGGAGGATTGTGATGCGCAATGTTTTAATTCGTTCTGGGGCTTTGGCCGTCTTGGCGGCACAAGTTGCCACACCAGCAGCCGCTCAAATCATCAAGCCGAATGAGCGCGCCCAATCGATCAAACAGCATCCTCAAATCATCGCGCAATTTGGTGGTGCGATCACAGGCCCGGTCGCTACTTATGTGTCGTCGGTCGGCGCAAAGGTTGCGACCACAGCAGGCCTGAAGGACCAATGCACCTTCACCGTCATCAATTCCGACGTCGTCAACGCCTTTGCGGTGCCCGGCTGTTACATCTATATCTCGCGCGGCTTGATGACGATTATGAATTCCGAGGACGAGCTCGCCTCTGTCCTTGGCCATGAAGTCGGCCATATTGTCGGCAAGCATTCGTTGAAGCGCAATCAAGCCTCAACCCTCTCGACCTTGGGCGCGATTGCGCTGGGCATTGCCACCAAGTCCGATGAAATCATGCAAACCGCTGGGCAATTGGCGCAGGTCTATACGCTGAGCTATTCGCGCAAACAGGAAAACGAATCTGACGATTATGGCGTGCGTTATCTCCAGGCCAATGGCTATAATCTCTATGCGGCATCCGACATGTTGGCGGCCTTAGCCTCGCAAGAAGCTCTTGATGCCAAGGTAAAAAACCGCCAGTCGCGCAACGTGCCGACTTGGGCGCGCAGCCACCCGATCACGACCGAGCGCGTCACCCGCACCGCCAATGCTGCCCAAGCAGCCAAAGCTAGTCGCGACGTCCCGCCGGAACAGGTCCGGCCCTATTTGACCGCTCTTTCAGGTCTTCGCGTGGGTGATGACCCAGAGCAAGGCTTTGTCGATGGGCGACGCTTCTCCCATCCCAGCATGAAAATCACCTTTGAGGTGCCTCAAGAATTTTCTCTCAACAACACGTCCGAAGCCGTTGAAATTGAGGGGCCAAACAGCCTTAAAGGTCGCTTTAGTGGCGGCGTACCATTGACGGGCGCGCTCGATGCCTATGCCATCGCCAAAGTGCGCGAAACACTGGGCCAAACGCCAGCCACTTTGGGAATTGCGACACCGGGCACCACCAATGGCATGCCGACGATCACGCTTCTCGCCCGGGCGCAAACCCGCACGGGTCGCGTCGATGTTGGCGTGATTGCTTACAATCTCAATGAGCAAGCGTATCACTTCGTCATGATCGGCCCTGCAGACGGCCTGTCGCCCACCTTCCCTATCACGCAGTCCTTCAAGGAATTGTCCGCCACGGAGATTGCAGCCCTGCGCCCGCGTGAGCTTGAGATTGTGACGGTTCGCGCCGGTGACACGGTGGCGAGCCTTTCAGCCCGCATGGCCTATGCTGACTTCAAGACTGAGCGCTTCCTGATGATCAACGGCATGAGCGCGGAGCGGCCGTTAAAGCCCGGCGAGCTTCTAAAGATCGTCCGGTTTAGCGGGACTGTCCGTTAAAGCGCGACAGGTGACAAAGGCACTCCATGCCGTCAGGCTGGCGCAAACGCCGTAAACCAAACGGGCTGGCAGATCGCGAGTGTAAATCAGGCCAAACCAAGCCCAAGCCACGGTGACGGCGATCATCACGGCCAGCACGATCCAAGCCGTTGTCCGGGGCAGACGCATGCCAATCTGCCAAGGCCGCTCTACGCCCTTGAAAATTGCAAGACCGAGCAAGCTAATTGCCGCCACCGCCATAACACTGAGAGTCCAACGGTCGATGTCAAGCAAGTGATCTAGGGATTGGGCCACCCACGACAAGAACATGGATGCCCAAAAGGCGGCATCACTTGTAACGGGTATGCCGACGCGATTTGGATCATCCTGCGGGCGCAGAAAAGGCGGCTTGGAACCCGTATTCATCGGAGAGCCCGCCCCTTGTCGCCGGTCTTAAGCCTTCTCGGGCAAGTTTGGCAGTTTGATCTTTTTGGCGAGACTGCCATCAAACAGGGTCTCGTCGTTCAAAACGTTGGGTCCACCGTCTGGCGCACTGGTCAAACGGCCAATGGCAGAACCCGGTGTCACATCCTTGCCAGCGGCCAGATCGTCGATAATGGCACCAAAGCTCTCAGCCGTCAGATCTTCATGATAATAGTCGTGAATGGCGACGATGGGCGCATTGGCGCACGCGCCCATACATTCCATTTCTTCCCACGAGAACAAGCCATCTGGCGTGACATGGTGGTGATTGCCGATGCGCTTCTTACACACCTCGATCAAATCGCCAGAGCCGCGCAACATGCAAGGCGTCGTGCCGCAGACTTGCAAATGGTGCTTCCCGACGGGTGCCAAGTGGAACATCGTATAAAAGGTCGCGACTTCATAGACGCGGATGTAGGCCATGGCGAGGTCGAGCGCGATCTTGCGAAGCGCAGGCTCACTCACCCAGCCTTCTTGCTTTTGCGCCAACCACAAAAGCGGAATGACCGCCGATTGCTTGCGGGCTTCGGGATACTTGCCCATCCAAAACGCGACCTTGGTGGCACTATCGGCCGACCAGTCAAACGACTTGGGCTGAACTTCAGGGGGCGCGAGGCGACGTGTGGCCATTTAACTTACTTTCTCAGTTTGACGATTTGGCTCATCCAAAGGCAAGCCATGAACACGGTTATAGTCGAGGCGATCACGGGCCTCGTGTAAGTCTTCCAAGAGGTGGCGAAATGGCCCACCATAATGCCCGGAGAATTGAAGGAACATGCCTACCAGAATGGCCAGCGGATACTGATCGATCGTCACAGGGCCACCAAGCAAGTCGATCAATATGACCAATACGACGGGGATAATTCCCAAAACCGCAGAAGCCAACTCGGCCCAGCCCACGTGTTCTAAGCCACCTGGCATAACTGCCGCTAAGCATTTACCTTGACTGGTAAATTCGATCGTCCGTGGCAGTAGGACTGCAGAGATCAGAAGCGCTAAAGCGCTAAGGCCATATTCCAGCATCTGCCAGCGGCCCTATTTCACAAAGTCCACGCGCGCGATTTTGCCATCCTTAATGGTGTAAATCGCCAGCACTTCGAACGGCTCGCCCTCTGGGCTGCGGCGCACCCGCTCATGATCCACCACGACATTGCCGCAGGCAAGGCGGCCTACAAGCTCTGCATGGTTTTGCGGATATTGCGTAAACACGCCTTGATAGCGGGCGCGATAATCAGCGATTCCGTGCAGGTTTTCTGCGCCATTAAGATCTGCGATTACTACATCATCGGCAAAGCAAGCGACATGGCCGTCTAGATCTTGCACATTATAGGCTTCCAACTGCTTAGCAACGACGGCCAGCGCTGCTGCTTCATCGCCCTGCCTCGAAATGGACTCACACCGGGCGATCAGGCCATCGCGCACGGTATAGATCATCATCACATCGGCGGCGGGGGCCTTAGAACCTTCGCCCGGTTCGGAATGTTCCCGCTTGATGGTGACATTGGCCAATTCCATCCGACCCAACACATCGGTGCGGTCCATCGGATAGTCGACCAAATGGCGCGTATAGAGCTTACGTGCTGCATCCCGGCTGGTCAGCCAAGGTGAGCCGCCGAATGGCGAAACGGTGTAATCATCCGCCAAAGTCGCCAACACGCCTTCAAGGTCATTGGCAGCATAAGCGGCATAGTTTGCGTCGATAATACTGGCCATTAGCGATCCACCTCACCAAACACGATATCGAGCGAGCCGAGGATGGCTGACACGTCGGCCAGCATGTGGCCTTTATTCAAATGGCTCATCGCCGCCAAATGGGCAAAGCCCGGGGCGCGGATTTTAGCGCGATACGGCTTATTGGTGCCATCGGCGACCAGATAGACGCCAAACTCACCTTTAGGCGCTTCCACGGCGGCATAGACTTCACCGGCAGGCACATGGAAGCCTTCGGTGTAAAGCTTAAAGTGATGGATCAGTGCTTCCATCGAGCCCTTCATATCGGCGCGGCGCGGTGGGGTCACTTTGGAGTTTTCGGCGAGAACCGGGCCCTTCGGCATCATCTCGATACATTGCTTGATGATGCTGGCGCTTTCGCGCATTTCGTCCATCCGGCAGAGATAGCGGTCATAGCAATCGCCATTTTTGCCGACGGGCACCTTAAACTTCAGCTCGGAATAGACTTCATAAGGCTGGCTGCGGCGGAGATCCCAAGCAATGCCCGAACCGCGCACCATAACGCCAGAGAAGCCCCAGTCGAGAATGGTCTTTTGGTCGACCACGCCAATATCGACATTGCGCTGCTTGAAGATGCGGTTATCGGTCAACAAGGTCTCGATATCGTCGCACAGCTTCAAGAATGGGTCGCACCACTCATAAATATCGCGCACCAAAGCGTCTGGCAGGTCTTGGTGAACCCCACCCGGGCGGAAGTAGGCGGCATGCATGCGCGAGCCAGAAGCCCGCTCATAAAAGCCCATCAGCTTCTCACGCTCTTCAAAGCCCCACAGTGGCGGGGTCAGTGCGCCCACGTCCATGGCTTGGGTGGTGACGTTCAAGATATGCGACAGGATGCGGCCAATTTCAGAGAAAATGACGCGGATGAATTGCGCGCGGCGGGGCACTTCAATCCCGGCCAAACGCTCAATCGCCAAGCACCACGCATGCTCTTGGTTCATCGGCGCCACATAGTCCAACCGATCGAAGTACGGCATGGCTTGCAGATAGGTCTTATACTCGATCAGCTTTTCGGTGCCGCGATGCAATAGACCAATATGGGGATCCACCCGCTCAACAATCTCGCCGTCCAATTCCAGAACCAGACGCAACACGCCGTGGGCAGCGGGGTGTTGAGGCCCGAAATTGATGTTGAAATTGCGCATGGCGGTCTCGCCCGGCAAAAGATCGGCAGAAGGATTGGTTTCTAGGGTTTGTGTGCCGTCTGCCATGGGTCAAAATCCTGCCAAGTCACGCGCTTATCAAAGCACCCGATTCATCGTGTCCTTGTGGGCCAAGATGGCCACAGGATCAATAGTTTTGCCTGCGGTTTTCAGGTCTGGAGACTGCTTGCTAAATGCTATTTGGATCATCGCGCGGCACGCGCAGGCGGTAGGCCTCAAGCGTTAGTGGTTTGAGTGGCTTATACATGACATGGCTAAGGTGGGTTTTGCCATTTGGTGCCGTGCCTTGACGACGGCGCGTCTCTAAAAAGCCATGCCGGGTCCAAAAGGCCATGCCGCGCGCATTGCCGTCCAAAACCCCTAGCCGCAACACATCCGTGCCACGGCTTGCCAGCCAGCCTTCCAAGGCTTGATACAATTCGTGCGCCAAGCCAGTGCCATGCAGGGCCGTGGCAACTTGAAAAAGCCCGATATGGCCGACGCCCTTGGCGATCATGTC
>CAMDDL010000070.1 GCA_945891505.1 Maricaulis salignorans | reverse complement strand
TGCTTGACGCGCTTGGGCAAGAGCCACGGCCTTGAACCGCACATTTTCCACCAAGCCTCAAGCCAACAGGTGCAATTTGGAGCTGTGGCACAAAAGGAAGCGACCATTCAGTGGCAGGACGTCTGCTGCCTCTTTAATCCTGGCGACTGGCTGGCCATGGGTGCTGCCCAACAATTCACTGCCGCAACGCTAATCTCAGAACTCGCCGGGTTTGATGTGCAGGAGATGTGGCGTGCCAGCGATGGCAGGGCTGATGTGGTGCTCTTAAAGAAAAAATAGCATGGCTTTGTCGTTCTGGTTATGTTCTGTTAAGGTGCATGGGTGCACGAAGGCGATGATTCGCTTTACGGAACGAAAGACATGTCACTTCAGACGATCCTTCTTGGCATTGACCCCGGCCTTCAGCGCACCGGCTGGGGCGTGATTGCTTGCGAGGGCGCGCGTATTTCCTGGGTGGCCCATGGCGTTATCGCACCGCCGACAAAACTCGCTTTGACGGAGCGTTTGGGCCTGCTTGCCATTGGCATTAAAGACGTGCTTGATTTCTACAATCCCACCGAAGCGGCGGTTGAAGAGGTTTTCATGGCAAAGAATGCGCAATCCGCCTTGCTTTTGGGCCACGCCCGTGGCGCGACCCTGTCGGTTCTCGCCCAACATGGTGTGGCCGTCACAGAATATGCGACCCGCCACATCAAAAAGGCGCTGGTTGGCACGGGTGGTGCCGAGAAGGACCAAGTCGCCTTCATGGTCCGCCGCTTGCTGCCACAATCCGGCACGGTTTCAGCCGATGCAGCGGACGCGCTGGCGGCTGCCATCTGTCACGCCGCAGAACGGCGCAGCCCTACCCATTTAATGGCGGCTAAAGGATGATTGGATCCCTCAAAGGCTTGGTGACAGCAACTGGCGAAGATCGCGCGCTGATCGAAGTCGGTGGCGTCGGCTATTTGGTCTTTGCGGGAACCCGGACGTTGTCGCGCCTCGGACAAGGGGCAGCCGTGCACGTGTTCATCGAGACGCAGCTGCGGGAAGACTCGCTAAAACTCTATGGCTTTTTGTCGGACACTGAGCGGGCTTGGTTTGCCAAATTACAAGAGATCACCGGGGTTGGTGCCAAAGTGGCCTTGGCGATATTGGACGTTCTCTCGCCCAATCAATTGATGGAGGCGGCAGCGCTTGAAGATAAGGTCAGCATTGCTCGCGCCAATGGTGTTGGGCCAAAGCTAGCGGCGCGCATTGCCACCGAACTAAAGGGCCGCCCACCGCCAGCCAGCCTGATGGGACAAACCGGCACCTTTGGCTTTAGTGAAGGCGGAAGTCCTGCCACCGCTTCCCTAGAAGCCGCCCAAGCGCCCTTGGTTGAAGGCCCGGCCCTTGCAGATCGATCCCAAGCGATCTCTGCCCTCCTCAATCTGGGCATTGCCCAGCCAGAAGCCCTGCGTGCTGTGGCCCTTGCAAGCCGCAGCCTAGGTGAAGAGGCGAGCGTCGGCGCGCTGGTTAAGGCGGCGCTGAAGGAGATCGGTCGATGAACCAAGAGGGCGATGGCGGCGAGCGGCTGATTTCATCCGAACTGCGGGTCGGCGACACGATCGACCGCGCGCTGCGCCCCTCTGGCTTTGATGAGTTTGTTGGTCAGACAGACCTTAAAGCAAACCTCGAAATCTTCGTTCGTGCCGCCAAGGGGCGGGGCGATGCGATGGACCATTTGCTGCTGTTTGGCCCGCCGGGTCTGGGCAAAACCACCTTGGCCCAGATTACGGCGCGCGAACTGGGAGTGAATCTTAAGACCACTTCGGGCCCCGTCATTGCCAAAGCAGGCGACCTTGCCGCCCTTCTCACCAATCTTGAACCGCGCGACGTTCTGTTTATCGACGAAATCCACCGCCTGCCGGCTGCGGTAGAAGAAATTCTCTACCCAGCGATGGAAGATTACGCGCTTGATCTGGTCATCGGGGAAGGCCCCTCTGCGCGGTCGATCCGCATTGATCTTTCGCCCTTTACCTTGGTGGGTGCAACCACGCGGGCAGGGCTGTTATCGACCCCCTTGCGCGATCGGTTTGGCATTGTCTCGCGCCTCGATTTTTATAGCGTAGCTGACCTAGAACTGATCCTACGACGTGCCGCGGGCAAACTGGGCGCGCCCTTGACCCCCGATGGGGCTACTGAAATTGCGCGCCGGGCCCGTGGAACACCGCGCATCGCGGTGCGTCTGTTACGGCGCGTACGCGACTTTGCCGATGCTTTGGGTAGCCCGCTAGACGCACAGACTGCGGCCCATGGCCTTGCCCGCCTCGATATTGATCCAGATGGGCTCGATATGCTCGACCGGCGTTATTTGCGTGCTTTGGTTGAAACTTATGGCGGGGGACCAGTTGGCGTCGAAACCCTTGCGGCCGCAATCTCAGAAGCGCGCGACGGGGTGGAAGATGTGATTGAACCTTATTTGATGCAGCAAGGCTTTATCATGCGCACGCCACGCGGCCGCGTAGCCGCTGCACGTGCCTATCAATTATTTGGCCTACCCGAACCCAAAGCGCCGCCTCAATCTGGCCTATTTGACGATTCGGCCCGCTAAATCACGCCTGCATTTTTGAGAGTCGCAATTTTGGCGGCATCATAGCCCAGCATGTCGGCGAGCACTTCATCTGTGTGACTGCCAAGCTCTGGCCCTGTCCAACGCACATTGCCGGGTGTGCTCGATAGTTTCGGGAAGACGTTGGGCATGGGAAATGGCCCAAGTGATGGATGCTCCATCCGTGACGTTGGCAGCTTGGATCAGGGCGACCTTTTTCTCCGTGGGCAGAATGTCTGGCTCGCTTTGCAACCCGTCGCGCGCACCAACTTCAACAATTTCAACGCTATTCATTCGCCTTACCCCGTGGTGCGCCTAATTCTTCGCACGCCCAAACTAAGCCTAAGCGTAGCTAAGGTCTTTGCTTAGCTGCGCTGCTCGGGCAAATCGCCAGCTTACATTAAAGGAAAAGCTACAAGGTCAAAGTGTTGCGAGAATAGCACCCGATCCTCAAATCGGAAGCTTCCAACACAAAGGCCACTTGCTTTTCTGAGCGAGAACGTGATTTTGACGTCAATCGAAGGATACTTAGATATCCGACATCACTGAGGGGATAAAATGCGTCATCTATTACTCGGGTCTGCTGCGGCGGCCACACTTTTCTTTGCAATGGGCACAAGTGCATCAGCCCAAGCAACTACCGAGGCAAAACCTGCCGAAGGCGCTGAGGTCATCATCGTCACTGCACAAAAGCGCGTTCAGAACGTGCAAGAAGTGGCAGCTGCAGTTTCGGTTATCGGCGGGGAGCAAATCGACCGCGCAGGTGGCTACAACATTGAGAGCGTGCAAACCCAAATCCCGACCTTGAGCTTCCGTAAGGGCGGCACGAACCTGAACTCGTCGCTGTTCTTGCGCGGCGTCGGCACCATCAACTTCTCCATCGCAGCTGAGCCCAGCGTCGCTGTGGTTCTGGACGGCGTTGTCTTGGCGCGTGCGGGTGAAGCGTTCGGCGATCTCTCTGACATTCAGCGCATCGAAGTCCTGCGCGGCCCACAAGGCACTTTGTTCGGCAAGAACTCGTCAGCTGGTGTAGTCAACATCATCTCGCAAAGCCCAGGTCGCGTGCATGGCGGCGACATCCAAGTCACCGCAAATGACGGCAATGAATATAAGCTGCGCGCGTCGGTCGACATGCCCTTCAGCGACACAATTCGCTCGCGCGTCACCGTGTTTGGTGGCTCCTATGATGGCAACATCACGAACCTGACCACTGGCGACAAGATCAATGGCTATGAGCGTTATGGCGTTCGCGGCATCTTGGACATTGATGCGTCTGAAAGCCTAAAAGTGCGCTTGATCGGTGACTACCGCAAAGCAGACGACGATTGCTGTGGCGAAGTCATCGGCACGGCACCAACCGGTGCCACTGCAGCGGCCCTCTTGGCGCTTCAGCCAGGCATCACCTTCGCAGGTGATGAGACACGTGCTGTTCGCAACAACCTCGTCACGCGCACCGAAGAAGAGTCTTGGGGTGTTTCGGCGCAGGCCGATTGGGACGCTGGCGAGTACACGATCACTTCCATCACAGCTTACCGTGGCTGGGACAACCTGGAAGTTCGCGAAGGTGACTGGTTGGACCGCCCAGCCGCTTATGTCGGCAACGCTTTTGCCCAATTGCATGACGACGGCCCACAAACCTCGACCACCTTCAGCCAAGAATTGCGCCTGACCTCGCCTGCGGGCAAGCCGCTAGAATATGTGGTTGGTGCTTATTATGCAAATGCTGAGACCGAGCGTGATTTCCGTCGCGACGTGATCGTCTGCAGTGCTTCGACCTTGGCAGTCGATGCCACAGGTCAACGCCCTTGCTCGACGGCAACCGGCGTCTCGACCTTTGTGTCGGCCTTCTCCAGCGCGAACTTTGGCTCTGAATCGCGCAACGTCGCTTTGTTCGCAGACGGCAGCTATCAAGCAACCGAGCGCCTATCCATCGTAGGTGGTGTGCGTGCCACTCAGGACAAGCTGAGCTATTATCATACCCGCGTCCCTGCCCCGATTGGTGGTCTGCCAGGTATCCGCAATGATACCAGCAACTTCAAGGGTAACACCAAAGAAGATAATGTCTCGGGCAAATTGGGTCTGAAGTATCAGGCAACCGATGACATCAACTTCTATGTGACCCAATCGCGCGGCTATAAGGGCCCTGCTTATAACGTCTTCTTCAACATGAACCCATCGGGCTTGAACGCGATTGCGCCAGAAACCGTGGATTCGACCGAAGGTGGCGTGAAGACGGCCTTTATGGACAACCGCATCATCTTGAACTTCGCAGTCTTCCGCGCTGTTTATGAGAACTTCCAAGCCAATAACTTCGACACCTTGAACGGTGTGGTCATCACCCGCTTGACCAATGCGGGTAATGTTTCCACCACGGGTCTTGAACTTGACTGGTTGATCCGCGCCGACAGCGGCCTGACCATCAATGGCGGTTTGGCAGTCACCGACGCGCAAATCGAAGAATTCCGCGACGCCAACTTGGTTCTGACCTCCACCCGTCGTGGTGAGCGTTTGGCCTTGTCGCCACGCTTCAAAGCTTCGTTGGGCGCCAATTATGAGTGGGAGCCTGCTTCGATCCCCGGCATCATTCACTTGAATGGCCAGGTTTCCTACAGCAGCGACCAATTCTCCGACATTGGCGAGAACCCATTGCTGCGCATTCCTGAAACCACCATCGTCGATGCGGCGATCGGGATCAGCGACAAGCAAGATCGCTATCGTCTGACCTTGAATATCAAAAACCTGACCGACGAAAAATATGCATCGTTGGTCACGCCAGGTGGTCCAGGTGGCGCGCTGCGCTATCTGATCCCACGCGATGCAGACCGCTATGTCGGTTTGACCCTGCGCGCGAAGTTCGGGGGCTAATCCCATGACAGCGATTGCGGACAAGTTCTCGCGTCGCGGTCTCTTGGTAGCAGGGGCAGCTTCGGCTGCCCTTGCCGCCTGTGGCCAAGGCAGCGGATCCACAGGCAAGGTCGTAAATCTCGCCTTTCAGAAAAACGGGGTCATGTTGGTGGCCCAAACACGTGGCTCATTGGTTGAACCGCTCAAGACAGCCGGCATCACGCCGCTGAATTGGGTTGAGTTCCCATCCGGCCCACCCCTTTTAGAAGCCATGGCCGTCGGCTCCGTCGATTTAGGCCTAACCGGCGATACTCCACCGATTTTTGCCCAAGTCGCCAATGCGCCCATCAAATATGTGGCCCAAGTCCGTCTTTCGGGCAAAGCGGGCGGCATCGTCACTCCAAAAAATTCATCGCTTCAGTCTTTGAAGGACTTGAAAGGCAAAAAGCTGTGCTTCACGCGTGGCTCTTCAGCCCACAATAGTGCCGTGATCGCCTTGCAAAGCGCGGGCCTGACGCTCGCTGATGTAGAAGCTGTGAATCTGGGTCCAGCTGACGCGGCTGCAGCCTTTGCCCAAGGCGGCCTCGATGCTTGGGTGATCTGGGACCCCTATTACAGCCTTGCGATCCGCGATCAGGGTGCGCGCGTTCTATCCGGCCTCGACCAATTAGGTGGCGGAGCCAGCTTCTTATTGGCGAACGCGAAATTTGCCGAAGCGCGCCCTGAAGATTTGAAAGCCTTGCTGTCTGCCATTGCTAAAGAGGGCGAATGGTGTGCGGCCAATACCGATGCCGTTGCCGAAATTTCTGCCAAAGCGTCGGGCTTAGAGCTAGAGCTTCTCAAAGACACGATGAAGCGGACAGATTTTAAGGTGGAGCCATTGAGCGACGATGTGCTGGCTGCCCAGCAAGCAACGGTTGACCGGTTTGCGCAAATGGGGATCATACCCAAGAAGGTTATCATCAATGATGCCGCTTGGCGCGGCTGGACAGGGTAAAAGATGGCAGCAACGGCCTCTGAAAATCCTTTGAATCAGGCATTGCCTTGGTTGGTGCCTTTGGCATTGATTATTCTCTGGCAAGTTTCATCCAGCCTCGGCTGGCTGCCGCCCAACATTCTGCCTGCCCCGACTGCTGTCCTGCAAGCGGCATGGCTCAAACTGCAAGATGGCAGTTTAGTTGATAATCTGGGCGTCAGCTTTGCGCGCGCCATGAGCGGCCTGTTTATCGGTGGCGCGATTGGTTTCAGCCTTGGTCTACTAAATGGTCTCAGTAAGCGGGCCGAAATGCTGCTGGACCCGACGCTTCAAATGATCCGCAACATTCCGCATTTAGCCTTGATCCCACTGGTCATAATCTGGTTTGGCATTGGCGAAAGTGCGCGCCTGTTCTTGGTGGCTTTGGGTGTGTTTTTCCCGATCTATCTCAATACCTTGCATGGTGTTCGCAATGTCGACCCGCAATTGATCGAGATGGGCCGCATTTACGGCATGAACAACCGCACCTTATTCTTGAAGGTCATTTTGCCGGGCGCCTTGCCCTCCATCTTCGTCGGCCTGCGCTTTGCCCTAGGTGTCATGTGGCTGACCCTGATCGTGGCGGAGACCATCGCGGCAAACTCTGGCATTGGTCATATGGCGATGGCCGCGCGCGAGTTCATGCAAACAGACATCGTCGTCCTGTCGATCGTGATTTACGCGATTTTGGGCAAGCTTGCCGATAGCGCCACCCGCGCCTTGGAACGCAAGTTCCTAGCGTGGAATCCAGCCTATGCGAAGGTTTAAGCCATGAGCAGCCAAGCAACCGGCGGGTCACGCGTTAGTCTCAAAGATGTAAAAAAGGCCTTTGGCGATAATGTTGTGCTGCAGGGGATCGATCTTGAAATCCCTGATGGTCAATTCCTATCCATCGTCGGCAAATCTGGCTGTGGTAAGTCCACCCTATTGCGCCTGATGATCGGCTTGGACTCTGTCACCGCTGGCGTCTTGGACGCCCCAGCCCTGAAAGAGCAAGCTGCCCGCATCGTGTTTCAAGAGCCACGCTTGCTGCCTTGGGCCAGTGTGAAGGATAATGTGGCCGTGGGCCTAGGTGAAGGCCAATCAGGCAAGGTGGCAGATCAACAAGCTGCCGCAATCCTAGATGAAGTGGGCCTTAAGGGGCGCGAAGGCTTGTGGCCATCCCAACTATCAGGGGGCATGCGGCAACGCGTGGCGCTTGCCCGCGCACTGGTATCCCAGCCAACTTTGTTGGCCTTGGACGAGCCTTTGGGCGCCTTGGATGCCCTGACGCGGATTGATATGCAGGCCCTGCTCGAAGGGGTGTGGCAAGACCTTGGCTTTACCGCCTTGATGGTCACCCATGATGTAGGTGAGGCCGTGGCCCTTGGCGACCGTGTGATCCTGATTGATCATGGCCAAGTGGTGTTGGACTTGGCCGTGGATCTGCCCCGCCCTCG
>CAMDDL010000069.1 GCA_945891505.1 Maricaulis salignorans | reverse complement strand
ATGCGCACCGGTGCGGCCATCGCCTAAAACGAGGTGCAGCACATGCTTCGGAACACCTGCTTGATAGAGGATCTCGCACGCGGCTTGGGCAATCAGCGGGGTCTGTTCAGCGGGCTTGGCGACAACGCTATTGCCCGCCGCCAAAGCGGCTGCGATTTGGCCCATGAAAATCGCCAACGGGAAGTTCCATGGGCTGATACAGCCAAACACGCCGCGCCCATGTAGGGACAGCACATTGGTTTCGCCCGCCGGGCTGGGAAGCTCCAACGGCGTTTGAAACTCTTGAGCGGCTTGGGCAGCATAATAGCGCAAGAAGTCGATGGATTCGCGGACTTCATCGATACAATCCTGCAGGGTCTTTCCGGCCTCCGCCGAGCACAGAGCCATCAGGCGGGCGCGGTCGGCCTCCATCAGATCGGCAGCGCGGGCCAAGATCAGGCTGCGGGCATAGCCGCCTAAACGGTCCCAAGCAGGTTGAGCCATGTGCGCCGTCTCACAGGCGGCATCGAGCGCTTCAAGGTTTGTCTCCTCGATATGGCCGACGATGACCTTGTGATTTTGCGGCGAGGTTATGGCGACCGAGCCTTGGCCTTCGGTCTTCTGGGCTTGGGCTGTGATGGCCGCCTCCAGCGCAAGGACGTCGGGGGCGAGCGTCAGATCGAGGCCTTTGGAGTTGACGCGTGCTTCGCCATAAAGCGCAGGCGGCGCGGGCACTTTTAGATGCCGCCGAGAGCCTGCTTCCAAGACCGTCAACGGATCACCCGCGACGCGCTCCACCGGTACATCCTCGTCCAAGAAGGCATGCACAAAGCTGGTATTGGCCCCGTTTTCGAGCAAGCGGCGGACGAGATAGGGAAGCAAGTCCTCATGGGCCCCGACCGGGGCATAGACGCGCACATTCAGGTCGCCGAACAGATCACGTGCCGTGGCATATAACGTCTCGCCCATGCCATGTAGGCGCTGGAACTCATACGCCTCTTGGCCTGCCGCTTGGGCCAAACAGCGGACCGCCGCCAAGGTATGGGCATTGTGGGTGGCAAACTGGCTGTAGATGGCATCTGGGGCCCGCAACATTAGGTCAGCGCAGGCGAGGTAGGACACGTCCGTGGCGGGCTTAGTAGTAAAGACCGGAAAATCTGGACGACCCGCCACTTGCGCCCGCTTAATCTCAGCGTCCCAATAGGCGCCCTTGACCAAGCGCGTCATGATCCGCCGCCCAGACGAGCGGGCAATGGCGATCACCGCCTCCACCGTTTTGGGCGCGCGCTTTTGATAGGCCTGAACGGCGAGACCGAGACCGTTCCAGCCAGCCAGCTCTGGCGCGTGGGCGAGACGATTGAGGATTTCGAGCGAAAGGACCAAACGATCTGCTTCTTCGGCATCGAGGCAGAAGCCAATATCATAGCGTTTAGCGATCAAGGCGAGGTTGAGGACCACCGGATAGAGCATCTCATGAACTTGGTGGCGTTGGCGGGCGTCATAGCGGGGGGAGAGTGCGCTGAGTTTGACGGAGATGCCTGAGGCTTTCTCAGGACCCAACCCGCCAGAGGTTTTGCCCACAGCCTCAATCGCGTCTGCATAGGCCTTGGCATAGCGGGCGGCGTCTTCTTGCGTGCGCGCGCCTTCGCCCAGCATATCAAAGGAGAAATGACTGGCGTGCTGCTTGCGGATCGCGCCTTGACCGCGCTTGATAGCCGCTTCAATCGTGCGGCCCAGCACGAATTGTTCGCCCATGATGCGCATAGCTTGGCCGACAGCGGCGCGGATAACAGGCTCACCCGCTTTGCGCGTCAGACGGTGCATGAAAGCGCCCAAGTCCTTGCGCGCTTCGGCACCTACATCGACGACTTTGCCGGTTAACATTAGGCCCCAGACCGACGCATTGACCAAGCTGCTGTCAGACTTGCCAGCCCGCCCGCCCCAATCGCCGCTGGTGATTTTTTCTGCAATCAGCCGGTCAGCCGTTTCCTGATCCGGCACCCGCAACAAGGCCTCAGCCAAACACATGAGGGCGAGACCTTCTGGCGTGGTTAGGCCGAATTCCTCCAAGAAGGTCTCCAGCATGCCGACAGGCTTGGCCCGCTCGCGCGCTTTGCGCACGATTGCTTGGGCGTCCATCAGGGCTTGCGAGCGCACCGCGCCGCGCAAGGGGCTTTGGTCGATCAGCGCCTGCACCATGGCAATTTCATCGCCATATTTCGTGGCATCCATGGCTTCTATGACTGCTTGGGTCAGCATGACGATCTCTTTTCCAGTACAGATGGTGCAGGCCTTATTGGCCTTTTGTGGCGGCACACTGTAAGGACATCACGGAAAAAACAAGGGCCTATACATGCGCATCATGCTGGTAACAGACGCGTGGGAACCACAAGTCAATGGAGTGGTGCGGACGCTCTCACGCACCGTGCAAGAATTACGCGAGATGGGCCATGAAGTCATGATGGTCACACCCAATGACGGCTATAAAACCATCCCACTGCCGACTTACCCCGAGATCAAGCTGGCGCTGTTTGCCAAGGATGATATTGAGGAGCGGTTCGAAGACTTTGAACCTGAAGCCGTTCATATTGCGACTGAGGGGACACTGGGTCTGACGGCGCGGCGCATCTGTATCCAGCACCGCTTTCCCTTTTCCACCTCCTATCACACGCAATATCCCGAATATGTCTCGGCCCGTTTCCCGATCCCGGTCGGCTGGGGCTATGCCTTTGTGCGGTGGTTTCACAATATGGCAGGTCGGGTCATGGTGGCGACGCCTACGATGCATGATCTGTTGGTGTCACGCGGATTTAAAAATCTCGCACTTTGGACACGCGGTGTCGACACCGAACAATTCAATCCACGACTGCGGGTAGCAGACCGTGGGCCGTTGGCTGGCATTGAAGGTCCGATCTTCCTCTATGTCGGACGGGTCTCGGTGGAGAAGAATGTGGAAGCCTTCTTGGCCTGTGACCTCAAGGGTACCAAAGTGGTGGTCGGCGATGGCCCGGCTCGCGTTGACCTTGAGACCCGCTTTCCAGAAGCCAAGTTCTTGGGCGCTAAGTTCGGGCAAGAGTTGGCCGCCTGTTATGCCAATGCCGATGTGTTTGTTTTCCCAAGCTATACTGACACATTTGGACTGGTCATACTGGAGGCCATGGCCACAGGCACCCCCGTGGCAGCCTTTGTGGCACCAGGCCCGAAAGATATCATCCCTGGCTCTGACGCGGGCGTGATTGGCGATGATTTAGCCGCCAGCATTGAGGCCTGCTTGAGCTTAGACCGCACCCAAGTGCGGAAATACGCGGAAGGCTTCTCGTGGCGGGCTTGCGCCGAACAATTCCTCGAGAACCTTGACCCCTTGCCCGTGATGGAGCGGTATAAGGTTTGGAACCGCGTCAAAAATGCCCTGCGTTTGCGGCGCAAGCGCAAGCCGATCTAAAGGGGCAGCAAATAAGGCGCTAATTGGGCTTCAAGTTCCTTGAAGGGCCGCTTCGGCCGTCCCTGAAGGTCAATCGTGACGGCCTCAACCGCGGCAGTGGCGATCACCTCTTCGCCGCGAAAAATGCTCTGCTGGATGATTAGCCGTACGCCCTTGATCGCATCATAATGGGTTTGCACCACCAGACAGTCATCAATGCGGGCCGCTTTTTTGAACTTGATGTCCATGCCTGTAATGGCGAACGCCAAGGGCGGGTCGCGTTCTAGCAATTGCGTGTGGTGGATGCCTGCAAGTCTGAGAAAATCTGACCTCCCCCGCTCAAAATAGCGCAGATAATTGGCGTGATAGACGATGCCCGACATATCGGTATCTTCGTAATAGATACGCACTGGCAAGAAGTGGGTGCGGCCTTCAAAGTGGCCTGCGCTAGGTTGATGCTGCACGTGTCTCTCCCACCCCTAACAAACACAAAAACCGCCGCTAGGAGACCCCAGCGGCGGCTTATGAAATCAGTCAAGCCAAACGGCTTAGCGCTTCAGAACCAAGCCTTCGCGCTGCGCACGCTTGCGCTGCAGCTTGCGCATACGGCGCACGGCTTCGGCATCTTCACGAGCACGCTTCTCAGAAGGTTTTTCAAAATGATTACGACGCTTCATTTCGCGGAAGGTGCCTTCGCGCTGCATCTTCTTTTTCAGTGCTTTCAACGCCTGATCGACGTTGTTATCGCGCACAAGGATCTGAACCAGGGGAGCCCCCTATAAATTGGACGAACGACCAGAAAACTGGCCAAGTGAAAGTAGAGGGGCGGACATACAGAAATCAGTCCCGATTGTCCACCTCATGATGTCAGATCATGTCAGTTGCGAAAACAGCGATGGACCAGCGGCCGTCCATGACCTATCTTAAGCCTTATGACCGTTTCCGCCGACCTCACAAACCCAGTTTCTCGCCACGATCCAATCCAAGCGCTGCGCGACCGCTATCTTGATGCTGCCTTGGATGAAGCGGGCTTCTCGGGCTGGTTGCCCAACGCGCTTACACGGGCGCGCGAAGCCGCTAACCTGAGTGAGGGCGAGGCCTTATTGGCGGCCCCGCGCGGCGCAGTAGACTTGATTGACGCGTGGTTTGACCGGGCCGAGCGTGCGATGGAACGCGCGATTGAAGATTGCCAGCCCGGGACAAAAATCCGCGCGAAGGCGACCTTGGCTGTGCGCGTACGGCTAGAAGCATTGTCCACCCACAAGGAAAGCCTGCGCCGCGCCGCCATCTATTTGGCAGTGCCCAATAATGCCCCTGATGCTGTGCGGATCGGCTGGCGCGCTGCAGACCGGGCTTGGGTCGCGATGGGCGATCCGTCGACAGACTTCAACTATTATACCAAACGCACCATTCTTTCAGGCGTCCATCTAGCGACCTTGGCCTATTGGCTACAGGATGAGAGTGACGATAGCAGCGCGACTTGGGCCTTCTTGGACAAGCAAATTGGTCGCGTGATGCAGTTTGAGAAGGTGAAAGCCCAAGTCAATCAACTGGTCGATAAAATCCCCGATCCGTTGGGCATTTTGACCCGCCTACGCTATGGCGCTCAACCTAAGCCTTAAATCTTAATCACATGGCCCATTTTGCGGCCATCGCGCACCGCCCGCTTGCCGTAAAGATGGACGAAAGTGTCAGGCTGGCTAGATAATTCGGCCCAAGCTTCAACCTCAGTGCCGATCAGATTGGTCATCACCACGTGTGGCGCGTGGCGTTTGGTTGAGGCCAAGGGCCAGTGAACAATTGCGCGAATATGCTGCTGGAACTGATCTGCGGCACAGCCGTCTTGCGTCCAGTGGCCGGAATTATGGACCCGTGGGGCGATCTCATTGATCACCAATCCCTCGCCAACAACGAAAAACTCCACCGCCAGCACGCCGATATGGTCCAAGGCTGCCGCAATCTGGGCGGCCGCCGCAACGGCCTGATCGCCCAAGGCGTCAGAGACCTGCGCAGGAACCGTCGAGGTCCGCAATATGCCGCCTTGGTGGACATTTTCAGTCACGTCAAAGGCGGCAAAACTACCATCGACAGCCCGCGCGAGAATGACTGAAACTTCGCGGTCAAACGGCACGAAGCCTTCCAAAATAGCCGGCGTACCGCCCAGAGCGGCCCACGCCTCTGCGGCATCGCTTGGCTGGCTTAAGCGGAACTGACCTTTCCCGTCATAGCCCAAGGTTCGGGTCTTCAGAATAGCAGGCACGCCGATAGCTGACACGGCATGCTCAAGCGCTTCGAGGCTGTCGCAAGCTGCAAACGGCGCAGTCTCAAGGCCCAGGCCTTGGATGAATTGCTTTTCGACCAGACGGTCTTGCGTCAATTGCAGCGACTTTAGCCCCGGGCGGATCGAGGTGCGCTCTGCCAGAAAGGCCAAGGACGGGGCCGGCACATTTTCAAACTCAAACGTGACGACATCCACGCAATCGGCAAAAGCGGCCAGCGCCTCTTGATCATCCCAAGCTGCGGTAAAACATTTCGCAGCCACGCGACCAGCAGGGCAATCGGCCTCTGGTTCATAAACCACGCAGTCAAATCCGAGCTCGGCGGCGGCCACGGCCAACATCCGGCCCAATTGTCCGCCACCCAAAATGCCAAGGGTCGAACCGGCGGCAAGGCGATCAAATGTAGGTGTCATTCGCGCGGATCGTCCCCAACCGCTTCGGTCTGGGCTTCGCGCCACGCGGTTAAGCGCGCGGACAAAGCGTCATCGTTTAAAGCAAGGATAGAAGCCGCCAACAATGCAGCATTGGCGGCACCAGCGGGACCGATGGCCAGCGTGCCGACCGGAATTCCCTTTGGCATTTGCACAATCGATAACAAGCTATCTTGGCCAGACAAGGCGGCCGAGCGCACAGGCACGCCGAGCACGGGCAAAGTCGTCATCGCAGCCACCATGCCGGGCAAATGCGCAGCCCCACCGGCACCGGCAATAATCACCTTCAAGCCGCGGCCTTTGGCTTCTTTGGCATAGAGGCTCATTTTGTCAGGCGTGCGGTGCGCAGAGACCACTTTGGCCTCGTAAGGCACTTCTAGATGATCGAGAATCTTAGCCGCCTCAATCATGGTTTCCCAATCCGAGCGGGAACCCATAATCAATCCTATTTGTGGGCCAATTTGTGGATTTGAGGCCATCGATTGTGCTTTCCAACAATTGGGACGAAAGCAGCCTGCTTCAACCTGCGCACCCGTCACCACCCAAGAAAGCGGGGCTTCTAGTCGCAAAGGGGCCGGAAGGGAAGACCTGATCGGAACTCCGTGGGTATAAACACCTTGTTAACCATTCGCGCGCACAGCCTAGAAGCCCGATTTATAGATTTTGCGCCCTTACAGGATGCGTATTTATCTGATAATTGGACTGAGATCAGCGACCGCGTGAGGCGGTCAAGATAGGAGCTTTGGGCGGTGTCGTTTGCACAGCATCATTCTGATGGAAAGCCGAAAGCGACCTCGCCTTCCTTGCAGCCGAAATCGGCGCTGGAGCGGGCAACCCAAGCTGCTGCTGCCGCCAAGCGCAGCCCTGTAGCGGAACCCAACCTTCCCCCCCGTGGCGCAGAGGTTTCTCCAGCCAACAACCCCGAAACGCCTGCAGTTTTGGGCATTCCACCCCAAGAATTGACCCCGACCGTCCGCCGGGCGCTAAAGCATTTGGCCGATCAGGTATCAAGCCTGAAAACAGATCGTGCACGCTTGGTGGAACGGTTGCGCCGTGCGGAAGAATTGGCCGACCGGGATACTCTGGTGCCGGTCTTTAACCGCCGCGCCTTTGAACGTGAGTTGAACCGGGTGATTAGTTTTGCCCAACGTTATGAGGTGCAGGCAAGCCTCGTCTATTTCGATTTGGACGGGTTCAAACAGATTAACGACCGGTTTGGCCACCCTGCTGGCGACGCGATCCTGTTAGCAGTCGGGGAGACTTTGGCTGCCAATATTCGCGAGAGTGACTTGGTTGGGCGCGTTGGCGGCGACGAATTTGCCGTCATTCTTGCAAAAGCCGGTCCCGAAGATGCTCGGCGTAAAGGCATACAACTGGCTGAAGCCATTTCTCGAACTGAAATCACCTATCAGGGCCACCGCCTGCAGGTCGGTGCCGCTTATGGCTCCTATACGTTTGAGTCGGACGATACGGGTGAACGGGCTTTGTCGCGGGCGGATGAAGCCATGTATGCCAATAAGGTTGGCCGCAAAATCCAAAGCCTCTGACTACAAATCCTTGATATAATGGATAAAGCCAGCATGACGCGCGACGCGGTCATAAAGGCTGCGACCCGGTGCATTGGTTTCATGCGTGAGCCAATAGACCCGGGCGGCATTTTGCGCGCGCGCCGCCTCCGCCACCGCTTCGATCAAAGCTTCCCCCACGCCACGCTTGCGTGCAGCCGGGAAAGTGAACAAGTCTTGCAAATAACAATAGGGCTCAATCGTCCAGGAGGATGGATGATATAGAAAGTGGACGAGGCCTAAGACTTCCTCGCCATCCACTGCGACAAGGCCATGCAAGGGTCCATTTGGATCCAACAAGCGCTGCCAAGTGGCTTCAGTTACTTCTGGGGCAAACTGGCTGACCTTATAAAAGGTCAGATAGCCCTGCCAAAGCT
>CAMDDL010000068.1 GCA_945891505.1 Maricaulis salignorans | reverse complement strand
GCCCTCATTGAGGCTGCTGATCAGTTGACCGAACTCACCGATGTTGGCCTTTTGGGCCGCCTTGCCGCAGGGATCTTATCGTGACGGATTTGCACACCAGCTTTGCCCAAAGTCTCGACTATCCAGCGCTTCTCAAAGACCATCCGATTGGCGATGACTTTGTAAGAATGGCGACGACCATCAGTCGCGACCACTTGCGCGCCCATCAAGAGCGACTGTTTCAAAAGCTGGTGGCCCGGGCCGCCAAGACCCATTTCTATCGGCGCCTTTGGGGCAAGCATGGCATAGAGGCTGGCGATATCAAATCGCTCGACGACCTGCCCAAACTCCCGACCTTCGGCAAGCAAGAGATTGTTGAGAGTATCGCGCTCCAGCCGCCGTTTGGGGACTTTGCGGGCCTAGATTCCTATCCCGAAGGCGCCCGACCGCCGATGATTTTTCACACCACTAGCGGCACGACAGGGCGGCCTCAGCCGCTCTTCTTCGGGGCCAAAACACGGGAAGTGCAGAACCTGTTGCTCGCCCGCTTGTTCCGTTGGCAGGGCATGCGGCCCAGCGATGTCGTCCATTCGGTTTATGGTCACGGCATGATCAATGGCGGTCATTATATTCGTGAAGCTGTCACCCGCTGGACAAGCGCTACTTTCATGTCGGCGGGCACCGGGATTGAAACGCGCAGTGCCGCGCAAGTGGGCCTAATGCGCGACTTTGGCGCGACCGTCATTCTGGGCTTTACGGACTATATCAAAAAGCTCGCTGAAGTGGCTCGCGCTGAAGGGCTAGAGCCGGGTGTCGATATTCCGATCCGCATGATCTCTGGTCAATTTGGCCGGGAAGATAAGGATGCGGTCTCCGCCCTTTGGGGTGGGGCGGCTTGCTATGATTGGTATGGCGTTGGCGATACTGGCATGATCGCGGGCGAAGGGCCAGATCGTGACGGTCACTATGTAATGGAAGATGCGCACTTGGTCGAAATCTGCGACCTCGATACCGCCCAACCTGTGCCGGATGGCCAGACAGGTGACCTGATCGTCACCTGTCTGTTCAAGGATGATGTCTACCCGATCATTCGCTTCAATACCCATGACGTCAGTGCCTTCCGCACTGACAAAAGCTCGATCGGGGTGCAGTTTAAGCGGATTGAAGGCTTCCTCGGTCGGTCAGACAATATGGTGAAGCTGCGTGGCATCAATGTCTTCCCACAAGCGGTCGGGCCGATCTTGGCCGAGTTGCCAGCCTTTGCCGGCGAATGGATTTGTAAAGTGATCCGCGATGCGCAAGGGCGCGATGAGCTTATCGTGGTGTGCGAAGATCGCGGTGGCAATCCAGAAGCCTATCGTGAGACGTTGAAGCGTAAACTCGGCATTGAAGCGCAGGTCGAATTGGTGCCACCCGGTGGTACGGCTGCTTTGACGCAGATTGAGTCCAGACAAAAACCCATTCGCCTGCTAGATCACCGCTGATGGATCGCTCAACCCTTCTTGCCGCCAATGAGGCACTAAACGCCTTCATCGCCTTTGATGAGACACCACCTGCTGGGCCCGGGCCACTGGCTGGCCTTCGGCTGGGGGTCAAAGGTAATATTGCGGTACAGGGCCTAGCCAACACGGCAGGGGCTGAGGCGCGGCGCCATGCCATTGCGGCCGCTGATGCGCCTGTGGTGGCGACACTGCGGGCCGCGGGCGCAAAGATCGTTGGTACACTGAATATGCATGAGGGTGCCTTAGGTGCCACCACCGATAACAAGGCCTATGGCCGCTGCATCAATCCGTGGCGGCCGAATTTTTCTCCTGGTGGCTCGTCAGGTGGGTCGGGAGCCGCAATTGCAGCGGGGCTTGTCGATGCGGCCTTGGGCTCAGACACCATGGGCTCCATCCGTCTGCCGGCTTCTTATTGCGGTGTCTATGGCTGGAAGCCCTCTGGTACTTTGGTCTCACAAGTTGACGTTGTGCCGCTTTCGACCACGTTGGATCAAGTAGGCCCTTTAGCGAAAGACCCGGAGACCTTGTGGGCCGTCGCGAAAGCCTTAGGCGCACCATCGCCGCTTTCCTCAATGCACGGCCTACGCTTTGCCATAGCGCGAGACCGTGTGGCCCCGCCACCCTTGGTTCAGCCAGTGTTTGATGCGGCCTGCCAACGCCTGAAAGACGCAGGGGTAGAGGTTGTCGAGGTCGACCTCGCATTGGGCTTCTCCGATATCGATATCGTCTTGGCCTGCCTCTTGGTATGTGAAATTGAAGGCGCACATGAATGGGCCACCGAACTGGTAGATCCGGAGTCGGGTTTAACGGAAGAGTTTCGGGCCATGCTGCTTTACGGCAAGAATTCACCGAAAGCGCGGATTGATCAGGCCTATGAAACGATTGCGCTTGCCAAAGAGCGCCTGCGCGCTTGTTTCGCTCGTGAAGGATTGGCTGGCATCATCAGCCCAACGGTCACGCATGTCGCCTTCGATCACGACGTCGGCCCGCCTATCGATCAAGCCTACGCCACCATGTACGCCAATGTTGGCGACCTGCCCGCCATCAGCGCGCCCATGGGCCTGATCGACGGCCTACCCATCGGCTTCCACGCCATGACGGCACCGGGCCGTGAAGACATTGCACTGGGTCTCGCGGGCGTCTTTCCTGCGATGACTTTGCCGGTCTGGCAGGGCTCTCGCTTCTAGAAAGTAGGGGCACAAACAAAACCTATCCCACCCCATCCGCCATCCCCTTAACCTAAGCCCATCTCCGACGAGAGGGCGTTGTTGCTGCAGCGGCGACACCGGTTGGGGATGGGTAAGCGGGGTTAATTGGGGTGGACGTGGCTACCTCGTGTTTTCATAAGGATTAGCTCGTCCTTATGCCCGGTGTGCTCGAGCCCGACTGCCGTGTGAAGCCGGAGGTCAAGTCTTTCAATAGGCTTGAAACAAAACTCGCGGGTTCTCCTTGAGTGCGTTCCAAACCCACTCTGCAAAGGTCTTTACGTACTAGGCGGCGGTAGTGCTATCTTTGAGAAACCCGCTTCTCAACTTGCATTCTCATACGCATTAACGTATCGATCACAGGAATACGCGTATGAGTATATATAAAGACTATACGCATTCTCGAATATGGTGTCACCGTGGCAAATACTGATCTCATCCGAAGTTCTCGTATGGCAGGCCTTGCTGTCAAGCGCGCGCGATTGGCTCAAGGCTTAACTCAGGCGGCTTTGGCGGCAAAAGTTGGCACACGCCAAGCTACTATTTCAAAGTTGGAGGCCGGGGAACCCGCAACACGAATGCATGTTCTGATTGATGTGCTGGCGGCTCTCGGCATGGAATTGCAGTCCATGCCGCGCAGCACAGGATCAGAAATTCAGGATATTTTCTGATGCTCACAAAGAGCTTTGGTGGCACACTCGCCGTCTATCTAAATGCGCGGCGTGTTGGGACGCTTGAGCAAGCCAGTACGGGGGCGATTAGCTTTTCTTATTCAGCAGAATGGCTGAACTGGAGACATGCAATCGCGGTTTCACGCACCTTGCCGCTGAACGACACAATTTATCGCGGCGCGGTCGTCTTCAATGTCTTTGACAATCTTCTTCCTGATATGGATAGGGTTCGGCTAAATTTGGCAGCACGGTTGCGGGCAAACGGCAAAGACCCGTTTTCATTGCTCGCTGTTGCCGGGCGTGATTGCGTCGGTGCATTGCAATTCCTGCCACTGGATGAAGAGCCGGGTCTGGCGGGGGCTAGTGACGGTGAGCCACTCAATGAAGCCGACATTGCGGCACTTACTAGAAATCTGCGCCTTGAACCCCTTGGCCTCGCTAACGACGATAGCGATTTTCGGATTTCTATTGCGGGCGCTCAAGACAAGACAGCGCTACTTTATGGCCCTAGCGGTTGGATGAAGCCTGTTGGCACGACCGCCACCACACATATCTTAAAACCGGCTATCGGACTGTTGGACAATGGCATGGATATGAGCGATAGCGTCGCCAATGAACATATCTGCATGAGCATTTGCACCGCCCTTGGCTTGCCCGTTGCCAAGACACAAATCCTCAATTTCGAAGATCAAACCGTCCTTTCTGTTGAACGATTCGACCGCATTTGGACGGATGACGGTCGGCTCTTGCGCATTCCTCAAGAAGACTTTTGCCAAACTTTGTCTATACCCTCCGCACTCAAATATCAGCGCGATGGCGGGCCGGGAGTTTTGGATATTCTGGGCGTGTTGCGCGAAAGCGATACGCCAGATCACGACCGTGCGACTTTCCTGAAAACGCAAATGATCTTCTGGCTACTTGGTGCAGGTGACGGCCACGCCAAAAATTACTCAATCCACTTAAGAGAAGGTGGGCGGTTCAACCTGACGCCGCTCTACGACATATTGTCGATTCAACCCCTGATCGACAAAGGCCAAATTAGCAAAAATAGAAGCAAGGTGTCGATGTCACTTGGCGATGGTTGGCATTATCGCTTCGACATAATCGCCCGAAGGCATTTTGAGGAGACGGCTAAGGCAGCAGGACTTTCACTGAATGTGGTGGCACAGATGGTTGGCGAATTGATTGATCATGTTGGCCCCGCCTTAGATGCCACACGCGCTTCATTGGACGATAACATTCCAAGCCAACTTTTTGAAAGCATCGCCCAAGGCATGGTATCCCGCTTGGAGATATTAAAGTTAGCCTAGCCAAGGTCGGGTGATCTACCACATTTTCTTCCGTGGCCCGCTTCTCTTCCTTCTCGTTGCCCCATCCTCGACCTGCCAGAGGCAAGGTCGAGAGTGGATGACGGGACGCCCCCGTCCCGACACCTCTTGTGCGTCAGAGCGTGAAGCGCGGGTCAAGGTCGGCGAAGCCGCCGCGAAGCGGTTACCTTGAGGCGCAAACGCTCTGGCACTTGGTGAAGTTCGGCGAGACCACGTCTCACCGGTCCATATTGAATGGTATTGGCAAACACGCGGTCTTGTTCCCATCCATCCAAAGCGGTGATGAGATAGCGCACAAGGCGCGGTCCATATTTGTTGAAGGGAGGGCCTTCACCTGGCACCCGCCAACGGCTCAATATATGCTTGGAAATTTTCAAACGCCGATATGCGAAGCGCTCACCTGCGCCCTAAACACAAAAATATGTCTCGGCGAACAGTGGTTAACCCTTGCCGAATGGGGCCCGTGCGCGCATGTTCAGGTTCGGGACGGGCAAGTGGAGAGATGCGATGAAAACGCTTGTAACTTTAGTTGCCCTTGCTGCAACAGTGGGCCTATCGGCCTGTGCCACGACAACGACCAAGCCTGGCCCAACGCCCTATCAGGCGGCGGCGACAGGCAAATTTGGCTTTAGTGATCAACGTATTGAAGCCAATCGCTTTCGTATTACGTTTGACGGCAATACGAAAACCACCCGTCAACAAGTCGAAGATTCGCTTTTGTTGCGCGCCGCTGATGTGACTATCGACAATGGTTATGATTGGTTTCAAGTCGTCCAACGCGCGACAGATCCAAAAACCTACAGCCGCCCTCGCATGAGTTCGCGTTGGGCGTTTGGTGGCGGGATTGGCTATAGTTCGTTTAGAACCTTCCACCCGCGCTATGGTTGGGTGAGCTATTATGACCCGTTCTGGTCCAATAGCTTCTATGACCCGTTCTTTGACCGGTTTGACAATGAAGAAATCACGCGTTTTCAAGCCACGGCTGAGATCATTTTGGGTAAAGGCCCGAAGCCGGCTGACAGGGCCGAGGCGTTTGACGCCCGCGATGTGAAGGCGAATTTGGGTGCACGCATCACGCCTCCTCCGCCTCCAGCGCCGCCTGTAGCAAAGCCTTAATGCAGATCATCCTGTTCCGCGATTCCAGAGCGCCTATTGAGCCTTGGCAGCCAGAGCCCGACCGGGTTGTGGTCGCCGGGGCCACGGGCGGCACGCAGAACCTTTATGAAAGCGGCGATGGGCGCGTTTTCTCAGGCGTCTGGCACGCGTCGCGCGGTTCCTGGCGGGTAGTCTATGACGAGATGGAATATTGCCACATCACCAAGGGCCGTGCCCGTCTTACAGCATCGAACGGCGACGTCATCGAGGTTCAAACTGGGGACGGGTTCGTGATCCCAAATGGCTTTGAAGGTGTTTGGGAGGTGCTCGAAGACATGGAAAAGCATTATGTGATCGTGCTGCCGGCGAGTTAATTGGCTTGCTCGAGGGCAAATGATCTGGGCCTGGTTTTGGTGAGGCAGAGCCCTCACCAAAGCGTTCCAGACAGAAGAACTAGCCACACACGGAAAAGCCTATTGCTTCACCGCCTCAGCATAAAGCTTAGAAACGTGGTTCCAATTAATCACGCTCCACCAAGCATCGACATAGTCGGCGCGCTTGTTCTGATACTTCAGATAATAAGCATGCTCCCACACGTCATTGCCAAGGATGGGCTTGCCGCGGAAATCACCGACATCCATCAGCGGGTTGTCCTGATTAGGGGTGGAGCCGACAGCCAACTTCCCGTCTGGTTTGATGATCAGCCAGGACCAACCCGATCCAAAACGCCCCATGGAAGTGGCACGGAATTGGGTCTTGAAGGCATCAAGCGAGCCAAAGTCACGGTTGATCGCGGCGGCCAGCTCTGGTGAGGGCGCGCCGCCTGTGCCTAAGGGGGCCATAATCTTCCAATAGAAGCTGTGGTTCCAATGCCCGCCTGCATTGTTGCGAATGGCCGCTGGGGCCGTTGAGGCCGTGGCCAAAAGCGCTTCGAGGCTCTTACCCGCATAGGCCGGCGTGGCCACAATGGCAGCATTGAGGCCCGCGACTTGCGCGCCATGGTGGCGTTCAAAATGGATGCGCATGGTCGCCTCATCGACGATTGGTTCCAGCGCGCCAAAAGCATAAGGCAGGGCAGCTTGGGTAAAGGCCGGTGCAGCCGGTGTCGCGGCTGCGGCTGGTACGGCTGGGGCCGTCGGGGTTTGGGCCAAGGCAGCTGAAGACAACAGGCTGAAGGCGGTCAGGGTCAAAGTCAGGGCTAGGCGCATGAATTCTACTTTCCTAAAGACGTGGCTGGAACATGGTCTGCGGTGTGGCAAGAAACAAGTCTGAACGTGCTGACAATAATGTCACCGATCCCGCTGTCTTGCGATAAGAGCATGGCACAATGAGGGCATGAAGTATGGATGAACGCGTTGAGGCCTTAGAAGTTCACGTGATGCACTTGATGCGCACCGTGGAAGAGTTGTCTGATCTGTCGCATCAGCAAGCCGATGAGATAAAGCGCCTGAACCGTCGGCTGGAATTGATGCTGGAGCGTGAAGCGCAACGCCAACATGACAGCTCAGAACCCCCGCCCCCCGATCAGAAGCCACCCCATTATTGAGGGCAATTTCAGTTAGGCCCCGTGCCAATGAACGAAGCGACCATGGGGATCTATGTCTGCCAATATGCGCCGTCGTCCAGATGGCCATTCGATGAGTTCTAAGGTCATGCTGGCCCCATCTTGCGCACGCCCCAAAATGCCACCGGGCTCAAAGCGCAGCCAAGCTAACGGTGATGCCTCTGTGGCGCGCGCACCCTCGGCCTCGATCGCGAGCGTGATGGCATCGCGCACGCTCTGAGGTGGATACTGAAAGAAGACCGAATGATAGATCACCGTCAGCGCGTCTTTGGCGCGGGTCGCGAGCTTGGCCTTGATCCAGTCCGCCGCGTCGCCCGCATCTGGTGTGATCGCCTGGGCCTCCGCAATTTCCATTGCGGCATTGAGGCGCTCTAAGCGCTCTCGTTGGTCTGGCCAGATATAGGACCTTAGACGCAGACGGTCTTCGGGATTACTGGCATTCAAAGGATTCTGATCGCATGCAGCGCGATGGCGGATGGCGGCATGGGCTGGAAAGCGGGGTGCGGGGCCACTCCACTGCGTTGACAAGGCCACACGCGGCCCGGGGATGGGACTGTCCCATTGCCAAGAGCCACCATCATAATGAAAGCGGTCCATGCTGAGATTAAGGCCAGCAGATGCGCCTAGCTCAAGCACATCCATCGGGCCGTCAAAGGCTTCTGCTGCAGCACATAGGCCCGGCCACAGGCCCATAGCTCGCCGCACTTCATTGGTCTGGGGTGGGGATTTCAAGAACTCGCGGACCCAGTGCTCCCGCCTCCGCAAGGTCTCCATCGCCACGGGCCAGGCCTCTTTCATAGACCAAGCGCGACCTAGTGTTGGCCAGACTTGGGCTAAACTCCCGTCGGGCTCGCTCAGCACAATGGCGTGCAGCGCGCCTGCCAATCTTAGGGCCAAAGCATCTTGGATCGGGTGGGTGGGCCAACCCCCCGTCAAGTCTGCGATAATTCCACCTGAGTCAAAGTCATCGGCCATCACGTCGCACAGCGCGGCAGTAAAAGGGGAGTCAAGGGCCTTGCACCAAATCGCTTGCTGCCGAAGGGCTTCGGGGACGGTCACACCCGTCATTAGATCGCACCTCGCCCTTTCAATGCGGCAATCGCACCGGGTTCAAGACCTGCCTCTGCCGCCAGGCTTTCAGAATCTGCGCCATAGTCTGGGAGGGTCAGGCGCGCCTGCCCAGGTTCATCGCGAAAGCGGATGGGAATGCCCAAATGTTTGTTGCCTTGCTCA
>CAMDDL010000067.1 GCA_945891505.1 Maricaulis salignorans | reverse complement strand
ATGGGTCAGGCTGGCGAGAGCTTTGTGGCACTCGACGGCAAAAGCTATCAGCTGACCCCTGCCATGTGCGTAATTGGCGATGCATCCGGCCCCTTAGGCTTGGGTGGCATTATGGGAGGTGTCTCGTCGGGATGTTCCGATGAAACCGTCGATGTTTTCGTTGAAAGCGCGCTCTTCGCGCCCCTGACCATCGCGCAAACCGCACGCGCCTTGGGCATTCAATCAGATGCTAAATATCGGTTTGAACGCGGCGTTGATTCTGGCTTCATGGTCGACGGGCTCGAGCTCGCGACCGCCATGATCTTGGAACTTTGTGGTGGGACGGCTTCGGAAGTGGTTGTTGCGGGCGACGTTCCCGCTGTACCGGAGGCCGTGCCCTTCGCGACCAAAGAAGTTCACCGTCTAACAGGTTTAGAGCTTAGCGACGGCGAGATTGACACCATCTTGTCTGCTTTGGGCTTCACACCTGAAGTGACCGGGGCTGGGACCCGCAAAGTCGGGGTACCGAGCTGGCGCCGCGATGTAGCGGGTTCGGCTGACCTTGTTGAAGATATCGCCCGCATCGCAGGCTTTGACCGCTTGCCCACAGCCAAATTGCCAGAGCGCAAAGGCCGAAAAGAACCCTTGTTGACGCCAGCGCAAAACCGCGTCCGCGTCGGCCGTCGTAATCTGGCCGCCCGCGGCTGGATGGAAGCCGTCACTTGGAGCTTTGCTAGCCGCGCAACATGTGAGCTGTTTGGCGCGGCACAAGGCGGCGGGGCCTTGGTTTTGGCTAACCCCATCGCCTCCGACCTCGATTGCATGCGCCCCAGCGCTTTGATCCATTTGCTCTTAGCGGCACAACGCAATGCCGACCGTGGCTTTGGCGACCTCGCTTTGTTTGAAGCCGGCCCGATCTATAAGGGCGATGGCCCCAAGGATCAGGAAATGGTCATTGCTGGCGTCACACGCGGGGCAATCCGTCATTGGAGTGGCACCGAGAAGCCAGACGTTTTCACCGTAAAGGCCGATGTCTTAGCCATGCTGGACGCCATGGGTGCCTCAACTGGCGGCATGCAGACCGTTCAAGGCGCGCGTGCTTGGTGGCACCCCGGCCGCTCTGGCACATTCAAACTCGGCCCCAAGACGATCTTGGCGGAGTTTGGCGAGCTTCATCCGCGCGTTTTGAAAGAACTGGGCGTGGATGGGCCGGTTTATGGCTTTGAGTTGTTCTTGGATGCCCTGCCACCTGCCAAAGTAAAGGCTGGCAAGACCAAAGCCAAGCTGGAGGCCTCTGCCTTTATGCCTTTGACCCGCGACTTCGCCTTTGTCGCTAAGGCCGACCTGCCCGCAGGCGACCTGATCCGTGCCGTGGGACAGGTAGATAAGATGCTGATTTCAGAAGTAAGTTTGTTTGATCGATATCAAGGCCAAGGCGTCGCGGACGGAGAAGTCTCACTGGCCGTGGAAGTCGCGCTCCAACCGCGCGAGCGGACCCTAACCGATGCAGAGATTGAAGCCGTCAGTGCAAAGATCATCGCGGCAGCCGCAAAGCTCGGCGCGCGCCTGCGTTGATACGGCAGATAAGGAAGTAGCCTACGATCAGGAGACCTTGAAACAAAGTCATGCTGCTGCGTGGTTTCGAATTGACGTGCGCGGATATCGGTTTAAATGTCCGGACAAATGAAAATGTTTCGCTCACTCCTCTTTGTTCCGGGCTCCCGACCAGACCGTTTTGAAAAGGCGCTGGCAGCAGGGGCTGATTCCATCTGCATTGATCTTGAGGACGCGGTGCCGCCACAAGATAAAGCCGCCGCGCGTGCCGGGGTCATTGGTTGGCTGGAAGCCAATTCAGAAAGCTACCCCGATTGCGCGATTGGCGTGCGGATGAATGGGCTAGATACATTAGACGGCTTACGGGACATCATCGCCTTTAGCGAAACAGCGACGCGGCCAGATTTCTTCATGGTCCCAAAGGCTTCTTCCCATTCAGCCCTCGCCAACTTCGCGCAATTGCTGGCTTTGCGCGACCTAAATCAGAAGCCCGTCGCGCTCTGGGCAGTCGTAGAAACCGTGGCGGGGCTCAAAAATGCGTCTGACATTGCCGGAACCTGCGGCTCGCGCGGCGGCGTATTGTTCGGTGGCGCAGATTATTCGCTCGCCATTGGCACCGGCATGGACTGGGAAGCCTTGTTTCATGCCCGTTCGACATTGGCCACAGAGGTTCGCGTGACCAACGGAACCTTGATGGATGTGCCTTATCTGAACGTGAAGGACGAAGAGGGTCTGCGCGCAGAATGTGTGCGCGTCAAAGCCTTAGGCTTTGACGGTAAGGCCTGCATTCACCCCAGCCAAGTCGCCATTGTCAATGAAGTTTTCTCACCTTCTGAGGCAGAGTTGGATTGGGCACGCCGCGTTGCTGAGGCAGGCAGGTCACAGGATGGCCGCGCCGTTTTGCTCGACGGAAAAATGCTCGACATCCCCGTCTATCTGCGCGCCGAGCGCATTTTGTCCAAAGCAGGAATGATCTAATCATGGTCCGTAACGTGAAAGAAGTTGGCCCCCAGCGCTACCGGGAAACATTTGGTCGCTATTTTGAGGACTTCATCGTTGGCGACGTCTATGAGCATCGCCCCGGCAAGACCATCACTGAATATGAAAACCACATGTTCACGCTGATGACGCTGAACACGCACCCGATGCATTTTGACGCGCAATTTGCCGCCGCGAGTGAGTTCAAAAAGAACCTCGTTGTCTCGCCCTATACGTTGGCACTCTGCATCGGGATGAGCGTGACCGACACCAGCCAGAAGGCGATCGCCAATTTGGGCATGGATGAAGTAAAGTTCACCGCACCCGTCTTTGCAGGTGATACACTCTATTCAGAAAGCGAAGTGCTGGCCAAACGCGAGAGCGCCTCGCGCCCCGGCCAAGGCATTGTGACCATCGTCACCAAGGGCTTCAACCAGGACGGCGTCATGGTGTGCACCTTCAAGCGCAACATGCTGATCCCCGCTCGCGGGCATGCCGTTGAGGACAAAGTGGGCAATTACTGATCGAATTTGGATAATGTCAGGCGCTGCCTGCGAAGGAGACAAAGACCATGGCAGACGGAAATTTTGGACATATCAGCGAAGCAGATGAACGCCAGATGCTGGACGCCATCCAGAAGTGGATTGAAAAGAAAGTCGCGCCCGTGGCGATGAAGCTGGAGCATGATAACGAATGGCCAGCCGACCTCGTCAATGACATGGCAGAGCTTGGTCTGTTTGGCGCGATCATCCATCCAGATTACGGCGGCCTTGGGCTGTCTGCGACCACCTATTCCAAGATCGTGACCATGATCTCGCAAGAATGGATGAGCCTGACGGGCATCTTCAATTCGCACCTAATGATGGCCACCGTCGTTCAGCGTTTTGGTACTGACTATCAAAAGCAATATTGGTTGCCAAAATTCGCTACCGGCGAAATGCGCGGTGGCCTCGGCCTGACGGAACCTGATGCGGGTACTGACTTACAAGGCATCCGCACCGTCGCCCGCCGCCAAGGCGACAAATATATCGTCAATGGCACCAAGACTTGGATCTCCAACGCCATTGAAGGGCATTGCGTCGCCTTGCTGGTCAAGACCGACCCCGATGCCAAGCCCCGTCACAAGGGCATGAGCATGCTGATCGTGCCCAAGATTGACCCTGAAACCAAGGTTCCGCTCAAAGGCGTTAAGAATGGGAAGAAGCTGGAGAAGCTTGGCTATAAAGGCATTGATTCCGGCGAGTTCATCTTCGAAGATTATGAAGTCGACGCCAAGAAGAGCTTGGTTGGCGGCGAAGAAGGCAAGGGCTTCATCATGGCTACGGGCGGCTTAGAAATTGGTCGCGTGAACATCGCCGCTCGCTCGGTCGGCATTGCCAAGCGCGCTTTGGCGGAAAGCGTCAAATATGCCCAAATGCGCAAGACGATGGGCAAGCCAATTTGCGAGCATCAGGCCATTCAGCTGAAGCTGGGCGAAATGGCCGCCAAAACGCGTGCCGCAGAACTTCTAACCCAAGATGCAGCAGCTGCCTTTGACCGGGGCGAGCGGATCGACATGGAAGCCGGCATGGCGAAATTCTTCGCCTCAGAAACTGCTGTCGAAGTCTCCTTGGAAGCCATGCGCATCCATGGCGGTTACGGCTATTCCAAGGAATATGTCATCGAACGCCTCTATCGCGACGCGCCGCTGATGTGCATCGGCGAAGGAACCAATGAAATGCAACGCATCATCATCGCGAAGCAATTGGTGGCCCGCAACCCGATTTAAGGGGTGACCAGACTTTGCCAACGATTTCCCTGTTCTATGGCATCAAGATCAACATGTATTACGGTGACCACACGCCACCGCATTTCCATGTGATCTTGGCTGAATACGAGGCGTAAGTTGAGATTGCAACCGGTCGAATTTTGGCGGGTGATCTGCCGAAAACAGCGAAAAGGTTGGTGAAGGAATGGTGCGACCTCCATCGGTTTGAATTGGAAGCAAACTGGGACCGTGCTATGAGAGATGAGCCGATCTATAAGATTGAGGGTTTAAAATGAGGAAGCTCGCAAAAATTACTCGGGCCGAAACCTGTGGCCCTCATAGGCTTGAAATTTGGTTTGAAGATGGTTTGCATGGCGTCTGGCAAGCCGACTTTACCGATCGTAAAGGCCCTATGGCCCAGCCGCTTCATGATGCGAGCTTTTTTGCACGTGTTTCCATTGAGGACGGTGCCTTGGTTTGGCCGAATGGCTGGGATGCAAGCGCTGATTTCGTACAAGAAGAGATGCGGCGCGCAGGGACATTGAAAGGAAAGATGGTAGCGGCGGAGTAAGCTGACGGCGAGCTCCCAGACAGAGCTTGGCTTGAAATCTGATTGAACCCCGGATCATGATCGTATATACACGTATATACGATCATGGGAGGCAGTTATGGCGACGCACAAAACGAAGACGTTTAAAAGCGGCAATAGCCAAGCGGTACGCTTACCCAAAGCGCTGGCTTTTCCCGATGGCACAGAGTTGGAAATCGTCCGGAAGGGCGACGTGGTGACTTTGCGACCCGCCAAATTGCCTTTTCATGAAATGCTTCAGCGACTGAGAGAGCTACCTGCACCTGATTATGTTGAAGTGCGAGACACAGAAGAAATACCCGATCGACCAGGACTGTGATTACACGCGTTGCTAGAACAGGACCTCCTCAATCATGCACCTACTTGATACCAGCGTTTTGATCCCTCTGAGGGATGGTGATTCCAAGGTGTGGGAACGGGTCAGTCAGTTGGGCGGAACCATTTTGGTGTCCATTATAAGTGTCGTCGAACTGGAAGGCGGGGTCTACCGGGACGCCTCACAGGCGGAGCGGCGCCGCACAAAGCTCGATCTTTTGCTAGCCGGTCTGAATGTTTTGACGTTCGATTCCGAAAGTGCCCAGACCTATGGCCAAATCGTAGCATCCGCTGGCTATTCCCGCCGCAAAATCCTCGACCGCATGATTGCCGCCCAAGCCCTCAATGCAAGTGCCACCTTGGTGACCCTCAACCCGCAAGACTTTGAAGAGATTACAGACTTACAGGTGCTTGGATGGTGAAGACGTGGCGAACAGGCTCGTGCCATTGTGGCGATGTGCGCTTTTCGGTTCGCACGAGCGATGAGGTGGAAGTGGAGGCCTGCAATTGCTCCATTTGTGCGCGAACGGGCTTTGTGCATTTGATTGTGCCGCTGGACGACTTCAAGCTGTTAGCAGGGGCCGATAAGCTGACCTCCTATCGGTTCAATACCGGCGTCGCCAATCACACCTTTTGTACGAAATGTGGCGTGAAGGCGTTCTATACGCCGCGCTCCAACCCCGATGGGGTCAGCGTGAACGCCAATAGCTTTGATCCCGGTCAAGCGCCCGTCCTCTCGATTGTGCCGTTTGATGGCCAGAATTGGGAAGCCAATGCTGCCAAACTGGCCCATAAATCTGCTCCACCCACGAAAGGGGAAACAGCATGAAAATTTCACTCTATGCCAGCGCATTATTTGGTTGCATCGCGCTATCGGGCTGCATGTCTGGAACCGTAGGGCGGGCAAAAGATGCGGCACCCCCAACCACGGTCGCCTCCGTTGACCTCAATAAATATGCGGGCAAGTGGTATGAAATTGCGCGCTATCCCAATAGCTTTCAGAAAAAATGCGAAGGTGTCACTGCCGAGTATGCGCTTCGCCCGGATGGACGGGTTGGAGTCACCAACACCTGTGCAGCAGGCACGAGCGACGGCAAGCCGCGAAGCGCTGAAGGCGTAGCGGCTGTCATCGCGGGCTCGAACAATACCAAGCTTGCGGTAAACTTCGCCCCCATTCCCTTGCCAAAGGGGCAAGGCAATTATTGGGTGCTCTATCTCGATCCTAATTATCAAACAGCCTTGGTCGGAAGCCCAAATGGCTCCTATTTGTGGCTTTTGGCCCGCACCAAGTCGATCACGACTGACCAGCGGGCGGCGCTCAATGCCGCCGCAGAGCGCAATGGCTTTCGCACAGACCTCCTCAAAGACACGGTTCAACCCTGATGCAGGCGGCTGACCTCCCCCTCAAAGGCATCAAAATCCTGTCGATTGAACAATATGGCGCGGGGCCCTATGGCACCATGCTGCTAGCGGACCTTGGTGCAGAGGTGATCAAGATCGAAGCGCCCAGCATGGGGGGTGATGTCAGCCGCGCCACCGGTCCCTATTTTCTGGGCGAACAAGACAGCCAATTCTATCAAACCTTTTCGCGCGGCAAATCGTCGATCGCGTTGGAAATCAAAACCGCTGAAGGTCGGGCCCAGTTTGAGGCGCTGGTCAAAGAATCCCATGCGGTAGCCAATAATCTGCGCGGCGATCAGCCTGCTAAAATGGCGATCACCTATGGCGACCTCAAATCCATCAATCCCAAGATCGTCTGCGCCCACCTCTCCGCCTACGGACGGGATAATGATCGCGCCTCTTGGCCGGGCTATGATTATCTGATGCAGGCCGAAGCGGGCCTGATGTCCCTGAGTGGCGAGCCCGATGGCCCACCGGTTCGCTGCGGTCTGTCGATTATTGATTTCCACACCGGCAGCCAATTGGCGGTCGGTCTGCTCGCCGGCATTTTGGGCGCGCACCGCACCGGTCAAGGCTGTGACGTGGATGTCGCTTTGTTTGACACCGCTCTGCACCAACTCTCCTATCCCGCCACTTGGTATTTGAATGAGGGGGTGGAAGTGGGCCGCTTGCCCCGCGGAGCACACCCGTCCATCGCGCCCAGCCAAGCCTTTAAGACCCAAGATGGCTGGCTGATGTTGATGTGCCAGACGCCAAAATTCTGGGAGATATTCTGCGCCAAGACGGGTCGCACAGACCTTCTGGCTGACCCTCGCTTTTCTAGTATCCCGGCCAGACGCGAGAATTTGACCGACTTGACGGAAACCCTCGATGCGCTGCTCAGCACACAATCCACCGCTGCTTGGATCGCGCTCTTGGGCGGGCATGTCCCGGTCGCGCCCATTTGCGACATCGGCCAAGCCCTCGATAGCGACCATGTGCAGGCCATCGCCATGACCGATACGGTCGATCATCCCGACGCAAAGGATTGCCGCTTGCGGATGTTGGCGAGCCCGATCAAAGTCAATGGCAAGCGGCCTGCTGGAAAGCGGGCACCCAAAATGGGAGAGCATTAAGCCATGAAACTCCAAGGCCTCAAAGTTCTGGACCTCTCGGCCTTTTTGCCAGGCCCGCATCTGACGATGATGATGGCAGACCATGGGGCCGATGTGGTGATGGTCGAACCTGCTAATGGCGTAGGAGAACCGACCCGGGTAATTGGGTATAAGACTGAAGACGGCGTGTCGGTCTGGTTTCGCAACATCGCTCGTGGCAAGCGCAGCCTGAAGATCAATCTGAAAGACCCAGAAGCGCGGGAGTTATTCCTCAAGCTCGCCGCGGAGGCTGACGTGATTGTTGAAGCCTTCCGGCCCGGTGTCGTGAAACGTCTTGGCGTCGATTATGACATTATTGCCGCGATCAATCCGCGCATTGTCTATTGCTCCATCGCTGGCTTTGGCCAAGACGGCAAATATGTGAACAAACCCGGTCATGATTTGACGATGGAGGCTATGGCAGGGCTGGTCGATCTCAACCGTGGCCTGACCGATAACAAGCCCGCCAGCCCCTCCATCCCAGCGGCGGATATGGCCGCCAGCCTCATGGCGTTCGCCGCGATCATGATGGCACTCTATCGTCGGGCCGAGACGGGCAAGGGCGATTATATCGACCTGTCCATGTATGATGCGCTGCTGTCTTGGACACCCAATGTCTTGGGCCCTGTCTTTGCCGACAATGCCCATCCGGTCGCCAAAGAGATGCGGCCGTTCGGGGGCGCGGCGATGTATCGGCCGTATGAGACAAAGGATGGGAAGTTCCTCGTGCTCGGTGGGTCAGAGCACCATTTTGCCAAGAATTTGCTCGACGCTTTGGGTCGCCCTGATCTGTTCGATTATGCCAAGCTGGAACCAGGCCCAGGCCAAGACACGTTGAAGCGTTATTTCGAGGAGACTTTTGCCAGCAAAACCTTGGACGAATGGAGCGCTTTCCTCAAAGACGTCGACCTGTGCTGGGCACCCGTCCGCAGTCTGAAAGATGCGATGGAGGACCCCTATACGATCTCACGCGGCATGGTGCTGACCGATGAGCAAGGCAACAAACATTTGGGCATTCCCATCCGCTTTCGCGATGAACCTGGGCAGGCGCGCCTGACCCTCCCAGACTATGGCGCAGATTCTGAAAGCCTGGCGGCAGAGGCAGGTCTTGAACCCGGTGCGATTGCCGCATTGAAAG
>CAMDDL010000066.1 GCA_945891505.1 Maricaulis salignorans | reverse complement strand
CACCGACCACCCTGGCTGTATCAAAGCAACTGATCCCCGTTTATGATAAGCCAATGATTTACTACCCGCTCAGCGTGTTGATGCTGTCTGGGATCAAGCAAATCCTCGTGATCACAACTCCAGATGATGCGACACCTTTCAGGCGACTTCTGGGTAATGGTTCGCATTGGGGGATTGAAATTACCTATGCAGAGCAACCCAAGCCGGATGGGTTGGCGCAAGCTTTTATTATTGGCGAGGAATTTCTGGGCGGTGAGCCATCGGCCATGGTGCTGGGTGACAATATTTTTTATGGTCACGGCCTAGTAGAAGCTTTGGGTCGCGCGGACGCCCAAACCCAAGGGGCCAGCGTTTTTGGTTATCGTGTCAACGACCCTGAGCGCTACGGCGTCGTTGCATTCGACGAGAACCAGCGTGCGATCAGTATCGAAGAGAAACCCGCCCAACCAAAGTCCAACTTCGCTGTGACAGGCCTTTATTTCTATGATGGTCGCGCATCGGAATTGGCCCACACCATTAAGCCATCCCCGCGTGGTGAGTTGGAAATCACCAGCTTGAACCAGATTTATCTCGAGCTCGGTGAGCTTAATGTTGAGCTTCTGGGCCGGGGCTATGCCTGGTTTGATACGGGCACGTTTGACAGCATGCTCGAGGCAGCTGAGTTTGTGCGTACCGTTCAGCACAGACAGGGCTTAAGCATCTGCTCGCCAGAGGAAATTTCCTTCATGCAAGGCTATATCTCGGCAGAACAATTGTGGGATCAAACCAAGGACAAGCTCAAAAACCCATATTATGCTGGCTTGGCGGCATTGGCCAAAGCGACAACGCCAGGGTTGAAGTGATGTGGGTTGTCGTAGGCCAATCGGGCCAATTGGCGCAATCTTTGGCGGGACGCTCTGATATGGGCAAAGCCCAATTCATGGGCCGAACTCAGCTCGACTTGGCAAACCCAGAGCAAGCTGCGGCCCGGCTGCGCGAACTCCAGCCGAATGTCGTTATTAATGCGGCGGCTTGGACGGCAGTAGATCAAGCCGAAAAAGACCTAGATCAAGCGCGTGTGCTCAATGCCGACGCACCTGCTGCCTTGGCGCGCGTCTGTCGGGATTTGGACATTCCTTTTGTGCATGTCTCCACCGACTATGTGTTTTCCGGTGAGGAGGGCCCTGCTTGGAAAGAAGATGATCCAATTGCACCGGTTAATGCCTACGGCCAAACTAAAGCAGAAGGTGAAGCAGCGGTGATGTCTGTTGGCGGCCGTGTCGCGATCTTGAGAACCAGCTGGGTTTTTAGTCCGTTTGGCAATAATTTCGTGAAGACCATGGCCCGATTGGGCAAGGAACGAGATGAAGTCCGCGTTGTCGCAGATCAAGTTGGCAGACCAACCTATGCGCCTGATCTCGCAGAAGCCTGCGTGCGGATGGCAGATCTTTTGCAGAAAAGCCCTGAACTTGCCGGCATTTATCATTACGCCAATTCTGAGCACGTCAGTTGGGCTGACGTTGCCCAAGCGACGTTTGATGAATTGACCAGTCGGGGTGTAAAATCAGCTCGTATGGTGCCCATCACAACCGCCGACTACCCAACCCCTGCCAAACGCCCTGCTTGGTCGACCTTTGATACCTCAAAGATCGAAGCGCTCGGCATTGAAACGCCGGATTGGCGCGCCCGGATTGGGGCTTGTGTTTGACGCTAACCCCAGATTTGCAGTTGTAGCATGTGCGCATAATGATTAGTGTTTGTGGGTGACCTTGGATCTGGTGCGAGGTAGTTTTTCTCAGCGAGTCCGCCAATCATAAACAGCTTGTGGCGCTACCAGAATTGATGATCACAGCGGAATTAGTTTTCTGAACTTCTCGCTTCACCTGCGCCCGATCGCGGTTAGTTACCTGAGCCCTTAGGGTCCCTCGTTCTTTATGAGACTCCTGTTTGTTGATACCACCAAGTTTGGTGTTTGGGAAGCGCGCCGGGAGCGATGCTTCCACATTGCGAGAGCGTACGGCGCGCAGCGGGCGCAAGCCCGCCGATTCCACTATGGGGCCGCACATTGTTGAAGTCGTGTCGCCATAGACTGAGGGCCCGTTTTGCATGGCCCAAGCTGTCGAACACTTCTTCGTTCAACAACTCGTCGCGGAGCTTGCCGTTGAAGCTCGGGGCCAAAGCCATTCTGTTGAGGCTTGCCTGGGGCGATATAGTGCCAGCTGACGCCCGCACTATTTTGCCACTCAAGCATGGCGCGAGACACAAACGCTGTCCCATTGTTAGACACGATCATTTGCGGCTTCCCGTAAAGCCTGATGATCCGGTCCAACTCGGCGTGCGACACGCGCACCTGACAAGTCGGCGCACGCGTCCCCAGAGCCCTTTTGCGACCGCGTCTACGCTTCACCGACAGGCCTTCTTCGCCATAGATCCGCCGAAGCTTCTTATGGTTCATCTTGATGCCCTCACGTTCAAGCTTCAGACTGATCCGACGGTAGCCAAACCGGCGGCGCTGCTTGGGGATAACCCGCATTTTCAACCAAATATCGGGGATCCCGGGCGCTCGCTCTACCCTAACAGTCTTAGGATCGACGCTTACCAGTGGCTAGACGCGGCGCTGGCTGATCTCATGACGCTCCATCGCCTTGATCGCTGCAGCCCGCTTGTCTTCGGGCGTCGTCACGGGTTCGCTTCACGCCTTGTACCAATGGCGGCGCTCGCTCACCCCAGCAAGTCTTTCAGGACAACATTGTCCAGCATCGCATCGGCCAGTAACCGCTTGAGGCGAGAGTTTTTCTGCTCCAGCGCCTTCAGCCGCCGCGCATCGTTCGGCATGGCCTCTTACTAGTGGCGGCTCATGCCTCACCATCCAAGCCACCATACTTGGCCTTCCACTTGTAAAACGTCGCGCTGCTCACACCATGCTTGCAGCAAACATCACCCGCGGGCACACCGCGCTCTTGCTCAGCTAATATCGCAACAATCTGCTCTTCGCTAAATCTGCTGCTTCTCATGTCCATCTCCGCTTGATGGACTCTCCTTTCAAATGACAGACCAATCGGGGCTCAGGTCAGCCTCTAAACGGCATTGTCGCCATCGCAGGGGCCTTGGCGCAAAGTCAGCTGTTACCCGCTCAGCGTGAAATGGTAGATTTGGTTCGAGAGTCGGGCGTTTCACTCGAACGCGTCTTAAACGATATTCTCGACCTAGCACGCGTTGAGTCAGGCCGGCTCGAAATCGAAGCCACGCCTTTCCGCTTGTCTGATCTCATTTCGGGCACTTCGGCTCTGTTTGCCGTCCGGGCAGACAATAAAGGCTTGAAGTTCAGCCAGCCCTGTTTGGAATCTGACCCTACTTGGTTGGTCGGCGATGCTGTGCGCATCCGGCAAATCTTGGCGAACATTCTGGCCAACGCCATCAAATTTACCGCCGATGGCTCTGTCAAGCTAGCGGTAGACATGGTGCCTGACCAGAATGGCGAGAGCCAAGCCATGCACTTGACAATTGCCGTTTCAGATACTGGCCCCGGAATTGAGTCACAGGATTTGGCACGTCTGTTTAATCGGTTTGAACAGATTGATGCGTCCATCACGCGGGCACATGGCGGCTCTGGTTTAGGTCTCGCGATTTGCCAATCTTTGGCACAGTTGATGGGGGGAACTGTCAGTGCTGAGTCAGTTGTAGGAGTTGGGTCTATATTCCGTCTTGAATTGACTTTGCCTGTTGCGACCGTCCCAAGTACCATGGCAAACCCAGCTTGTGACGCTTCGCGCGATATAGAGGCCGACGCTCCTTCCGACCGGTTACGGATTCTAGCGGTCGATGATCACCCAACCAATCGTCGGGTCTTGCAATTGATTTTGGAGCCGCTCGGTGTGGACTTGACCCTGTGCGAAGATGGTCAACAGGCTTTGGATGCCTGAGAACAAGCGGACTTCGATCTCGTTTTGATGGACCTGCAAATGCCAGTGATGGACGGACTGACAGCCACCCGAGCCATCCGCGAGAGGGAAGTGGCTAAGCAGTCCGCCCGTAAGCCCATCATCGCGCTTTCAGCCAATGCCATGACCCATCATAAGGCTGAAGCTTTTGAAGCCGGAGCCGATCTCCATATCGCCAAGCCTTTTACACCGTAAGTCCTGATCTCTGGCATACGAGAGGCCTTGGCAATCGTGGAGCAAGCGCCCGGTGCGGCACTTTTGTCAGCGAATGACGCGCTATAGGCCTGTTAGGCCGAATTTTAGAAAAGGTCTGCTCAAATAGTGTTCATTTTGCACAACTAGATGACGTGCACGACCTGTTTCGTGCGATCTGAAATAAAAATGTCAAGTGATTATAATATTTTTGACACATAGATTTTGTGAGACTGTCACATCTAGGGCTTAGTGAGGCCCCGCACGAGCGTAATTGCGCCTGTTTTCCAGCAAAAGACGCTCCGTTGGGCGGCTCCTATCGGTTTGGGGACCAGCGCATCGGGCAGTGAGGGGTATATGATGAAATTAATCGCAAGTCGCGGGACGCTAGTTGCCGCATTGGCACTCTTTATGGGTGCATGTTCGCAAGGCGGCAGTATCCAATCTCCAGGCGCTACCTTTGTTGGCGATCCTCCAGGCGGCGGAACCGGCGGTGGTGGATCTGGTGGAACAGGTAGCGGCGCAACTTGCCCGCTTGGTACAACCATTGGCACTGCAATCGGCACCACAACGGTCTGTAACCTTACCGGTGAAGTGCTAAACAACCTGACTTTGCCCCGGATCACCGGCGTCGCTTATCGCTTGGTTGGTCGTGTGGATGTTGGTCGCGACCTGGGTGCAGCTGGGAACGCAGCAACCGGTGTTGCTGCAACCTTGACCGTTGAGCCAGGCGTAACCATCTTCGGCGACGAGGCTTCGGACCTTCTAATCATCAACCGCGGCAGCCGCATAAACGCCGTCGGCACCCCAAGCCAGCCGATCGTGTTCACGGGTCGCGAAGACATTGCTGGAACGGCGAATGCAGCGACGACCAACAGGCTATGGGGCGGTGTCATTTTGTTGGGTCGCGCGCCGATCCGCGGCTGTTCGACCGCTGTGGCTCAAGGCACACTGGAATGTCAAAATGCGGTTGAAGGCATTACAGCGGCCACCGGCCGGCAAGCTCTGTACGGTGGTGCCACTGCGGCAGATACCAGCGGCACCATGCGTTATGTCCAAATTCGTTATCCAGGTGAGTTCTTGACTTCAGCAGCTGCCGGTGATGACCTGAACGGTTTGACCCTCGGTGGCGTTGGCTCGGCCACCGACATCAGCTTCCTGCAGGTGCATAACTCTGGTGATGATGGCATCGAAGTGTTCGGTGGCACAGTGAACATGAAAAACCTCGTGATCACCGGCGCATTGGACGACAGCCTAGACTTTGATGATGGTTGGACGGGTGCTGTTCAATTCTTGGTCATCAAGCAAACGCCAAACGCCGGCGGCCCTGACCGTCTGTTCGAGGGCAGCAACCGCACGGTTGCTAGCTTGGCGGGTACCTTGAATACAAACCCAACCATTGCAAACTTTACGACCGTAGGGATTCGTACCAACAGCGCAGGTGCCAATTTGCAAGGTATCTCGCTGAACAACACCGGCGGAACGCCCGGTGCCTCAGGTCGGTTCCTCAACGGTGTGGTTACCGGGTCTACGACTTGCGCGGCCGCTAGCTCCGCCAACACGTCGCCAGCGGTTCGCTTTGACTCGATGATGTTTGACTGCCCAGGCGCACTGGACACAGTCGCGGCAGCAGCCTTCTCGGCTGGCAGCAACAACGTCTCTAACGTCACTTCGACTTTGAGTGCTTCTTTGCTGCCAGGTCCAAACGAATTGGCTCGCACTGCTTTGAACCCAACTGGTGTCAACGCTTTCTTTGAAGCAGCTAACTATGTCGGCGCTTTCTCGGCCACCGCAACGGCAACCTCAAACTGGGCCTCCGGCTGGACCATCCAGCTTCTCCCAGCAGCGGCCTGCCCAGCGGGTACGGTTGAGCAAGGCACCATCGCTGGCCAGCGCAACTGCGTTCTGAGCGGCGTTATCGGCAGCGGCACTACACCAACCAATCTTCGTTTGACTGCAGGCAACATCTATCAGATCTCGGGTCGGGTAGACGTTGGCTTTGACCGTGGTGCCGCCTTGAACGCAGGTACCGCCGCCAGCCTGACGATCGACCCAGGTGTGCGCCTCTACGGCTCCGTTGCAGGCGACGTCTTGATTGTTAACCGTGGTTCGCAAATCTCCATCAACGGCACGGCACAAGCCCCTGTGATCATGACCTCTCGCAACGACGTTGCGGGTACGCAAACCGACAAAGCACGTGCAAGTCGCGAATGGGGCGGTTTGATCCTATTGGGTGCCGCTCCAATCCGCGGTTGCTCCACAGCCGTGGCGCAAGGCAGTGTTGATTGCCAAAATGCCATCGAGGGCATTACAGCAGCAACCGGCCGTCAGGCCCTTTATGGGGGTGCGACTGCGGCTGATAATAGTGGCCGGATCAATTATCTCCAAATCCGCTACCCGGGTGCCTTCTTGACCTCGGCAGCAGCAGGCGACGATCTGAATGGCTTGACCTTGGGTGGCGTAGGATCTGCAACTCAAATCAGCAACATCCAAGTCCATAACTCGGGCGACGATGGCATCGAAATTTTCGGCGGTACCGTCAACTTACGCAACTGGGTTGTTACCGGTGCTCTTGATGATTCGCTGGACTTTGATGAAGGTTGGGTCGGCAAGGCTCAGTTTGGGATTATCCTTCAGGCTTTAACGGCGACCGGTGGTCCTGACCGCATGATCGAAGCAAGCAACCGTACGGTTGCCAGCTTAGCGGGCACGCTGAACACCAATCCGATCATCTCGAACTTCACCTTTGTGGGTGTGCCTCGGAACGATGCCTCGGCCAGTTTGACCGGTATCTCCTTAAACAACACGGGCGGCACGCCAGGGGCATCCGCTCGCCTCCTCAACGGTGTTGTCACTGGCTCTACCACCTGCTTGAACTTCGAAACTGCCAACACGAGCCCAGCGCCTCAGCTAGACTCGATCCTGTCCAGCTGCTCGGGTTCGAATGCAGCGGTTGCGACGGCTCGTCTGAATGCCGGTACAAACAACACCACTGGCACGACGGCGACTTTGACGAGCCGCTTTGTCAACGGTACGGCAGAAGCAGCCCGGCCTGCGCTGAACCCCAGCACGGTTGATGCCTTCTTCACGGCGACCACTTACATTGGCGCAGTTCGTGATGCAGCAGACTTGTGGTGGTCCACTTGGACCTGCAGTCTGGCAGCCGGTTCGACCTGCTAAACACAAGCGATCGGTGCGGCGGGGTTTTCTCGCCGCACCGTTTGGTTTCTTTACTTTGGCCCGCTTGGCCGCTTCCTCAGACTTCCTAAAGGCCTGTCCGTCATGACCATACCAGCCCGTCTGCGCAGATTTCTGTTGCTCACCAGCATCTTTGTGGTGCCATCATTGGTGCCCAGCCTTGTCAGCGCGCAAGCTGCTCCAGCTGCCCCAACTCAGCCAGCTGAACCTCCTGCAGCAAGTGATGAACCTGAGAAAGAAGTCGAAGTCGTCGTTGTTCGGGGCCGCTTTATCCCCGAGCCGCAACGCGTCACTTCCGAGGTTGCAAACTTCCTGTCCGCAGCTGATCTTGCCCGCACGGGTGACGATAATGCTGCAGCCGCATTGACGCGTCTGACTGGTTTGTCGGTGGTTTCGGGTCGGTTCGTTTATGTCCGTGGTTTGGGCGACCGTTATTCGTCCGCGCTTCTCAATGGCTCCCCACTGCCAAGCCCTGAGCCATTGCGTCGCCAAGTACCGCTCGACTTGTTCCCTTCCAATATTCTGAACGGTGCCACCGTTCAAAAGACCTTTTCGCCAAATTATCCCGGCGAATTTGGCGGTGGTGTGATTGATTTGCGCACGCTCAAGGCACCCAACGAGAATTTTTTGACCGTCAAGACTGGTGTTGGCTTCAACTCTGAGACCACTGGCAAGACAGGTTTGGTCTATGAAGGCCACCGTATGGATTGGACTGGGGTGGACACCGACTTGCGTCGCCTGCCTCAGCCTGTGCGCGATGCAGTATCAACTGGTAAGCGCGTCAACGACACCAATTTCACATCTAAGCAGCTGGAAGTCATCGGCGAGAGCTTCATCAATTCGCCTCTGACGGTCGTGCAAAGCGAAAAGACTCGGCCGGACTTTGATGCCGAAATGACAGCTGGCCGTAGCATTGATGTTAACGATGCAACCATCGGTTTGGTCGGCGTCTTCGGTTATAAGAGCGGCTTTAAGACGCAAGAAGCCTTCCGTCAGGACGTGGTTTCTAACACCGTGGAGGCCGAAGGTACGAACCTGTCCTCCACCTGGGACATTGTGATCAACGGCTTTGGTAGCGCGAGCGCCCAATGGGGTGACAATCGCGTCGGTGTGACAGGCCTCTTGGTGCGCAGCACCTCCAAAAAGGCGCAAGTTGAAGTCGGCACCGATACCAACTTGCCAACAGGTCAATCCTATCGCACCGAAGGCACTGCCTGGTATGAACGCGAGCTGGCCTCTGCCCAGCTTTCGGGTGAGCACAAGCTTGGCGGCGTTGAATTGCAATGGCGCGGCTCGCTCGGCCAATCCACACGCAAGGCCCCTTATGAGCGGGACATCTCCTATACCGTCGTGAACGGCATTACTGCCTTTAACGGTGCGTCTCTTGGTAATGCCATTCGTTTCTCGGAATTGAAGGACGAAGTCTCTAGCTTTGGTTTCGATGCCAAATATGTATTCTCGCTCGGCAAAGGTCGCGAGCTAGAGCTATCCGGTGGGGCAGTAACGTCTAACACGGATCGTAATTACGAGCTCATTTCCTTCGCGTTTACCGGGCCTCGTGGTCCAACATCGAATGATGTGTTGCGTTCGCGCGTTGATTATTTGTTCTCACCTGACAACATCAATCCAGCCCGTTTCGTGATTACCGAGCAAACCGGTAAGGACGATGCTTATGTCGGTAGCTTGGAAAACCTGGCAGCCTATTTGGCGTCGGAGTTTGAGGTGACATCTTTCATCCGCGCTTCCGTAGGCATGCGTTATGAAGATGCGACCCAGAAGGTTCGGACCACCAACCGCTTTGGCGACACGCCAACAGCACCGGTTGAACTTGCCAACGACTATTTGTTGCCTGCGGCTACCGTAACTTGGAACTTCGCGGACGAGCTGCAGCTGCGTTTGGGTTATTCCAAAACAATTGCGCGTCCCCAATTTCGCGAATTGGCCTTCACACCTTATATCGATCCAGAGTCAAACCGCATCTATCAGGGCAATCCGTTCCTAAAGGACAGCGAGTTTGAGAATTACGATGCGCGCCTTGAATATTATTTCGGTCGCGGTCAGTTCGTAACCGCTGGCGCCTTCTACAAGAAGATCGACAATCCAATCGAAGAAGTGATTGTTCGGCTTGAGCGTTCCTTCACACGCTTCATTAACGCGCCAGAGGCGACGCTTTACGGCTTGGAACTTGAGTATCGCGCCAACTTCGAACTACCGTTCGAACTGCCAGTACTTCAAGGTGCGAAGTGGAATTTTGCTGCCAACTACACCTA
>CAMDDL010000065.1 GCA_945891505.1 Maricaulis salignorans | reverse complement strand
AGCGCCTTCATCGGTGCGCACATTGGCCTGCCGGCCGATCATCTTGAAGATCATGCCGCCTATATCGATGGCTGGCTCAAAGCCCTTGGCGATAATCCATCGTCGTTCTTAACTGCCGCGAGCAAAGCCCAGGCTGCGGCTGATTGGGTGTTAGGTGAGATGGGGGTGGAATAGAGCATTTGCCGGTTCGCCAAAGAGTGTCTCCTATTCCGGCAATAGTTAGCGGAAAAGGAAGGCTTGAGTGCGAGGAGGCGAAAGCCACCATAGATCCTGCCGTTGAAGCGCACTTCCATGAAGGATTGTCGCCATCTAAGCCATGGTTCAGGCATCTAGTTTCAACGAGGCGCTAATCGTCGCGCACGGCGCTCGTTTCAAATGGCCCTAAACCTGCCAATTTAAGTGCCACATTCTCGGCCGTGAATTTGAAACTTCGCCCATCAAAGATGCGCTCGGCGCTAATTGGATAGCGAGGCCTATTTGGATTGAGGCCAGTGATCCGAAAACACTCTCCATTTGATATAAACTCCGCCCCGAAATGTTCTGCGCGAAGTCCATACATATCCGCCATAACTTCAAACAAGGCTCGCTCAGGCTCGAACAGTGTTCCGTCGGGCAGCGCAATGCCAAGTCTCAGCCGCAATTCAAATCCGCTTCTCAAGTCAATGTCGCGGGGCTCACCCATCTCAGCAACGAGGCCATGCTTTGCCGCGACATCCATCGCAGCTTCCAAGAGATCTTCTCGAAGCTTGGCACATAGCTCTGGCGTTAGGTTTCGGGGCGGCAGCCTGGTCATGTCCGTTTTGGCAACTCCTTAAGCCATTCGAGGCTGCCAGGAGTTTGAATCCAAGCAAAGCCATATAGTTTGACGTAAGTTTCCGCTTCATCCTTGCCGCCAAGGGTATAATATCCCCGGCTCGGTTTGATAGATGGCGTGGGACGCGTCAGTTCGGTTCCTATATGTGAATTGGCCGACATAGCCTCGGATTTCATAAGAGAGAGTGCTTTACTTTCCTCGCCGGCGCGCAGAGCCATCAAGACCCTTGTCCAGGACAGAAAAGCGCCTTGATCGTCGTTCTGCTTCGCCAAGAGTGCATCAACTCGTGTGTCATCGCCTTGATGTAACAACCAAGACAAAAGTGTGTAGCGAAGACCCTGATTATCGCCTGGATTGAGAAGAAGCATGTCTTCGAGCTCTGCGATCGCATCTTTGCGCAGCCCACAAGTCCAAAGATGATGGCTCAGCCGTTCGCGTGCCCTCATATAAGGACGTGTTTCATGAAAGCCCCAGAAATGGCCAGCAAACTCTTCAAAGCCCCCTGGCCCGAGACTCAACGCCCCCGCTGCAACAGCGCGTGTAAGGTAACTACCCTTTTCGTCAGGGGTTAACCCCGAGGCATCGGCCAAGATTGTCCAAGCGTCAGCGCAAAAAGGCGACAATTTGAGCGCCCTTTTTGCCAAAGCGTTCCGACTGCGAGCGTCGCGTGCCTTCCAGGCGTCATAGACAAGGAGCTGGGCACGCCTCAGCGCTGGGTCTTCAGGGCTCATAGTCGTTTTCAGCGCCAATTGTTCAAGGGCTGCCACATCGGGCAGCTTGTCCAGCTGGTCAGCTTTCAGCACCTTTGGTTGCGCTGCGGTTTTGCCGGTTTGAGTGCTCTTAGTCGACGCCATAGTTTATGCTAAATCCGTATGGACATGGTGTCGATGGTCGATTTTGTGATTTTTCACACACACTTTACCAGTCGTCGAGGTCGTTACACGGCATAAGCGAGTTGCGCCCGTGATATAAATCTCATTGAACATGTCACCTTTATCGTCCTTCGTCTTTCCTTACCGCTGCTGGCATAGAGCAGGTCGCGGCGATTTGGATTTAGAAGGATAGGATGCCGAATAACGATCCGCCAAACCAATTAAGTGTATTGCTTCGCAGGGCGGCGGTTTAATTCACGACTGGCATAATGCGGCACATGAAGGCATCAAACAGAGGTACCGTAAACGCTGTCTCACCATAGCCTGGCGTATAAATCATGCCCTTGGCAATAAGGGAGGCTCGAACCGGCCCAAATGCGGAAGGTTTTCGGCCCAAATGCTCAGCAATCGCGGTCGAGCTGTAAGGTCCTGCCCCCAAGTCCGCCATGGCGCGCAAGTAGCGCTTTTCCGATGGCGTCATCCGATCAAACCGCACGCGAAAAAAGCTATCGTCAAGGGCAGCGATCGCTGTTGGATAGGCTAAATCGACATCACCAGCGGTTATGGGGCAACGCTCCGCGGTATCCCAACACTGCTTTCCCCATTCTTGCAGAAAATAGGGGTATCCTTGTGTTAACTCCAGAATTTTGTCGACTGCTTCAGCCTCAATCGAGCAGTCTTCGGCTTCAATCGGATGTACGATCGCGGCTGTCGCGGCAATTCTTTCAAGCGGGCCTATGCTGGTGAACAAGAATAAACGCTCTGCATAGGACTTTGCTTTGCCCATCTGCCCCGCAAGTTGGGGCAATCCAGCTGCTACTAAAGTAATAGGCCGCTCGTTTTGTCGAGCACGATGCAGAGCTGTTATGAGCGCAGCTAGCTCATGTTCGGCAACATACTGAAGCTCGTCAATAAACAACACCAAAGCGGTTCCCCGCTCGGCTGCCGCTGCTCCGGCAACATCAATTAGGTCGATCAGATCCGCTTCAAGATCACCATTGTCGGCAATGCCTGGTTCCCCAAGATCAATGCTAGCCTCTAGCTCGCCGTAGCTGAGCTTGAATGCTTTTACAAACCGCGCCAGCGCGCCCAAACCGCGCTTGGCCAACGTCATTGCTGCCTGGCCACGGTCGAGCTTAAGCATCGCTGTGCGGAGGGCCGGCACCAGCATGGATGGCAAGGACTGCCCCTCTGGCGCTTCAATTGGGACCCCGATTATACCTTCGCCTTCTGCGGCCCGCCGCATTGTATTGAGAAGGACTGTCTTTCCAACGCCACGCAAGCCGAGTAAAATTACGCTTTGAGCGTGACGGCCATTGCGAATGCGATCAAGCGCAATGGCAATATTTTCTAGAATTATATCCCTGCCTGCCAATTCAGGCGGTTTGCTGCCAGCGCCAGGTGCGAAAGGGTTGCGACGAGGATCCATATCTAAGTCTTTTAACCAGTTCTAACCGATTCGTATAGAACTATCTAATTTTTATAGAAGGTGCGTGTTGGCACCATCAGAAAACAAGCCATCACGACCCGTGCCTGCCAAATGTCGCCCATTGAACGGCAGCAGCAGTGAACTCGCTCCTGTCCGCACTATTGCGCATGCAGCGTGCGCTACATCGTCCGATACTCAGTCTGTCGTGGTCCGCATTTCTGTGCTACCCAGCGCTATAAACCACTCAATTTTTATTTATCCACCCCAAGCCGATTTGAACGACGGGCGGGCTAACCTTGAATTGCCTTCTGGCAAGCTGGAGCATGCATAGGCATTGCGCCCATTTGCGCGACGATCCGTTGCAAGCCATGGTGGATTTAATTGGCGAAAGGTTTGATTTAGGACCCGCAAAAAGTGCGAGCGTTGAGACCACCAGGCCCGATGAGCAAGGCGGTTTTTTGCACATATTAATTCGGGTTGATTATCCAGTTGCCGTGCACGGATCGCAAACATGCCAATAGACGGCTCTTTTGTTGTTTGAGTGTCGCGGTGGTTCTGGGATAGCCTGTTCAGTCTTTTATCGTTTACAGTCATTTTTGACTTACTCTGCCATGGGATCTTCGATTTATACCTTTTTCAGTAAAATTAATTGACTACTGAAAGAAAATAGAGCATATTTATTGAAATCAGTAAAAGACTGGCAACCGATGGCAAATGAACCTGATATCGAACAGTTGGTGCAAATCGGAAACCGCATACGTCATTGTCGCCTTGCCCGCAGCCTCAATTTGCACGAACTGGCCCGCTTGTGCGGCATTAGTGCTCCGGCACTTTCGTTGATCGAAAATGGCAAACGAGATTTACGCATCACCAGCCTTATTCGCATCGCTTCTGCTTTAAGGACGGAAGTCGCCGAACTTGTAGAAGATCGCCCAACCGACGCTGCCAGTGGGCCATTAGCTTCGGGGTTTGGCTATGATCTTGGGGACTACACGTGACCGATTTGGTCCCGATCTGGTTTGACGCCTTCCATGTAGGCGATATTGAGGTCGCAACAGATGGCGCACTTCAGTTTGCTTACGGAAAAGAATGGCTCGTAACGACGAACGCATTCCCCATTTCCTTGACAATGCCTCTGCGCACGCAACCTTATCCAACGCATGTCATTTCGCCGTGGCTAGCCAATCTGTTGCCTGAAGAAGAACAATTGTCTGTACTAACCCGCTCCCTTGGACTGGACCGCGCTGACACCTTAGCCGTCCTCAAAGAAATCGGTGGCGATACGGCAGGCGCGCTTTCATTTGGTGAAAAGAGCAAACATGAGGACTGGGATTATATTCCGCTTACCATTTTCTATGAAACAAGTGACCCCGAACTTGCCCTAGCCCGCCACTTTGAGGATCTTAAAAGACGCCCGTTTCTAGTTGGTGAAGAGGGTGTGCGCGTGTCCCTGGCTGGAGGGCAAAGGAAATCGGCCCTTGCAGTTTTAGGCGCTTCGGGCGGTCCTGTTTTGCGTTTGCCTCAAGAGGGCGATGTCTTGGCCATCGCTCGAAACGGCGCACCATCGACAATAATTCTCAAACCAGACAACCCGCTTCTTCCGGGCATCGTTGAAAATGAAACCTATTGTCTGCGTTTAGCGCGCGCCATCGGAATAGAGGCAGCCCAAGCGAGGATCATTTGCGCTGGTGACCGCAAAGCAATCTGCGTTTTGCGTTATGACCGACAATTAAGTCGCACACGAACGTTATTACGAATCCATCAAGAAGATTTTGCGCAGGCCAATGGTGTACCGCTTGGGCGGAAGTATGAACGCGGTACCGTCGCAGGACCAACCTTGGCGACACTGCTCAACACGGGGCGACATTTACGCCCGGTTGACGCATTAGCGCTCCTCGATCAATTGATATTCAATATCCTCGTCGCTAACACTGACGCACACGCCAAAAATTATTCGCTTTTGCTCCCAATTGGGAAAGCGCCGTATCTTGCTCCGCTGTACGATGTTTCAACGGCGCTGGCTTGGCCCAGCATTGTTCAGTATTTTGCCCAGAATATCGCCGGCAAAAAACGAAAGCCGGGCGATGTCGCCGCGCGCCATTGGGATGCACTTGCCCAAGAGATCGGCTTTCGTCCAGCAGACGTGAGGAAGCGCGTTGAAGAATTGGTCGATGATCTCGTTGCGAACCGCGTTGCCGTGACTGAAGAAGTCGCTTCGTTGGTAGGTTCGACACGTGGCTATGTGGAGGAAGCAGCCAGCCTCATCGAGGTCAACGCTCTGCGAATCTTGGGACGACTTGCAGAGAAGAGCTGAGATATGACGGATAGCCCCTAGATCGCGTCTCGTTTTCTTGAAAACGAGGTTGCGATCTAAATTTATGATTTAGGGCCAGTTTTACAACATTTTTCGATTCCGAAAAATGGTGAACGGCCCTAGATAGCGATCGCGTCTGAAAAGCTGGCACAGATCGCGCGCCCATATAGATCCAGTGTTGATGGTTTCAGCCGCTTTGCGCCACGGGTTGTCATAGACTAAGACAGAAGGAAAGCTCTAAAGCGGATATGCAAACGGCCTAGGAATTGGAGCACATCATGGCTTTAAGCCAAGACTTCTAGCCCGTGCTTCTCAACCAAGCTCAATAGCTTCAAAGCCATGCCGCTGGGGCGTTTGGCCCCTGTTTCCCACTTCTCGATCGTGGACTCGCTGGTGTTGAGATAGCGGGCAAACACGGGCTGGCTCACCTTATTGGTTTCGCGCAGCTTTTGAATATCCTGCGGCGCATAGGGTGGGGGAACCGTCAGGCACGCACTGTCAAAATTGCGCATGGTCGCTTTGTCGATTACGCCCGTGCGCAGAAGCGCTTGGGCAGAGGTGTAGACAGCTTCAAAAGCGTCACTCTTGTAGGCTTTCTTACTCATGTCACTTGATCCTTATCAGGTTGTTTAATCTCAATCCAATGGCCATCGTCAATTTGCGCCTCAACTTGGCTCTCGCTCATGCCAGCATAGATTTTGGCGAGGTCGCGAAAGGCCTTCAACTCACCATCATCAATGTTGTCGCGATCCTTCTTGGCAAAAAGGTAGGAATAAACCCAAAATGCGCCGCCCTTTGCCAAAAGGATTGACCGATACCGATTGCCCGCCAACCGTTTCTTGAACACCCCCCCGCCCAAGTCGTCGGCTTGGCCCATCCTTGCTTGCTCAATAGCTTTCCAAAGCTCGTCATCGTCAATCCGCGCTTTTTTCGCCGCTTTGGCGAACCATACGGTTTTGAAAGCGCGGGAGATTGGGATATCCACCATGATTAAAGGATAGCACTAGGTGCGAGAATTTTCAAGGGGTGCAAGTTGAACTTCAGAGAGCCACAATCAACAATCGGTCCCCAGGTTACAGTTGATTTCATAAGCCAATCGACCTCATGATGGGCACGACTGATGATGTCTGCATAGGAAGCGACCCTGAGGTTGGGCGAATCGTTAACTGCGTTTGTGGCCAGGACCTGCCATTCGGCAATCGGCCAAGTTCTGCCGAAATGCCGACAGTCTCCAATGCGCCAGTTGTTGCCGCTTGGGGTAGGTTGGTGGTTGCTCGAAAGCGGACACTTTTGTCGCTGACATTATCTGCACTGCAGGAAGCTCCGAGTTCAGGCAATCACGCACAATTAGGCCAGTATTCTTGAGACCGCACTTTGGAGACCAACATAGGCCTGACGAACTAACACCCCATCTGTAGCCTGGAGACCATCCGAGCGGGCATGATGCAATCGGTGGGTGCCAAAATTAGCAATCAGCTTTGTGTAGCCATCGATTAGAATTTGCTTGGCCTCACCTGCCGCAGCTTCGACACTGGCAACATAGGGGACTTCAAAACCAGGCACGCCTTTCATGGCTTGGCGAAGAATTGGAAGAAAAGACACATGGCCAAGCAAAAAGTGTTGAGCATCCATACTGGGCAATGGTGCCAACAACCCGGGAGCCAGTTCATGCCAGTCACGGGCGGCGAAACTCGCACCAAGGTGAACCCAGAGGTCAACGTCTCCTAGAGGCGGCACCATTTGGGCGTTAAACTTCTTGCTGCCGAGATTTTCGAATTCATGACCGGTCATCGCGCCAAGTGTCACATCCAAGTTGGGATGGGCCTTTGCAAGCCAGTCCGCCAGCGCTAGGGCCGTTCACCATTTTTCGGAATCGAAAAATGGTGTAAAACTGGCCCTAAATCATAAATTTAGATCGCAACCTCGTTTTCAAGAAAACGAGACGCGATCTAGCCAGCTTATTCAGCCATCTCAGGAAACAGACCTGGCATTAAACGTGAGGCAAGTTTTGCGGGGAATGAAAGTTTGAGCGAGGCGCGTGAGGACTCAGACGATATAATACCAACATCAATCAAGCCAGATACAATTCTGCGGGCATGACGTTCTTCAACGCCTACAATCCCAGTAACGTCACCACGCGCTAACTCACCGCGATTATAAAGGAGCGCATCCAAAATTAGACCAGATTTTGGATTAAGTTTGCCAAGTCGAATTTCTTCTTCTGCCCACATTTTCATGCGTGTTTGAAGCGTCTTGGGCAGCATTAGGCTTTTCATGAAATCAACTTGATCAATACAAACTTTCAAGAAAAAAATTGTGAAGGCGGCCAACGATTCCTCACTCAATGTGCCGCGCCCGTCCAGATCATTTCGGCGCAACAAATCGCAACTCGCTAAATGCGATTTGTAACTTTGAACATTGCGCGCCAAACCACGCGAGATTGACCATACTGCGCCTGTATCAAGTGCGTTCGATAACACGGCGTGCGACATCAATCGGATCACGCGTCCGTTGCCATCATTAAATGGATGTATCCATGCAAGGCGGTGATGCGCGGCGGCGGCTGATATCACGGTTTCAAGTTTAGATAGCTTTGAATAATGATCTTCAAATCGTTTCATAAAGCGCGGGATTGCGCCCGCGCTTATAGGAACAAGATTGCCGACTTTAACGTAGTTGCCGCGATATTGGCCGCCTATCACTTTGACGCGCTCACCCGTGTCGGGAGTAACGGCGTATTTCAATTCGTCGGGAACTTCATCATAAAAGCGTTTGTGAATGTCTCTGATGCCTTCCTCGGTCAGGCCAGCATTACCATCAAGGCCGCCGTCATCGATCCATTTTTGGACTGAGATGTGCGCCTTGGCTTCCAATTGAAGGTCGCGCTTTTTGGGGTCTGCGCTAAAATCACTATTCAATGCGCGTTCAATATCAATCGGGTGCGTATCATGCCCTTCTATTAGGTTTGAGTAGTAGCAATTCATGGAGCGGACAAGATTTGCCAAGGATGCCACGATGGTCGGCGGAAGCCCGCCTTTGAAGGATGCAGATTTTTGTGTAAGATCGAAGGCTAATTCGGATACGGTTGCGCGGTAGCGACTGGATTCACCAATGCCTAAAGGTTCCATTGCCCCAATTGAATCGCCTGCATCTTCTGCCATATAAAGGTCCGCTTCAAAGTCCGCTTTAGTTATCCTACAAACACAATTAAATCATAGTTTTACGGGTTTGCATAGAACAAATCTTGCCGCTTATAAGTCCGCTTTAAAGTCCGCTTGCTTCCTATGGGTTTTTGGGGGATGCCGTGGTGGGCGGGTTCGCAAACGGCGGGGTGAAACCCCAAGAATTGGCAAAGCCTGCAGCTCAATAGGCCTCTAGCTCAGTGTCGCCTTCAATGAGGGCGCGTGCGAACGCCTCATGGCAAGACGGGCCATCAGACCCCAAATGACCTGAAGATTGGCGCAAATCGGCTGACTAGGAAGGGTCCGCCCCTCCGACAATAAATCCAGGCGATGCTTCTAACGGTCAAAACGTCTACGATCGACTTGCCAATTGATAGCATATAAGCTATCATGGTTTATGTTAAAAGCCGTTATCGATACGAATGTCTTTGTCTCGGCGCTGTTGAGCCCTGACGGCGGATCACGAGAGGTTTTACGGCAAGCCTTGAGTGGTCGTCTTAAGCCAGTTTTCGCTAACGCGCTTTTTGCAGAATACGAGGCGCTATTAGGCCGAGATGAGCTTTGGGCCCATTGTGTCTTGTCAGCCAAAGAACGTGATGAACTGTTAGATGCAGTCATTGCAGTCTCTGATTGGGTGACTATTCACTTTTTGTGGCGACCCAATCTTGCCGATGAAGGCGACAATCATGTGCTTGAATTGGCTGTTGCGGGCGGCGCACAAGCCATTATAACCGCAAATGTGCGCGACTTTCACCAAGCCGAACTCCTATTCCCGGATATACATATTCTAACACCCGGCGCTTTTTTAAACTGGAGAAAGAATCCATGAGTGTCCTCACAATTCGTCTGCCATCTGACCAGCATGAGCGTTTGAAGACACTCGCTGCGCACCGTAAAATCAGCATGAACAAACTGGTTGAAGAGCTAGCAAGCCGGGCAGTAACCGAATTCGATATTGAATTGCGCTTTCGGGCACGGGCGGCACGTGGCAATCCATCGACTGGCTTGGACCTGTTGCACAAGTTAGATACCGCATTTGAAAAGGCGGATTGATCGCGACGGCGTTGCAAGACAAAATTCTGATTAGGATGAAAATCAGGTTTGCCCGACGAAGGGCAACATGGATGTCGCCTGAATAGGGCTGCACAAAATTCGCTCTACGAGTCGCCCCCGTTAAGTCCCCACTCCAGGGTCAACACGACGTTGATCCAATCTTTATGTGCGACCTGAAGATACTCCAGGCCCTC
>CAMDDL010000064.1 GCA_945891505.1 Maricaulis salignorans | reverse complement strand
GCCGCTTGGGGCTTATAGCGGGCTTTGAGGTCGTCGCGGTCGTATTCGGTGGTGAGCCAGGTCCAGAAGTCGATGCGGCCTGTCGCTTCGATCTTGGCCCATTCGGCCCAGAAGAAGTCGAGGATGCCGGTTTTGGCGGCGCTGATGTGGAGATATTTGAAGCTCAATTGCTTGCGCGCTTCCTCTAGAGGCACGCCCTCGATCTGATAGAGATAGAACACAGCCATGGTGCCCGCGCGGTCCGCACCTGACTTACAATGCATGAGGGCAGGGTATTCCATGGTCTCAAAGGCTTTCTTGGCTTCTAGCAGACGCTCAGGATAGGGCGCGCCGCGGCTCTCGCTATGCAGGAAGACGAGGTTGAGGCCCAATTGCTCGCAAGCCTCTTTTTCCAAGACGGTAAAGCTGGCGTCGGTATCGCCGCGTAGATTGACGATGGTCTTGATGCCAAACTCTTTCCACTCCGCCAATTGCTTGGGGCTGGGCTGGTTTGTACGCCACATGCGCGGGCTGATTTGATATTTGTTTTGAAAGCGCGCGCGCAAGAAGGCATGGTCGTTCCACCAATAATCATCTTCAGCGGCTTTGCGGCGTTCAGGTGTTGTCAGGTCAAATTTGGGCACGGGCGCGTCTTTTCGGCTAGTCGGATCGCATCTAGGCAGGCCCGCGTTGCCATGCAAGCCTTAGCTGTGGCGCCCGCGCACTCGCCTTAAGGCGCAACGCTCGCTATGGAGCGGGGACTATGAGCAAAAAACTCTCGCGCGCCTTCTTTCGTTCTTCACCCGTCCAGTGGTTTTTTGCGGGCTTTCTGGCCGCTTGGATGGCCTTGGTGCGCGGCACAACGCGGTGGACAATTGTCGGGCAAGAGCATGCAGAGCCTGTCTGGAAGTCCGGTAAGGGCGTTGTCTGGTGCTATTGGCATTCGCGCATCATGGGCGCGCATTCGATCTGGCCGACCGATGTTCAAAAAATGCTGATGCTGATCTCTTTGTCGCCCGATGGCCAGTTTGTAGCGCGTGCCGCCGAACTGGTGGGCCGCACGGTGGTGCGGGGGTCGTCATCGAAAAAGAAAGCCGATGGCGAGACTGAAGATAAGGGCGCATTGCAGGCGTTTCGTCAGATGCTCAGCCATGCCTCAAAAGGCGGCTGCGTCGGGATTACGCCAGATGGGCCGCGCGGCCCGCGCATGCGCGCCCAACTTGGGGCAGTCCGGGTAGCGAAGATGGCGAAAGTCCCGCTTCTGCCTTCGGCCTTTGCCGTAAAGGGCGCGGGGTATGCCAAGAGCTGGGACCGCTTCCACTTGCCGCCTTTATTCTCAAGCGGCGTGATCGTTTATAAGCCTGCCATTGAGATCCCCGCTAAAGCGAGCGAGGCCGATATGGAAGCCGCGCGTCTGGCCTTAGAGATCGCCTTGACCGAAGCCATGCAGGAGGCTGATCGCTTGGTGGGTGGCCCGCTGATTGAGCCTGCACCGCCAGCCGCTATCGAAGAGGCCGCAGCGTGACAGAGGACCTGCCGTTCTCACTGACGCTCTATCGGATCGCAACCCAGCTTCTGGCGCGCTTCATGCCGGGCGTTTTGTCGCGCCGCGCCGCTAAAGGCCGGGAGGACCCGACACGGATTGGGGAGCGTTTGGGCACTGCCCCGATTGAGCGCCCGAAAGGCAAATTGGTCTGGATCCATGGGGCCAGCGTCGGGGAATCGATTGTCGGCCATGCTCTGGCCCAAGAGTTACGCAAAGCTCAGCCCGGCCTGACCTTTTTGTTTACCAGCGGCACGAAGACGTCGGCTGACCTTATGGCGCGCAAGCTGTCGGCGCCCGATCTCCATCGCTATGTTCCCGTTGATACGCCCGTGGCGACCAAGGCTTTCATGGCGGGCTGGAAGCCTGACCTTGCTGTCTTCGTTGAGGGCGAGATTTGGCCGAACTTGCTGTTGGCGGCGAAGGAGGCTGGCGTACCGCTGGCTTTGGTCAATGCGCGCATGACGGCGCGGTCGGTCAAGGGCTGGCGGGGCAGGGCGAAGACGGCAGAGCTTTTGTTTTCCCTGTTTGATGTCGCTTTGCCCGCCGACAAGCGCACCTTCGAAGCGCTCAGCCTGTTTCGCACGGGGCCGATTGGCACCATTGGCAATCTCAAACTTGCCGCCCCTGCGCCCATTGTGCATGCTAAGGAAGCCAAGGTGCTGGCAGCAAAGCTCGGGCCACGCCAGGTCTGGCTGGCAGCGTCCACCCATGAAGGGGAGGAAGCGGTCCTGCTCGCCGCCCATGCAGCTTTGTGCTTGGGGGCACCCGACGCGCTGTTGATCTTGGCCCCGCGTCACCCCGAGCGCGCTCAAGACGTTGAGATTGAGTGCCGTAAAAAGGGCTTGGTGCCTGTGCGTCGCTCGGCGGGGCAAGTTCCGGGCCCACAGACCCCGGTCTGGCTGTGGGATACGCTTGGCGAATTGGGTTTGGCGATGCGGTTGGCACCGGTAACCTTTGTGGCGGGTAGCTTACAGCCCGGCATTGGCGGCCATAATCCAGTAGAGCCCGTGCAGCTTGGCTCAACGGTCGTCAGCGCCAGCTTTGTCGGCAACTTCCTCGACCTCTATCAGGCCTTGGAAGATCAGGATGGGGCGGTCATTCTCGACGATCATGCTTCCGATCGTATCGCTTTGACTTTGGCGGGCCTGTTGGGTGACCCAGCCTATCGCGAGCGCTTGAACGAAGCTGCGCGTGGCGTGATTGCGCAAGGTGGCCACGCCATGGCGGACACTGTTGTCGCTCTCGTCGCGCTTTTGGGGCGGTCTAAGTCGTGAGAGCGCCTGCCTTCTGGACCATACGTTATGGCCGCGATGCCGCACCCATCCTGCGGCTGCTTCTATCGCCCCTTGGCGCGCTCTATGGGGCCAGCGTCGCGCGACGGATCGCACAGGCTCAGCCAGAGGCTTTGTCGATCCCTGTGATCTCGATTGGTAATTTGACCGCCGGTGGCACGGGCAAAACGCCATTTTCGCAAGCCTTGCGGACCTTGTTGACGGACCTTTTGGGTGGCGCAATCGGCATTGTCTCGCGCGGTTATGGCGGGACGCTGGAAGGTCCGGTTGCCGTTGAACTCGGCGTACATGGGGCTGAAGAAGTGGGCGATGAGCCCTTGATGCTGGCGCAAAATGGCCCTGTGTTTATTGGTCGCGATCGGGCAGCGGCAGGAAAGCTGGCTGCCCAGCAGGGCATGAAAGCCGTGATCCTCGACGATGGTCATCAGAATCCAAGCTTAACAAAAACAATCTCGCTCGTGGTGGTTGATGGGCAGACGGGTTTTGGCAATGGGCATTTGATTCCAGCCGGACCCTTGCGCGAGAAGCCTGCCATTGGCCTCGCGCGCGCCGATGCCGTCATTTTGATGGGGCCTGTCTCGGACGACACGCTGGAAGATTTAGAAGGCTATAGCGGACCCATTTTCAAAGCCACACTGAAGTCCAAAGCTGTTGTCATTGAAGGCCCCGTTTTGGGCTTTTGCGGCATTGGCCGACCGGAGAAGTTTGACGCGACTTTGCGCGATTTAGGCTTGAACGTGGTCGATCTGTATCCGTTTGACGATCATCACCGCTATCGCCCGGAGGAGTTGGCGCGACTTGAAGCGGATGCGGCGGCGGCGGGTGCCACCTTGGTCACGACCGAGAAGGATTATGCGCGCTTGCCGCCCGACTTTGCCGCCAAGGTGCGCGTGGTTCCGATTGAGGCTGTTTTGGCCGATGAGGCAGCCTTTCTTGCCTTTCTGCGCGCTAAACTCGACAGCCATCTAAGGCAGGATTAGGATTTTCCCATGACAGCAGGTCGTCGCGAGTCTGTATTCAAGCGCATCGAATCTTGGGCGTTTCACACCTATTGGAACCGCATTAGCGCGATGTCCTTGGACGAAGCCTCTAATGCGGGCGCTGGCTTTGCCCGGCGTCTTGGCCCGATCACGAGTGCGCATAAGACGGCGCGTTACAATATGCGCTTAGCCTTTCCCCGCATCACGCCTGCCGAAGAGCGCGAGATGCTGGACGCCATGTGGGACAATTTGGGCCGCGTGGTGGGGGAGTTCCCGCATCTGTCCGCTATGGGCCTATTTACGCCCGAAAGTCGGGCGGAGTTTGACGGGTTAGACATTCTCGACCGCTATGTCGGAACTGGCAAAGCTGGCGTCTTTATCTCGGGCCATTTTGCCAATTGGGAAGTGATGCCCGCAGCCATTGTGCGCCGTGGGGTCGATTGCCGCGTCACCTATCGGCCAGCCAACAACATTTGGGTCGATGATACGATTGTCAAAGCCCGTGCCGATTATGGCGTGCGCTTGTTTGCGCCGAAGGGGCCATCGGGCGGGGTCAGCCTCATGCGGATCCTCGCCAAGGGCGGCTCTGTCGCCATGATGAACGACCAGAAGTATGAGACTGGGGTGGAAGCCCCGTTCTTTGGCCATTTGTGCAAGACAGCAGACGGTCCATCCCGTCTAGCTTACCGATTCAAAGCCCCCTTGCAGACCATGACGGTCAAGCGCCTGTCTGGGGCGCACTTCAAAGTCGATGTGCAAGAACCCATGATGATGGACTTTGATCTGCCGGTGGATGATGCGGTCCATGCCTCTGTCCTGCGCATCAATCAATTCATGGAAGAAAACATCCTAAAAGCGCCTGAGCAATGGTTTTGGGTGCATGCGCGTTGGCCAAAGAAGGCGTGGATCGACGCCGGGGTGATGGATTGATCATTTTTTGATTGGCCAATCCATCTGTCAGGTCTAAGTTAGGGACATGGACCGCATAGAAGCCTTGAAATATCGCGCAGGGGCGACAGCCAAGCTCGCCTTCTATGCCGCCCATTATGGCCTTTCACGCGCAACTTCGGCCCCGTTTGATCGACCAGGTGACGCACCCTTTAACTCTGACAAGCCCAAGCCAGATTTAGCCCGGATGCGTAAGGCCTATATGGCGGCCTTTACCCAAGATATGGCCAATATTGATGCGGGGCTTTACCTCGCCCCACAGGCCAAAACCGAACTCGCCCAGACGCGCAAGAGCTTTGCCTATCTGCAAGATGTGCGCGCGATCGATCAGCGTCGCTTGGCCAAGAATGGCGTCGAAGTCCGTGATGAGGGCTTGGGGGAGGGGTTTCCCGCCTATTTCCGGCAAAATTTCCATTGGCAAAGCGGTGGTTGGCTGACGCCTGAAAGTGCGGATCTCTATGACTTTCAAGTCGAGACGATTTTTACCGGCTCCGCTGGCGCCATGCGGCGGTCGACGGCTTTGGCACTGTTGGCGAAGAGCCTGAAAGGGGTCGACCAGCGCATCACGACCTGCGTTGAGCTTGCGTGCGGGACCGGGCAGTTAGCGCGCGAAGTCATGCGCAATTTCCCGCGCTTGCGCTTCACGGCGCTGGATATGTCGCCACCCTATGCGGCAGCGGCTGCTCAGGCGTTGCGCCCGTATCGAAGTGCCACTGCTATCAGCGGTGCAGCCGAAGCGACGCCATTTGATACCGCCAGTGTAGACCGCGTGCTGTGCGTTTATCTGTTCCACGAATTGCCGCCAAAGATTCGCAAAGCCGTGGTGGCAGAAGCTGCGCGCATCTTGAAGCCCGGTGGAATCTTTGTGCTCGCCGATGCGTTGCAGACGGGTGATGATCCCAACCTAGACCGCCTGTTGGATGCGTTCCCAGTGGGCTTTCATGAGCCCTTCTTCAGCACCTATCTGACAACTGACATGAAGGCCTTGTTCGATGCGGTGGGCTTTGATTTTGTTGAAGGCGCGCAGGCCTTTTTGACCAAGGGCTGGATGTTTCAAAAGCGTGGTGGGTGAGGGGTATCTTGCATATGTCATCCCCGCCGAAGCGGTAGCGGAGAGCGGGGACCTCAGGGGACTTTGCGGCATGAGGTCCCGGAACGGCTACGCCGTCCGGGATGACAGTGAATTGCTAAGGTAATGGGGCATTTTCGACAAAAATTGCCCCCCCCCAAGTGTGACCGAAAGTCGCGCCCCACGCAGGTGACGGGCCTGCCGCACTAGCCTATGACTGACGTTGAACTGGCACAGCGCCAGACGGAGTGCCTTCCTTGGGTGTGGCCAACTTCATCACCGATATCTGGGATACCTTGGCCATTTCATCCTTGATGGTGGCCGTGACAGTGATCATTCACTTCGTCGGACTTGCGGCGCTGATGATTGTGATCCGCCAAAGGCCGCCCCTAACAAATCCTCAGGGCCCGTATTTCTCTCAGCGTGTTTTGGCCATTCTTTTTGTCGTATTTGGCCTGTTTGCTGTGCATACGCTGGAAATTTGGCTCTACGCCGTCGTCTATCACTTTGGCCTACATGCCTTTCATGATTTTGAGACCTCGCTCTATTTTTCAACCGTCACCTTTGTCTCACTCGGCTATGGCGATGTGATTCTGCCGCGCGATTGGCGCTTAGTCGGTGCGATTGAGGCGGCGAATGGCGTAATCCTGCTGGGCTGGTCGACGGCATTTCTGATCACAGTCATCGGTCGCCTCCGCGCGCTGGAGCACGAGTGGCTTGATCATAAAACTGACTAAATGCGTGCCTATCCATCCAATTGATGCGGTAAAGAGCGATTTCTTGCACCTCGTCGGACCCTGCAAAGTTGCATCGCGCGCGATTGCCCTCTAACCAGTTCCCGACATAATAAAGCCGGGAAGAAGGCTGATAGCTCTAGGGGCACGCGGACCAAGATGTTTGATAAGATTCTGATTGCCAATCGCGGCGAAGTGGCCGTTCGTATCATCAAGACATGCCGCCGGATGGGTGTGAAAACCGTCATCGTGTTTTCCGAAGCAGACCGCGATTCCATGGCCGTAGAGATGGCCGACGAAAAGGTCTTTATCGGCCCAGCCCCAGCTTCTGAATCCTATCTTGTGATCGACAAGATCATAGCCGCCGTCAAAGAGACTGGCGCGCAAGCGGTTCACCCAGGCTTTGGCTTCTTGTCGGAAAAGGTTGAGTTTGCGCAACGTTGTGCGGATGAGGGGATCGTCTTTATCGGTCCGAACCCCCATGCCATCCACGCCATGGGCGATAAGATTGAAAGCAAGAAGACCGCTGCTGCGGCTGGCGTCTCCTGTGTACCGGGTCATATTGGCGAAATTGCTGACACCGCCCACGCAGTCACAATTTCCGAAGAGATTGGCTACCCCGTCATGATCAAGGCTTCGGCTGGCGGCGGTGGTAAGGGCATTCGTGTGGCCTATGACCGCAAGGATGTCGAAGAAGGCTTCCCAGCCGTGCGTGCCGAAGCCAAGAACGCCTTTGGCGATGACCGCATCTTCATCGAGAAATTCATTCTGGCCCCGCGCCATATCGAAATCCAAGTCTTGGGCGATAAGCACGGCAATGTCGTGCATTTGTTCGAGCGCGAGTGCTCGATCCAGCGCCGCAACCAGAAAGTCATTGAAGAAGCCCCAAGCCCGTTGCTGGATGAAGCAACCCGGGCCGCCATGGGTGCCCAAGCCGTTGCGTTGTCCAAGGCTGTTGGTTACGACAGTGCTGGCACCGTCGAATTTGTGGCCTCTGGCACGGATAAGAGCTTCTACTTCCTTGAAATGAACACCCGCCTGCAGGTGGAGCATCCGGTTTCGGAAGCCATCACTGGCCTAGATCTGGTTGAACAGATGTTGCGCGTCGCGGCGGGGGAGGCTTTGTCCTTCCAGCAGTCCGACTTGAAGATCAAGGGCTGGGCGATTGAAAGCCGGATTTATGCCGAAGATCCATATCGTAACTTCTTGCCCTCCATTGGCCGCCTAAAGCGCTATCTACCCCCAGTCGAAGGCGACTTTGGCAGCCATAAGGTGCGCAATGATGCGGGCGTACGCGAGGGTGATGAGATCTCGATGTTCTATGACCCGATGATCTCCAAGCTGGTGACCTGGGCCCCAACCCGTCTGGCGGCGATTGATGCGCAAGCGGCGGCTCTCGACACCTTTGCGATTGAAGGCATTCAGGACAATATCCCGTTCCTCGCCGCTGTGATGGAAGAAGCGCGCTTCCGCTCAGGCGATATCACGACCGCCTATATCAAGGATCAATTCCCTGAAGGCTTTAAAGGCGCACCCTTAACCGACAAGATTTTGCGCTTGATGGCGGGTGTGGGTGCATTGGTCCACATGCGCAAGCTGGAACGCGACGCCCAAATCAGTGGCCGCATGACCCCGCACAAGCCGATCCGCAGCGACTGGGTTGTTCGCATTGAAGGCACTTATCACCCCTTGCATGTCGAGATCACAAGCGGTGGCGCGCATATCCGCTTTGAGAGCGGGGATACCATCGATATCACCAGTGGCTTTAAGCCGGGCGACCGCTTGATCACTGGCGTTGCGCATGCCTTGGGCGTGTTTGAGAATGAGGGCTTTGCCGTTAAGTTCAAAGACCGCACGCAAGGATATGAGTTCCAGTATCGCGGGGCCAAGGCCGTCGTGATCGTCGCCACGCCGCGTGACGCTGAGTTGCACGCCAAGCTGCCTGAAAAGGTCGCGGCAGATACCTCGCGCATGATCATTTCGCCGATGCCGGGCCTCGTAGTCTCCATCGAAGTGGTGGAAGGCCAAGAGATTAAGTCGGGCGAGGCGATTGCGATTGTGGAAGCCATGAAGATGCAAAACATCATTCGGGCCGAGCGCGATGGCAAAGTTGCCAAGGTCCATGTCGGTGCGGGTGCAGCAGTCGCAGCCGACGAAATCATGGTTGAACTAGGCTAACCAAGGGCCCTAAGCTAACCAAGGACTCTAAGCCAACCAAGGACTGGGGTCGTCTTCTTGGGCGATCAGAGAGAGGCCATGGGCGATCGACACGAATTGGTCGCCCGTTTCCACTTTCTGTGCCCCGAAGCGGTTCTCAAACTGGGCTTTGACGGCGGGCACAAAGCTGGAGCCCCCGGTCAAGAATACCCGGTCGATTCCACCTTCATCCAGACCTGCGGCAACCAGAGCCTCATTCACGCATGTGTCGATCTGGGCCAAATCATCGGCGATCCAAGTTTCAAAATCCGCCCGGGTGAGGGATTTGACCATGTCTTTGCCGCCAAAGGATAGGCGGAAAGTCGCCTCTTCTTCGTGTGACAGGGTCGTCTTTACCGCGGCAATGGAGCGGTAGAGGTGATAGCTGGCCTCGGCGTCGAGAAAGTTGATGAAGGCGTCGATTTTCTCCGGCTGTAGCGCCTGTTTGGCCAGCTTTTGCAGGTCCTGATAATCGCGGGTCTGCCGCATGATCGACAATTGGTTCCACTGGGAAAACCGCCCGTAAAATGCCAGCGGGACGGGCAGGACTTTGCCGTCACTGGCATAATGGGAGCCTTTGCCAAATAGCGGCGACACCAGATGATCAATGATGCGCTGGTCGAAACTATCGCCCGCTATTCCAACACCGCGGTGGGCGAGGGCCTCAGCTGATTGCACTTTTTGGCCGCGCCGAAAGCGGATGATGGAAAAGTCGCTGGTGCCGCCGCCGAAGTCGGCGACCAGTATGGTGGCATCTTGGGTGAGGCGCTGGGCAAAGAAGAAGGCAGCCGCCACGGGCTCATAAACATGGGCGATATCTTCAAAGCCCGCTTTGGTCAGCGCGGCTTGATACCTTGTCCGGGCGAGCGCCTCGTCAGAGCGACTGCCGGCAAAGCGCACAGGTCTGCCAACCAGAACGCGCTTGGGGAAAGGCTCACTGGCGCGCTCACTCAAGCGGCGCAAAAAGGCCGCGAGCAAGTCTTCAAACCGCCACGCCTTATTTTGAATGACCGTGCTGGTGAATAAAGGACTGGCGGCAAAGGTCTTGAAAGATTGGATAAATCGGCAATCCCCGCCCATCTCTAAAAAGCGGTCAATCGCCCAAGGACCCACCTCCATCATCGCTTTCGCGCGGTGGTCATCCTCCTCATGCCAAAAGCACAAGACCGAGCGGCAGGCCTGAACCAAATCTTGCTCATGCGC
>CAMDDL010000063.1 GCA_945891505.1 Maricaulis salignorans | reverse complement strand
CCGAGCGTCTCTATTGCCCGCTCGGATGCGCCGATCTTGGTGACTGAGCAGGGGGCCATTGACTTAGAGCCCTTAGACCAAGATGCCCGTGCTCAGGCAATTATCTCGCTGGCCGCACCCCAGCATCGAGCGGACTTGATGTCAGCTTGGGCCCAGCAGAGAGGTGCCAGAGGATGAGCGCGCCTAACCCCCTTTACCGTCGCTTGGCGGACGATCTGCGCAAAGCCATTGCGTCAGGCCAGTATCCAACTGGCAGCCTTTTACCGACTGAATCAGACCTATGCGCCACCCACCAAGTCTCGCGCCATACTGCCCGCGACGCGCTGCGCATCTTGACAGATGAAGGCCTGATTGAGCGCCGCCGGGGCGCAGGCTCGGTCGTGATTGCCGCCAAGCCAATTGGCCCTTTCTCGCAAGGCTGGGGCGAGATTGGTGATATTCTCCAGTATGCCCGCGATACACGCCTCGTCATTTTAGGCTATGGCCACGCCGATGCGGCCGATGTTGCTGCTATGGGTCTGGACGCGGGCCTCCCTTGGATTGGGATCGATGGCCTGCGCGTCCGCACTACCGGTGGCCGGCCCCTTGCCCACACCCGCATCTGCGTGCGGGCTGACCTCGCACCTCCGCGAGATGCCCTAGATGACTGGCCACACGCCATCGCAGAATATATCGCCCGCCACGCTGGGGTTTTGGCTGCGACGATTGAACAAGATATCTCCGCGATCAAATTGAGCCGCGAACTGGCCAAGAGCTTGCACGAGCATGTGGGCGATCCCGCTTTGCGGACACGGCGGCGCTATCTCGATGCCTCAGGTCAGGCGTATCAGGCCAGCATCAGCATCCATCCGGGCGAGCATTTCACCTATTCGATGTCGGTTAGCCGCTAGACTGGCATCATCATCATGAGGCCGACCCCGGTTGCGGAGATGGCGGCAATGATGGCGGTCTGGATCAACAGTGCTCCGACGGCGCGGGGACCCAAGAGCATCACCCCTTTGATCGACGTGTTAGCCCCCAAGGCGACCATGGAGACGATTAGGCAAATGCTGGACAATTTGGTCAGTGCGGCAATGCCCGTAGGCGTTAGCCAACCGGTGTTGGCCACCACAATTGCGGCCACAAAGCCTAGCAGAAATACGGGAACAGTGGCTTCATTCTCTTCTTGATCGCCTTCCTTGCGGTCGCGCCAGGACAAGATCATCAAGAGGCCAAAGATCACAACTGGCATCATGGCGACGCGGATCATTTTGACGGTGGTCGCAGCGGGAGTGGCTGCTTCGCCGTATACATCCGAGGCCGCAACCACTTGGGCGACTTCGTGGATGGAAGCACCTAAGAACACCGCTGACGGGATCATCGGGATGTTGAAGAAATGGCAGAACGCCGGATAGGCCACCACGGCGATGGTGCCAATAATGGTGATGCTGGCCACGGTCGCCACCACATCACGCTCAACATTGGAATTGGGTCGCCGTGCCAGAACCGTCGCAATTGCCAAAGCTGCCGAGGCCCCGCAGATGGCGACAGACGTGGCGGTCAGAAATGCGGTGGCGCGTGGGAGCTTCAAGGCCCGACCTGCCAAATAGCCCAAGCACAAGGTACCGAAAGCTGCCGAGACCGCTATAATAGCAGGCTGCCAGCCTAAGGCTTGCAAGTCCGAGATCGTGATGCGAAAGCCCATCAGGGCGACACCGACCCGCAACAAAGGCTTAGCCAACAAATCATTGCCGGGCTGGAACATCGGCTTGGTCAGAAAAATCGCAGCCAACATGCCCAAAAGCAGGGCAATCAGCAGGGTGGGGACGCGTGTGCCTTGGGTTGGAAAATAAGCGACGGCGGCCAGAAAGAGGCCCAGTCCGACACCGGGGCCAAACTTTGTAAGCGATTTAAACATAAGGCCCCACAATCAGGCGCGCCTAGCCAATGCGCCGACACGATCAGCTTAGGGCTGTTTCACCAGAGCGTGCAATTGGGGCCGGTGCGGCGCCATGCTTGGTGTTCCGGTGCAAGACCATCCGGTCGTGCAGACAACAAATGGTTTGGCTACCAGTGGATTTAAAGAGGCCGGGGATGAGACCGTGGATGATGCAGGCGCAGGCAGCACCCAGCATTTGGAAGCCGAAACTGAAAGCCACGCCTAAATGTTCAAAATAGCTTTCGCCGACACTCTCTGGATGCTCGACAAACAATTTCTTGAACATGGTTGCTATCTCCCCGTTTGAAGACAAAGGTTCTCACAGATTCTATGGTAAATTTTCACTTTCTTATTGAGTATCAGTATGGTTTTGATATAATTCTTCGATCATGAAGCCAGATAGTCAAAAAATTGACGAAGCGGACATTAAGCTTTTGTCCATACTTCAGACCGATGCCTCTGTATCTTTAGAGGAATTATCGTCGCGCACCGCCATGTCTGCCAACACCGCTTGGCGGCGTATCAAGCGGATGGAAGAGGCGGGCATTATCGCCAAGCGGGTTGCTTTGATCGATCCAGAGGCAGTGGGCCTTGGCATGACGGTCTTTGTTGCGATTAAAACGTCTGACCATTCCGACGAATGGCTGGAAAACTTCGCCCGTTCTGTCTCAGCCATTCCAGAGGTTGTCGAGTTTTACCGCATGAGTGGGGACACCGACTATCTGCTCAAGCTTTTGGTCGCCTCCATCGCCGATTATGACCGCGTCTATAAGAAATTGATCCGCAGCGCGAAGTTAAGTGACGTCAGTTCCAGCTTCGCGATGGAGACGATCAAATTTACCACCGCTGTGCCTTTGCGAATTTAGCTTTTGGTACAAGTTTTTATGGTCTAAATGGCAGGTATGAGCTTAAAGCGCGTCCTCTTGATCGTGGGTGGAGGGATCTCTGCCTATAAGACCCCAGAACTGGTGCGGGCGCTGGAGAAGCGCGGCGTCGGCTGCCGGGTTATTCTGACCCAAGCTGGCAGCCAATTTGTGACTCCGCTGACCTTGGCCAGCTTGACCAAGGATGACGTGCATCAAGAGCTGTTCAACCTGACCCATGAAGCCAAGATGGGCCATATTGAGCTGTCGCGCAGTGCGGAACTCGTTCTGGTGGCCCCGGCGACCGCAGATCTGATTGGCAAAGTGGCCAATGGTCTGGCCAATGATTTGGCTTCAACCGCCCTTTTGGCGACCGATAAGCCCGTCTTGATGGCACCCGCCATGAATGTGCGCATGTGGGAGCATCCCGCCGTGCAGCGCAATTTGGCGACCTTGCGCGGGGATGGTGTTCACTTCATTGGCCCCGATGAAGGGGCGATGGCCTGCGGCGAGTATGGCCCAGGCCGCATGGCAGAGCCCGACGCGATCGCTGCGGCGGTGGAAGCTTATTGGCTTAAGGCATCTGCGGACAAACCCTTAAAGGGCAAGCGGGCGATTGTGACAGCCGGGCCAACCCTAGAGGCGCTCGACCCCATTCGTTTCTTGTCCAATCGTTCGTCTGGCAAACAAGGCTACGCAATCGCCCAAGCGCTCGCTGAAGCTGGCGCAGACGTGACTTTGGTGTCAGGCCCTACGGCCTTAAACGATGTGCCGGGCGTGACCATGACGCGGGTTGAAAGTGCGCGCGATATGTTGGCTGCCTGCCAAGCCGCTTTGCCTGCCGACATCTTTGTCGCTGTCGCCGCCGTGGCTGACTGGCGACCCGAGACCAAGGCTGAGGTGAAGCTTAAGCTAAAAGGTGACGCAAAAGCGCCTGCCATGACCTTGCTTGAGAACCAAGATATTTTGGCCACCATCGCACAAGCAGGGCCGAACAGGCCAAACTTGGTTATCGGCTTTGCCGCTGAGACCCACGACGTCTTGGCCTATGCCACTGCCAAACGGGCGAAAAAGGGCTGTGACTGGGTCGTGGCGAACGATGTCTCTGGCGATGTCATGGGCGGGGAAAGCAACCAAATCATGCTGGTCACCCCAGACGGTCATCAAAGCTGGCCCGAAGCCCCAAAGGCCCAGATTGCCGAGCGGCTGGTCGCCGCAATCGCAACCCATTTCGGCTTAGCAAAAGCCTAGAACGGCCAGAAGATGCCCAGCATCAAAAGCCCGACGACGATGCGGTAATAGGCAAAGGGCGCAAAGCCCATACGCTGGACGACGCCGATAAATAGCTTGATCACGAAAATCGCGGTGATAAAGGCGACAAGGAAGCCGATGGCGACCAAGATCAAGTCCTGCCCGCCTTGTGCCAGCAACGCTTCGCGATTGCTCCAACCTTCATAGGCGAACACGCCAACCATTGTGGGGATGGATAGAAAGAAGCTGAATTCAGCGGCGGGCTTGCGGTCCACGCCCAACATCATGGCCCCAATAATCGTCGCGCCCGATCGCGACATGCCGGGGATAAGTGCCAAACATTGGCACAGACCAATCTTCAAGCCCATGCCAACCGAGATATCATCCACGTCTAGGATCTGGGGCTGAGGCCGGAAGCGCTCAGCCAGCAGGATCAGAACTCCGCCGACAACCAAGGTAACAGAGACCACTACCGGACTAAACAAAACGCCCTTGATGAAATCATGCAAGAGCGCGCCCAGAAACATCGACGGAAAAAAGGCGAGTATGACGGCTGCGGCGAACTGGCGTGAAGCGGGGCTGGACGGCAGGGTAATAAAGACCCCCCACAGCTTTTCAAAATAGAGCACAACGACCGCTAGAACCGCACCCAATTGGATCATGGTCTCAAACGTGTCTGGGACTGCTCCCGGCAGAAATTGCTCAGCCAAAATCAAATGGCCGGTAGAGGAAATCGGCAAAAACTCTGTCAGGCCTTCGATAATGCCCAACAAGATGGCTACGAAATAATCGCTCATGACATCCATTCAATGACAAGCTTGGTTTGAGGCCTCATGACATGGGTTCACGCGCAAAACCAGCCAAGGTTACATCAATCAAATAGGTATTATTTTATACCTAATAAACAAGACGAGCTTTCACCATTTCGCGATGAAGGGACAGATAAATGCGACGCCATCAAACATATAGGTATTATAAAATACCTAATTGTGCGGTTTTGGCTTGGCAAAGGACGGGTTTGTCTGTATCGGACCCAAAATAGCCGCAGCACGCGCGCCCCTGAATCTTTGGAATTGCGAGAACATCATGGCCGAACGGCTCCTCAAATTCGTCAGCATTGACCCACAAACGCCCGAGAAGCGGCCTGCTTCTGCGCGTACGGCGGATTTTCATGAGATTTATGGTGAGTTCATCACGCAAAAGGCCAATGAGCAGGCATCCCGCTGCTCACAATGCGGTGTGCCCTTCTGCCAAACAGGCTGCCCGCTGCAGAATAATATCCCTGATTGGCTGAAAATGACGGCTGAAGGTCGCCTTGAGGAAGCTTATGCGCTGTCCTCGGCTACCAATTCCATGCCTGAAATCTGTGGCCGCATCTGCCCACAAGACCGCTTGTGCGAAGGTGCTTGCGTGATTGAGCAATCGGGCCATGGTGCCGTCACCATCGGTGCAGTCGAGCGCTATATCACCGAGACCGCTTGGGAGAATGGCTGGATTGAGCCGATCGTTCCGCCGAAGGAATTGGCAGAGCATGTGGGCATTATTGGCGCAGGCCCCGGCGGCATGGCGGCAGCCGAAGCCCTGCGTAACAAGGGCTATCAAGTCACCATCTATGACCGTTATGATCGTGCAGGTGGCCTCCTGATGTATGGCATCCCCGGCTTTAAGCTGGAAAAAGATGTGGTGACCCGCCGTGTGGAGCATTTGAAAGCTTCGGGCGTGAAGTTCGTACTCAATTACGAAGTGGGTCGCGATGGCACCTTGGCTGATTTGCGCGGCACCCATGACAGCATCTTGATCGCGATTGGCGTCTATAAAGCGCGCGCTTTGCCGTGCCCCGGCTCTAACGGTGCCGGTGTTGTCGAGGCTTTGGACTATCTGACAGCCTCTAACCGCACGGGTCTTGGCGATTGCGTCGCCGACTTTGACAGCGGTGCGCTCAATGCCGCTGGTAAGCGTGTGGTCGTGATTGGTGGCGGCGATACCGCGATGGACTGTGTTCGCACCGCCATCCGCCAAGGAGCCGCAAAAGTTACCTGCCTCTATCGTCGTGACCGCGCCAATATGCCGGGCAGCGCGCGCGAAGTCAGCAATGCCGAGGATGAAGGCGTCACCTTCGAATGGTTGGCTGCGCCAAAGGCGGTACATTCCAACGATGCGGGCGTCACATCGGTTCTGGCAGCGCGCATGCGCTTGGGTGAGGCCGACGCGTCAGGCCGCCAAAGCCCTGAAGAAGTCGCAGGTGGAGAGTTTGATGTGCCGGCCGATCTGGTCATCAAGGCCTTGGGCTTTGATCCCGAAAACGTGCAGACCTTGTTTGACGAGCCTGCCTTGAAAGTCAGCCGTTGGGGTACAATTCGCGCCGACGCTATTACGGGTGAAACCTCCATCCCAAACGTCTTCGCTGCGGGCGATATTGTGCGCGGGGCTTCACTGGTTGTTTGGGCCATCAAGGATGGCCGTGAGGCCGCTGAGCACATGCACACGGCGATGCGTAAACAGGCCCGCATGCGCGCTACAGCAGCCAAATTCGCGGCCCAATAAGCCGCTCTTCACCTTGCAGAAAAATAGAGGGCTTCGGCCCGCCAAAGGCAGCAGATCATGACTTCTTCTTTCCCTCCCAGCGGCTCCAGCGCAATCGACCTATATCTGAAGAACCGGCAGATTCTGACCGATGGCCATGCCTATAATCCTGAGGATGAGAAGGATTCCTGTGGCGTCGGTCTTGTCTGTGCGCTGGATGGCAAGCCCCGGCGCGACATCGTGGCGATGGCGCTGAAGGCCCTGAAGAACGTGTGGCATCGCGGGGCCGTCGACGCAGACGGCAAGACCGGCGATGGCGCGGGCGTGCGGGTGGACGTGCCGCAAGACTTTTTCCGCGAGCAAGTGGCGCGCACTGGCCACAGCCCAACCGACGACCCCATCTGCGTAGGTATGATCTTCCTGCCGCGCACCGATTTTGGTGCGCAAGAAACCGCGCGCACGATTGTTGAGCGCGAAATCCTGAACTTTGGCTTTTACATCTATGGCTGGCGACAAGTGCCGGTCGATGTCTCGGTCATCGGCGAAAAGGCCAATGCGACCCGGCCCGAGATTGAGCAAATCTTGTTCTATGACCCCCGTGGTCGCAGCGCGGAAGAGCTTGAGCGCACCTTGTTCATCTGCCGCCGCCGCATCGAGAAGCGCGCTTTGGCATCGAGCGTTTCTGGCTTTTATGTCTGCTCTTTCTCGTCCAAGTCCTTGATCTACAAAGGCATGTTCTTGGCCGAGAGCATCGACAGCTTCTTCCCGGACTTGCAGGATGAGAAGTTTGTGTCGGCCGTCGCGATCTATCACCAACGCTATTCGACCAACACCTTCCCGCAATGGCACTTGGCCCAGCCCTTCCGCATGTTGGCCCACAATGGTGAGATCAACACCGTTAAAGGCAATATCAATTGGATGAAGAGCCATGAGATCCCAATGGCGTCTGAAGCCTTTGGGGACTATCAGGAAGACGTAAAGCCGATCGTACAAGCTGGCGGGTCAGACTCTGCCGCTTTGGACAATGTGTGCGAAGTCCTCGTCCGTGCGGGACGCTCTGCCCCGATGGCAAAAGCGCTCTTGGTGCCAGAGGCGTGGGCCAAGCAAGAAAACATCATGAAGCCAAGCCACATGGCGCTTTATGCTTATTGCAATGCGGTGATGGAACCTTGGGACGGACCGGCTGCTTTGGCGATTTATGACGGTCGTTGGGCAGTTGCCGGGATGGACCGCAATGGCCTGCGCCCAATGCGCTATTCGGTGACGCAAGACGGCATTCTGGCCGTCGGATCTGAAACCGGCATGTGCCCGCTCGATGGCCGCATCATCACCAAAAAGGGCCGCGTCGGACGTGGTGAAATGCTCGCCGTCGATATGGAGAAGGGCAAACTTTATACCCACGAGGCCATTATCGACAAACTGGCCAGTGCGCATCCATATGTAAAGTGGAACTCCAATGTCGTGGACTTGGAAGCCCGCATCGGACCGGGACCAGAACCTAAGCTCTATTCGCGTCAAGAATTGTTGCGCCGGCAAGTGGCGGCAGGTCTTACATTGGAAGAATTGGAAGTCGTCCTCGCCCCCATGGCGGAAGAGGGCAAAGAGGCCTTGGGCTCGATGGGTGACGATTCCCCCTTGGCCGTGCTTTCCTCGCGCTATCGGCCGTTGTCGCACTTCTTCAAGCAGAACTTCAGCCAAGTGACGAACCCGCCCATCGACCCGCTTCGCGAAGAGCGCGTGATGAGCCTGAAGACTCGTTTTAAAAATCTTGGCAATATCCTTGCCCAAGACGCGACGCAGCAAGATGTGTTTGTGCTGGATAGCCCGGCTTTGACCACCGGCATGTATGACCGCATGGTCGCTATGTTGGGTGCGGGCGTCGCCTTTATCGACTGTAGCTACGAGACGCCAGAAGACCCCGACCTTGCGGGCGCTGCTCTGCGCGAAGCGTTGGACCGCATTAAAGCACAAGCCGAAGATGCCGTTCGCGCTGGCCAAAGCCAATTGGTATTGACGGACGAGCATCAGGGCCCTGGCCGGATTGCGGCACCGATGATCTTGGCAACAGGGGGCGTGCACGCCCATTTGGTTGCAGTGGGCTTACGATCTTATTGCTCCATCACCGTTCGCGCAGCTGAATGCGTCGACACCCATTATTTCGCTGTTTTGGTCGGCGTCGGCGCGACCTGCGTCAACGCCTATCTGGCGCAAGAGGCGATTGCGGATCGTCATGCGCGTGGTTTGTTGGGTAGCTTGACCCTTAATCAGGCTGTCGTGAATTATAAAAAGGCAGTTGAAGCGGGCCTTCTCAAAATCCTGTCCAAGATGGGGATTTCGGTGATTTCCTCTTATCGCGGTGGCTATAATTTCGAAGCCTTGGGCCTATCTCGCGCTTTGGTCGCAGACTTCTTCCCGGGTATGAGCTCACGCATCTCAGGCATTGGTCTGCAAGGCATTGCGCTCAAAGCCCAAGCCATTCACGCAAAGGCATGGGAAGAGGCCGTCGTCAGCCTGCCCATCGGCGGGCTTTATAAGGCGCGCGCTTCGGGTGAGCCACATGCGCTGGAGGCCGCTCAAATCCATCAGCTGCAGACAGCCTGTAACACGGGCTCATACGCGGCTTATCAGAAATATGTTGGCCTGCTCAGCGGGCGCGCGCCGATCCAATTGCGCGACCTGTTGGACTTCCAAACGACGAACAAGCCAGTTGCCCTAGAAGGCGTTGAGAGCCTAAACGAAATTCGCAAGCGCTTTAACACCCCGGGCATGTCGCTGGGGGCCTTGAGCCCAGAGGCGCACGGCACCTTGAACGTGGCGATGAACCGCATTGGTGCCAAGTCCGTCTCCGGCGAAGGTGGTGAAGACCGTGAGCGCTACAAGCCTCTACCCAATGGCGATAATCCCAACAGCGCGGTGAAGCAGGTGGCTTCGGGTCGCTTTGGTGTGACAGCAGAATATCTAAACCAATGCCGCGAGATTGAGATCAAAGTTGCCCAGGGTGCCAAGCCCGGTGAAGGTGGGCAATTGCCCGGCTTTAAGGTGACCGAAATGATCGCGCGCTTGCGCCATGCGACACCGGGCGTGACTCTGATTAGCCCACCACCACACCATGACATTTATTCGATCGAAGATCTGGCTCAGCTGATCTATGATTTGAAGCAGATCAATCCCGAAGCCAAGGTTTGCGTAAAGCTCGTCGCGCAATCGGGCATTGGCGCGGTGGCAGCCGGCGTTGCAAAGGCCAAGGCCGACATTATTCTGATTGCAGGCAATGTGGGTGGCACAGGGGCATCACCCCAAACCTCAATCAAATTTGCGGGTATTCCCTGGGAATTAGGTCTGGCTGAGGCCCATCAAGTCCTGACGCTGAACAATCTGCGCGACCATGTGGTGTTGCGCACGGATGGTGGTCTGCGGACGGGACGCGATATCGTGATGGCGGCGATGCTGGGGGCTGAAGAGTTTGGCATCGGTACCGCCTCTTTGGTGGCGATGGG
>CAMDDL010000062.1 GCA_945891505.1 Maricaulis salignorans | reverse complement strand
GCCTGAGCCGCCGCTAAGCGCGCGATGGGCACGCGGTAGGGTGAGCAGGACACATAGTCGAGGCCTGCTTTTTCGCAGAACGTGATGGAGGCAGGGTCGCCGCCATGCTCACCACAAATGCCCAATTTCAGGTCTGGCTTGGTTGCGCGGCCACGGTCGCGGGCAATCTTGATGAGGTCGCCAACGCCAGACTGATCCAAAGTCACGAATGGGTCTTTTTCAAAAATGCCCTGCTCGACATAAGCACCCATGAAGCGGCCGGAATCATCGCGGCTGATGCCAAGGGTCGTTTGCGTTAGGTCGTTGGTGCCGAAGGAGAAGAAGGCTGCCTGACGGGCAATCTCGTCGGCTTTCAGCGCCGCGCGCGGCAATTCGATCATGGTGCCAACCGAATAGTCGATTTCCATGCCTTCATGATCCATGACTTCGCGTCCGATGGCATCAACCCGGTCTTTTAGGATTTGCAATTCCTTTTCGGTCGCCACCAACGGGATCATGATTTCTGGAACAGGGGCTTCGCCTTCTGCTTTGGCCACTTCAATAGCGGCTTCAAAGATGGCGCGGGCCTGCATCTCATAGATTTCAGGATAGGTGATGCCGAGGCGGCAGCCACGGTGGCCCAACATCGGGTTCACTTCGTGCAAATCCTTGGCGCGTTCCAGCAATTTGGCCTTATCCAGCCCAGTTGCATTGGCCACCGCTTCGACGTCTTCCAAACTATGGGGCAGGAATTCGTGCAAAGGCGGGTCGAGCAAGCGGATCGTGCATGGCAGACCCTTCATGATGGTGAAAATCTCAACAAAATCTTGGCGTTGCATCGGCAGAATTTTGGTCAGTGCCAAAACGCGACCTACTTTGGTTTCGGACAGGATCATCTCGCGAACAGCAGCAATCCGGTCAGCGTCAAAGAACATATGCTCGGTGCGGCAGAGACCAACGCCCTCAGCCCCGAATTCGCGTGCGGTGCGCACGTCGAGCGGGGTTTCAGCATTCGCCCGAACCTTCAAGCGGCGGACCTTATCAGCCCACACCATCAGGGCCGCAAAGTCGCCCGACAATTCCGGCTGTTCCATCTCTACCGCGCCAAACAGGACTTCGCCTTTAGAGCCGTCGACGGAGATGATGTCACCCTTTTTGATCTCACGGCCGCGCACTTTGAACACGCCTGCTGCTTCGTCGATGCGGATTTCACCGGCACCCGAAACACAAGGCCGGCCCATACCGCGTGCCACAACCGCTGCGTGGCTGGTCATGCCGCCGCGTGAGGTCACGATGGCGCGGCTGGCGTGCATGCCATGAATGTCTTCCGGGCTGGTTTCCTCGCGCACGAGGATGACCGACTTCCCGGCCTTGGACATTTCTTCGGCTTCATCGGGGTCAAATACGACTTCGCCAACGGCAGCACCGGGCGACGCTGGCAAACCAACAGCGATCAAGTCACGCACTGCACCTGGTGCAATTGTTGGGTGCAGCAATTGATCCAGCGCTGCAGGATCGACCCGCATGACGGCTTCATTCTCGGTGATCAGGCCTTCGGCGACCATGTCGACAGCAATCTTCAACGCAGCCTTGGCGGTGCGCTTGCCGTTACGGGTTTGCAGCATCCACAATTTGCCGCGCTCCACCGTGAACTCAATGTCCTGCATGTCGCGGTAATGACCTTCGAGCTGGCCATAAACTTGCACCAATTGAAGGAACACCTCAGGAAGCGCCTCTTCCATCGAAAGACCGCCCTCGCCCATCGTCTCGCGCTGGACGCGGGTGATGGACTTTGGCGTGCGGATGCCGGCGACAACGTCTTCGCCTTGGGCGTTGATCAGATATTCGCCATAGAACAAGCGCTCACCCGTAGAAGGGTTCCGCGTAAAGGCCACACCCGTTGCGGAAGTTTCGCCCATATTGCCGAACACCATAGCTTGGACGTTGACGGCGGTGCCCCAGCTTTCAGGAATGTCGTGCATCTTGCGGTAAAAATCGGCGCGGTCATTCATCCAAGACCGGAACACTGCCCCAACCGCGCCCCACAATTGGTCGTTCACATCTTGAGGGAATGGCTTGCCCATCGCGGCTTCCACCGCGGCCTTATATTTCACAACGACCTTTTCCCAATCTTCCGCCTGAAGGTCGGTATCGATCGTGTAGTCGTTGACTTCCTTATAGCTTTCCAGAATGTCTTCAAACATGTGGTGGTCGAGTTCCAGAACCACATTGGAATACATTTGGATGAAGCGGCGATAGCTATCAAAAGCAAAGCGGCGATTGCCGGATTGGGCCGCAAGGCCTTCCACCGTCTCATCGTTCAGACCCAAGTTCAGGACCGTATCCATCATGCCGGGCATTGACGCGCGCGCGCCAGAACGGACAGACACCAGAAGCGGGTTCCCAGCATCGCCAAAGCCTTTGCCCACGGTGGTCTCAACCGTCGTCATGGCTGCTTTGACTTCGTCGGCCAGCGCATCGGGGTATTTCTGGCCCAACGCATAGAACGCCGTGCAAACCTCGGTCGTGATGGTAAAGCCTGGAGGAACGGGAAGCCCGATCTTATTCATTTCTGCAAGGTTCGCGCCCTTGCCACCCAAAAGATTTTTCATGCTGGCGTCGCCATCGGCGAGCCCTGCTCCAAAGCTATAAACCAATTTACTCATGTAGCATGTGCCTCATGTGATTCCTGCGCCACAGGCGCGTGTTAGCGGCCCTTCTAAGGCAGTCCAGTGAAGTATCAACCCACATGAGAGCCCAGAATGGCCGAAGTGTGTCGCAAGACACACACCCTTATGGCTATGTAGTTTTACAACACGCAGAATTGTCCAGAATCCGGCCAAATGTCCGGATTGAGGTTGGGATGGCAGCAAATCTTGGGCCAAGCCCTTTGTTGCGTCACATTGCTGATGGACAGGTGCGAATTTAGCCGCCAGCCAACTTGGAGAAGTCGGCCACCCGCTCACTCACCGTCCGCAATTTCACCAATAGGGCCAAGCGGTTCTGACGAATGGCAGCATCGGCGTCATTGACAAGAACACCCTCAAAGAACAGATCGACTGGGCCGCGTAGCCCTGCCAAAGCGCTCATTGCGGTGTCAAACGCTTCTGTCGCGAGGGCCTGATCCATCTGGCTTTCAGCGGCGACGAGGGCTTGGTGCAGCCCCTGCTCGGCTGGCACTGCCAACAGCGCGTCTGACACGGTGCCCTGAGCGGCAGCCCCGTCCTTCTTTTCCTCAGCACGGAGAATATTGGCCCCACGCTTAAGGCCCGCCACAAGGTTGGCGCCATCCTCGGTCTTGAGGACCTTGGCCAGAGCCGTCACCCGGGCAACGATTCTCACGATGTCGTCATCGGGGATGGCAAAGGCCGCTTCCAGCACATCTGGCGCAAAGCCTTCATCGCGGAGGGAAACGCGGAGGCGTTCGAGGATGAAGTCGAGCAAGCCATTGGCTGTGGTTTTCTCGGCCAAAACAAAGCGGACACCCGCTTCCCGCACAATCCGAATGACACCCAACGCCGCGCGACGCAGCGCATAAGGGTCGCCAGAGCCTGTTGGTTTCTCACCAATGGCGAAGAAGCCCGTCAACGTATCGAGTTTATCAGCCAAGGCGACAGCCATCGCAACAGGTTCGCTTGGCACCTGATCGGATGGACCGACGGGCTTATAATGATCGCGGATGGCGTCCGCGATGATCGTGTTTGCCCTAACCCTTGTGCTCCCCTGCGACGCGGGGGAGCTGTCGGCGGAGCCGACTGAGGGGGGAGTGCCCCCTCCACCCTGCTGCGCAGGGTCCCCCTCCCCCGTTGCACGGGGGAGGACAGCCTCGTGAAGCTGATAATAACGCCCCATAACCCCTTGAAGTTCTGGGAATTCGCCGACCATTTCGGTCGTCAAATCGGCCTTAGCCAACAAAGCTGCATGCTTGGCTGCGGCCACATCTGCCCCGACCAAGGGCGCGATCTCGCCCGCCAGCGCCACAATGCGGCGTACCTTGTCGCCGACACTGCCCAACTTTTCGTGGAACACCAACGTATCCAGCTTCGGCACGCGGCTTTCAAGGCTCGCCTTGCGGTCCAAATCCCAGAAATAGCGCGCATCATTGAGGCGGGCAGCGAGCACGCGAGCATTGCCTAGCGCAATCTTCTTGCCGCCATCGGTAGCCTTCACATTGGACACGATGATGAAATGCGGCGCGAGGCCACCGGTCTTGGGATCGCGGACAACGAAATACTTCTGATTGACCCGCAAGGTCAGGCGAATGACTTCCGGTGGCAGGTCCAAGAAGGAAGGGTCCATGTCGCCCATGATCACATGCGGCTCGTCCACCAGACCGCAGACTTCTTCTAAAAGCCCTTCATCATCAATGAGTTCAAGGTTACGTGCATGACACAGGGTTTGAGCGTCCGCCTTGATCTGCGCCTTGCGCTGATCGCGGTCGAGCACGACATGGGCGGCTGACAGCTTGGCCTCATAATCCTCAAAGTCCTTGACCTCAAAGGTGCCTGTGCCGTGGAAGCGATGGCCCTCGCTGATGTTGCTGGCGGCAATTCCGTCGACGTCAAACGGCACAATCTCGCCGTCAAACACCGCCAGAAGCCGATGCAAAGGCCGCACCCACCGCAAGGTCCCCTCACCCCAGCGCATGCTTTTCGGCCACGGGAAGTTGCGGATGATATCGGGTACGATCTCTGCCAACGCATCCGGCGTTGCCCGGCCCGGCTTCACCAAATCAGCGACATAAAAATCACCCTTCTTCGGGTCAGAGACCACGCGGGCTTGGTTGATGTCGGTTAGGCCAGCACCACGCAAGAAGCCTTCAATGGCTTGGGCGGGGGCATCGACTTTGGGGCCCTTACGCTCTTCACGTACATCAGCTGTCCGCTCTGGCAGGCCTTCCACAACCGCGACGAGGCGACGCGGCGCGCTGAAAGTCTCCATCCCGCCAGGCAAAAAGCCTGCCTTGGACAAAGCATCCATCAACAGCTTTTTGAGGTCTTCAGCCGCGCGCTTTTGCATGCGGGCCGGGATTTCTTCGGAGAAGAGTTCAAGCAAGAATTGGGGCATGGTTCAGACCACCTGTTCTTGGGCTGGGGCTTGGGTTTCGGCCCAGAGGACGGCACAGCCTTTGGCTTGGTCACGAACACGGGCAATGAAGCTCTGCCGCTCTGTCGGCGAAACCACGCCGCGCGCGTCTAGAAGATTGAACAGGTGCGAACATTTCAGCGCCCAATCAAAGGCCGGCAGTGGCAAGCGCTTGTCACGCAAATGGGTACACATACGCTCTGCATCCTCAAACCAGCGCTTGAGCATGGCAGGGTCGGATTCTTCGAAATTGAAGGTCGATTGCTGGCGCTCATTCTCGAGGAACACATCGCCATAGCTGACGCCAAGCCCGTTGAAATCAAGGTCATAAACGTTTTCAACGCCCTGCACATACATAGCCAAGCGCTCTAGCCCGTAAGTCAGTTCGCCCGAAACCGGCTTACAATCAAGGCCACCGACTTGTTGGAAATAGGTGAATTGGGAGACTTCCATTCCGTCACACCAAATCTCCCAGCCAAGCCCCCAAGCCCCGACCGTTGGATTTTCCCAATCGTCTTCGACAAAGCGGATGTCATGCAAGGTGGGGTCGATCCCAATTTCATAGAGCGAATTGAGATACAGCTCCTGCAAATTGGGCGGGTTAGGCTTTAGGATCACCTGATATTGGTAATAATGGCCCAAGCGATTGGGGTTTTCGCCATAACGCCCATCCTTAGGGCGGCGCGATGGCTGCACATAGGCCGCACGCCATGGCTTTGGCCCGAGAGCACGCAGGGTTGTGGCGGGATGCAAGGTCCCCGCCCCCACTTCGGTATCATAGGGCTGCAAGATCACGCAGCCTTGGCGCGCCCAATAGTCGGAAAGGGTAAGAATAATATCTTGGAAGCTGGGCACTTTGCCAGCGGCTAGCGCTCGCGAGCAAGGCGTTTCACGAGGGGCAGCGTTAGGAGCAATGGATTGGGTCATGACGATGTGTGCATAAAGCGCAAGCGGCCCCGCTTGCAACAAGCGAGGCCGCTTTTAGCGCAGAAGACGGCGGGAAACTGCCCTATTCTTTCAAGCGCAGACTGAAGGTTTCCCGGGCAATCTGTTCAAACGTTGCATTCAACTGGCTTGCATCGACCGCAAATGCGCGGTCCGAACTCCCAGCACAGGTGCGCAAGCGACTGACGGCCTCGGTATCGGAGACGTTGATCGCCACCGTGTAGAGCTGGATCTTGTACGTGTCCCGGATCGCAGTGCACCAAGATTGCATGCGGCTGTCCAGCGTCGCGCGATCTGGCGAACCAGTACAGCCCGGAGCACCGGACTCATTACAACCCCAATAGCCGGGGAAGTTAATCGCTTGTTCGTTCGCCCCGTCGGTCATTAGAACCATGACTTTAGTAACTGTCTCGGAATCAAACGGCTCTGGCCGGTTATGCCGGAAGAAGTCTTTCCACTCGTTGCGGGGCGATAGTGCCCGCAGACCCCAGCGCAAGCCGACATCGGCGTGGGTTCCGCCGGGTGATGGCGACAATCGATCAATCGTGTTGATCAATTGGGTCCGGTTCGCAGACAAGCCCAGCATTGGCATGGGGCAATTCAGGTTTGGCCCAGTAATGCGGCGGAAGCTATCCCACGTATTCCGCGGCACCCACGAACACCAAGAGCCATTGGCATTGTTCCAAGTGATTTCATTATAATCAGCGACACAGCCGTTGGCGGTGTCCAAGTTAAGGTCCCACTGACACCCACCACCACTCACGCAGCTTTGTGTGCCCGTGAAGTTGAAGAAGGCGTTTCGAGTGCCATTGTTATCGTTTTGCGAACACGAAATTGTGGTCGTGCTTTGGCTGCCTGCAGGGCATGAAAGATAGGGGCAAGAGTAACGATTATTGACGCAGGCTGCGTTCAAGGTCGTGGCACCAAAGTTCAAAAATGCAAAACTCTCAAGCTTTTGGCCGGGCAGTATCAATTTGCCCTGTGTTTGCGGCGGCGGCGGCGGCGGCGGTGGCGGCGGTGGCGGCGGCGGCGGTGGCCCCTTGGGCGGGGGTGGTGGTGGCGCCTTGGGTGGCGGCGGACAACCTTGCCAATTGTCGCACATCCGCGGTGTGCTAACCCCTTTGGTCCGGGTGGCATTGTTGACGCGCGGCGGCACCTGCAAAGCATTCCAGCTCATGCCAGCCTTTGTATCATCATTGGCCGACAGGCTTTCCCCTGTGCCGGAGATACAGCCGCGCCAGCCAACGGGCGCAAATAATGTGCTGAGTTCTGAAGTGGTCTGACTAACGTTAGACGCACGGCTCACGAGATTGGTCGGCAACGAACGTGTGCCCGCATCAGCCGGGCTAAGGGCGGGCGCGGCATCTTTATTCCATGTTTGGTCTGGAACTTCGCTACGTATATTAACGGTCGTGGTCCAAGGAATAACCGCAACCCGCAAGCGATCGGGAATGGTAACCGTGTCGAACAAGGCGTTGACGAAACCTTTGGCTGCACTGCGCATTTGGGTGAAGCGCGTGGATGGACGACCATCCTTTTGGAACATAGATGCGGTGGTATCTACCACAACGGCCACTTCCAAGCGTCGGTCAGTTCCGGCGGTGGCGACACTAACGGCGCTGAGTGAAACCGTCGAAAGCCCAACCATGCCGCCCAAGATCAAGGACTGAGTGCCGGTCCCCGTGAGACGGGATGAACCATCCTCATCCCAAGTGACAGAGACCTGAAGATTGCTTACCCCTTGATCATAACCCGGTGCAGAAGCCAGAAAGGCTTTGGTGCCAGCCGTCGCCCCAGCCGCGCGTGCCTGCTGTTCGCCAAGACTGGCTTTGTCTGCCTGTTCGCGTTTAGCAGCCAAGGCACCTGCATCGGCGGCGGCAGCTAAAGATGCTTTTGTGTTGGAAATGCGGTTAAGTTCGATCGAAGCGCCCAGTACACCGAGGGACACAGACGAGACCAACGCAAAGAAAATCGCGACATTACCGCGCTCAGCCTGAGCGACACCCGTCGGTAGTAAAGTCTTCGAGAACTTCATTGATCAAATCCTTCAAAGCGCCACAAACGCAAGGACACTGGATTCTAAGGGTAACACGCAAGCTCCTAACAACGGCTAAAAACACTTGGTCAATTGGCGCTTAATGCAATCCGTGCAATTTTAATTGATCCGCATTCTGTAGATGTATTTCGACACGAAACTAATCCAAAAAATCAAAAAATCAAAACCTAAGGGAGGTGCAGCCCTGGGATCAAATCGGCCATTCAAGACCAAGTATAAACCTACTCAGCTACCCGGATTCATTAATTAAAGTGCCTGCCCATCATCAATTTGCACCACTGCACCGCTGGTGAAACGGCCTGCATCTGACACCAACCACGCCATCGCGCCATCAAGGGCTTGGTCATCCATCAAGCGGCGGCGTGGAAATCCAGCCACCATCTTTTGACCCCCACTTTGGCCGAGCCAATCTGCATTGATCTCTGTTTCGATATAGCCCGGGCAGACTGCATTAACGTTAATGCCTTTGCGCATCCATTCTGCGGCCATAGATTTGGCCATCATCACAACAGCAGCTTTGGAGACGCAATAGGGCACAAGGCCTGGTAGCGGCTTAAGGCCAGCCATAGAGGCAATCAAAACAATTCGGCCATCCCCGCGTTGCGCACTGCCACTTGCAATCATACGCTTAGCCCCTTCGCGAGCGGTGAGAAACACGCCGCGAACATTGACCGACATCATGGCATCATAGGCATCCATACTAATGTCGGTTGCAAGACCAATTTCATTGGTGCCGGCATTGGCGATCACGATGGACGGCAGCCCCAGACCTGCCTCAGCAGCATCAAAGGCTGCGACCACACTGGCCTCGTCTTGCACGTCAAGCTTCACCGCCTGCGCCGCCCCACCTTCGGCCTCAATCGACGCGACCAAGGCCTCTAAGCGATCCACCCGGCGTGCTCCGCACACCACATTTGCGCCGAGCCCTGCCAGAAGACGGGAAAAATGCGCACCAAGACCAGAGGATGCCCCCGTGATCAAAGCTGTCTTGCCCTGAAGGCTGAAATTGGGCTGGATCAAAACAGGGTTGGCAGTCAAAATAGTGGGCCTTTCGTATTCGTTTACTGACGACTCAGTATCTCCACGCTAGGGTGCTTCACAAATTACGCAATGGTCCTTGAAAGTAGGCATGGGATGGCAAAGCCACATATTCTTGTTCTCGCCGGTGATGATGCAAGTGACGTGTTGTCGCAAGCTGGTTTCACCATAGCGGGAGAAGATCATCAACGTCGCCAGACAGCTGCGATTATTGTCGATACACGCGGCGACAGTGGGGCCAAGTCCAGTGAACTGGTTCGGTCGCTCAAGGCCGCTTTGGGTCCGCGTGCCGGCCTGTTCATGGCGTGGAGCGATGGTGAAGAGAATTTCGACGTCAGCGCGTTTGACGGCGTTTTAGACGCCTTTGCAACACCCAGCGTCTTGGCGGCCCGCCTTGGGTCCAGCTTGCGCATCGCGGTCATGGCTGATGAAGCCAAGATGCGATTTCGAACCTTGGCACGTTTTGGCGGGCCTGCGCATCCGCCCATCGTAAGCAGCGCCAAAGTACCTCGAATCCTGTTGTTTGGTCAGCCTGACCCTGATTTGTTGCAATTCACGACCGCCCTCACTCAACTTGGCGCAGAGACGATCGCAGCCTTTACGTCATTCACCGCCTTCGATTATCTCCATGAGAGTGAATTTGATGGCGTGGTAATCCTTGCCCGAGATAATCGCGCCACCGCGTTGGGCTTCTGCGCAGCCATGCGGCGAAATGCGCGCATGTTCCATATGCCGTGCCTGATCCTGGGATCGCCGGACTTCGACAATCCTCATGAAGCGATTGAGCGTGGGGCAACAGATTTCGCAATTGCAGGCGACGATGACGCAGCGGCCGCAGATCGGCTGTTCAACTTTGTTGAAGAAAAGCGTAGCCGCGATGCTTTGAACTTGGCGTTTGCAGCAGCGAGAGCACCAGCGGCTATGGAGGCAACCACCGGCCTTTATGCGCCGTCATTCTTCTTGGCGCATTTAGAAAGCCTAGCCCACCGGGCCCATGAAACCGACCGACCTTTATCAATTGCCTTGGCCCGCCTTGATACCGAGGCTAGCCTCGGTGTAGTTCATACCCGTCAAGGGATTGAAAGATTAGTTAGCCAGTCGGGTGCCATGCTATCGCGCTTGGTGCGTGCTGAAGATGTTGCGGCACGTCTCGATCAGACGACATTTGCGGTTGCTTTCCCCAGCTCCGATGATGAAGCTGCTGAAATTGCAGCTGAGCGCAT
>CAMDDL010000061.1 GCA_945891505.1 Maricaulis salignorans | reverse complement strand
TCTGGCACGCCGATGCCATCCAAGATCCGGCTTGCGGCCTCTGGCACAAAGGGTTGGGCCAAGATTGCGAACAGCGCAACCAGATTAAGGCCCGTGCGGACGCCGACGGCGGCTAAAGCCTCATCCGTTTTGATCGCGGTCCAAGGGGCCGCTGTTTGCAGATATTCATTGCCCAAAGCCCATAGGGCGCGGGTTTCGGCGGCGGCTTTGCGGAACTCCATCTCTTCGTGGAATGCCGTGATCGCAGCAATCTTGGCTGAGACTTCGGTCCACAGCTTGGCCTCCGCTTCCCCTGCAACACCAATGGCAGGGACTTTGCCTTCAAACTTGGCGGCGGCAAACTTCATGATGCGGTTGACGAAATTGCCCAGCACATTGGCGAGGTCGGAATTCACGGTGGCTTGGAAGCCTTCCAACGTGAAAGCTGCATCGGAGCTTTCAGGTGCATTGGCCATCAGATACCAGCGCCAATAATCGCCGCTGAGCAATTCCAATGCTTGATCCATAAAGATGCCGCGCTTTTGGCTGGTCGAGAATTTCCCGCCATACCAAGTCAGCCAGTTAAAGGCCTTCAAGCGGTCAACCAATTTCCAAGGCTCACCTGAACCCAAAATCGTCACGGGGAAAGACACGGTGTGGAAGGCCACATTGTCCTTGCCCATCACCTGAACATAGGTCACATCTTCTGCGCCCTGATCTTTCCGCCACCAGCGCTGCCAATCGCCATCCGTGGCCAAAGCCCATTCTTGGGTCGCGGCAATATATTCGATCGGCGCATCAAACCAGACGTAAAATACTTTGTTTTCAAAGCCTGGACGTAGTTTGCCGTCTTTCAAAACGGGTACGCCCCACGACAGGTCCCGCGTGATCGCCCGGTCCTGCAAGCCTTCATCGAGCCACTTATAGGCGATGGAGCGCGCCAAATGCGGCCAGTCTGTTGCCGCATCGACCCAAGCGCGGATTTTGTCTTCCATTAATGGCTGACGCAAGAACAGATGAGCAGTATCGCGCACTTCGATGTTGGTAGAACCCGAAATCTTAGAGCGCGGGTTCTTCAATTGCGTGGGGTCTAGCAACGACCCGCAATTATCGCACTGGTCGCCACGCGCATCCTCAAACCCGCAAATTGGGCAGGTCCCCTCGACATAGCGGTCGGGCAAGAAGCGCGCATCATCGATACAATAGACTTGCTTCGTAACGCGTTCCTCTAACAAGCCATTGGCTTCCAGCATTTCAGCAAAATGCTGTGTGAGCGCATAGTTTTGCGGGCTGGAAGAGCGGCCAAACCAGTCAAACGAAAGGGAATACCCCTCACCTGCCGTGCGCTGAATGTGATGTTGCTCATAACAATAAGCTTTGGCCGACATGCCAGCCTCAGCCGCTGCCAATTCTGCCGGTGTGCCATGTTCATCGGTTGCGCAGACAAACAAGACCTCATGGCCTTGCAAGCGCCGGAAGCGCGTGTGCACATCTGCAGGCAGCATAGACCCCGCAAGATTGCCGAGATGCTTGATGCCATTGATGTAAGGAAGTGCAGAAGTGATCAGATAACGAGCCATTTCCTTGATGTAGGCGATTTGAGCGCGCCATCCAAGGCTTGGACCGCATAAGCTCTCAACAAAAAATAGGGCCGGCAAAGCCGGCCCTAGGTTGGGCATCGTAGGGACGTTGGAGGCGTAGGGGCTGACGATGCCGGTTCGATTACGGGGGTTGCTTTAGTGGCGGTCAGAAGCCGCCATGCCCAGAAGGCCAGAAGCGAGTACGGAAAGCCAGGCGGCGACAATAAGGTTGATCATGATTTTTATCCTTGGTGTGAAGCTCGGGGAGGAGCGGGTTTATGGTTTGTTGTAGCGGCGATTTATGCAGGGTCGGAGGAGATGGCGTGGAGGAAGGCTTAAGGTTTAGGCCCGTTCTGCGGCGGCCATCGAAGCTAAACCTGCGCCTAAGAGGCTGAGCCAAGCGGTGATTGCGATGGTGATCATGGTGGTATTCCTTTTGTGTTTTTGAAGGGGGGAGGATTTAAGGGGGAGGTAGAGGTTGGAAGGTTTGCTTAGTTGCGTTCGGTAGCTGCCATCGTGGCCATGCCGGCACCCAAAGCGCTGAGCCAGATTGTGACGATAAATGTGATCATGTTGGTTTCTCCTGTTGGTCTGTCGTTGTGTTTGTGCTGCACTGCTGTAGTGCATGGGTGTATTACTACTATAGCACACCACATGTGTCAAACACATTTTTCGCCCTTTGTGCATTTTTCTGCAGATTTGCGTTTTGGGGCTAAAAAAGGCATGGAGCGGCCATGACTTCCGATACGCTTGATCGGCGCTTTTGCGTTGCCCCTATGATGGAGTGGACAGACCGGCATTGCCGGGCGTTTCACCGTACGCTGTCCAAAGGTGCCCTACTCTACACAGAGATGGTGACGGCAGATGCGCTCATCCATGGTGACCGCCAGCGCCTGATCGGCTTTGACGCCTGCGAACACCCCGTCGCGTTACAAATTGGTGGCTCTGATCCTCGTAAGCTTGCCGAAGCTACGAAGATTACCACTGATTTTGGGTATGGGGAGATAAATCTTAATGTTGGCTGTCCGTCGGACCGCGTCCAGTCAGGCCGGTTCGGGGCCTGCCTGATGCGAGAGCCTGAACTCGTGGCCGAATGCGTCAGCGCTATGCAAGCGGCCACGCATTTGCCCGTCACCGTTAAGAACCGCCTCGGCGTCGATGAACAAGACCCCCGTGAGAGCTTGTTTGGCTTTGTCGAGACCGTGGCCAAAGCAGGCGTCACCGTTTTTGTTGTCCATGCACGCAAGGCAATCCTGAAAGGCCTCTCGCCCAAGGACAATCGCGAAATCCCGCCCTTGGACTATGATCTGGTGCGCGAGTTGAAAGCCGCACACCCGCAGTTGACCATCATCTTGAATGGCGGCATTGCCAGTATTGAGCAGGCACAAGAGGCAGTCGCAGGCCTTGATGGTGTGATGCTGGGCCGGGCTGCTTATCATGACCCTGCCCTGCTGGGCCGGGTTGATCGTGAGATTTTGGGGAATGACACGGAGATCGTTCGCCCTGAAGAGGCCTATCGCGCCTATCGGCCCTATGTGGAGCGGCGCTTGGCAGAGGGTGTGCCCTTGCACGCCATCACCCGCCACATGCTCGGCCTGTTTGCGGGCAAGCCCGGTGCCCGCATGTTCCGCCGTCAATTAGGCGAAGAGAGCCGGGCTGGGGCTGGCATGGAAGTTTATGACCGTGCCCTCGAGCTGATTGAACGCGAAGCGACCCGCTTTGCCAATCGCGGCGAGATCGCGGCCTGATGCCGCCACTCCAAGACCTAGTTATTCTCATTGCAGCGATGGCCGGGGCTGGCGTGTTTGCAGGCCTGATCGCGGGCCTGTTTGGCGTTGGTGGTGGGACCGTCCTCGTCCCTGCCCTCTTCTATGCCTTTGGCGTGTTTGGACTGGGCGGGGACGCCAATCTACACGTGGCCGTGGGTACCAGCCTGTCGACGATCATTACCACTTCGCTACGCTCAGTCGCGGCCCACCGTAAGCATGGTGCGGTGGATGAGGTTGTCCTCAAAGGCTTTATCCCGTGGATAGCTCTGGGTGCCATCATCGGTGCGGTACTGGCGGGCTTTGCCAATAAAGCAACCCTCGGCCTAATTTATGGAGCCTTTGCCATCGCTTTGGCCGCCTATATGGGCCTTGGCAAAGAGAGCTGGACGATCATGCGCGACGTGCCAACGGGGCCAACTCGGGCCAGTGTCGGCACAGGCCTTGGAGCCGTTTCGGCGCTGATGGGCATTGGCGGGGGTGCCTTTGGCTCTGCCGTCATGACCTTAGCCGGCAGGCCGATCCATCAAGCAGTGGCCACGGCTTCAGGTTTTGGCGTCGCCATCGCCGTACCTGCGACTTTGGGTTTTATCCTTATGGGCTGGGGCGTCGATGGCAGACCGCCGCTGTCGCTTGGCTATATCAATGTGCCGGGCTTTGTGATTCTGGCCCTGTTGACCGGGGCGGTCGCACCCTATGGTGCCAAGCTCGCCCACCGCTTGGACAAGACGATGCTGCGTCGCGCGTTTGGAGCCTATCTGGCGTTTACGGCGCTGGCTGTGTTGATCAAGGCGATTGTGACCTAAGGCGTCGGCTTCTTCCACCAGTCATTTTCCACTGTCATTGGGGCTGCCATGGGGTGGGCTTCAAACGGAATGGCGTGACCTTGCTGCGCGCGAAGGTCGAGTATCCAGCTTAATCTTTCTTGAGCAGTAGCAATACCAGATGAAACTCCGAATATTAGCACGAACATGAAAAATTCCACGGAAAAAGACCCGAATAGACCGTTTCCAGTATTGCCACTAATCAAATCATAAATCATTGAGACCGCCCCAATAGCGCCGACAGAGCAAAGCAATACTGCAATCCATCGGCTATTGCGTGTTCGCTCGCGAGGGATGCCACTTTGACAGACTAGATTTTGGCCACTCCCCCATTTGGTTAGAAAGTTACCAATCAAGAATTGCTGAATCACAATAATCAATAACATTACAACTGGATAGCCGTATGTATCCAATATGGGGTTTTCGATATTTTGACGTTCCGAACTAGCGTTGTAAATGAAATACAAAAATATCAAGAGCGCTGGAGTTCCCGCAATCGCGGTAACCGCCTCCGCAATCGCACACGTGATACGTGTCTCCACATCGGGCGCGATGGGTCGCTTATCAGTCCAGAACAGGATTTTCTGGGCTTCCGCTTTATCACTAACAAGTTCAGTCATCTTCCCCTCGCTATAAAGTCTGGGCCCAGCTGGGCAGTTGGGGTTCTTGTTCGGCCTGTTTGGTGATGCGTTGGCCGGGGGAGAGTTCAATCACGCCTTGTTCCCTGCGGATTTCCTTGATCCACGCCAAAGCTTCAAGACCGGCAGCGATCCGAGACAAAGAGACAAAGGCCCCTCCAGTCAGGACCCCAATTGCCGCGAAGCCGAAGAAGGACTTCATGGTTGATTCCCATTCCGGTGCTAGGGTAAACGCCGAACCGATGGGCACAGCAACAGCGATGATTAAGGCTGAGATTCCGCCCATCGCCAAAAGGCCTGACGGCGCATGCCAAGGTATTTGCCGATCGGACACCAGAGAGACCCGTGGCCACGGCTGGACCCGGAGCGTAAATGCTATGCAAGAGATCAACAATAGAAGTGCCAGCCCCATTTGAGTGAAAACAAGAACATCCTGCCCTTCAGTGGCCGATGTGGACCAACCCAAGTTTAAGGCACCTAGAGCCACGAGGGATAGACTGGAAGATGCCCCTGCAAAGCAAAATTGCACCTCTTGCAAGCCAGCCGTGATCTTGTCTTCAGGCGTTTGGGCGATCTCGACGCCCGGTAGGTATTTCCTTTTGCCCAATCCCGCCTCCAATCCTAGAACACCTTGAATAGTGCCCGAGGCTAAGGCCAATCGTGTGATCTGGCAACCTAGGATTTAAGGGGGATTGAGGATGGCAATTACATCAATTGATCGACCCGTGTGGCAACAATATCGACCAAATCACCCATGATTTCGGTGATCTTAAAGTCCTTGGGCGTATAGACAGCTGCGACACCGAATTGCTTCAGCGCGCGAGCATCTTCTGGCGGGATGATGCCGCCCACAACCACAGGCACATGCCCCAGCCCCGCCGCGCGCATGCGGGCCACGACATCGCGGACTAGATCGAGGTGAGAGCCCGAGAGGATGGATAGGCCCACCGCATGAGCTTTCTTCTCCACCGCGCGTGCCACGATTTCTTCTGGCGTCATACGGATGCCTTCATACGTCACATCCATGCCTACGGCGCGGGCGCGGGTGGCGATTTGTTCGGCCCCGTTGGAATGGCCATCAAGACCTGGCTTACCGACCAAAAAGGCCAAGCGACGGCCTAGTTTTTCGCTGATGTCATCGACCTTTTTCGACACAGCTTCAATGTCTTCGCCCTCGATATTCACAAGCAGCGAGACACCGGTTGGGGCGCGATATTCCCCGTAAGCCCGGCGCAGCAAGGCCCCCCATTCACCGGTGGTGACACCGGCTTTGGCACAGGCGATAGAGGGCTCCATGATATTTCGGTTCTCGCGTGCGGCTGCCTCAAGCTCAGCCAAAGCAGCCTCCACCGCCGCCGCGTTGCGACTAGTGCGCCAGGCATTCAGACGCTTGATCTGGTCGGCTTCTACCATGGGATCAACTGTCTGGATGGAGCCTTCGCCAGCTGACAAGGGCGATTGCTCTGTATCCGACCAACGGTTGACGCCAACGACGACTTGGCTGCCGCCTTCAATGCCCAACAGTCGGTCGCGATTAGATTGAACCAAGCCCTCTTTCATATAAGGCACGCCAGCGACCGCCCCGCCCAAGGCATCAATCTTAGCCAGCTCTGCCTTAGCGCCCGCCACCAATTCTGCGACCTTTTTCTCCACCACGTGGGAGCCCGCAAACAAATCCTCATACTCAAGAAGATCGGTTTCATAGGCGAGGATTTGTTGAAGCCTGAGGCTCCATTGCTGATCCCATGGGCGCGGCAGGCCCAAGGCCTCGTTCCAAGCAGGCAATTGCACGGCGCGCGCACGGGCATCCTTGCTCATGGTCACGGCGAGGGTTTCGAGCAAGATACGATAGACGTTATTCTCCGGCTGCGGCTCTGTCAGGCCCAAGGAATTGACCTGCACGCCATAGCGGAAGCGGCGCATGGCAGGATCGGTCACACCATAACGGTCTTTACAAATCTCGTCCCACAAGACGTTGAACGCGCGCATCTTGCACAGCTCCGTCACAAAGCGGATGCCCGCGTTCACGAAGAAGCTGATGCGGCCAACCACGGCGGGGAAGTCTTCAGGTAAAACTTGGCCTTGGGCTTTGACTTCATCGAGGACGGCGATGGCGGTGGCGAGTGCGAACGCCAATTCCTGCTCTGGCGTCGCCCCTGCTTCCTGCAAATGGTAGGAGCACACATTCATCGGGTTGAATTTGGGCGTTTCTTTTAAGCACCAAGCAATCGTGTCTGCCGTCAATTTGAGGCTGGGTGCGGGCGGGAATACGTAAGTTCCGCGCGAGAGATATTCCTTGATCAGATCGTTTTGGGTGGTGCCCTGCAGCTTCTTGCGGTCGGCCCCCTGCTCGTCTGCCAAAGCGACATAGAGCGCCAACATCCAAGCGGCCGGCGCATTGATGGTCATGCTGGTGTTCATAGTCTCCAGCGGAATGTCTTTGAACAAGGCCCGCATATCGCCCAAATGGCTGACCGGAACCCCCACCTTGCCCACTTCGCCCTTGGCCAACACATGGTCAGCCTCATACGCCGTCTGCGTCGGCAGATCGAACGCCACCGACAGACCCGTCTGTCCAGCCGCCAAATTGGCCCGATAGAGCGCATTAGACTTCTCAGCCGTGGAATGGCCAGCATAGGTCCGGAAGATCCAGGGCTTGTCGGGGGCGTGTTGGAATGGTTTGTCAGTCATTAGAGTGTCCTTGTGCACTGCAGCATTGCCATGCCTGATACCCGCTATGCAAGCGGCAAAATCTTCCACCAACACGGATATCCAGAGCCGTTCTCGCTAAAATTTGCTTGACCGCTGCTATGGGCGAACGATTCAACGCTTAGGCAATGCGAAGCTAGCGCTTGGCTAGAAATTGGAATCTTCTTGACCATTCCTCTCATCGTGGCTAAGTCCGGACTACGTCTGGATTAAATTATGACCACTCAAATTGCCGCGTTTGATGCAAAACAAAAGCTCTCTGAACTCTTGAACCGCGCCCATGGCGGGGAAACGATTGTGATTACGCGTCATGGTGTTCCCTATGCGAAACTTGTTCCGATCGAAGCGCCTGCTAATCGGGAGGAAGCGAAGAGCAATTTGATGGAGCGATTGCGCCATCAGGTGAGTTTGAATTTGCCCCCTGTGCCACGTGAACAGCTTTATGAGCGTGACGAACTTTAACACAGGTCGACCGCCAGGTGATAAAACAAAAAATTGCACTTGATTCAAACATACTTTCCTATGCCGAAGGTATTAATGACCCAGACCGTCAGAGGCTAGCGCATGCGTGCATAGCCCAACTGGATTTTGCCAAAGTCGCAATTCCGATCCAAGCACTTGGCGAGCTTTATCGCGTTCTGGTTCGCAAAGGCGGGTACACTTCGAGTTTGGCGCGTGAGATAGTCATGCAATGACGCGACCTTAGCCAAGTATTAGAGACCACTGAAACTGCGTTTCAAGCAGCGATGAATTTGGCCGTAGAACATCATTTCCAGATTTGGGACGCGATCATTCTGGCAGTTTGCGCAGAGTCTGGCTGCACGTGCTTGCTGTCGGAGGATATGCAGGCTGGCTTTGTCTGGCGCGGCGTCGAAATCATAAACCCTCTTACGGCTACTGGTATGGAGCGCTTGCAAGCCCTTCTTAGATAGACTTATCTGAGGCGAAACTCTGAGGTCAATTTACGTGTCTACCCACCTAAAAATTCATCCTTGGTCGCCCGATCTCGCCACAGCATTTCACGATATCAATGTGCAATGGATAGAGGCGATGTTTGCGCTGGAGGAGACCGACCGCAAAGTCTTGAAAAACCCCAAATCCATGATCATTGACAAGGGTGGCGACATTCTATTCGTGTCCGTTGAAGGGATGGGGATTGTCGGAACTTGCGCCTTGATGCCGACTGAGGATGGGGCGGTTGAGCTCACAAAAATGGGTGTTCTGGACAGCGCACGCGGACAAAAGGCTGGTGAACATTTATTGGCCGCGACCTTAGCACAGGCCGAAGAACGGGGGATAGAAACCCTCTTCCTGCTCACCAATCATACCTGCGAGCCCGCCATCCACCTTTATGAAAAGCTCGGTTTTGTCCACGACCCAGATATCATGGCCCGCTATGGCTGTAGCTACGAGCGGTGTGATGTCGCGATGCGCTATCGCTCAAAGGCAATTTAGATTGGTTTTGTCCGCTAGTTAGAATGGTCCTTCGAAGGCGGACCAAAAACAGCTTGACAAGTTATGTTGCAGCGCAGCACAAGAGTTTGGCTCAGGCAAGGTCTGATTGGGGCTGGAAGCGCATGTTTCTGCCTCTAAATCGGACTAACAAGAAACCAATTTCCACAAAATGCGAAAAACCATCGCGCCAAGCATGTTCAGCGGGAGAGTTCGGGATGACGACAACAGATGTAGCGGCAGCACCAGTTTCGGGTGAGCCCTTGCTCGATCTCTATCCTGTCGGCAAAATTCCCCCCGCCTATCATGTGCCTAAAACCATGTGGGGCTGGGCGATCCGGAAAGAGCGTCATGGCCGCCCGCGAAAGGCGATGCAGCTGGAAGTTCTGCCGACCCCTGAAATTGATAATGACGAAGTCCTCCTGTTGGTGATGGCGGCTGGCGTCAATTATAACGGCGTTTGGGCGGGGTTGGGTGAACCTGTCAGCGTTTTAGATGGCTATGACCAAGATTATGCTGTTGTTGGCTCTGACGCCGCCGGGATCGTGTGGGCCGTGGGCAAGAACGTCAAGCGCTGGAAGCCCGGCGATGAAGTTGTGGTCCATTGCAACCAAGATGATGGCGATGATGAAGAGTGCAATGGCGGCGACCCCATGTTCTCAAACAGCCAGCGCATCTGGGGCTATGAGACACCGGACGGGGCCTTTGCCCAGTTTGCACGGGTTCAGTCCCGACAGCTGATGACCCGGCCTAAGCATCTGACGTGGGAGGAAAGCGCTTGCTACACCCTCACCTTGGCGACGGCTTACCGCATGTTGTTTGGCCACCGTCCCCATGTGCTGAAGCCCGGTCAGAACGTTTTGGTTTGGGGTGCATCGGGTGGCCTCGGCGTATTTGCCACGCAATTGTGCGCCGTCTCGGGGGCTAATGCGATTGGCGTAATCTCTGACGAAAGCAAGCGCGACTATGTGTTGTCGATGGGGGCGAAGTCTGTCCTCAACCGCAAGGACTTCAATTGCTGGGGTCAATTGCCCCTCGTCAACGGGCCGGAATTCAACGACTATATGAAGGAATGCCGCAAGTTCGGCAAAGCCATCTGGAATGTCACCGACAAGCGTGACGTCGATATTGTTTTTGAGCATCCAGGCGAAAGCACCTTCCCGGTCTCCGTCTTTGTCACCAAGCGCGGTGGCATGGTCGTGATCTGTGCCGGCACCACGGGCTTTAACTTGACCATGGACGCCCGCTTCTTGTGGATGCGGCAAAAGCGCGTGCAAGGCAGCCACTTTGCCAATTTGCAACAGGCGAGCGCGGCCAACCAATTGGTGATTGAGCGCCGAATTGATCCATGTATGTCGGAAGTGTTTGAGTGGGCCGATATCCCACTGGCTCACGAAAAGATGCTCGATAATCTGCACTTGCCCGGCAATATGGCGGTCTTAGTCTGTGCGCCAAAGCCTGGCTTGCGTACTTTCGAAGATGTGCTGGAAGCCAGCGAATCCGTGATCGGCTAAATCTAACTTTGGTGAGGCTTGCCGAAAGCCAAATGCAGGTTACGATCTCTCTCAAATAATGATTTGGGAGAGACGTCACCATGACTGTCCATGTGCCAGCGAGCCAGTTTACGCGCTTTGAAGTCCGCCCTTTGACGCCCACGATTGGGGCGGAATTGCTTGGCATAGATCTGAGCCAAGACTTGGATGACGCCATGATTGCCGACATTCGTGCGGCGCTTCTGGCCCATAAAGTCGTGTTCTTTCGCGACCAAAACATTGACCGGGCCCAGCATTTGGCCTTTGCGCGTCGGTTTGGTCCGTTAGAGATTCACCCAGCTACACCGCGCGATCAGCCAGACCCTGAGGTCCTACGCATTGCCCATGGCCCGAACTCACGCGGGGTGGAGAATAATTGGCACTCTGATGTTACGTGGCGGGCAGAGCCTTCGCTGGGCTCAATTCTGCGTGCTATTGAATTGCCTGAAGTTGGCGGCGACACGTTGTTCTCAGACATGTACGCAGCCTATGACGCGCTTAGTCCTGCCATGCAGGCTTTCGTTTGCACGCTCGAAGCTGAGCATGATATCGCACGGGTCTTTGCCAAAAGACTTAATCAAGACATTGAGAAGCTTCACGAAAAATTCCCCGTTCAAACCCATCCAGTTGTGCGCACACACCCAGAGACTGGTAGACGCGGAATTTATGTCAACACGGGCTTCACTTCTCGGATTCTTGGCCTGTCCAAGAAGGAGAGCGATTGGTTGTTGGACCATTTGTACAGCCTCGCCGCCGTGCCAGAGCGTGTTTGCCGCTTCCGATGGGCACCGGGCTCGCTTGCCTTTTGGGACAATCGCGCTTGCCAACATTATGCCGCGTCCGATTACTTCCCAGCTGTTCGCATTATGGAGCGTGTTACCATTGCAGGCGATAAGCCCTATTTTGACCCGTCACGGGGATGATCGCCTGTAAATTCGTGGTGGCTTGAAGCTAAGGCGTTCTAAGTGCACATCTATGTACAAGTACGGCCATTGGACCGCGCACCACGAGCTGCGCATGCCACCGCGTACAGATGCGCAGCTAGTGCTGCGCGCTCCCTCCCACCAACACCTATAGCCCCGCGCGGAAAACCACCGGGGGTGCACCTTGTTGCCCGAAGGCAGAGGGGCCGGGGCGCGGGGTACGCGCCAAATAGGGTGGGCCAGATTAACGGACTGGCCCGGAATACGACGCAAACCATGCGCCCCGGCTGAAATAAGTACGCGTGCCCAAGGGAGGATCATGAGCCCTCCTCGGTGGTGACATTTCCCCCGCCTAGTACGTAAAGGCTTCTCATAAGCGCG
>CAMDDL010000060.1 GCA_945891505.1 Maricaulis salignorans | reverse complement strand
CGCAACTTTGATCCTTCGGATCAAAGCGCGCTTACAAGACATAGGCGCGCAACTTTGATCCGTTGGATCAAAACGCGCTTATGAGAAGCCTTTACGTACTAGGCGGGGGAAATGTCACCACCGAGGAGGGCTCATGATCTTCCCTTGGGCACGCGTACTTATTTCAGCCGGGGCGCATGGTTTGCGTCGTAATCCGGGCCAGTCCGTTAATCTGGCCCACCTCATTTGGCGCACACCACGCGCTCCGGCCCCTCTACAAGGTGCACCCCCGGCGGTTTTCCGCGCGGGGCTATGGGTGTTGAAAGGTAATGGAGCGCGCAGCACTAGCTGCGCATCTGTGCGCGGTGGCATGCGCAGCTCGTGGCTCACGCGGTCCTAAACGCGCCTTTGCGTCAAGACCCCCTCACCCTCGACCCGTCGACCAATTGGTCGCCCACCCTTTGGGGGCGAGGAGAGAAACAACCGGCATCGCGCAAAACCTCCCTTAAAGCTTCAGCATCGCAAAGCGTTTTGCAATCTGTCTGTCCAAGGCATCGCGGACATCGCGGTAGGTATCCATTCGGCTGTCACGGCTCCCCTCCACGGCGGAGGGGTCCATGGTTGGCCAATATTCGACTTCGACGGCCAAGTGACGTGTATATTCCAAGGCGCGGTGGTGGGCTTGGGGGGCGAGGGAGATGATGAGGTCGAAGCTATCATCTTCGAGGTCGGCAAAGGTCTTGGGCCGATGCTTGATGATGTCGACACCCAATTCATCCATGACCATCACGGCCATGGGGTCGACCTGATCGGCTTTGCGGAGGCCACAGGAATCGACAAACACGCGGGTGCCAAACCTGCGCTTCATCAAACCTTCCGCCATGGGGGAGCGAATGGCATTCATGGTGCAGCAAAACAAAACAGATTGAGGTGGGCGCACCAGATCCAACGGTGTCAGAGCCTAACGTGCAGGGCGCAGATCAGCGTAAACAGGCGCCGTGCGGTATCGAAATCAAGCGCGACCTTACCTTCCAGACGTGCTTCCAGCAGGCGTGACCCCTCATTATGCAGGCCGCGTCGGCCCATATCGATCGCTTCAATCTGGGTAGGGGTCGCCTGACGGATTGCCTGATGATAGCTCTCACAGATCATGAAATAGTCGCGCACCACCCGCTTAAAGGGCGAGAGCGAGAGCACAAATATCCGCACGTCACTGCCGTCGAGCAATTTGACGTCAAAGACCAGCTTCTGATCAACCACTGATAAAGCCAGCGTATAGGGACCGTCCGGCCCATCAATCACATCGAAATGGTTGGCTTCAAGAAGGTCAAAGATAGCGACGCGGCGCTCATGCTCCCCATCAGCGGTTTGGGCAGCCAGCGATTCCTCATCGAGGCGGACATCGGCGATACGGCGGTTGTTGGACATGGCCTATCCTTGCAAGAGGCAGCCCATCGGTTCAAGCCCTCAAGCCTGATTTGCTGCCTTTAGCCGAAGTGCGATGCTGGCCGCGTGGGCGGGCAGACCCTCTGCCGTCGCAAGACTAACCCCGGCCGGACCAATCGCGGCAAGCCCTTCAAGGCCTGCACCCATCAATGTGGTGCGCTTCATAAACATGTGGGTGGATAGCCCAGATGCCCAACGCGCACGGCCACCGGTTGGGAGCACATGGTTAGGACCCGCCAAATAATCGCCCAAGGCTTCTGGGGCATGGCGACCTAAGAAGATCGCACCGGCATGACGCACAAGACTGGCCAGCGCATCGGGATCATCGGTTGCAATTTGCAAATGCTCCGGCGCGCCTTGGTCACTCAAGGCCACCGCCTCTTCAAGGCGATCCACGACGATCACAGCCCCATAAGCAGGCCAAGACACCGCGGCTTCTGGCCCTGCCTCGCCCCGTGCAATCATGCCCGCCACAGCATCCAGCACCCGCTGGCCAAAGGCTGCATCATCGGTAAACAGGATGGATTGGGCCACCGCGTCATGTTCAGCCTGCGCCAAGAGGTCAGCGGCGATGATGGCTGGGTCATTGGCACCATCGGCAATGATGAAGACTTCAGACGGCCCTGCGACGGAGTCTATTCCGACTGTGCCGAACACCAATTTCTTGGCGGTGGAGACCCACGCATTGCCCGGCCCAGCGATCACATCCACCTTAAGGATTGGGTCTGCGCCATAGGCCATAGCGGCAATGGCTTGCGCGCCGCCGACGCCACAAACCTCATCTATCCCCGCTATCTTGGCAGCTGCTAGAATAGCTGGGTTCTCGGCAAGCCGTGTCGGGGGCGTCATCATAACCAAGCGCGCGACACCCGCTGCTTTAGCAGGCAGTGCGTTCATCAGCACCGAAGAGGGGTAAGCTGCAAGACCACCTGGCGCATAAAGGCCAGCCGCATCCACCGGCGTCCAGCGCCAGCCCAATGTAACCCCTTGAGGGTCAATCCAGCGAGCATCTTCAGGCTTAGAGCGCACATGATAATCACTGATGCGCTGTGCGGCGAGCTCTAGCGCTTTCACGACTGCCGGATCACAAGCTTTGATCGCCGCATCGACTTGCGCGGCAGTCACGCGGACGGTCTCCGGGGTCAAAGCAAAATCGTCAAACTTTTGGCTAAGTTCTGCCAGAGCGGCAAAGCCCCGCGCCTTCACATCAGCCAGAATGGCAGCCACGCGGCCTTCCACGCCGTCCACCGCATCGCCACGGGTTTGCAGGAGGGCTTGGTACTGGGATTGGAAATCAGGCGTGCTGGCTGAAAGGAGACGGGTCATGGTGTTGATCTAGCGCGCCCTTCGGCTTTTGGGGAGGGCAAGGGTGCAGACCTCGGCCAAAAGCCTCAGTTCAGATGTCGTGTTTGGGTCGCGCAACGGCTTCGCGCGGCTCGCTTAAGTCGGCCAAAGTGACGTCGATACATTCGGCTTGCAACAGGATTTCGCCGCCATCGGCAAGAGTCAGACGCAGCTTGCCACCCGGGGCTTCTTCGGGATCAAACGTGATCGCCAACAGGCTGGCAAACGCATCGCGACGCGATTGCGCAACCTTTTTCGACTGGACGCTCAAGACGCTATCAAATGCCACGGCAGCCCAAACGCGCTGGCCCGTGCCCTTCTCCACCCCGGCTTCCCAGACAAACCGCTGGAGGCGCAAGGTAAAGCGGCGCTTGGTGGGCGACCAAACGGCGTCAGAGACTTTAAAGATCGCATCTTGAACAGCTGCAGAGAGGATCGCCAGATCGGTCTCATCTTCAGCAAGAAGCCGCAGCGACGAATGGGGCACCTATTCCTCCGAACCGGACAGACGACGAATTTCCGCGCCGCAGCCCGACAATTTTGCCTCTAACCGCTCAAACCCACGGTCCAAATGATATACGCGCGAGATGATTGTTTCACCCTCTGCCATGAGGCCTGCAATGATCAAAGAAACCGAAGCACGCAGATCGGTGGCCATAACCGGGGCACCACGCAAGGTCTCGACCCCGCGGACAACCGCTTCAGAGCCCCGCACAGAGATATCTGCCCCCAAGCGACGCAATTCAGGAGCATGCATGTAGCGATTTTCAAAGATGTTCTCGCGGAAGATCGAGGCACCATTCGCACGTGTCATCAAGGCCATGACTTGGGCTTGGGTGTCGGTTGGGAAGCCTGGATAGGGCTGGGTATCAATATCAACCGGTTTGATTGGGGTCGATGGATCACGCGTGACCTTCACCCAGTCTGGTCCAACCTCAACTTGAACGCCCGCACGTTGAAGCACGTCGATCAAGGACGAAATCGTCTCAGGCACCACATGGGTCAGAGTGACTTCCCCGCCAGCGGCCGCAACGCAGCAGGCGTAAGAGCCTGCTTCAATCCGGTCGGGGATGACGCTCCAAGTCGTGCCCTTCAGCTCATCCACACCTTGGATGCGCAAGGTGGAGGTGCCGATCCCTTCGATCTTGGCACCCATGGCGACCAAGCAATGGGCGATATCGCCAATTTCTGGCTCACGAGCGGCATTTTCAAGGACGGTCTCGCCCTTCGCCAATGTGGCAGCCAGCATCGCATGCTCAGTCGCCCCAACAGACACAAAAGGAAATACAATCTTGGCACCTTTGAGACCGCGCAAGGCAGCGGCTTTCACATAGCCACCTTCAATCACAATATCGGCCCCCATGGCCTCAAACGCTTTGAGATGGAGGTCGACCGGTCGGGCCCCGATGGCGCAGCCACCCGGCAAAGACACAGTCGCGTGACCGACGCGAGCCAAGAGTGGACCCAACACATTAAAAGTCGCACGCATTTTCCGCACTAAATCATAAGGTGCGATGGTGCTGGTCAGGTCCTCGGCATGCATGGACAACCGGCCGCTGCCCTTAGGCCAAAAGCAGGTTACGCCCAATTGCTCCAACAGCTCAATCATGAAGCGCGTATCGGCCAGCTCTGGCATGTTCTTCAGAACCAACGGCTCGCGGGTCAAAAGGCTGGCGGCCTGTAATTTAAGGGCAGAGTTCTTAGCGCCGGAGATAGGGATCGAGCCTTTCAGCTGCGTCCCGCCGACAAGGGCAATACGGTCCATAATGCTTCTTTTCTAACACGTAAAAGTGTGACATCCGCTTATGACAAGCTCACGGCTTTTTTCAAGGCGATGGGGTGTATCCCACCAAACCAATCGGGCAAAAGTGAGACTGAACTGTGGGTAATTTACAGGTCAACACAGCGGCGCGAATGTGACAGGGCTGTTACCGAAGATTTTTGGAACTGTAACTAATGCGTTGCGCATTCGTCACGTTGCGCTCCTAAGCCCGCACCCAATGATCGGCTTGTCCGATTCCTAAGGGGAAAAACATGAAACTCAAATCTATGATGTTCGCATCGGTTAGCTTGGCCGTTCTTTGCGCCGCACCAGTGGCTTTCGCACAAACAGCACCAGCAACCAGCGAGCCAGCGGCTGACCAAGAAGTCGAAACCATCGTTGTTTATGGGGCTGCAAGCTCACGCCAAACCCAAGCGGTCACCGCTTCTGCGATCTCCCTTTCAGCCCCAGGCGTAAGCCCGTTGAAAGCGATTGAGCGTCTGCCAGGCGTAAACTTCCAGTCCGCCGATGCGCTCGGCAATTATGAGTGGTCGACCCGCATCTCCGTGCGTGGCTTCAACCAGAACCAAATGGGCTTTACGCTGGATGGCGTTCCTTTGGGCGACATGAGCTATGGCAACCACAATGGTTTGCACATTTCGCGCGCCACCATTTCAGAAAACCTGGCTCGCGTTGAATTGAGCCAAGGTGCAGGCGCACTCGGCACCGCTTCTTCATCCAATCTGGGCGGCACATTGCAATTCATCTCGCGCAATCCAAGCGATGATTTTGGTGGTCAATTGAACCTCTCGGGTGGCAGCGACTCCTTGCAGCGCATCTTTGCCCGTGTTGAGACCGGCACGCTGGACGCTATGGGCGGTGGCAAAGGCTATGTGTCTGTCGCCAGCACCAAGCAGGACAAGTGGAAGGGCGTTGGCGAACAGAACCACGACCAAGTCAATGTCAAATATGTTCAGCCCGTTGGCGCTGCGACCGTGACCGCCGTCTATAATTGGTCGGACCGTGCCGAGAACGATTATCAGGATCTAAGCCTCGAGATGATCCGTCGTCTGGGCTATAAGTGGGACAATATCTCCGGCAGCTTCGCTTTGGCCAATCTGATAGCAGACATTGCCAACAACCGCGGCGATACCGGCGCCGCTGTTTCCAACGCAGCAGCTGGTCGCGTTTACCCAAGCCCAATTACGTCCGTTGACGATGCTTATTTTGATGCAGCAGGCCTACGTAAAGATAATCTGGCTTATGTTACACTCGATATGCCGGTCACCGACAAAGTCGTTTTGACTGCCACGGCCTACAACCATACCAATGAAGGCCAAGGCATTTGGTTCACCCCCTATGTGGCAACCCCAGTTGGCGCGCCTGATCAAAGCGGCAGCCCAATTACAGCCCCATCGCCGATCTCTGTTCGCACCACCGAATATGAGATTGCTCGCACGGGCGCTTTTGGCTCGCTGACAATTGACGCTGGTGCCCACCAAGTCTCGACCGGTTTGTGGGTCGAAAGCAACCAATTCGACCAAGCCCGTCGCTTCTACGGCTTGGCACGTGCTGCTAATACCCGCCCTTCGCTGGAGTTCAAGGCGAACCCCTTCTTCACCCAATGGGCTTACCGCTTTGACACCTCGACCCTGCAATTCTTCGTGCAGGACAATTGGAGCGTGAGCGATGCTTTGACCGTCAATCTCGGTTTCAAGGCTGTTCGTGTGACCAATGAGGTGACAACCACCACCATCAACAATGGTGCTCGAACCGCAGCAAACGGAATTAGCGGCAAACTGCGCACCAGCGAAGCCTTCTTGCCACAAGTGGGCTTCAAATATGAGTTGAGCCCAACCAGCAATGTGTTCGGGACCTTCTCGCGCAATGTGGCAGCTTATGTGTCGGCGGCAACTGCAGGACCATTTGCTTCACAGAACCAAGCTAATGTGAATGAAGTTTCCCGGACATTGGACCCAGAAAAGTCGACCACTGGCGAATTGGGCTGGCGCGTTCGTGGTGACAAGTTTGAAGCATCTGTCGCAGGCTATGTCGTCCGCTTCGAAAACCGCTTGCTGGGTATCTCGCAGGGCGCAGGCATTGTGGGCAACGCGCCTATTCTGTCGAACGTCGGCGCGGTCAGTTCTTATGGAACTGAGCTTGTTGGCATCTATAAGCTCACAGATGAGTTCAACCTGTTTGGCTCTTTGACCTATAACAAGTCCGAATATGCCGACAATGTTGTCAATCGTGCGGGCGTTCTGGTCACAGCCACAAAGGGCAAGCAAGTCGTCAACACGCCAGAACTGTTGTTCAAGGGTGAGCTCTCTTATGACAATGGCAGCTTGTTTGCCAAATTGGGCGCGTCTTACACCGGCGAACGCTACTTCACCTATCTGAATGATGAAGTGAATGGCAAAGTTGATGCTTACACCTTGGCCGAAATCACACTGGGCTACCGCTTCAGCGGCAATGACTTGCTGGAAGGTCTTGAAGCACAGCTGAACGTCACCAATGCGAGCGATGAGCAATATGTCTCAACCATCGGCTCGAACGGCTTTGGCAATAGCGGTGACCGCCAAACGCTGTTGGCTGGTGCGCCTCAGCAAGTGGTCTTCACCTTGAAGAAAGCATTCTAATCACCAATCCCCCCCGGGTACTTGAGGGGCTCAAAGCACAGGCTTTGGGCCCCTTTTTCTAAGGAGCTTTACCATGACCACCAGCAGACGTGATGCCCTAACCCTTGCTGCAGGCCTAGCCGCAGCCCCCGGCCTTGCAGCCGCAGCGCCAGACGTGTTTCCCAACGGTGCGCAAGCAATTGCAGGTAAAGCTCTGACCCGTATTGCCTTTGGCTCGTGTGCGAAGGAATCCAAGGATCAGCCGATTTGGGATGCCGTTTTGGGAGCCAAGCCAGACCTCTTCATCTTCCTCGGCGACAATGTCTATCTCGATACCCGCGACCCCAATGAAATGCGCGCGAAATATGCCCAACTGGCTGCGAAGCCCGGCTTTCAAAAGCTTCGCGCAACCACGCCTATTCTGGCCGTTTGGGACGATCATGATTATGGCGAAAACGACGCGGGCAGCGAATATCCGATAAAAGAAGAGGCTCGCAAAATCTTCTGCGACTTCTGGGGCGAAGCCGCGACCAGCCCACGCCGCAGCCGCGACGGGATTTACAGCGCCTATTTGTTTGGCCCTGCAGGCAAAAGAATTCAGATCATTCTGCCAGACTTGCGCTTTAACCGATCCGAGATTTTGAACCTTGATCTTGGCGGCAAAAGCTATGCCGATTGGGAAAAAGAACTGGCAGCGGCTGGCAAACCGGTTCCTGGCCCCTATGCCCGCAATCCAGAACTCAAGGCGTCTATGCTGGGCGAGGAACAATGGCGCTGGCTGGAAGCTCAGTTGCGCTTGCCAGCTGATGTCCGCATTCTTGCAAGCTCACTTCAAGTCATTGCCGACTTCCCGGGCTGGGAGGCTTGGATCAATTACGCGCAAGACCACCAGCGCCTGATTGAAACGATCCGCAAGACCAAAGCGAATGGCCTGATCTGTTTGTCGGGTGACACCCATTACGGCGAGATTTCGCGTCTGGACGCCAATGTCCCCTATCCCTTGTGGGACTTCACTTCTTCAGGTCTAACCGAAGTCTGGCCCGTCCTGCCGCCCAATGCGCTGCGGGTTGGCGAAGCCTTCCGCGCCCGCAACTTTGGCCTCATCGATATTGGTTGGGGCAAAGCGGGCGGACCAAGACTGCGCGTCGATATCCGCGGGGAGCAGGGCCAAATAGCGCTGAGCCAAAACATCGACGTCGCGAGCCTGCGGGTGGGGGGTGCCTAGGCCTTAGTCGGGGTCTGATTTACGGGCTGCCTCTTTACGGCGCTTCAGATTATCGCGCAAAGCGGCTTTCAGCCGATCTTCTTTGGATGGCTTCTTGCCACCTCCCAACTTGGGCGGCGCGTCAGCTGCGTTTTTAGGAGGTAGCGATTCGTTCATGTGAAGATGATATGCGTCAGACCCCTTTTCAGAAAGGGGTAAGCGGGGTATCAGCGCGCCTTCAACGACAGACGCAGGTTTTTCCGCGTCCAATGCCGCAGTAGCTCAGTGGTAGAGCGCATCATTGGTAATGATGAGGTCGGGAGTTCAATCCTCCCCTGTGGCACCATTTTTTTCTTATAAATCAAATATTTAAAAGATAAGCCAGACTTCAAAATAGGCTTATAAAGTTACCCATTTTTTCTTTGCTACCAATTTGCTACCAAGTTCTGCCAAGTGTAGCCATGAAGAGATCTGTGGATAACTCTGCCAGTCCAACATATCGCGCGCATTCTATATGCGACCAACAATGGCGATAGGCGGTTTGTTGCAACTTGCAAAGGCAAGCCATGATGCCAGCAGGCTGTTTGGTAGTTTTCTTTTGTTGGCCAGCACGAGGAAACTACAAGCCCATTTCAATGCAGTTACAACCGATTTATCCGAGCTAAAATTGACGACTTTTGGCCGATTGCGGCTGGTCTGCTTTAGATTCGCATTTCAAAGAAAGCAGACGTAACTACCGCCCACTCAAAATCACCGATCACCCCGCTGCAGCACGCGCCCTAGCCGCAAGGAGTGGATCAAGCAGCCAGCTCATGAAGGTGCGTTTGTCGGTGATGACATCGGCCTTCAGCGTCATGCCGGGTTGAAGCGGGCGGTCTTTGCCGTAGGCTTGGATGCCGGGGCCAGTCAGCGCTACGCGGATGCGGTAGACGGGTTCTTTGAACTCGATAGGCGCTGCGATCTCGCCAGGGCGAAGCGCTGAGCGGGCGATTTCTCGCACTTCGCCTTGGATGGCCCCAAATTGCTGAAACGGAAAAGCATCTACCATGAGGCGCACGCGCTGGCCTTCGGTGATAAAGCCTGCCGCGCGCGTGGGCACCAAGATTTGCGCTTCCATCGGGCTGCCCTTGGGGGCGAGATTGATTAAAGGCACATTGGGGTTGGCCGCTTCACCGGGGCGGATATTGAGGCTGGCCACCCGGCCTGCAACAGGGGCACGCACGACATAGCCGTCCTGCACCGAAAGCTCTGTAAGCCCGGTTTCCAATTGCGTCTTAGCACTGCGCAACTGACTGGCTTCAGAGGCACGTGCAGGCGCGAGTGCTTGGCGTTGGTGCATCAAGTCTTTGGTCTCACCAGAGCGAGAGGCGGACAAAGTGGCGCGCTGGCGGGCGATGTCGGCCATCTCGGCCTGATGGGTCGCACGCAAGGATTGGCGCTGACGGTCATAATCCTTGGCCTCATCAAGGCGAGATTGGATCTGCCGATTAAGCTCACCCACTTGGGAGCGGGCAGCAATTGTACCCTGCGCACGCCGATCAGCCTCAGTGCTGGCCATAAAGCCTTTGGCCACCAAAGTGCGGGCTTGGCCTTCGGCGCGTTCAGAAATCGCCAATTGGCCTTGGGCGAGGTCGCGGCTGGCTTCAAGGCGGCTGGCGTCTGCTCGCGCCGCAATAGCACGATCAGCTAAGCGGGCATCATCCTGAGTAAAGCGATTAGCGCTGCCGCGCGCCGCCTCCATCAGCCTTGCATCTTCTGCCCCAAAGCGGTCGAGCGTGGCACTGGCCCGTTCAGCTAGCCTGCGGCTCTCTTCAGCAAAGCGCTGGGCGCTAGCGGCGGCCTGCAGCTCAATCTCAGTCAAGCGCGCCCGGGTCTGCGCGCGCTGCAGCGGCACAATCGCGCCATCAGCCCCAGACACATCCAAGGCAAGCCGCATCAATGGCTGGCCTTCAGTCACCATATCGCCTTGGCGCACCAGCACAGCATCAGCCACCCCACCACGCGGCGCATACACAGCCGACAAGCCCGCCTCTGGTGCAATCCATCCCGCCACAGTCTCCTTGCGCGCGTATTGGCCGAGGGTCAGATAGGCTGTGCCAAGCGCGACGCTGATGACCGCCACAGCACTAAACGCCGCAAGCCGCGCCGGTTGATGCAGCGTCACACTGCCGTAAACACGGCGGCGCTGGGCCTCAATGACGGCGGGGCGGAAGAGGGTCATATCAGTTGAAAAATCAGCACGCACACTCCTGTTGCACTGCTCAAAAACGGCCGAAGACCGTAAGCTTGTCCTTTAGAAAAAACGCATGGAAAAAGCCGTAAAACCCTAAAATGATTATCAAAACGGCGACCAAAACAAGCAAAACCGTCGCCCAGCCTCCAGATGGCTGCGTTCTGGAGTTGTCAACCCCTGAAATCTTAAATTTTCTAAGCGGTCTAATCAAAAAAACGATGTGAAAAGCACCAATAATCACAACAAGGCCATGCCTAAGTATTAATTCAAAGATTCGAACGGATTCGCCAGAACTCAAAAGAGCGCTAATCCGAGCATCCCAAACAATACTCAGGCAGACTGTCAGAAACATTGATAGAATGAGTAGTCGCCTAATCATTGAATTTTACTGCGTTTAAAAAGTTCCGCGAGCACAACAAGAAGTGGAATTCCAAAAAGCCATTTGCCGAAAAAGATACCACAGACGCCAAAAACGATGACTGCAAAATAAACATGCCAATATCTAAAGGCATTGCTTTGGAGTTTGTCCAATGGTCTCATATTGCTATTCTTCCAAGATATGGGGGCCGAATTTTTTCGGCCCCCAGCGACAATTTCTAATCTTGACCGATTCTATGTTTTGCTTGAACTTGTGCTAATTCCAACCATCGACAAAACGGAATTAGCTACGACCATAATCTGGCTGACTACACCAGTAGTGACTGCTTGCGTACCAGCGCTGGCTGCGATCCCCAAAGTTACCGCTACGTTCGCCCAGTTTACATAATGCCCGTTTCTTTGGTTATCGATAATCTGAGCGGCGTACGCTGGTGTTAAAGTTAACGCGCCGGTCTTGGTATTCCGCATATATTTGGAACCATCTCCGTATTTTTCAAAGCCACCTGGCAAAAATTCCAACATATCTTCTGTTGGCAAACCAATATCAATTGCTCCGAACCCTGCCAATCCCGCAAAGATCTCTTGCTGCCTGAAATATTGATCCCAAGCCGCTAATGTTAATGCGTCGCGCCGTGAAGCTGTTACGGTCACTTGCTCCCCCCCGCTCACATACTCCAACTCATCCATCGTCAATGCACGCATAATTCAATCTCCCTGTCCGGCCAAATGTCAGGAACTAATGCCTAGCAGCATGAGGTTTCCCTAGCGGACGCCATCGAGGTGGACTTAGTGGGAGAGGTATGTCAAGCGAATACACAACTAATTAGCGAAAAACATGTAAATAAAAATTTTTGGTAGTGGATTATGAAGTATCAGGTTGGGCAAGCGGAAAATTTGGATCGGCCGGCTCACGACGATAGTCGCACATGGCTAACCCGCCTGTTCCACTCAGACAAGCTGCCAATGATCTTGCAGGCAGAGGCGGCGGAGTGTGGCTTGGCTTGCCTTGCCATGGTTGCCGCTGCCCATGGTCAACGGCACACGCTTTCCGACCTTCGCCGAAAGTTCAGCGCCAGTCTAAAAGGAACAACGCTCAAAAGCGTCATGGATATGGCCGATGGGCTGGGCATGGTGGGCAGGCCTTTGCGGCTGGAAGTCGATGAATTGGTTAGCCTGAAGCCGCCCTGCGTGTTGCACTGGAACTTGGCCCATTATGTGGTGCTGAAGAAAGCGTGGAACGGGCCGGGCGGGGTTTGGGTGATTATCCATGACCCAGCGCGCGGGGTGCGCAAAGTGGCCCCGGCGGAGATTGGCCGGTCCTTTACCGGTGTGGCGCTGGAGCTGACGCCCACGCCAGCGTTTACCAAGAAGAAGCATATTGAGCGGGTTCGCCTGACAGATATGTGGAGCACCTTGAAAGGTCTCAAAGGCCCTGTGATCCAACTCTTCATGCTGGCCCTTGTCGTGCAGGTGATCGGCGTATTCAGCCCGATGCTAAACCAATTGATCATTGATGATGCCATTTCCAAAGGCGATCTGGACCTTTTGACCACCATTGGCATGGGCATGGTGATTCTGTTGTTGATCCAGACCGGCATTGGCCTGCTGCAAGGCTTTGTCGGCATGTACCTGGGTACCCAATTGTCGTTTCAGATGCAGAGCAATTTATTGCGCCATGCCCTGCGCCTGCCCGTGGCGTGGTTTGAGAAACGCCACATTGGGGACATCATGAGCCGGTTCGGCTCGCTTGGGCCGGTGCAGAGCTTTCTGACCTCTGTGCCCATCGGCGCGACCTTGAATGTGATCATGCTGGTGGTGGGTGGCACAATGGCGGTGCTGTACTCGCCGCCGCTGTTTGGTTGTGTGATCGCCAGCATGATTATCCCCGTAATCGTTCAAGCCGTCACCTTTCCTTGGGTACGGCGCAAGACCGATGAAGGCATTAGCCTTGGCGCGGTTGCTTCGACTACTTTCATGGAAACCTTGCGCGGCGCGCGAACCTTTAAGCTGTTTGGCAAAGAGCGCGAACGGGTCAGCCAATGGCAGAATGATACTGGACTTGCCCTGAAGAAGTGGAGAGCGATCTCGGGTTTATGTGACGGGTTCGGGAGTTGTGTTCTCGAACTCGATTGGGTTTTTTTAGCCTAGGGCTGAGTGCCTGCGGCGGGGGTTGTAGAAGGCGTCGATATAGGCTCCGATATC
>CAMDDL010000059.1 GCA_945891505.1 Maricaulis salignorans | reverse complement strand
AAGCCCCCCGAAGATGCATCCCGTGTGCCGATCGTGCTGACCACCCAGCCCATGGCAGAGCAGGATTTGTTGGACGCTTTGGCTGAGCTTTCTCGACTGGACGTCCTTGTTGAGGCCCCAGTCTTGATGCCTCTGGAAGACTAATTGTGGCCCTTTGGCCAATTCATGATCTCTAGTAAAGTTGGACCTTTTATGACTGCAAACCTTCCCCCTGATATCGCCGCAGGTGCTCTGGCAGCTACCGAGGCCGCCGCAATCGCCTCTTATCGGGGCATTGGCCGGGGTGACGAAAAGGCAGCCGATCAATTGGCCGTCGACGCTATGCGGACTGGCCTGAATGCCATAGCCATGAAAGGCCGCGTGGTCATTGGTGAGGGCGAGCGCGACGAAGCGCCAATGCTTTATATCGGCGAAGAAGTCGGAACCGGGGAAGGCGGCGAGTTTGATATTGCGCTGGACCCGCTTGAAGGCACGACCCTAACTGCGAAAGCGATGCCCAATGCATTAGCCGTTTTGGCCATCGCGCCCAAAGGCGGGCTTTTGTATGCCCCAGATACCTATATGGACAAAATCGCCGTTGGCCCCGGCTTGCCAGCGGGCGTTGTCGACATTGATCGGACTCCGGCTGAAAACGTCATCGCTTTGGCGAAGGCCAAAGGCGTTGAGCCAACAGAGATTGGCGTCTGCGTGCTGGACCGTCCACGCCATAGCGGCATCATTGAAAGCCTGCGCTCCGTTGGGGCCCGGATTCATTTGATTACCGATGGCGATGTTGCAGGCGTGATCTACACCACGGACCCTGAAACCGGGATCGACCTTTATTTAGGTCAAGGCGGCGCGCCTGAGGGCGTGTTGGCTGCGGCGGCACTTAAGTGCGTCGGAGGTCAATTCCAAGGTCGTTTGGTTTTCCGCAATGAGGATGAAAAAGGCCGGGCTCGCCGCATTGGCATCACGGATTTCAACCGCACCTACCAATTGGACGAATTGGTCTCTACCGACGTGGTCTTCTCCGCGACAGGCGTGACCAATGGTGCATTGGTGGCAGGCGTGAAAGCAACTTCCAAGGGCTTTGTGACCGAGACTTTGGTTTTGGACTCTGCTGCGAAGACCGCCCGGGTCGTCCGCACCCAGCATCTAGGCTAGGCGGATGCATGGCTCTTTCCTCGGAATAGAGTCGAGCCTGACTGGTCGGAGATGGCTTCAGCGTTTGCCCGATGGGCAGTCTGAAGCTGAGATTGGTGTTTTGGAAGAAGGCTTGCGTCGTCTCGGCATTGGGGCGATGCAATCTAAGCTTTTGGTTGCGCGCGGGGCGGTGCCCGACACCGCGCTGCGCATCTTATCACCCAAGCTTAAAAACGAACTGCCTGAGCCCTTCACCCTGCAAGACATGGAGAAGGCGGTTGAGGCGATCCTTGCCGCTGTGCAGGGCCAAAGGGCCATTACCATTCTGGCCGACTATGATGTCGATGGCGGGACCTCTGGCGCTTTGCTTTTAAGCTGGTTCAAAGTGATTGGCGCGCGCGCCAATGTGTTTGTGCCGGACCGCATTTTGGACGGCTATGGCCCTAGCCCAAAGATCGTCAACAAGATCAAGGCCGCCGGAACCGATCTCCTGATTACAGTCGATTGTGGGGCGGCCGCCTATGCCGCGCTCGAAGAAGCGGCCCGAATTGGCTTAGATGTTGTGGTGTTTGACCACCATTTGATGCACGGCGCGCCGCCACCTGCTTTGGCTGTTGTCAATCCTAATCGGCAAGACGATCGCTCTGGCTTAGGTCATTTAACCGCCGCAGGTGTGGTTTTTGTGGCGTTGGTTGCCCTCAATCGGGCGGCGCGTCAGCAAGGGCTTTGGAGTGGTTCAGAATATGATCTCCTAAGCCGCCTTGACCTCGCAGCGCTTGGAACGATTTGCGATGTTGCCCCGTTGACAGGCCTTAACCGCGCACTGGTCGCACAAGGCTTGAAGGTGCAGGAGAAGCTAACCAATCCGGGTCTCGCAGCTTTGGCGGTCACGTCGAAATTGAAGGAGCCCGGCAGCGTCTATGCCTCTGGTTGGGTGTTTGGCCCACGCTTGAATGCTGGGGGCCGCGTGGGCGATTCCTCGCTCGCGGTGCGTCTTTTATCGACCGACAATGCCGCTGAAGCGTCGCAGATCGCCGAAGAATTGGAAGTCCTCAATCAAGAACGTCGTGCCATTGAGGCCAATGTGCTGGAGGAGGCCATTGCTCGGGTTGAACGGGGTGAAGCGGGGCCGTTGGATGGCCCGCTGTTGATGTTGGGCGCGCCGGGGTGGCATCCTGGCATTATTGGCATTGTGGCTGGGCGCTTGAAGGATCGTTTCCATCGTCCTGTGATTGTCATCGGCTCTGCCGATCCAGATGATCCCCATGCCAAGGGGTCTGGGCGATCCGTGCCGGGCATCAATCTGGGCGCAGCGGTTTCAGGTGCGGCTAGTGACGGCGTCATTCTGGCTGGCGGCGGGCACGCGATGGCCGCGGGTCTAACCATGACATTCAAGGACCTAAGGTCCGTCCATCAGGATTTGGCCCGCCGCCTACGTACCGAATCGGACGCAACCGGCACCAGTCGCGACTTGGCCATCGACGCCCTTGTTGGGCTAGGCGCCGCAACACCCGAGCTCCTCGACGCGATGACAGTGGTTGGTCCGTATGGTGCGGGTTGGCCAGATCCCGTCTTTGCCTTTGCCGATGTGCGCCCGTATGCAGCCGCGCCGGTTGGAACCAGCCATGTGCGCCTCATGCTGGAAGACCAATCCGGGCAAAGAATCAAAGCGATCGCGTTTCGCGCTCTGAACACACCGTTAGGCGACGCTTTGATGGGGCGACGGCCCATACATGTTGTGGTTCGGCTGAAAAAGGATGATTGGCGCGGCGGAAACGCGGTTGATTGTGAGATTATCGATGCAAGTCCTGCATCTTAGCAGCAAAGGCCGCTTGCGTGTTGGCAACGGCCTTTGTATAGAGCGCCCCTCTCGTGTGAACAACGCGTGATGTGGCTCCTTCGTCTATCGGTTAGGACGCCTGATTTTCAATCAGGAAAGACGGGTTCGACTCCCGTAGGAGCTGCCACTCCCACCCAGCGGAAATCCCTTTAAACCGGCACTTCATTGCAGTACTTGTCCACAAGTCGCTGCCGCTTGTCGTCGCACTTGTCCGCACACACTGCCATGATGGCCGCCTGATTCGAAGGATAGTGGGCCCATGGGCGATGTAGTGGAATTAGATGGCAGTGGCGGCGACAGCGGCAACATTATCAATGAGCCGTTTGATCGCGCTTTAGAAAGCCGCTACCTCGTCTATGCCTTGTCGACCATTACCAGTCGCGCGCTGCCCGATGTGCGCGATGGCCTAAAGCCCGTTCAGCGCCGCATCATTCATGCCATGGGCGAACTGGGTCTGGACCCGTCCAGCAATTTCAAAAAGTGCGCCAAGATCGTCGGTGACGTGATGGGTAAGTATCACCCCCATGGCGATAGCGCGATTTACGATGCGCTTGTTCGCTTGGCACAGGACTTTTCCGTTCGTTACCCGCTCGTCGATGGCCAGGGCAATTTCGGCAATATCGACGGCGATTCCGCAGCTGCTTACCGCTATACTGAGGCGCGTCTAACCGCCATCGGTGCCCTCTTGATGGAAGGGGTGGATGAGGATTCAGTTCTTTTCCGTGAAACCTATAGCCAAGAAGATGAAGAGCCTTCGGTTCTGCCTGCTGGCTATCCAAACCTATTGGCCAACGGCTCGATGGGCATTGCGGTGGGGATGGCGACGTCTATCCCACCCCATAATGCTGCTGAGCTAATCGATGCCTGCCTGTTGCTGATCGATAAGCCTGAAGCGGATCTGGACGAAATCTTAGGGCTGGTACCCGGCCCAGATTTCCCGACAGGTGGGATATGCATCGAATCGCGCGCGGCCATCCACGAAGCCTATGCAACGGGTAAGGGTGGCTTCCGCACCCGCGCCCGTTGGCATGTCGAAGATATCGGGCGTGGCACGTGGCGCATCATTGTGACCGAGACGCCTTATCAGGTGCAAAAGTCCAAGATCGTAGAGCGCTTGGCAGAGCTTATTGAAAACAAGAAGGCCCCACTTTTAGGCGATGTGCGCGATGAAAGTGCGGAAGACATCCGTCTCGTCCTAGAGCCGCGCGCCCGCACGGTTGAGCCCGAGCAATTGATGGAGAGCTTGTTCAAGCTCACCGATCTGGAAAACCGTTTCTCGATGAACCTCAACGTGCTGGACGCCAAAGGTGCGCCGCGCGTGATGAGCTTGATTGAGTGTTTGAAGGCGTTCCTCGATCACAAGCGCGATGTCATTGTCGCCCGTGCCAATTGGCGCCTTCGCAAGATTGAAGCGCGCTTGGAGATTTTGACGGGCTTGCTCGTCGCCTATCTCAATCTCGACGAAGTCATCCGCATCATCCGGTTTGAGGATGAGCCCAAGCAGGTCTTGATGAAGACGTTCGACCTGACCGACGTTCAAGCCAATGCCATTCTCGACACGCGCTTGCGCAATTTGCGTAAGCTAGAAGAGATGGAAATTCGCCAAGAGAATGAAGACTTAAAGGCCGAACGTGAAGGCCTGATGGCAATGATTGCTTCGCCCGCTTTGCAATGGGCGCAAGCATCTGAAGAGTTGCGCGAGATCCAGTCAGCATTCTCCAAAGATACCCCACTCGGTGCCCGCCGCACAACCTTTGCCGACGCCCCAGTGGCCCTATCCTTGAGTGCCGAGGCCTTTGTCACGCGCGAACCCATCACGGTGGTATTGTCGCAGAAGGGCTGGATCCGAGCGCTGAAAGGCAAGATCGATGATCTGTCGACTGTGAAGTATAAGGATGGGGATGGTTATTATCTCTCGCTTCATGCTGAGACGACGGACCGGATCGTCCTATTTGCCACCGATGGTCGCGCCTTTGCCTTGGCGGGGGACAAATTGCCCGGTGGCCGGGGCCTTGGTGAACCCGTGCGTCTCTCGATTGATCTGGGCGAGGAGCACGACATTTTGGCGATGTTCCTACCCAAGCCAGATGGCGAGCGCTTAATTGCCGCCAGCTCTGGCTATGGCTTTGTCGTCAGCGATGAAGAATGCGCGGCCATGCGACGCTCAGGCAAGCAAGTCCTGAACCTGGATGACGGGGCCAAGACTGCGGTGGTTGCCCCCATCCAGGGCGACATGGTGGCTGTAGTCGGCGAGAACCGGAAACTGGTGGTGTTCAAAACCGAAGAATTGCCGCGTATGGGCCGGGGTAAGGGCGTCAAACTGCAAGCCTATAAGGATGGTGGTCTGTTGGATGCGCTCACCTTCAAGGCTGAAGAAGGCCTAGCTTGGTACGACACCTCTGGCCGCCGCCGCGATGTGCCGGACTGGAAAGACTATGTCGCCAAACGCGCCGCCGCCGGCCGCATGGTGCCGCGCGGCTTCTCGCGGTCGGGTAAGTTTGTGGGGTAGGGGTGGGTGATTCTTGGTCGCAACTGTAAGGCCATGCAGGTACCAACACAGCAATACCGGGGTCACAGCTAGCGCTTTACAAGCCTATCGAAGTTGCACAACATATGTGTTCGCAAGATCACCAATCTCGAAAGCATAGCATTGCAAAATTCCCCAGGAATGCCCGATGGCTTGTACTATTCGCCAAATTTAATCCTTCAATCGGAGGCTGAAGCATTGTTGGGCTTCATAGATGCGCAACTATGGGATTTGGGCATGAGGCGACGGGTCCAGCATTATGGTTGGCGTTATGATTATAGAAATACGCGGATAGACCCAAAAGACTCTCTAGGGCCTTTACCGGAAATTTTCTTGAAAACAGCCCAGAAAATTGGGGAATTGACTGAGGAAAAGGTCATTTTTGACCAAGTCATTGTCAACGAGTACCTTCCCGGCCAAGGCATCTCAGCCCATCTGGATTGTGTGCCCTGCTTTGGCCCTGTCATTGCGTCTTTGTCGCTTGGCTCGCCGTGCGAAATGCTCTTTCAGAACCTCTCTACAAAAGCACGATACTCGGTTCTTCTGAAGCCCCTTAGTTTGCTATTACTGTCCGGCGACGCTCGTTATTCTTGGTCGCACGGGATAGCTGCAAGGCAAAGCGATATAATCGAAGGCTTGCGTGTCACGCGGGGTCGCCGAGTCTCCCTTACATTTCGCGCCAGAGCTTAGACTTGCTCCGCGCTGTAGGGGGCAATCCGACTGGCTTGCACCCACCCAGCAAAAAGGGCGCTCGGTCACCCAAGCGCCCTTAAAATCAAGTTCGATGCTGAGAAGCTTAGAAAGCTGCGTTCAAGCGAACCGAAACCGGGATCGTAATACGGTCTGCTTTGTCATTGGCCGCGGCCAGTCCCAATGCGGTTAGGTCGGTATCGATTTCAGACAGCTTCGAATTGTAACGCACGCCGACTTCCGCACCGATTTCAGCAAACGGCGCGATCAGATAGGTCGCACCCAAATCAGCACCGACAACATAAGAGACTTTGTCGTCATACAGATTCCAGTTGCCGATGACTGCATTGGGATCGAGCGGAACGGAGGTTGCGACCGTGGCGGAGATGGCTTCCGTTTGCGTCGCCCCTGCACGCAGAGTGTAGTAGGGGAAAAGTCGGTCGCTCATAAACGGGCTTTCCAGCCACTGCCGATAACCCAGCTCAACGCCACTTTGTTTAAAGTCGCTAAAGGTAGCCGTTAGAGGAGTAGAACAATCTAGCGCGCCAGAGACAATCCATTCCACGCAGCCAATGTTGGCGCTTTTTCCATTGCCTTGGCTGTAGGTGATCGCACCAAACATTTCAGAAGTCTGCGTCAAAGCATAGCGCACTTCGATGGTTGCCTTAAGTGGCGCATCTGAGCTGTCTTTGAAATCTGTTCCGCGAAGCCGCAAAATACCTTGACCCGCAAGGGCTGGATTTAGAGTCGCCAGATTGACGCTAGCGCTGGATGTTTCATTGATGATTTTGCCGCTGACCGGAAACTCATACCCAACCGAACCACCAAAAGAGAACGGGGAATCTGCCAGTGCCGGGCTGCTTAACAAAGCAAGTGCCGGAACAAGATAGGACACGCGCATCACCGATTACACCCTTCACAAAAAATTCGATTTTTTGTTTTTGGTGCGTAATGCTTAACGTTTTCTAACTTGATGCGTTCATTTTGCTAAACTGTTGGCGAGCCCTTCAAAAATTCCTATTCTTTATCAAGCAATGGACTCAAATCAGTCCATCCAGAGGAGCTTAATGCTTCAATAGGTCGGAAGTTGGTTTTATAGGCCATTTTGCGAGACCCACGCACCCAATAGCCCAAATAGACATAAGGATAACCGACATCTTGGGCTTGGCGTAAATGATCGAGGATCATGAAGCTGCCCAAGCTGCGACTTGATTCGCTCGGGTCAAAAAACGCATAAACCATCGAAAGCCCATCAGCGAGGGCATCGACCAAGGCACATCCGACCAAACGACCATTTTCGCCATCTAGACGGTATTCAATAATATGGGTTCGTACCGAGGTTTCTTCGACCATCGCCGAATAGTCAAACACCGACATGTCTGACATCCCAGCCCCGAAATGGCGATCTTTGAGATAGGTTTGTAACAAGGCATACTGCTCATAGGTGGCATGGGCAGGTACCAAGTTTGAAACAATGTCTTGATTGCGCGCCAGAACGCGTCGCCAGCGCTTGGAAAAAACAAATTGTGTGGCTGGAACACGAACTGAGACGCAGGCAGCGCACATATCGCAAGCTGGCCGATAGGCGATATTCTGTGAGCGTCGAAAGCCAGCATGGGTCAAGCTGTCATTCAATTCAATCGCGTCGGGTCCATCAAGTGCCGCAAAAACCTTCCGTTCCCGCCGCCCCTCTAAATATGGGCAAGGCTGGGCAGCAGTCAGGTAAAACCTGATATTCTTGGAAGCGGAAATCCGCCCCGCAGGCGAAGTCGGGTCAGTGCTCATGTCGGTGGAGTGTAACAACCTTCCAAGTCTTTGGCCAACACCCGAATAGGCTATTTTTCCTAAAGCCTGTGGAAAATTCTACAATCCACCGTCCGCTGGCAGGGGCGAGGATGCTCGTTGCAGGACAATGGCAATCCGGCGGTTTGCTGCCTGATAAGGATCGTCTGGGAAGAGGGGGTCAGACCCTGCTTTCCCGGACACTTGGGCAATGCGGTCTTCACTCAAGCCAGCAGCTGTCAAAACGCGGCGTGCGGAATTCGCCCGGGCGGAGGACAGGTCCCAGTTGGAATTGCGCGGATCAGGATTTGGTGCTGCATCGGTATGGCCTGAGATACTGACGCGATTGGGCAATGTCTCGACGATACGTGCTGCAGCTTGCAGGATCAGACGCGCGCGATCATTCGGCACCGTCGAGCCCGGCTCAAACATGGGGCGGCCTTCCTGGTCAACCAATTGAATACGCAAGCCCTCTGGCGTTTGATCCACGATGATGTTGCGCGACATCTCAGCCAGTTCTGGCATGTCCTGCAGCGCTTGCCGCAAGCTCATCTCAGCTTGTTGGAATTCGGCGGCTTCGCGTTTGGCGATGGCATCTTCAGCGGCTTTATCCGCTGCGTCGGCAGCACCTTGCCCACTGCTCTCACCCGTTTGGCTGGAGGGTTCGCTCGCAGGGGCAGCGGATTCAAAAATAGGAGTTGCCCCTTTTTGCATCGCGCCGACTTCGCCCAAGGCCGTACCGCCCAGAATCCCGCCAGAACCAGAGGTCGAGGCAGACACACTTGCGGGTGCAAAGTAATCTGCAATCCCGCGCTTTTGCTCGGGCGAGGAGGTGTTGATCAACCACATCAACAAGAAGAAGGCCATCATAGCAGTCACAAAGTCAGCATAAGCCACTTTCCAAGCGCCACCATGGTGTCCACCGGCTATCTTTTTGACTTTTTTAATAATTATGGGCCGATTGGATGCCATGATGTGCTTCTCACAGTGATAGTGTTGAGAAGTATGCACGATGTCGGTTAAGAGCAGGTTTGCAGGAATGAACAAATGACATTTGACCTAAAAGACTATCGCTCTGCCCTAGGCAGCTTTGCCACGGGCGTCACAATCGTGACCACCTTGGATTCAAACGGAAATGGCCACGGCTTAACAGTCAATAGCTTTACGTCGGTGTCGCTGGAGCCACCTCTCGTATTGTGGTGTCTGGGCAATAAGTCTGACTCGTTTGCCCTGTTCTCAAAGTGTGATGCTTATGCGATCAATATCTTGGCAGACAGCCAAGGCGAGATGGCCATGCGCTTTGCCGGTAAGGGTGATCAAAAACTGGCGGTGGGTGAGTATGAAGCCTTGGAGACCGGGTCCCCAGTTCTGCCCGGCACCATTGCGGCCTTCGACACCAAAGTCGTGCAACGCATTGAAGCAGGGGATCATTTGATCCTGATTGGGCAAACAATGGCTTATCAAAGCCATGAGGGCCAAGGCTTGGCCTATTTCCGCGGACAATTTGGTTCCACTGCGGCCTTGGCAAAGTCATGAGCCAGCCGACACTGGCTTTCTTAGGGTTGGGGGTCATGGGTGGCCCTATGGCTGGTTGGCTGGTCAAAAATGGCCATCAGGTGCGCGTTTGGAATCGTACACATGCGAAAGCGGAAGCTTGGGCGCAGTCTAATCCCGGTGAAGTCTCCGAAACGATTGCGCAGGCGGTTGCTGGTGCAGACTTTGTGATGGCCTGTGTTGGCGATGATCCTGATGCGCGCGCTGTCGCGCTCGCAGCCTTTGCCGCAATGAAGCCCGGCGCTGTCTATATTGACCACACCACGACCTCTGCTGCTCTATCGAAAGAATTGGCGTTGGCTGCTGCTACTGCGGGGCTAGACTGGCTGGACGCTCCGGTTTCTGGTGGTCAGGCTGGCGCGATCAATGGCCGACTTACCGCGATGTGCGGTGCCAGCGAAGCGGTTTTTGAGCGCGCGAAGCCCGTGTTGTCTGCCTATTGTGGCAATATTGTCCGGATCGGTGAGGCGGGCGCAGGCCAACTGGCCAAGATGGTCAATCAAATCGCGATCGCAGGGGTCGTCCAAGGCCTTGCTGAGGCGGTTTCCTTTGCCAAAGTACAAGAGCTCGATACAGACGCCGTCCTTGCCGCCATTTCGAAAGGTGCCGCAGGCTCATGGCAGATGGAAAACCGCTGGGCGACCATGGTAGAAGATCGCTATGATTTTGGCTTTGCGGTCGATTGGATGCGCAAGGATTTGCGGATTGTATTAGAAGCTGCCCAATCTAAAGGGCTCGATCTTGCCTTGACCCAAATGGTCGATGGCTATTATGCCGAAATCCAAGCCGATGGGGGTGGCCGTCTTGATACTTCCAGCTTGGCTAAACGTTTCACTTCTTTAAGAAAGCCCGATTGATGTTTTCCCTTTTGATGATGGCAGCTATCGCTGAGACTCCAGCGCCTTTTAAGCCGACGGTCTTGTGCGATGGAGTTGCAAAAATTGAGCTGGCCACATTGGACCGGCCGCTCGCATTTAAATCCTTAGTGGCAACTGAGACCCGCCCGACGCGCGTGCGCAACAGCCAAGGGGTTTCCACGGTCGAAAACCGGCCTGTGACAGTGGTGAAGCCGCTGGAAGGCCTAACCGACTGTCGGTTTGTCTATAATGCCTCGATCTCCTTGGCATGCTATGGCGCGCCCGTGGTCGATGAGGCCGATGAAGCAGCAGTTGCACAGTCCCTAGCGGATTTTTCTGATGAAGTCGCAAAATGCTTGAAAAATGAAAAGCTAGTACGGCGTAGCGATGATTTCGGCTCAACGGCTTCGGTCGCTTTTTCGGGCGGCGCTAAGGAGCCGTTTTATCAGATTTCGATGGTGCCTTTGCCGGATGTCTCAAATAAGCGTCGGCCAGAGCTTTTGGTTTTAGGCCCTGCAGAAGTTCCGCCAGCACCTGCCGCAAAAGCAAAGCCAGCTGCGCCTAAAAAAGCTGCACCCAAAGCAAAGCGGCGCTAAGGCTAAGGCCTAGCGCAGCCGCTTGGCCGCTTCCATCGCCCAATAAGTGATGATGCCGTCTGCGCCCGCCCGCTTAAAGCATGACAAGGCCTCCAGCCGTACGCGCTCACCGTCTAGCCAGCCGTTGGCGATGGCTGCTTCCATCATCGCGTATTCGCCTGAAACTTGGAACGCATAGGTTGGCACGCCAAAGCTTTCTTTGACGCGGCGCACAATATCCAAATAGGGCATGCCCGGCTTAACCATCACCATGTCAGCACCTTCGGCGATATCGAGGGCAACTTCGCGCAAGGCTTCATCGCTATTGCCGGGGTCCATTTGATAGGTCTTTTTGTCGCCCTTTAGTGCGCCTTTAGAGCCGATGGCATCGCGGTAAGGACCGTAAAAGGCTGATGCATATTTTGCCGCATAAGACATGATGGCTACATCATGAAAGCCTGAAGCATCGAGGCCCGCCCGAATGGCCCCAATCCGCCCGTCCGTCATATCCGATGGGGCGACGACATCGGCACCCGACTGCGCTTCAAGGACGGCCTGTCTAACCAAAGCCTCAATCGTGGGGTCATTCAGCATGGTGCCAGCGTCGTCGATCAGACCGTCATGGCCATGATCTGTAAAGGGGTCGAGTGCCACATCGGTCATCAGCCCAACATTGGGGGCCGCTGCCTTCATGGCGGCGATCACCTCGGGTACCAAACCTTTAGGATTAAAAGCCTCAGTTCCTTCTCCGTTTTTCAGCGCTGGATCGATAAACGGAAAGACCGCAATCATCGGGATGCCGAGGCTTTCAGCCTCTTGGGCCACCGCAACCGCCTCGGTGCGGCTATAGCGGAAGGTGCCGGGCATAGAAGCAACTGGAAAACGACTTTCGGTGCCGTCGTGAACCACCATCGCCAAGATTAGGTCATTGACGCTTAATTGGGTTTCACGGGTCAGCCTACGTCGCCAATCGGTCAAACGATTGCGGCGCATACGGGTGGCAGGGAAGGCGGCGGAGGGTAGATGTGTCGTCATGGAAGTATGTGTAGCGCCATAATTGCGAAACGGCTACGCTGCCCAACATCACAGGATTCACGCGCTATGGCCTACGACACGACTGAAGACCAAAACCTCATCATTTCAACGGCTCGCCGCTTTGCAAAGGAGTCGCTCGCCCCCCATGCAATGGCGTGGGAAGAGGCGGGAACCCTTGACCGCGACACCTTGCGCGCTTTGGCAGAACTGGGATTTGCTGGGATCTATGTGCGCGACGATATGGGCGGCTCTGGCCTCACCCGCTTGGATGCGGCGATCATATTTGAGGAATTATCTCGCGGCGATGTCTCCCACTCGGCTTTCCTCTCCATCCACAATATGGCCAGCTGGATGATTGATACATTCGGCTCCGAAGAACAGCGGCAGAGATTTCTTCCGGCTCTAACCAGCATGGACATGATTGCCAGCTATTGTTTGACAGAGCCCGGCGCGGGCTCTGATGCCGCATCTTTATCGACCACCGCCCGTCGCGACGGGGATGAGTATATCGTCAACGGCACCAAGGCCTTTATCTCTGGGGCTGGCTTCTCAGACCTCTATGTTGTGATGGTCCGAACGGGCGAAGCAGGCCCGCGCGGTATCTCGACGCTCTTGGTACCGAAAGATGCGCCGGGTCTGTCATTTGGCAAAAATGAGAAGAAGATGGGCTGGCAAGCCCAGCCCACCGCACAAGTGATTTTCGAAGATTGCCGTGTTCCGGTTGCCAATCGTTTGGGTGAGGAAGGCCAAGGCTTTACCTTTGCCATGAAAGGCTTGGATGGTGGCCGGCTCAACATTGCTGCGTGTTCGTTGGGCGGCGCAACCGATGCGATTGAACGGGCCTTTGCTTATTCGCGCGACCGCAAACAATTTGGCCAAGCGCTGTGGAACTTTCAAACCACACAATTCAAGCTGGCCGATATGGCGACCGAGCTAGAGGCTGCGCGTGTCTTCCTGCGCCATGCAGCTGCGGCCTTGGATGCCAAAAGCCCTGAAGCGACAAAATTATGCGCTATGGCGAAACGGTTTGTCACAGATATAGGCTTTCATGTTGCAAATCAGGCGCTGCAGATCCATGGCGGTTACGGCTATCTCAAAGACTACGAAGTGGAACGCATTGTTCGGGATCTGCGGGTGCATCAAATCCTTGAAGGCACCAATGAGGTCATGCGCGTGATTATCGCAAGGGAATTAGATCGTGGTTTCTAACGTATATCTAGGTCGTCGCAATCTGTTGTTGGGGATGGGTTCCGCCCTTGGTGCAGGTCTGGTTTCGGCCTGCGCCACTGGCCAAACAGGCCCTGTCGATACCCGCCAAGCAAAAGGAGGTTCCGCCTTGACCAAGCCAATTATAATCGCCCACCGTGGCGCGTCTGGCTTGCGGCCGGAGCATACTTTGGCCGCCTATCAACTCGCGATTGACCAAGGTGCCGACTT
>CAMDDL010000058.1 GCA_945891505.1 Maricaulis salignorans | reverse complement strand
GTGGTGACATTTCCCCCGCCTAGTACGTAAAGGCCTAAACACACTTGAGGCTACCCGCGAGGTTGGACCAAGCCTATTGAAAGACTTGACCTCCAGCTTCACACGGCAGTCGGTCTCGAGCACACCGGGCATAAGGACGGCTAATCCTTATGAAAACACGAGGCAGCCACGTCTGCCCCGATTAACCCCGCTTACCCATCCCCAACCGGTGTCGCCGCTGCAGCAACAACGCCCTCTCGTCGGAGATGGGCTTAGGTTAGGGGAGGTTTGATGAGTGGGGGATAAGTTTTTATCTGTCCCCTCCAAAGGACCGCGCAGCACGAGCTGCGCATGGCAGCGCGTCCAGATGCGCAGCTAGTGGCTCACGCGCTCCAACATCGCCATGCGTAAGCGCAGAGCGGGGACCCCCAAGGTCTTAGCGGCACAAGGTCACGGACTCGGCTGACGCCCTCCCGGGTGACAGCGCAAAGCCGGTGAAGGGGCTTCTCCCCCTCACAACCCCTTATAAAACAAAATCTTTGTCGGCTCGCCCGGCGTTACATCAAGGCCTGCGACCACAAAGCCGGCCTTGAGATTGAGGATGGCCATGGCTTGGTTGGGTTGGCGGGTGGCGGTCTCTAACCCGCGAAAGCCTGCTTCCTTGGCCCAAGCATGTTGGGCGGCCATCAAAGCTGCGGCGATGCCCTGCCCGCGTGCTTCTGGCGCGACGCCGCCCATCCAAGAGTTAAACACGCCGCGATTACGCTCATAACCCAGCTTGAGGCCGATCAACTTGCCATCAATGTTCAAAGCAACATGAGCGGAAAGGCTGCGCCGCCCTGCCAGTTTCTCAGCAAAGTTCGACCAGTCATCGGGCAGTACCACATCCAAGAAGGCCGCCAAATCATCTGCCTGCGCAATACAGCGTGGGCCGTCCCAATGTTCAATCCTATCGACTTGCATCAATTCAAATCCCCACCTCGACATGGCCCCACGGGCGCGTTAGACCTGCCCCCTATAATCAATATGAGGGAGCCCTTAGCATGACCAAGACCACCACATTTGCCACGATTGTAGACCTTGCCGGCCAAGAAGTTGGCGCGTCAGACTGGCTGCTGATCGATCAAGATCGCGTCAATCTGTTTGCCGACGCAACTGGCGATCATCAATGGATCCATGTCGATGTGCCCCGCGCCACCGCCGAAATGGGTGGCCCGATTGCTCATGGATTTTTGACTCTGTCGTTGATTCCATTTTTGGGCAAAGACATCTTGAAAGTCGAAGGCGTCAGCCGCGGCATCAATTATGGCCTTAACAAAGTCCGCTTCACCAATATGGTCCGCGTTGGCTCGAAAGTCCGCGCCGTCCAAAAGCTGTTGAGCGTGGAGCCTAAGTCGGGCGGCCTGATGCTGACCAGCGAAGTGACGATTGAAATCGAAGGTGAAGCGCGCCCTGCATGCGTGGCTGAAACCGTCAGCATGTTATTCGCTTAATCGATTAAGGACTTACGATGTCTCGCATTGAAGCCCGCTTGCAGGAACTCGGCATCACATTGCCAAACCCACCTACGCCGGTTGCCAGCTATGTGCCGTTTACCCGCGTGGGCGGCTTGGTCCATATCTCGGGCCAAGTCTCGCGCGCGGCCGATGGCGATCATTTGGGTCGGCTGGGTGGCGATCTGACCTTGGAGCAGGGTCAAGCTGCTGCCCGTGTCTGTGGCCTTAACTTGCTTGCGCAATTGAAGGCCGCCTGTGACGGTGACTTGGACCGGCTGGTTCAAGTGGTGAAGCTCAACGGCTTTGTGAATGTAACGCCAGACTTCAATCCCATCCCGCAAGTGATGAACGGCTGTTCGGACCTGATGGTTGAAGTCTTAGGTGACGCGGGCAAGCACGCCCGCTCTGCCGTTGGCGTTGCCAATCTGCCGATGGGTTTTGCCGTAGAAGTTGACGGCGTGTTCGAAATCGCCTCTGCCTAAGCTGATACTGGCCAGCAGCGTGCCTCAGTGATGGGGTGCCCTGCTGGCCAGTAATTCTGCCCGCACCCGCAGGGACTTTCGGGCATAGGATATCTCAATCAAGAACGAGATCAGCCCGCCGATGAGCGAGGCCATGGTGGCAATGAACAAAATTGCTACGACGCGCGACAGATCAATCGTGATCAGCTCCACCGAAAACAAAGCGACAATCAACAAGCAGACCAAGAGGATCGCCGTTGTCGACAACATGATGGCATTGTGAATCCAATTCATGCGCTGATCGAGAACCCTAAGCTCCGCCAAATGTCGGTTGGTGTGCTGTCCCGAACCCTTCGGTGAATCAAGGTCAAGTTCAATGGCGCGGCCCCGGTCAACCACGCGGGCCAAGCGCGATGTCAAAACGTTTAGCAAGGTCCCAATGCCTGCGATCAGGAAGACTGGTGCAATGGACAGTTGGATGATCTGAACTATGTCGTGGGAGGAAGCAAAAGGCATTTGAACAGTCTAGGCCTCAATCACCAAAAGTCGATGGTATTCGCTTGGATCACACAGTAATTGGCCTTTGCACCGCCATCTTCCTCGACTAGCTAAAGGTCATCATGACACAAGAGACTGAGTCCCCTACCAGCGAGCCGGAGTTTACGATCAAGATCGTGAATTCAATCGCAGACGTGGCGCGCGAGACTTGGGATGGTTTGGCCAATCCTGTGGGCCTTCCGTTTGATCCCTTCCTGTCTTGGGATTTTCTGCAAGCGTTGGAAGAAAGCGGCTGTGCCACCAGCTTTACCGGCTGGGGCGGACGGCATTTATTGTGTTTAGATGGCGCGCAGCAAGCAGTTGGCCTAGTACCGCTGTGGCTTAAATCGCATTCGCAAGGCGAATATATTTTCGACCATAATTTTGCCGAGGCGTGGCAGCGCGCCGGCGGGCGCTGGTACCCCAAACTGACCAGCGCGGTACCTTTTACCCCTGTCCCCGGCCGCAGGCTTCTGGTGAAGCCGGACGAAGATGCAGGCCTGATCCGGGTCGCACTAATCTCTGCGCTTGAGCAAATTGGTGCCCAAAGTGGGCTTGCAACCGTGCAAGTGAATTTTGCTAAGGATGAAGACCTAGCCGCTTTGGACTCTTGCAAGTGGCTGTTGCGCGAAGATCGCCAGTTTCACTTCTTCAATCCGGGCTATCAGAGCTTTGATGATTTTCTCGCTGAGCTCTCCTCAGACAAGCGCAAGAATTTGCGCAAAGAGCGCGCTAAAGCCAAAGAAGGCATTGAGATTGTACGCCTTACTGGTTCAGAAATCTTGGAAGTGCATTGGGATCACTTCTTTGAATGTTATCAGGATACCGGCGCGCGCAAATGGGGCACACCCTATCTGAACCGCCGTTTCTTCTCGCTGCTTGGCGAACGCATGGCGGATCGGCTGGTGCTGATACTGGCCAAGGACGGTGACCGCTTTATCGCTTCAGCCCTGAACTTCTTGGGCTCGGATACGATCTTTGGCCGCTGGTGGGGACGCCTCGAGGACCGCCCCTTTCTCCATTTTGAGCTGTGCTATTACCAAGCGATTGATGAGGCCATCGAACGCGGCCTAGCCCGTGTTGAAGCAGGCGCACAAGGTGGCCACAAACTGGCGCGCGGCTATGTCCCCGTCTCGACTTGGCAAGGAAGCTGGATCGCTGATCGTGGCCTGCGCTCAGCCATTGCGGACTATTTGAAGCATGAGCGCGCCTCGATTGCCGACGATACCCATTGGCTCAAAGAAAGAACGCCCTTCCGGCACGTCGTTCAACAGGTGGATAGACCCTAGGTTTTACTTTTGTTTTGCTTCCCAAACTATCGACGCATGTTAGCTTTGCTTACTTTAAAAAAATAATGACAAAGATCGTGAGCAAAAATGGGAGAATGTCACCAAGATTTCGAAACGGCGCTCGCTGGCGATGAGCTGGCTCGGCAGACGTTTAGCTGGCTTGCCCCCAGCCACCGCCATGACTTTGTGAGCTGGATTGAAGCCGCCGCGGCAGAGCGCGATCGGCTTAGTCGCATTCAGGCCGCGGTCGATATCTTAGCAGGGCGCGAAGTCGTTCGCCGAAACTAAGATTGGCCGGCCACATCGCGATTGGTCCATTTCGGATTTGATTGGAATCACGCGAAGAGTTTAGGGAAAGGCCATTCCCATGCATTTATCGACACCCTATGATCCCCAAAACATCTTCGCGAAGATTTTGCGCGGCGAAATGCCTTGCTTGAAAGTCTATGAGGATGAGGTTTGTCTGGCCTTTCTGGATATTTTTCCCCAAGGGCCGGGTCATACTTTGGTGATCCCAAAGGTTGCGGCAACCAATCTGTTGACCCTGCCATCGGATGCACTTGGGCCCTATATGGCGAGCGTGCAGAAAGTCGCGCGCGCGGTCCAGAAAGCCTTTCAAGCCGAAGGCCTAACCGTGCTTCAGTTTAATGGGGCCGCGGGTGGGCAAACTGTCTTTCACCTACATTTCCACCTGATACCCAGGCAAGAAGGGGTCGGCCTTATCGGGCATGGGCAGGCTGGCAAAGCGTCTGAAGAAGACCTCATCTCGCATCAGGCAGCCATCCTAGCGGCCTTTTAGGCCCCCTGCCTGATGGCTTACCGCACCATTGACGCGCAACTGGTTTTACAAACGCTTGAGAAGCTGCGCCTGCGCATTGGGGAGCGCTTTCCCAAAGCCGGCCTCGGAAACGTGTGTGCCGAGCTTGCGCTTTTGGCGACCGATACCCAGACCCGCGTCACAGAGCTTGCTAAGCCCATGATTTGGATCAGGGCTGGCGTTGGCTTGGTTTTGGCCGCAGGTGCGGGTTTTGCTGCTTACGGCATCCACACCATCGGTTTTAAGTCGGGCGAGACCGAAGTGCTGTCCCTCGTCTCGGCGCTTGAATCAGCGGTCAATCTTCTCTTGGTGGTTGGTGCGGGGGTCTTCTCGCTAACCAGCCTTGAAGCCCGGCTGAAGCGCCACAACGCCATGGGCGCTCTGCATGAGTTGCGCTCCATCATCCATGTCATCGACATGCACCAATTGACCAAAGACCCCGTCATGTTTGGGGCCAAGCGCACCAAAGCAAGCCCAGATCATAAGCTCTCCCTGTTCGAATTGGTGCGTTATCTCAATTATTGCTCTGAGATGTTATCGCTTTCTGGCAAGCTCGCCGCGCTCTATGCGCAGGACTTCAATGATCCCGATGTGATCGAGGCGGCTTCAGACATCGAGCAATTGGCAACCAATCTATCGCAAAAAGTCTGGCAAAAAATCACGATTGTCCAAACGAGTGGTAAAGCCATGTCGGCCTTAGAGAACTTGATTTAAGCCTCACTCTGCCAATGACCTAGCGCATTTAGGTAATTGTAACGACACCCGTGCCATATAGCACCTGTCGCAGGAGTTTTAGTTATGGCGAGTTGGGTAAGTCGTGCGTTGGCCGACATCGAAACACACACAGACAATGCGTCTGGCGTAGCAGCGCTTCGGGCTGCCATGATGAAGGACGGCGTGATCCAGCAGGCCGAAGCGCAGACCTTAATCGCCATCCACCGCTCGGGCAGGCGACCTTCAGGCGATGCAGGTTGGGCAGACCTCTTTGTCGAAGCGATGACCGACTATTACGCCTTGACGCGTGAGGTACCGCATTACCGCGAAGAAGAGCTCAATCCCAATTGGTGTCGCGCGATAAAGCGCACACTTGACGCGCTGGCATTTGATGCGCTGCGGGATGTTCCTGCTGAACCCACCTACAACGAGCGCCTCGCCGCTTTGGGCGTGACAGAGGCCGATGCCCAAGTGCTGATTGATGCCTTTGCGGCCGATGGCATGGTGTTAGACGCCACGGAAATGCGGGTCCTGTCGGCCCTATTTGCCCGCGCCAATGTCTATCCAGCGAACCTACGGACGTTTGCTTGGCAGGCGGTGCAAGCCAGTGTCTTGGCAGACAAGACCATCGAAGCACATGAGGTCAATCTGATCCGGTCTATGGTGATGGGCCCCGCCAGCCAGTCTGGCATCGCGGTGGACCGTGTTGAGGCAAACATGTTGTGTGCGCTCGACCAAGCCGTCGCCGACAGTCAAAAAGATCCAAGCTGGGCAACCTTATTTGCGCAGGGAATCGGCAACCATCTCTTGTTCGCCGGTGGCACACCCAGCCGCGTTGACGGGCAAGAGCGCATTTGGCTGAATGAGAAGCTGCGCCACGGACCTACGGCCGCAACAAAAGCATTGGAAGCCTTCCTTGCGGCCGAAGTTGGTTCACAGGCCTAACGCCAGCGCTTTAGTTGCCTGAATCAGCGTCCTCAGCTTCTGGCTGAGCAGCACCTTTTTTGCCAGGCTTGGGCAGTGCTGGTTCGAAGAAGAAGGTGAGTTGTTCTGCCTGCTCGCTATCAACGTCGACGCGCACAAGACCACCCTTCTTCAACTTGCCAAACAGCAATTCGTCCGCCAGCGGCTTCTTAATATGCTCTTGGATCAAGCGTCCAAGCGGACGGGCACCCATGGCAGGATCATAGCCGCGAACGGCCAGCCAGCTGCGGGCTGCATCGGTCAATTCAATCTCCACCTGACGATCAGCCAATTGTGCTTCCAATTGTAGGACGAACTTATCGACCACATTGGCAACAATCTCTGGCGTCAGCGCCTTGAAGTGAATGACCGCGTCAAGCCGGTTGCGGAATTCAGGGGTGAACAAGCGTTTGATCGCTTCGCTCTCTTCATCATCCTTCTTACCGCGTCCAAACCCAATGCCGTCCTTCGCGGCATCGGAAGCCCCCGCATTAGTCGTCATAATCACAACCACATTGCGGAAGTCGACCTTCTTGCCATTGGCATCAGTCAACGAGCCGTGATCCATGACTTGCAACAAGATGTTGTAGAGGTCTGGGTGGGCCTTTTCGATTTCATCCAACAACAAGACGCAATGGGGGTGCTGGTCGATGCCATCAGTCAAAAGGCCGCCTTGGTCAAAGCCAACATAGCCTGGAGGGGCGCCAATCAAACGGCTGACCGAGTGACGTTCCATATATTCGGACATGTCAAACCGCAGCATTTCGACGCCCATCGTGTTGGCCAATTGCTTGGCTGCTTCTGTCTTACCAACCCCCGTAGGGCCAGAGAACAGGTAAGAGCCGATGGGCTTGTTGGGATCGCGTAGACCTGCGCGGGCTAGCTTGATCGACGCAGCCAAGGCCGTCAAAGCCGGATCTTGACCGAACACCACCCGACGCAAATCGGTTTCTAAGGTGCGTAGGGCTTCGGTGTCAGACTTGGTGACAGACTTCGACGGAATGCGGGCAATCTTGGCAACAACTGCCTCGATCTCCTTGACGCCAATCGTCTTTTTCCGCTTGCTTTCGGGCAGCAACATTTGGCTTGCGCCGGTTTCGTCGATCACATCGATCGCTTTGTCGGGCAATTTGCGGTCGCCAATATATTTGGCCGACAATTCCACCGCAGCTTTGATGGCCTCGGCGGTATAGCGCACTTTGTGATGTTCTTCGTAAGCCGACTTGAGGCCCAAAAGGATTTTCACGGTATCGGGGATCGAAGGCTCGACCACGTCAATCTTTTGGAAGCGACGCACCAAAGCACGATCCTTCTCAAAATGCTGACGATATTCCTTATAGGTGGTCGAACCCATACAGCGCATGGTCCCAGACTGAAGCGCGGGCTTAAGAAGGTTTGAAGCATCCATCGCCCCACCACTGGTGGCACCTGCCCCGATGACGGTGTGAATTTCGTCGATGAAGAGAATGGCGTTGGGATGGGCTTCCAATTCCTTCACCACTTGCTTCAAGCGCTCTTCAAAGTCACCGCGATAGCGCGTGCCAGCCAGAAGCGCGCCCATATCGAGCGAGAAGATGGTCGATTCTAAAAGAATATCTGGCACATCGCCTTCAACGATGCGTCGCGCCAAACCTTCTGCAATCGCGGTTTTGCCCACGCCGGGATCACCAACCAACAGCGGATTGTTCTTCTGGCGACGACACAGGATTTGGATGGCGCGCTCAACTTCGTCGACGCGACCTATCAAAGGATCGACCCGACCTTTGCGCGACTTTTCATTCAAGTCGACGCAATAGGTAGCCAAGGCTTCACCCGTGCTTGGCTTTTCCTTCGTGGTCGCGGTCTCTTCTTGGCGCTCTTCAGAAGCCCCTTTGACGCGCTTCTGCTCCGTCATGCCAGGGCGCTTAGCCACGCCATGGGAGATGAAGTTCACCGCATCATAGCGGGTCATGTCCTGTTCTTGCAGGAAGTAAGCCGCGTGGCTCTCACGTTCCGAGAACAAGGCAACCAACACATTGGCCCCGGTTACTTCGGTACGACCTGAACTTTCGACATGGATGACTGCGCGCTGAATTACGCGTTGGAAGCCAGCCGTCGGCCGCGCTTCGCTCTCCCCCGAGACGATCAAATTCTTAAGTTCGCCATCGATGTAGCCGTTCAAATCTGTTTTGAGGCGAGCTAGGTCGACATTACAGGCTTTGAGCACGTGGGCGGCGTCTTCATCCTCAATCAGGGCGACCAGCAAATGTTCGAGGGTTGCATATTCATGCTTATGCTCATTAGCGAAAGCGATAGCACGGTGGAGCGATTGTTCTAGGCCGCGGGAGAATGAGGGCACGTTCTACTCCTTTTCCATGGTACATTGCAGGGGATGTTGATTGCGTCGCGCCAAATCTAGGACTTGGGCAACCTTGGTCTCAGCAACTTCGTAGGAATAAATGCCACAGACACCGACCCCTGATTGATGAACATGCAACATGATACGGGTCGCACCCTCACGGGTTTTGTTGAAGAAGCGCTCTAAAACATAAACCACAAACTCCATTGGCGTGTAGTCATCATTCAAAACCAACACCCGATAGAGGGATGGCTTTTTAGTCTTTGGTTTCGCACGCGCAACAACAGCCGTATTGCGGCCGCCACCAGGGATGTCCCCATCGGTGCCAAAACCATCATCGTCCATATCGTCACCGCGTTCGTCGCTCATCTGATCAACCATTTCATGACGTCTGCGCTTGCAGACACTATGTTTGGGCTTCTTCGGGAAACTCAATCATTCTTTATAGATAAGTGCTTCGCGACGTTCTGGAAGCCTAAAACATGTGCAAGGTCTGGATAAGATCGCAGCAGCCCTAGGCTCGCGGTCATTAAGGCACAAAAAAGGGCCCGAGGCATGCTCGGACCCTTTTAATTCTGGAGGCTATCCGCTTAGCGGGCAGATTGAATCGAAGACCAAGCAGCGCTGGTGCGCTCACTTATTGGCTTGACGGATTCTTTCATGGCACCCAGCATCACGTCAGACACTTTGGTGAATTCTGCGAAATAGGTGCTCATGGCTGATTTTGCATAGTCAGCTTGAATTTCGACGGCTTCCTGCAACGATTTTACGCCGCCCAACGACTTGGCGGTTTCAGTCGCAAGTGCGGCAGAAGACTGAAGATAGGCCATGGAGATTTCAGAAGCTTGCTTCATGCCTTCAGCGGCAATCTTTGCCGAAGCGGTCATAGCTTCCATATTCGCCTTGGCGTGCACTGCGGCATCGCCAAAGCTGGCTTGCAGTTTTTCATAACCGGCCTGGAAAGCTTCGGCAGTTGGGGTGATCACGGATTCGATCTTGTCGGACATGGTCAGTCTCTCCTCTTGGATGGGTTCGGGGATGCTTACAGTTTCTGAAATTACAGATGGGGAGGTTTCAGCCACCGCTTGTTTAGACACGCTAGGCCTCGCAGCACGTTTCTTTGTAGTCGTCATCGTGTCTCTCCGCGATAAAGAACACAGTACGGCTAAAGGCAGCGTTTAGCCCTACACCGCCCTATCTCGCAGTTGCAGCATGCACCTTCGCACTTGCAGCGTCAAGCGTTTCTTGAGCAGATTGCATCGCTTTTGCGCAAATTTTTGGCGATTAACGCCGTCTAACGGCGGTTTGCGCCCAAGCCTATTGCCGACCGGAAACCCAGGAACTTTGCTCCTCTTGGGGAGGTGCCATTGGCTGCAATGGCTAGGATGACAGGTTCGTGTGGGAGAGTTTAATTGACATGGATCAAAAGAATGCTCAAAAAGATCAAAAGAATGCTCAAAAAAGCGGCGGCTTTCAATGTGCCCGCCCCAAAAACTTAGTCCAGCCTTGCGTTGGTCTGCTGCGTTAAGCCTAAGTAAACCATAAGGTTCCTAGGCTAGCCTCATGTGCTCGGAGACCAACATGGCAAGTCACGTTTTTTCGCTCAGGCTATTTACTGCATCGGCAATGGTGGCAGCGGTGTCGTTGGCATCTACCTCTGCAACGGCCCAAGCGAACCAAAGATTTGCCCAGATCGTTGTGGACGCAGATACCCATGAAGTGATCTTTGAAGAGAACGCGCAAGCCCTGCGGCGTCCTGCATCGATCACCAAAGTCATGACGCTCTATCTTTTGTTTGATGCGTTGCAATCGGGCAAACTCTCTTGGAATGACCAGATCGTTTTCTCCCGTTATGCCAGTGGCCAAGCGCCAACCAAATTAGGGATCGCGGCGGGCAATTCGATTTCGGTTCAAACGGCCGTTGAAGCTTTGGTTGTTCGCTCAGCAAATGATGTTGCCGCAGCGGTCGCAGAGACCCTGGGCGGATCAGAGGCTAATTTTGCGGTGATGATGACCGCTAAGGCCCGCGACCTCGGCATGGTCAATACAACCTTCGCCAATGCTTCTGGCCTGCCAAGTGACCGCCAATTGACGACCGCCGAAGATCTTGCCCGTCTAGCCATCGCCATTCGCCGCGACTTTCCCGATCAATACCATTGGTTCTCGACCCCCCAAATGGTTTTCAATGGCAAAGTCAGCAAAAACCACAACCATTTGATGGCTCGTATGGAAGGCATGGATGGTCTAAAGACGGGCTTCACACGCAGCTCTGGCTTCAACTTAGCCGCCACGACCGAACGCAACGGGCGGCGTATCGTGACCGTTGTTTTGGGTGGTCGGACACGCTTCTCGCGGGATGACTTTGTTGAATTGCTGACAGAGTCTGCCTTCAAAGAATTGGGAACTGTCGCAAGTCTGGTCGCCAACCAAGCCACACCCTACCAATTTAGCTTCAAAGACCCCCGCGATGGTGCGGATGCAGAGGCGCTGGTGATGTCGATCGCTGGCAAGGCCATGCAGCCAACGGGGGCGACCAATTTGGCGCTTGTGCGGACTGAACGGACCCGTGGGTTCGACCAAGGCAGGCCTTCTGTATTAATGGCTGATGCAACAGCACGGCTCAATCAATCTTCCCGTTTGGCTACGGGTGTCGTGCAAACAGCTTCCCTCGACCCATCGCAGGACGACGATGAAGATCAGGCTGAGGCCGTGAGCGCGCAACCAGTCACCACTACCAAAATGCCAAGTCTACCGCGCGCCACCGCGCACTATTTTGCATCATCCGTGGTGCAAACCGCCGCACTCCGCCCAGCGATGGACACTGGGGCACCTGCAGAACCGAGCGCTCAAAACTCTAAAATGGTTGAAGTTGCCGCAGTCGCTGAAGAGCAAATTCGCCTACAGGACGCACGTTCCCAAATGGTGAAACAGGCCAATGAAAAGCGCGCCGCTGAGCGTGTCATAGCTGATGCCCGCACAAAGGCTACAGCGGAGCGGGAGGAGCGCACACGTCAACAAACCGCGCGCGCTTTAGCCGCCAAGAAGGAAAATGACCGGCAATTGATCGCCGGACGTGCCCGTGGTGATGCGATTGTGCAAGTCGGGGCGTTCCGCAGCCAAGGCGACGCCAAAGCCGCACTGGCCCAATTCTCCCGCCACTTCCCGTCCTTTGCCAGCCGCGAAGTCAGCAGCGTGAAGCGTTCAGACGGCGTTTGGTATCGCGCCCGCTTCTCCGGGCTCGGGTCCAGCGTGGCGCGCGAAGCCTGCCGCATCGTGTCAGGCCGTGGTGGCAGTTGCCAAATTATTGCGGACTGAAACGTCGCGAATTAGCGGCTAACGCGCCCTACTCCCACTCAATCGTGCCCGGTGGTTTAGACGTCACATCATAAACCACGCGGTTGATGCCTTTGACTTCATTGACAATGCGGGTCGCGACCCGGCCCAAGAATGCCATGTCAAACGGGAAGAAGTCTGCCGTCATGCCGTCGGTTGAAGTGACTGCGCGCAAGGCGCAGACGTGGTCATAGGTGCGATGGTCGCCCATGACGCCCACGGTTTTGACAGGCAAAAGCACGGCGAATGCCTGCCAGATGGTGTCATAAAGGCCATTAATGCGTAATTCTTCCAGATAGATGGCATCGGCCTTACGCAATATATCGGCCTTCTCCTGCGTGATCTCGCCAGGAATGCGGATGGCAAGGCCCGGCCCGGGGAATGGATGGCGGCCAACAAAGGCTTCGTTCAGGCCGAGTTCCCGGCCCAATGCGCGCACTTCATCCTTGAACAATTCGCGCAAGGGCTCAACCAATTTCAAATTCATCCGCTCGGGTAGACCGCCGACATTGTGGTGGCTCTTGATCGTGACAGATGGGCCGCCATCGAAAGAGACGCTCTCGATCACGTCTGGATAAAGCGTGCCTTGCGCCAAGAAGCCAGCGCCCCCAACCATGCGCGCCTTTTCTTCAAACACATCGATGAAGAGCTTGCCAATGGTTTTGCGCTTGGTTTCAGGATCGCTAACCCCTGCGAGTGCGCCTAAGAACCGTGCGCTTTCGTCAGCATGGATGAGCGGGATATTGTAATGATCGCGGAAAAGCGAAACGACTTGGTCGCTTTCCCCTGCCCGCATGAGCCCATGGTCGACATAGACGCAGGTCAATTGATCGCCAATCGCCTCATGGATCAGCACAGCGGCGACAGAGCTATCAACCCCACCCGATAGGCCGCAAATGACTTTGCTGGTGCCCACTTGCGCCCGGATGCGCGCAATGGCCTCTTCGCGGAAAGCTGCCATGGTCCAATCACCGCGCAGGCCTGCGATCTTGCGGACGAAATTATGGATCAGCTTAGCTCCATCTGGCGTATGCACGACTTCAGGGTGGAACATCACGGTGTAGAAGCGGCGCGCCTCATCGGTGGCCACCGCAAAGGGCGCGTTTTCACTGGTTGCTTTGACGCTGAAGCCGTCTGGCAATTGCGTGACCCGGTCGCCATGGCTCATCCAAACCGGATAGCGGCCACCCATTTCCCAAACGCCCTCGAACAAAGCACTGGGAGCCAGAATTTCAACATCGGCGCGACCAAACTCAGCCGCATGGCCGCTTTCAACCACCCCGCCTAATTGGGTCGCCAGGGTCTGTTGACCATAGCAAATTGCTAGAATGGGCACGCCCAACTCAAACACGGCTTGCGGTGCGCGGGGTGAACCCGCGTCGCCCACGCTGGCCGGCCCACCGGATAAGATGATTGCTTTGGGATCAAACCCTGCATCCAGCACCGCTTGGGCGCGATTATAGGGATGGACTTCGCAATAGACACCCGCCTCTCGCACGCGCCGTGCGATGAGTTGGGTCACTTGAGAGCCGAAATCGATGATGAGGATGTGTTCGTGGGTTGCTTGCGTCATCGAGGCGGTTTAGCGGGATGCGGGCG
>CAMDDL010000057.1 GCA_945891505.1 Maricaulis salignorans | reverse complement strand
GGTTGGGGATGGATAAGCGGGGTTAATCGGGGTGGACGTGGCTGCCTCGTGTTTTCATAAGGATTAGCTCGTCCTTATGCCCGGTGTGCTCGAGCCCGACTGCCGTGTGAAGCCGGAGGTCAGGTCTTTCAATAGGCTTGGTCCAACCTCGCGGGTAGCCTTGAGTGAGTTTCTTAAACCCACTCTTTGAAGGCCTTTACGAACTAGGCGGGGGAAATCAGAACCACCCGTGGCGTCATGACCCACCCGAGCACACAGCCTTAATTCAGCCGGGGCGCATGGTTTGCGTCGTATTCCGCGCCAGTCCGTTAATCTGGCCCACCCTTTTTGGCGCACACCACGCGCCCCGGCCCCTCTGCCTTCGGGCAACAAGGTGCACCCCCGGTGGCTTTCCGCGCGGGGCTACAGGTGTTGGGGGGGCAAGGGTAGCCCCCGCAAAGGCCGCAGCCACCCTCTAATCAACCGCGTGTAAGGCCTCACCAATCGTGTCAACCAGGCGATCAATATGGCTCTCTTCAATGATTAGCGGCGGCGACAGGGCGATGATGTCCCCCGTGACGCGGATCAGGGCACCAGCTTCATAAGCTTTGGTGAAAACATCATAGCCGCGCGCACCCACGACACCGTTGCGGGGGCTGAGCTCAATCCCGCCGATCAGGCCCAGATTACGGATATCAATGACATGGGGTGCGCCTTTGAGTTCATGCAAGCGCTTCTGCCAATAAGGTCCGATCTCGGCCGCGCGCGTCATCAAGCCTTCGCGCTCCATAATGTCCATCGTGGCAAGCCCGGCCGCGCAAGCAGCTGGATGGCCGGAGCAGGTATAGCCGTGGAAGAGCTCGATCATATTCTCCGGCCCCGTCATATAGGCATCATGGACCTCGCGGCGGGCAAACACGGCCCCCATGGGCAGAGCCCCATTATTGATGCCCTTGGCGGTACAAATAAGGTCAGGCCGGACGCCCAAGGCTTGGGTGGCAAAGGCCTTGCCCAAACGGCCATAGCCGGTGATGACCTCATCAAAGATCAAAAGACAGCCGATCCGATCACAAGCCGCGCGCAATTCTTCGAGATAGCCCACGGGCGGGATCAAGACCCCGGTGGAGCCTGCAACCGGCTCAACAATCACCGCAGCAATGGTTTCAGGGCCGTGCAGCGCAGCGATCCGGTCCAATTCCTGGGCCAGATGCGCGCCTCGGGGCGGTTGGCCTTGGGCGAAGACATTCTCAGCCAAGCCATGAGTATGGGGCAGATGGTCTACACCTGGCAGGCCAGGACCAAAGACACGGCGATTGGTGACAATTCCGCCCACCGAAATGCCGCCAAAATTTGTCCCATGATAGCCGCGCTCGCGTCCGATCAAGCGGGTCCGGCGATGATCGCCCCGGGCATAATGATAGCCCAAAGCGATTTTGAGCGCGGTCTCGACACTTTCAGAACCCGAATTGGTGAAAAAGACGCGGTCAAACCCATCCGGCGCTATGCTGGCCAAACGCTCAGCAAATTCAAAGGCGATCGGATGGCCCATTTGGAAAGTCGGCGCATAGTCCAACGTCGCCATCTGGCGGGCCACCGCATCGACAATCTCTTGCCGTCCATGACCCGCATTGACCGTCCACAGACCCGCGGTACCATCGAGGATCTCGCGGTCATCATGGCTGCGATAAAACATGCCCGAAGCCGAGACCAGCAATCGTGGTCCAGCCTTAAAGCGGCGGTTGGCCGTAAACGGCATCCAGAAAGCATCGGTGGCGGGGGCGTTAGAAGGCGCAGGATTTGTCATAACAAAATGCTAAACCGCGCGCGCAGATCAATCAAGCCTAAAGCGAGGGGGTGTGAGAAGTCCTATCCCCTAGCGCCTGCCTCGCTCTGCCCGCTCCACCAGCTTCTCCATGCGCGCGACCAATTGGGGCAGCTTACGCGCGGTGGTGAGTGCGTTGGAAACATCGGCAAACATTTGACGGGTGACGCCTTCAGGGCCCAATTCCGTGTGCATGAAGCGCTCCACCACCGGGCGGGAGGCTTCCCAAATGTCGTGATCTGGGTCGATGTTGCGGGCAACACCCTCAACTTGCACCATCGTCTTCTGCAACAGCACCAATTCAGGTCGCATATGCATGCCAAATTGCTCCGTCACGTCAAAAAGTTGGGTCAACACACGACCCATAGAGACTTCACGCGCTGGCCGACCCCAAATCGGCTCCCCTACCGAGCGCAGGGCATGAGCAAACTCACCCTCATCATGATCGGCAGAGACATAGCCCGCTTCGATATGGACAGCGGCGGCTCGGCGATAGTCGCGACGGAGGAAGGCGAAGAGGATTTCGGCGAGATAGCGGCGCTCAGCCATGCCGATCCGGCCCATAATGCCAAAGTCCACCGCCCAGAGCGCACCGTCTGCGCCCAAAATAAGGTTGCCCTCATGCATGTCAGCATGAAACACGCCGTGGTCCAAAGCCGCAGCCAGAAAGCCGCAAGTAACCGCGTTAGCAAGCTTAGCCCGGTCCGCGCCGTCCAATGCACCGGGCTTGGTCAAAGGTATACCCTCAACCCAGGAGGTGGTCAGGACGCGTCGCGCCGTACGCTCCCAGTCAATGCTAGGCACTTTCAAATAGCCATCAGCGGCGACAATCTCGCCAAAGGCATCGCCCGCACCGGCCTCGCGCCGCAAGTCGAGCTCCTTCTCCAGCGCGGTGCGAATGGTAGCGACAAAGGCGACAGGCTCCAAGCGGCGGGATTTAGGGACAAGGGCTTGGACAAGCTTCGCAGCCAACGCCATAGCTTTGCCTTCAGCAGCAATTTCCTTCTCAATGCCCGGCCGCAACAATTTGACCGCCACTTTGCGCCCATCTGCAAAAGTCATCTGATGGACTTGGGCGACGGAGGCTGCGGCAATTACGGGACCCAAATCTGGGAACAGGGCTGCGCGCTTGTCACCGAATGCGGCATTGAGGCTTTCTAAAGCGATGGTTTGCGAAAAAGGCTCCAGTCGATCTTTGAGGCGCGAGAGGCCTTCAGCGGCTTTGTCGCCGACGATGTCGGGTCGTGTCGCTAGAAGCTGGCCAAATTTGATCCAAGCCGGGCCCAGCTTTTCCAAAGCTGTTGCCATGCGCGTGCCGGGGTCGCCACTGATGTGGCGTGACCCCAGTCGCAGCACACGCCCCACAATGCGGGCGGGCAAAGGTAGGAGGTCATAATATTCTCGCGGCAGGATCGCATCATAGCGCCCTAAGGTCCAACCGGCCCGCATCAACCGCATGAGCGCGTCAATCAAACCTTCCAGCCCCCGTGCAAGGCGGTAATGCCACCGGAGAAATTAGTATATTCGACACGGTTGAAACCAGCCTCACGGATCATCGAGGCGAAGGTCTCTTGGTCTGGGAAGCGGCGGATGCTTTCCACCAGATATTGATAGGGCTCTGCATCCCCAGTCACGGCCTTACCAATCGGCGGGATCGCTTTGAAGGACCAAGCGTCATAAAAGGCTTCCAGCGCGCCAGTGGTGGGCTTGGAAAACTCCAAACAATAGAAACGACCACCGGGCTTGAGGACACGATAAGCTTCGCGCAGGGCCTTGGGGATGTCGGTCACATTGCGGATGCCATAGGAAATGACATAGCCGTCAGCCGAATTGTCCGGGAACGGCAAGGCTTCAGCGTCCCCCACGGCCCAGCCAAGCCCGTCCAAGCCACGTTCACGACCTGCTGCGATCATCTCCGCATTGATGTCGACTACGATGATCTCAGACGGCGGACCGCCAGAGCGCGTCCGCGCGGCATCGGCCAATGCCTTAAAGCGGCGCGCCAAATCGCCTGTGCCACCAGCAAGGTCCAAGATGCGTTCACCCGGGCGCGGGTTCAATCGCGCAGCCACGGCATCTTTCCAAGCCCGGTGCATCCCGGCACTCATCAGATCATTCATCAAGTCATAGCGGCTGGCGACGGCGTCAAACACACCGCGCACGCGTGAGGCCTTCTCATGTGCAGGCACATCTTGAAAACCGAAGGAAGCAGTCTTGGAGTCAGTCATCCTACCGACATAGCGCCTTGCACTCTTGTCCGCCATATCTACTAGTGCGTCATTATGCCTGAATTACCCGAAGTCGAAACTGTTAGACGAGGCCTAGAGCCCACTTTGAAGGGCCAGACCCTTGTGCGCGTGGAGGCCCGCCGCCCAGACCTGCGCTTTGCGTTTCCAGCCGGATTTGTTGAGCGCCTTGAAGGGGCGACAGTGGAAAGCCTCGACCGGCGCGCGAAATATCTCATTGCTTATCTCAGCACCGAAGAAGCCTTGATCATGCATTTGGGCATGTCGGGCCGCTTCTCGATTGTCGATGAGCGCGGCGTGCTGGCCTTTGACGACTATGCCTATGACACGGGGGCAGACCCCAAGCATGATCATGTCGTGCTGCATGTTGGGGCAGGTGCGAAGGTCATTTACAATGATCCCCGTCGCTTTGGCTTTATGGATATCGTTCCCACGGCCAGCCTTGAACGGTCAAAGCACTTTGCCAAGATGGGGCCAGAACCCTTGGGCAATCACTTCTCTGCCGACCATTTGGCCAAAGCGCTCGCTACAAAGAAAACCTCGATCAAGTCAGCCTTGCTGGATCAAGGCAATGTTGCGGGCTTGGGCAATATTTATGTCTGTGAAGCCTTGTTCCGCGCCCATATCAGCCCAACGCGCCTTTCCAATACGCTGACAGGATCAGAAATTGCAGCCCTTACAGAAGCCATTCGCGCAGTTCTGATCGAAGCGATTGAGGCAGGTGGCTCGACCTTACGGGATTTTGCTGCAGCCGATGGCTCCTTGGGTGGTTTTCAAGAAAGGTTCGACGTATATGGCCGAGAAGGGCTGCCCTGCCCGCGCAGCCTGGCTGTCGGGATGCCGCATGAGCCGATTCATCGGACTGTGCAGTCAGGGCGTTCCAGCTTTTATTGCCCAACCTGTCAGACCTAACCCCGCCCCATATTATAATCCGCAACAGGAGTTTACCTATGGCGTATGAGACCATCCTTCTGACCGTAGCCGACGGGGTTGCAACCATCACCCTCAACCGTCCAGAAGCCCTGAATGCTTTTAATCAGCAATTGATGAACGAGCTGACGGCTTGCCTTGATGTGGTTGAAGCCCGCGAGGATGTTGGCGCGATTGTTATCACCGGCTCAGCCAAGGCTTTTGCCGCAGGCGCGGATATTAAAGAGATGGCGACCAAGACGTTTGCAGATGTCTATGGCCAAGACTTTATCACCGCCAATTGGGAGCGTGTCACCCGTTGCCGCAAACCGACCATAGCTGCTGTTGCAGGCTTTGCTTTGGGCGGCGGGTGTGAGCTTGCCATGATGTGCGACATGATCCTCGCCGCAGACACAGCCAAATTTGGCCAGCCAGAGATTAAGCTTGGCGTTATTCCAGGTGCTGGTGGCACACAGCGGTTTGCCCGCGCCGCGGGCAAAGCTAAGGCAATGGACATGATCTTGACCGGTCGGATGATGGATGCAGTCGAGGCCGAACGCTGTGGGATTGTTGCACGGATTGTGCCAGCGGACACGCTGCTGGAAGAAGCCCATAAGGCGGCAAAAACCATTGCTGGCTATGGTAAACTGGCAGTGATGGCGGCCAAGGAAGCCGTTGACCGCGCCTTCGAGACTCCCTTGAGCGAAGGGGTGCGCTTTGAACGCCGGATCTTCCATGGTTTGTTTGGCACCGAAGACCAAAAGGAAGGCATGGCGGCCTTTGGTGAAAAGCGTCCAGCCCAATTCACTGGCCGCTGATGAAACATAGGCAATATTGCTTGACCTTTGGCCCCTGTTTCGGCATACACCGCCCCCTCTTGGGTAGCCACGTGGCTATCTCTTTCACACGTTAAATCGGATTAAACGATGGCCAATACGCCTTCGGCCAAAAAAATGGCCCGCAAGATCGTGCGCCGCACGCTGGTAAACACCGCCCGTCGCTCGCGCATGCGCACCTTTATCCGCAAAGTCGAAGAAGCAATCGCTTCAGGTGACGGCGCAGCAGCTACCGCAGCCCTTCGTGTTGCGGAACCAGAAATCATGCGCGCAGTATCGAAGGGCGTTGTCCATCAGAACACTGCTTCTCGCAAGGTTTCGCGTTTGGCTCAGCGCGTGAAGGCAGTTGCGCGTCCAGCTTAATCGGCTGGGTGCGATTTCGCCAAGAATGGACTGAAGAGTGAGATAATCCGGATACCTCGGTTTCAGGGTTTTTGGATTTCGGTATCTAACCAAAATAGTTAGTGCCAAATGCCTGATCTTTGAGCAGTCAAAAATGGCGCGGTACACGGAACATTCTAGGTCAAGCAATCTACAGCCGCATACGCCCGTATGCGGCTGTTTGTGTTTATAGGGTTTATTTGGTTTTGAACGGTTTTATTTGCGCTAATTTTATATAAATATATGTTTTAATATATTTTTTTTATGGGTTCGCAGGTTCGGAAATTTTATCCACAGGGTTATATAGCATCACGCTAATGTTAGTTTCTGCATAAACCCCGCTGCTTATTGGGAATCTTCACCTGTCAAGCGAATCAGATGCCCCAGCGGCAGAAAAAACAGATGTCAAATGCATGAAATTGCTGTTGCGTACCGGGGCTGTGTAGGCTTTAGTTTAACTACGACGCCGGGCCTCTTGCTTTAAGCGGGGATGGTGTTTTGCCCAGTCTTGGACCTTTTCGAGCGAATAACGCCAAATGGCGAATGCAGAATTGTGTCTGGAACACTGGGGACAGAATGGGTGGTCGTCCTTCGGGACCTTTAAGTGGCGGGGTGGTTTGAGCAATGGTCTATGGGGTGCATACGAGCGTTTCGGCGACACCGGGTTTAGCCAACCTGCCATCAGATCTAGAGTTGTCGTCAGCTCGCGGTTTGTGGGCAACGGCTCTGCCTCGTTTACGCGGAGAGCTAGGCCCTGATGCATTCCGGGCTTGGATTGAACCTTTGCGCCTTTCCGCGATTGACATGGCTTCGGTTACATTTGCTGCACCTAATGGCTATGCTGTAGCCCGCCTGACCACAGATTATTTGCACCGCTTGCAAGCGCGCTGGTCCTCGCTGGATCCAGCTGGTCGTCGCGTGCGCTTGGTTGTGGCAGATGCTGAGACGCTCGCATCTGACGATGTGGTTGCGGATGAAGACCTTAAACTAGCCCAAGAGCTTGCCGTCGCAGAAGCCGCGCAAGAACCCGTGGAGTTATCCGGCTCGGCCAAAACTTTCTCCAATTACGAAGTAGGCGAAGCCAATCGGGTGGCCGTCGCAATTGCCCGGGGCCTTGCTGAAGGGCCAGGCACGGGTGATCTCGTATTCTTTCATGGCTTGCATGGGGTTGGGAAAACCCACCTTCTAGAAGCGGTGGCGGCGCGCTTGCGCGAAACTGCGCCAAAGAAGCGCGTGTTGCTGTTGACCGCACAGCGCTTCTTGAACGAATTTCAATCCGCGCTTCGCGACCGCGAGACAGGGCCATTCAAGGCGGCTCTACGCGGGGCCGACGTTTTGTTGATCGATGATCTGCAACTCATTTGCGGCAAGTCCGCCACGCAGGATGAGTTCTTTCAGACGTTGGACGATCTAATTTCGCGCGGACGTACCGTTGTCTGCACAGCTGACGTCGCCATTGACGGCCTGCAAGGCCTCAACAGCCGGATGCGCTGTGTGCTGCAAGGCGGTTTTATCGCAAAAATCAATGAACCTGATTTCGAATTACGTCGGGCTATTGCTAAGCGCAAAACAAGCGAGCTCAATGCACGTCGGGGTGGATTTGTATTGCCCGACGAAGGGATTGATCTGATTGCAGCGCGTATCACGGGAACAGGGCGTGCAGTTGAAGGGGCCATCAAGCAGGTGTTTGCGGCTTCAGCTTTGATTGGCCGGGAGGCAAGTATGGAAGTTATTGTTGAAGCGTTATCGGGTAATTGGAGCCCACCAGAAAAATCAGTCCCAGTTGAGACGATTAAGCGCCGGGTCGCAGCTTTTTATGATATGACTTTGGAAGATTTGGTTTCTCAACGTCGTCATCGCGCCGTGGCTCGGCCGCGCCAAGTGGCGATGTATTTCTGCAAGCGCCTAACCCGCCGCTCCTTCCCAGACATTGGCCAAAGATTTGGTGGACGCGATCACACCACTGTTATCCATGCGGTGAAGCGGATTGAAGAATTGGCCGCTCAAGATGTGACGTTTGCAGCCGAATTGCAGGAAATTGGCCGGAAGATCACCGAATAGCGGCTAAAGTCATTGCGCAAGGTGATAAAAATCGGGCAAAATGAATCTTCAACTTGACCAGAATCAAAACGGTTCTGCTCCTCCGTTGCGTTGGTAGCCCGCGGATGGAATGTCGAGTACCATTGACTGAAGATTTTCTCGGGGAGCGGGTTCGGGTATGCGTCTAACGATCGAACGTGGAGCGCTTTTGAAAGCTCTGGGCCATGTGCAGAGTGTCGTCGAGCGGCGCAATACAATCCCCATTTTGTCGAACGTTCTGATCGAGGCCCGCGATGGCAGCGTCACGTTTGCGGCGACTGACCTTGATATTGAGATTGTTGATGGTGCTGAAGCCGATGTCGAACGTCAGGGCGCCATCACAGTTCCTGCTCATTTGCTGTATGAAATCGTCCGCAAACTGCCGGATGGCTCGCAAGTGCGGTTAGATTTGTCGCCGGACGACCCACGCGTGACCATTACTGCGGGCCGTGGCCGCTATAATCTGCCGGTGTTAGCAGCTGGCGATTTCCCCGCCATGTCGAGCGGCAACTTTGACTCGCGCTTCACCTTAGAGCGTGCAGCCCTCGCCCGTTTGATCGACCGCACACGCTTTGCCATCTCAACCGAAGAGACGCGCTATTATCTGAACGGCGTTTACTTGCATTCGGCGACTGGGGATTCTGGTCCAGCCTTGCGCGCCGTTGCGACCGACGGTCACCGCCTTGCCCTCGCCGACTATCCCCAGCCCGAAGGTGCGACGGCTGTTCGCGGTGTCATTATTCCGCGCAAAACCGTGCAAGAGTTGCGGCGCTTGCTAGATGATGCGGCAGACGATGTTGAGATCGCGGTCTCGGATGCCAAGATCCAGTTCTCATTTGGCCGCACAACGCTGACCTCGAAACTGATCGACGGCACGTTCCCGGACTATACACGCGTCATCCCGAAGGGGAATTCGCGGATCATGACCGTGCGTAATGATGAGTTTTCGCGCGCTGTTGACCGGGTTGCGACCATGGCTGCAGAGCGGTCGCGCTCCATCAAGCTGACCATTGGCGATGCGAAGGTCATTTTGGCGGTCAATAGCCCCGAAACCGGTGCAGCGACCGAAGAAGTGGAAGCAGACTATAGCGCCGAGACAATCGAGATTGGCTTCAATGCGAAATATCTCCTCGATATCGCGGGCCAAATTGGTACTGGTGAAGCGCGGTTTGAGTTTGCTGACGCCGCATCACCTACCCTTGTGCGCGACGGTAATGACCCCAATGCGCTCTTTGTGCTGATGCCGCTGCGCGTGTGACGTCTGACCTTGTCGCGACCCCGCGCGCCTTTGTGCAGCGGCTTAATCTAACCCAATTCCGTAACCATCCGCGCCTCGATTTGGAGACAGGCGATGGCCCCGTCTGTTTGTTTGGCCCCAATGGTGCCGGCAAGACCAATATTCTTGAAGCCCTCTCGCTTCTAGGCCCGGGGCGAGGGCTGCGTGGGGCAGACCTCGATGAAATGGCCCGTCAAGGCCCTGACGGTGGTCCCTTTGCTGTTACAGGCCTGATCCAACTGGGCGATGAGGCACGGCGTATCGGCGTGGGGTTAGAGCGCACGGCCACGGGCCAAAGACGTGTTGCCCGCATTGACGGCAAAGATGCAGGCCCCAAGGATCTGGCGGAGACGGTACGGTTGCTCTGGCTCACCCCAGCCTATGACCGCCTTTTTGCAGGCCCGGCCGGTGAGCGGCGCAAGTTCCTCGACCGCTTGGTGTTTGCTGTCGCCCCAGAGCATGCGCAGCAGGCCAGCCAGTTTGAGAAGGCCCTTCGTGAACGTACACGCCTGTTAGAGGAGCCAAAGCCGGATACGCGCTGGCTAAGCATCGTGGAAGCTGAAGCGGCTTCTGCCGGTGTCGCGCTGGGTCTTGCGCGCCTTGAAGCGGTGGATGCCTTACAGACCGAAATTGCCCAGCGGCCCGATGGTGCCTTTCCCAAAGCAACCCTTGCCCTTGAAGGTTTCTTCGAAATCGGCCTGCGCGAAGCGAGCCACGCGGCACAGGCAGAAGCCGATTATGCGCGCCAATTGCATGATTGCCGGGCCCGTGATTCGGCGGCTGGACGGGCCTTGGATGGGCCACATCGTTCGGATTTAACTGCGATCCATGCCCCCTCTGGCATGCCTGCTCAAAAATGCTCGACGGGAGAGCAGAAAGCCCTTGTAGTTACGCTGATTTTAGCCCAAGCACGGCGGATCGCTTCTGGGCTGCCAACGGCAAAAAGTGCGGGCTTTTCTGGGCCGAATCCGCTAGTCTTGTTAGACGAAGCCGCAGCCCATTTTGACCCTGCCCGGCGCGCCGCACTCTGTGAGGAATTACTGGCGCTTCCAGGTCAATCTTGGCTAACGGGCACGGATCAAAATCTCTTTGAGGAATTTGGTTCGCGCGCAACCCAGTTTGAAGTCTCACCGGGATCAGTCCGGTTGATGCAGTGAAAGAAGTGTGACGCCACATGAGCGATCTTCCCAGCAATAACGAGCCAGAAGCCAAGCCAAACGTACCAGAAGTCGACGATAATCGTGTCTTTGATGCCGCAGGCTTTGACGAGAATGGCCGTGATGCCAATGGGCAAGCCTCTTATGGCGCGGATTCCATCAAGGTCCTCAAGGGACTGGATGCCGTGCGCAAGCGCCCCGGCATGTATATTGGTGATACCGACGACGGTTCTGGCCTGCACCACATGGTCTATGAAGTCGTCGATAATGCGATTGACGAAGCCCTTGCGGGCCACGCAACCATTTGTAACGTAACGCTTTACCCCGACGGCTCGGCCGAAGTGGAAGATGATGGGCGCGGTATCCCGACCGACATTCACAGCGAAGAAGGTGTTTCTGCCGCTGAAGTCATCATGACCCAATTGCATGCGGGCGGTAAGTTCGACCAGAATTCTTACAAGGTGTCTGGCGGCTTGCACGGCGTGGGCGTTTCGGTTGTGAACGCGTTGTCAGACCTGCTTGAGCTGACCATTTTCCGCAATGGCGTCGAGCACACGATGAGCTTTGCCCTTGGTGAAGCCAAAGCGCCCTTGCAATTGGTTGGCCCGGTTGAGGCTGGGAAGAAGGGCACCCGCGTCCGCTTCTGGCCCTCGCCCACCATCTTCACCATGGTGGAGTTTGACCGCAAGACGTTGGAGCACCGCCTCCGCGAATTGGCCTTTCTAAATTCCGGCGTCACCGTGCGCTTCCGCGACTTGCGTGGGCCAGAGCCCTATGAAGAGATCATGCGCTATGACGGTGGCGTGGAAGCCTTCGTCCAGCATATTGACCGCAACCGCGTCAGCGTCACCGAAAAGCCCATCTTTGTGAAGGGTGAGAAGGATGGCATCGTGGTTGAGGCCGCGTTGCAATGGAACGACAGCTATCACGAGAATATGCTGTGCTTCACCAATAACATCCCTCAGCGTGACGGTGGCACCCACTTGGCGGGCTTCCGTGGTGCGCTTACCCGCGTGATTAATGCCTATGGCGAAAAATCAGGTATTTCAAAGCGCGAGAAGGTCGACATTACCGGCGATGACGCGCGCGAAGGCTTAACCTGCGTCTTGTCGATCAAGGTCCCCGACCCGAAATTCTCCAGCCAAACCAAGGACAAGCTTGTCTCGTCCGAAGTCCGCCCGGCGGTTGAAAACACCGTTGGTGAAACCTTGGCCGCTTGGTTTGAGGAAAACCCAAGCCTCGCCAAAGTTGTGATGGCCAAGATCGTCGAAGCCGCTGCCGCCCGTGAAGCGGCTAAAAAGGCACGCGAATTGACTCGCCGGAAAAGCGCACTCGATATCGCTTCCCTGCCCGGCAAGCTCGCCGATTGCCAAGAGCGCGACCCTGCGAAGTCCGAAATCTTCATCGTCGAGGGTGACTCGGCAGGCGGTTCGGCCAAACAAGGCCGTGACCGCGGTTTCCAAGCTGTTCTGCCCTTGCGCGGTAAGATTTTGAACGTCGAGCGTGCGCGCTTTGATAAAATGTTGTCGAGCCAAGAAATCGGCACCTTGATCACCGCTCTGGGCACTGGGATTGGTAGGGATGACTTTAATCCAGACAAATTGCGCTACCACAAGATCGTCATCATGACGGACGCAGACGTCGATGGCGCCCACATCCGCACCCTACTTTTGACCTTCTTCTTCCGCCAAATGCCTGAATTGATTGAGCGTGGGCATTTGTTCATCGCCCAACCTCCTTTGTATAAGGCCTCGAAAGGCCGGTCCGAACGTTATTTGAAAGATGATGCGGCACTGGAAGCCTATCTCATCGAAGAAGGCACCACGGATGCCATTCTGACGCTGTCCAGTGGCGAAGGCCGCCTCGGGGCCGATTTGGTGGCCACTGTGAAAGATGCCGAAGGATTTGAAGGCTCCGTCCGTCGTCTGGCCACCCGCTTCCCTGCATTTGCGATTGAGCAGGCGGCGCTTGCAGGTGCGCTTGTGATTGGAGCCGGACAAGAGTCGGCGCAACGTTTGGCCTTGCGGCTGAACGAGCTGGCCGATGAAGGCGAAGATACGTGGACAGTCATGATTGATGCCTCGGGCCTTGTGATGACGCGCGAAGTGCGCGGCGTCGCCGAGACCATAAAATTAGATCAGAACGTCCTGGGTTCATCGGACGCCCGCCGCTTGGCAGAGCGAGCCGCAGCAATGGCTGGTGCTTATGACGGCTTGGCCAAGATCAAACGCCGCGAAGTCGAGACCCAAATCCACGGACCTTTGGCCCTGTTGGAGGCCGTCCGCGCTGCTGGCCGCAAAGGCATCACCATCCAACGCTATAAAGGCTTGGGTGAAATGAATGCCGACCAATTGTGGGAAACCACCTTGGACAAAGAGGCCCGCTCGCTTCTGCGCGTGTTTGTCGACCATGCCGATACAGCCGACGGCATGTTCACCCGCCTGATGGGCGATATCGTCGAACCCCGCCGCGAATTCATCCAAGAATTCGCACTGGAAGCCGAAGTCGACGTTTAGGTCGGGCTTCTTGTCGTCAAGTGAATTTAACGCATTAAGTCGGCGCACTTCTAAGGGCTTTCCTTTCGTCTGGACCTATTTTGGTGGAAACCATGTTTCACCAAAAATAGATCGTCTAAGATTAGCGCGACATCTAAACAAACGCGTGCCAAAAGGACCGCGCAGCACTAGCTGCGCATGCCACCGCGTACAGATGCGCAGCTAGTGCTGCGCGCTCCCTCCCCCCAACACCCATAGCCCCGCGCGGAAAACCACCGGGGGTGCACCTTGTTGCCCGAAGGCAGAGGGGCCGGGGCGCGTGGTGTGCGCCAAAAAGGGTGGGCCAGATTAATGGACTGGCCCGGAATACGACGCAAACCATGCGCCCCGGCTGAAATAAGTCTGTGTGCCCAAGGGAGGATCATGAGCCCTCCTCGGTGGTGACATTTCCCCCGCCTAGTACGTAAAGGCCTAAACACACTTGAGGCTACCCGCGAGGTTGGACCAAGCCTATTGAAAGACTTGACCTCCAGCTTCACACGGCAGTCGGTCTCGAGCACACCGGGCATAAGGACGGCTAATCCTT
>CAMDDL010000056.1 GCA_945891505.1 Maricaulis salignorans | reverse complement strand
GTGGCCAGACGTTCGTTGGCGGTTGCACCATTGATCTCGCGCTCGATGGCGAAGAGTTCGTCAATCTTCTTGACGGCTTGTGTGGCAAGGGGTGCAGCGGCCTGCACTGCTGACCCTGCCTTGCCCTTTACGGGCAGGCTGGCGATCTCGAAGAACTTGCGCCGGGCATGGGCCCAACAGGCCGCCTCGATGAACGGGGCCGGGCTTCGGGCTTGCTCGAACAGATGGTTATAGCCAGCAAAGGCATCGGCTTGCAGGATGGCCCCACCCCGAGTGGTAGGATAGGCCTTCAGATGTGCCTTCGGGTGATCGCCGGAGCGGGTATCGGAGAACTTGAACAAAACTGCAGGCGGGTCAGCTCCCCCGAACGGTCGGTCATCGCGCACATAGGTCCAAAGGCGTGCGGTCTTTGTCTTGCCCTTATCGAGTAATGGGACTGGCGTGTCATCACCATGGATGCGACCAGCAGCCAAGACATGGGCCTCGATGAGGTTGGCCATGGGGGTAAGCGCGTGGGCACAGGCACCGACCTGATCTGCCAGCGTCGATAGCGCGATGGGCACACCCTCGCGGGCATAGCGCTCGGCTTGTCGGTTCAACGGCACATGTTGGCCGTACTTCTCGTACAAGATCATCGCAAGAAGTGATGGGCCAGCCCGACCCCGTGCAATCGCATGAAAGGGGGCTGGTGCCTGGGAGAAGCCTTCGCACGCCCGGCAGACAAAGCGCTCGCGCACATGCTGGACTACCTTCCACTGGCGCGGGATCACTTCGAGTGTCTCTGTGATGTCTTCGCCGACCTTGACCAGTCTGTCTGAGCCGCAGTGCTCACAGGCGCAGGGGGCGGGCTCGACCACGCGTTCACGCGGCAGATGCTCTGGTAGAGGCGCACGCGCCGGCTTCTTGCGCTCAAAGCCTGCGACCTTAACCACGCCACCATCAATACTGGCATCGATACCGGCATCAGCGGCGGCTTCCTCGGCAACGATCTCGGCCTGGGTGGCATCGCCAACCGCTTCGACTAAGGCCAGCTCAAGCTGATCGATGATCTGGCGCGAGCGTTCGGCGCTGCGGCCATAAAGTTGATGCCTGAGCTTGGCGATCTCGAGAGCTTGATGGGCGGCCAGTTCCTTGAACGCCAGAGCCTCTGCAAGCTGGGCCAGAACTTCTGCCCGGGCCAGTCGCTCGGCAACCAGTTCTGCCTTCATGGCAGCCATCTGGGCCCTCAGGGCTGCTATGTCATCAGGGCGTTCCAACACCTCAGAAGAGAATCACGAAACGGTGTCAAACACCAGTAAAAACGGGCGTTTAGAGTGGGAAATAGCAGCCAGAAACAACAAATATCTATCCAGCCGCTGTGGGTCTCCACGTCTTCTGCGGATGACGCCAGTCGATACCTTCGAGCATATATCCAAGTTGACCCGGCGAGATCATAACCACTCCATCAGCCGGGCTCGGCCAGATGAACCGGCCCCGTTCTAATCGCTTGATATAGAGCGAGCAGCCCAGCCCATCGTACCACAATACCTTCACACTGTGGCCAGCCCGGCCCCGAAACACGAACAGGTCCCCGCCGTGGGGATCACGGCCTAAGCCACCCTGCACCATGGCGGTCAGGCTGTTCATGCCCTTCCGCATATCGGTGACGCCAGACGCCAGCCATACCCGCACACCTGCCGGAACAGGGATCATCGTAGATCCTCCAGCGTGGTGACCACTGCTGTCAGCGTGGCCGCATCAAAGCCTGGGTGAACCTCAACTCGCCGAGTTCCTGACAGGACAATAACAAGTGGGGCACTTACCGGTGCTGGCGAGGGTTCACATAAACCCCCATGGTCGCCAGTCGCAACTACCGGAACAAATGCCGGCGGCTCCGAAATCCGGCCAACCCCACCACCATCACCACGAGCCTGCGCACGCCAAACGTAGATCTGACTTGGATGGACCCCATAGCGGCGCGCAAGCTGAGTAATCACGGCCCCAGCCGCATAACTCTCCGCCACAACCGCCAGCTTGAAATCGTCAGAAAAGCGACGCCGACGACCCGTCTCCACAACATCAAGCCGACGCCCATATCCCGCTGCTACCGTCTGTAACGTCTCCATACACACAGTACCTAGCCCAGTTCATACCTCACCGGTATGTGACCCTTGGCGAATGGATACCACGAAAGGGATATCGCCGAAAGTAAAATTCACAATCGCGAAGCGCTGATATTGTTTGATTCAATTGAAGATACTGCATAATCACATCATGCTGCTTATTGATAGGATCTGGAAGATCAAAACTCTTGGAAGTGGAATTTTTCTCAAAAAAGACTGGCTCATCGAACCATAAGGTTCGGGCTAACCGTGTTTTTTGCCATTCTTTCCACCCAGCGTTTTCCAGTTGGTGCGCCCAGTCGATCAACGCATCTAACATAATATCTCGGCTAGTTTTTACCATTATCGCTGTCTCTTCAATTTCAACGTCTTAGACTAAGGCAAATGTCTTGACTTAATAGTAGCAAGTAATAGAAATAGAGGTACTTGAGGACTACCGGAAGCACCACCTTCTCGGCCCGACCAGCGGTCCATGAAATAGTCTAAATCCATAAGTTGTTTTTGACCGTAAAGCGATCACGCGTCAAGGTGGCAGGGCATAGACGCTTAGCCCCTAAACCTCCACCATATCCACCCCATCGTCATGCCCGAACAGCACCGTCCGCACGGTGCGCGGAAACGTGAGGAAGATACCGTTTTCGACGACGCCGGGGATGGTGTTGAGGGCGGTGGCGGTGGCGGCGGCGTCGGGGATGTGGCCGCAGGCGCAGTCTAGGATGTAATTGCCATTGTCGGTGAGGAAGGGGCGGCCGGGGGCACCGGCTTCGCGCAGCTTGATATCGGCGGTCTTGCAGCCCGTGGCGCGTAAGGCGTCAAACACCTTTTTCGCCGTGATGGTAAAGCCAAAGCTGGTGACTTCGACCGGCAGAGGAAACGCGCCTAAATCATTGACCAGTTTAGATTTATTGGCAATCACCACCAGATGATCGGTGGCGTGGGCGATGATTTTTTCGCGCAATAAGGCCCCGCCGCCGCCCTTGAGGAGGTTGAGATATTGGTCGACCTCATCAGCACCATCGACGGTGACGTCGATCCGGTCGGCTTGGTCAACTTCGATCAACGGGATGCCGAGGCTGGCCGCGAGGCGTCGGCTGGCCTCTGACGTGGGGATTGCGCCAATGGTCAGGCCCTCGCGCACGCGTTCGCCCAGCATGGAGATGAAGTGATTGGCGGTGGAGCCCGTGCCAAGCCCCACGATCATGCCATCTTCGACATATTCGAGTGCCGCCGCGGCGGCCTGCATCTTGGCAAAGTCTGGCCCGGTCACGCGCCATCACCCTTGGATTTCAGCGCTTTGGCGGCGGTCTTGCGGGCGCGGAATTTGGTGGCCCAGCCTTCGAGATTGCGCTGATCGGCGCGCTCTAGGCCCAGCGCCCCCGCTGGCACGTCCTTGGTGATGGTAGAGCCTGAGCCCGTCATCGCGCCTTCGCCAATGGTCACCGGGGCAACCAACATCGTGTCCGAGCCGATAAAGGCATTGGCACCGATTTCGGTGTGGTATTTGTCAAACCCGTCATAATTACAGGTGACAGTTCCGGCCCCAATATTGGTCTTGGCCCCCACGGTGACATCGCCCAGATAGGTCAGATGATTGGCCTTGGCCCCTGCCCCGATTTTGGCCTTTTTGGTCTCCACGAAATTGCCAATATGGGCGTTCTCGCCAATGTCGCTGCCCGGTCGGATGCGGGCATAGGGGCCGATCAGGGCACCCTTGCGGATGAGGCAATCTTCCAGATGCGAGAAAGCGCGGATGACAGCCCCGGTCTCGACCACCACTTTGGGACCAAAGACGACATGGGGCTCAATCGTCACATCATTGGCGACCTCTGTATCATGCGCGAAATAGACCGTGTCGGGCGCGATCAGGGTCACGCCCGCGACCATGGCTTCATGGCGCTTCTTGGCTTGGAATTGGGCTTCAGCTTGGGCAAGCTCTACCCGGCTATTGACGCCCAGCACTTCATCCTCAGTGCCGGGGACTGCAGTGGCGCGCAGGCCGCGAGCACGGGCAAGGGCGACAACGTCGGTCAAATAATATTCGCCCTTGGCATTGTCGTTTTTTACTTCTGACAACAGCTCAAACAATAAGGGCGCGGGGGCGGCCAGCACGCCGGAATTGCACAGGCGCACGGCCAGTTGCGCGGGGCTGGCCTCTTTAGCCTCCACAATCGCATCCAGATCGCCGGACGCATTCAGGATCAAACGACCATAAGCGCCGGGGTCTGCGGCCTCAAAGCCCAGAACGGAAACGGCAAAGCCCTGCGCAAGGCTGTCAAACACTTGCGCGGCGGTTTCGGTGCGGATCAAGGGCGTGTCGGCATAGAGCACGATGGCGTCGCCCTCAAAACCTTTCAGCGCGTCTTTTGCCGCATTCACGCCATGGGCGGTGCCAAGGGGCGGATCTTGCAGCGCGGTGGTGCCGGGGCCGAGGCTGGCTTCTGCCACCAGTTTGGCGTCTGGATTATGGCTGCCGACCACCACAATGATCTTCTCGCAGCCGAGGCTTTTTGCCAAAGCAATCGTCCACGCCATCATCGGACGGCCTCCGACGGGGTGGAGGACTTTCGACAAGCTCGACTTCATGCGGGTGCCGTGACCAGCTGCAAGAATGATGGCGGCGCGCGCGCGAGACATGGGGTTTCCTTCCAGGATGCAAGTGCTGATTCGGCTTGTGCCCAAACGTCTAGCCTTCTAGCCGTCGAACAGGCAGACAGGCCAGAGGCTAAACGGAAAAACCTGTTGGTCTGGGCTATAATCAAAACAAAGGATGATGGGATATGCGCGGAATAGATGGGCTGGCGATATCCTTTGATCTAGACGGCACCTTGGTCGATACCGCGCCAGACCTTGTGCGTGCGACCAATGCGGTAATGGTGCGCGCCGGCCTGCCTGAGATTTCGCTGGCCAATGTGCGCGGCATGATTGGCCAAGGTGCGCGGGCCCTCGTCATAAAGGCGGGCCTTGCCGCCGGGGTCAGCTTTGATGATGAGACGCTGGCAACCCATGTCGCGCATTTTCTAGAGGTCTATCAAGCGGGCCTGACGCAAGAAAGCCGTCCGTTTGAGGGTGTGATCGAGGTCTTGGAAACCTTGTCTGCCAAGGGTGCGATCCTCAGCGTCTGCACCAATAAGCCAGCGCATTTGGCCCAGCCAGTTCTTGAGGCCTTTGATATGGTTCGCTATTTTAAGGCCATCGTCGCCAATGGACAGGCGGGCGTCAACAAGCCCGATGGCCGCCATTTGACCTATACGATTGAGGCCAGCGGCGGCAGCGTCGACCGCGCGCTGATGGTAGGCGACAGCATCACCGACCTACAGGCGGCGCGCAATGCGTCTATCCCCGTGGTGTTGGCAACCTTTGGCTACACCATAGAAAAAGCGTCCGCCTTGGGGGCGGACGCTATCTTTGATCATTACCATGAGCTTCCCGATCTGATCGAGCAGCTTTTGATAAGATGATTTATGCGGCTTCGGTCGCAGCGCGACGACGTGGCAAACCATTCACCATGTCAGAGCGCACATCGGTACGGCCCGAACGCATCGCAGGCACGAAACCTTCTTCAACCAGATCAACGCTGACGTCATAGCCACGCTCGCGCCAATACTCTTGAATCTTCAGCTTCAAACGGCGTGCGCCGTCGTTCGTGCAAAAATCGCCTTCCATTTTTGTCCTCATTTTTTCTGTTATTGATTGGTTGAGACAAACCCATAAGGAGCATCGGTTTGTTTTGGATGGCGGCTTTAACTACACAAACCTGTCACATTCAAGGCAAAAATCGACGAATTTTGATGGGACCTAATGCACCAAAAAATCATCAAAATGGGACTTGACATAAGATTTTCTGAACATGTCCCAAAATCGAGAAAAATCGCGGTAGAAACTTCCACAAATTCTCCCAAATGCAGAATTTTTTTGGTGCTTTTCGGTCGATTTCCATGATTCACCGGAACACAGGGCCCTTGTTTTCACATGTCATAGGTACATTGCAAATTTGCATGGAACCGATTGCGATCGGTGATTCAGGGTGAAAAGCTGCCGGAATGAACCTTATCAACGGAAAATCGCGGCTATTCCCGCCTCGGACGTACGCGGATGGATTGATTCCGCCTGTGCCAAACTGGGGGCAAATTGGGAATAGAGCAGCTAAACTAAAAGCCCAGACCCACAGACAACTTTTATGCACGGAATCAAGGATTGGCACCTGCCCCTCTTGACGTCGATGGCCCCAACCGTCATGACGCCGCCTCTCGCACTCACTGCCCCCAAAAGCGGCATTGCGGACGGGCGATTAGCTCAGCGGAAGAGCACTGCATTCACACTGCAGGGGTCACTGGTTCAATCCCAGTATCGCCCACCATTAAAAACTTTAAAATCAATAATTTAATGGCTAGCAAGAGGCTCTCTACTGTCGGCACTAAAAATTAGTCCGCATATAGTCCGCACGCGGGTCTTTTTGGCCTGCATTGCCCAATTGGAGACCTGACAAAACTGACAGAAGTGCCGTTAATGGGAATTGTCACCCCGCCATATGCACCCGCGCGCATACTTGGCAGAAACATCATCAGGCCTTGAGGGCTACCATTGGCTCTGGGCTGCACGGCAATAGGTTGTAGCTGGGTCGCTGAGGACTCTTACGTCGTTGGATGTTCCTCCCGAGCCTGTACTCTTTGTCCAGACCACTGTTCCAACTCTGCCATCTGCCGTGGTGGCATGGAAAACGTCTTCTCCGTTTGATTCCTCTCCTACGGAACAAGCTAAAGTGAGCTTGTGCTTTGGCCCGCGAAGCGCACTGGACGGAAAGTCACAGCCCTCAAAACGTTGACCAAAGCACATTTCGCGAAGTTCCGGACCATCGCCCGGAGGCGTCAGACCAGGGCGAATTGTTATTGATGTGACACCTTCAGCCCGAGCGGCTTCGTTACCCTTATCTAAGGTAACAGACCAAGACAGTTCTTCCCACCGTTGCCTCAAAACTTTGGTCACTCGGCCCCCAACTCGCACACGAACTAAACCATATCTAAAAGAATCTCCCCAACGAGTTGTGCCAACGCCAATTGTGAGCCACCGGACTGACGGTATCTGGAGTGCATCCCAGTCTATTCTTCCGTCGCTCGGTATAGATTGATAAATTAGTTCACCCAATGTTATCGGAGGCGCATTCTGCATTCCTCGCGGGAATACAGCAAGGTTCGCGTTCTTAGTTTGGGCTGAACTGTTTGAAGCAAACCCAAAAGACAGTAATATCATTAAACAAGCAATTTTGGACACGCCGTGACCCCGTCCCTAAGCTTTCGCCGTCTATTCTAAGATTCTGCCAGCCTTTCTTTATGGTTTATGAGTGGTGGTCAAGGCCAACTAAGTGGAGCCATTGTTCAGTTCAGGCGAAGCGGGCCGTCTATGCGCGGCTGTGGTGTGGATACGTAGTAGCTCGCGCATATCCGCATCGGACCGTGTGGATTTGGCCATATTGTACCAATGCGTCACGAGCTGAAGGTTCTGAACTCCATCGGGCAACGAGCCATCCTCGTAGTGTCCGTCACTGTCAATGCGGTCGAGGCTGGCTTGCAGTTCTTTGTTAGCCTCATCGAAGGCCACGCCGGTTTGAGCGCAGCGAAAGCCCTGGCGGTGGGCAAGCTCGTCGAGGGTCTTATTTAGGTCCACACATCTTAGCTCCTTGCCCTTCAGCACCCGCAGCTGGGTCTTGCCACTCGCAGCCACGGTTTGGAGGGTTGTGAGCTCCATGCGCCGTCGGGCGTCGGCCCACCACTTATCCACCGTTCCCGTCGCTGCTTGTGGTGGCGACTGAAGCACAGCCATGACGGCTGCCTGGAGGTCTTCATCGGGCCGAGACTGCCATTTCTCGAGAATCTGCTCCACCTTCCCCTTCGGTGGGGCGGGAGTTCCATTCTTTTCCAGCCATCCGCGGCGATTGGATGCCACATATGGATCAAAGCTGTCGCGGACGTTCTTCAATGAATTGCTGAAACTCAGCTCCGTTCGCCCATGCCCGAGGGCCGGAAAGAATAGACGGTAGGCGTCGCCCCATCCCGATACGCCAAGCCAGGCCGGGGGGGGCGTTAGGCCTCCCATCAGCACGGGGGTGCCCCAGTCGGGCCAGGGCACAAGGTACATTTCGAGCGGGCGCTGAGTAATAACCTGTGGGGCCCGTTCGAGCATGGCGTCAGCTTCGAGCACCTTACCTTCGTCGTTTTGCACTAGCATTGTTGACACTCCGGCCGCGAGCTGACTTGACGTTGAAGGTGACGGATCCGCAGCTGGCATGGCAAGGGTTCTGTGGCAGCTGGAGGGGCTGAAGGTTTAAAGCTGCCTGAGAGGCACATAACCGACGTCACAATAGTGCAACGAGTGACTTCTCTGTTTACTGCGAAGTTTGCCCTTCAACGCCTACTCCCGGGGCATTTAAGATTGGCGGCGTTTTTACAGAACTGGCCGATTGCCGCGGGCCTGCTTAGTGGAGCTCGGGCGTCGAAAGTCACCATAGATCCCGCCTTTGAAGCGCACTTCCATGAAGGATTGTCGCCATCCAACACGCTGCGGCGATCTACACGCTGATCGAGACCGCAAAGCTCAACAGCGTCGATCCCCAAGCCTGGTTCACCGACGTCCTCGACCGCATCGACGATCACCAGAACAAGCGCACCGCCGAACTCCTACCACGGAATAGGATAGCCGCACGCGGCGACGCAGCAGACCAACGCAAATCCGCCGCCTGACCGTCAAGGCAGGTCAGACCGGACGCTTTCGTCGAGAACGCCTACCTGCCAAGCCGGCGGCGAGAACGCCAGAAGTAGCGGTTCAAATCCCGGGCCTCAAGCCAAGGAATCCTCACCACCCACGCGGCGATCTGCAACCCCTTCAACACCCAGCGGCATTTAATCGGCAGAACGTGGAAGGCCCCGCGCCTTTCTCACGTCTGCTATCAGGCCTCAGAGGTAGGTCGCTTATAGACCTCCCCAAAGCCAGTTGTTCATTGCCGCTGCATTCTGGGCTGCGACCACAGCGGCCTCTTCGGCCGTGACGCACCGATTGTCACCGGGCCATGCGCCGCGCCCCCCTCGAGGGCCGGTTCTGCAAGGCGTGCCCAGAGGGTTCTGGCGGTTTTGTTGGGCGATTGCTTCCGCTGCCGCGGGCGTGACGCAAACACGGTCATAGTTGTTGGCTTGCCGCCAAACGAAACCGGGCTTGCAAGACCATGGACCGCTTGCCTGGGCGCGGAACGTTCGGCTGTAGGCTGCCGCATTCTCTTCCCGAACGAGATTTCTCTCCGCTGGACTGACGCAGAGGATGTCACCGCGATCAACACCGGGCCGGGCCGCCACCGCCAGCCTGTGGACTTGTCCCGAGGGACAGGTCATCAACCGGTTTCCGCTTGCATTTGCGCGGACCACTGCTTCACGCCGCCTACGAGTAACGCATACCTTGTCCGCCGGCGTCGCCTCTCTCCAGACGAAGCCCTCGGCGCAGGTTTCTGGATTCAGGTCGCTCGGCACGCCCTCGACCTCGACGTCGCGGCATTGTGTATCCAGCTTCGGATTCTGGACGCTCCCGACCCGTCGAACTCTAACGGTAAAACCATCGCCTCGAACAATCTCTGCGCCCTGCAACGGATCGCTCAGACTATAGTAGACATCTCCACTTGGGCTGCCGACAATAGCGTCAACGCCATTCTGTTCCCGCAACAGAATGCTCCGGCGCGCCGTTCCTAGTCTATCAGGTCCTTGTGTTCCCCATTCGTCACCATAACCCGTCCTTTCGTCGACGATGTATATATTCAAGTTGCCATCGGCTTGAACCCGTCCAGAATTGTCTCTTTCTGCCCGATATTCTAAAAGTAGGTATTTGTTGGGTTTATCTCGATCAAGCGGTACGCGCGCGATGTCAGTCGTGCCCCGTTCATCACATAGCTTGTAGCGACCGTTGTCGCCTCGGCTCCAGTGGTCTTGGACCGAGCCGATAGCCGTCAATCCAAGGCGTTCACGATTGTAAGGGTTTAGCCGCAGGGCATTGCCCCCCATGATATCGCCATTATCGCCATAGTCCCATGGAAAGTTGGCGTTGGTACCGACGTTTGTTGATCGCGTCCCATCTCTGAGCAAAGTCCCCCCAGGAATACCGGGAAGAGGACCCGCCCTCCTCGGGTCCCACGCCCATCCAGCAGAGTGCTCCAATGAAAAGCCATGACCGATTTCATGAGCAATCTCGCCTATTCCGTATTTGAGAATGTTTGTATCGCCCCTACGCGACTCTACAGTTCCGGCTACGGACCAACCGTTGCGTGAGTTGCCTTTGATGTCGAGCGCGGGGTGCAACATGACAAGTACGTTTTCGCGTTCTCCAACGCCGCCGTGATCTCTCAAACATGCCTCAGCGACTCCTCTTGCCCAAACGGGGTCCCACTTTGGACCGCTTTGGGTATATCGAAGCTCCCGCCACCGGTCTGTGCGCACTATCCCGCCCGGTATCCAGCTCTCCCATAGGGCAGCGGCAGCTTGGGCGTTCACAAGCAGGCTATTGTCCATAGGGCGCTGGACCCCATTCCAATAGCAGGGCGCGATCCGGATCTTATAACCGTTCCGTGCCTCCGGATTAATTGGGAGGCGGAACTGCTGGGCCACAGCCTCAGCTGAAGTTATGGAGAGAAAAAGAACACAATAGACAAAAAGCAACAAAGCACGAAGCATGGGCACACTCCCGATTAGGGCAGCAGGAGATACGATTGTCCGCCAACAAAATATTTGGCACAGATTTGACTGCCGCTCAGAGGATGAATCTCCTCATATGATAGGATAAATCAGAGCAGCTATTTTGCGGTTTTGCAAGCGTCGATTTTGGGTAGTCTGCCTTTTGATCCTGTCGCGGTTTCCAATGCAGGTGCTGGCCCTGCCGAAGTAAGCGTCGCCCCATCCCGATACGCGAAGCCAGGCCCCCGGGGGGGGTGGCGTTTCAGCTTAATGCTGGACAGCCTCGCTCAGCCTGATCTACCCGCTCTAAGAACGCCGCTTCGGGTTCGCTGTCGCCCCGTGTGAGCCACATCCCCTTATTCGGTCCCGAAACGATTGTTGCGCAGACCGGCCCACAACCCTCTGGGCCATCCGAGGCACTTGGAACACCTGTTCTGATAATGATGGACAGGCCCGGCTCATATACTCCGCGGCTTGTCTCTAAGCATCGCAGCCTGCGGTCGATCCTCTTCATGGCTGGCGTTCCTCAAGAGCTGTCAGGCGGGCTTCTATGTCAGCGAGCTCGGACTGGCGGCGATAGCTTTCAAGCAGGCCAGCCAGACCAGCCGCCTCAGCAGGCGCAAGCTCACCCGCAGCGGCTTTCTCGAGCAGTGCAGCCGCAATCACCGGAGCATCAGCTGGGCTTGTGAGGCGTGGTAGATCCACCATTATAGGCCGATCTTTCCGGGGCGGGGCAAGGCGGTCTAAAAGTGCCTTTAGAAGCATGCCATCCCCGGCCAGCGCATTCTGAAGGGCACGCTCCGTCAGCGCCTCGGCTTTATTCTCGATCAGTGCTTCCACCAACTGTGTCACACGATGACGCGCCCCGGGTGGCTTGCCAGCGGGGTTACCAGACTGTCCCTTTTGAAACCGCCCCTGGAGGCGGCCGGCAACCTGTTTCTGAACTGTATTTTCAGGCCGCTGGGTCATTGATACGATAGAGCCTCCACCCGTGGGCATGGCCATTGCGGACAGGCGAAACTTGACCAGCTTTGACTTGGTTTTGTGACATGATTAGCCCCAGGAATTAGGTAACTTTATATACCTATTTTTGGCAATTGTCACCTGTCCATTAGTGCGCGCGCATACTGCGCGATGACCGAAATTTGGGGTATCTCTCACCAACAGATATGGGCGCACGCACGCCGCGCGATGGCTTGCATAATTGGCTTGGAGCGCCGCCCCTTAGGTGCGCGTGCAAGTAGCAACTATGTTGGAAATTATTAGCAATTGGCCACTTTTGCCAACCTCAAATGCTTTCGAAGCTTCAGCCGTCCTTTCAAACTTACGCATTCAAGAATGACTTACATTGGCCGAAAGCGGAAGGTCTGGTTTGGGGGGCGTGGCGGCGAAAAGCTGCACCTCAACAAGGCCAAGGACGCTAGGCCCAAGTGGCCCAACCATGGGTAGCAGCGCGTCACCTGTCATCCGCCTACGAACCAAAGCGCTTCGATGGGCTAGAATAATATTTGATCAGAACCGAGTGGATTAGGTGATCCCGTTTACCGCCGAGCTTACTACATAAAATTGACGAAGTATTTCTCCCTATTCGGATGTAAATCCTCGATAGCAACCATTTTTTAAATTAGCTCATTTACCCAAGTTAAAAACAAGCAATCGACTGGGGCTGAAAATTGGGCAGGAAACATACACAGCGAGGCAATGTAGCGCTCAACTTTGTTTTGGTTGCGATTCCGATTGTCGGAGTTATTGGCGGCAGCGTAGACAGCGTTTTAGCCGTTGATGCAAAAGCCAATGTACAAGCAGCGTTGGATACTTCCGTTTTAGCTGGAGCAGCCAAGCTTGCCGACGGGGATCAGGTCGCCCTTGACGCGGCAGATGATTACTACACCGCCAACAAGACAGGCCTTGCAACTAGCACAGCGTCCTTTCGTGTGGAGGACGGCATTGTTTATGGCACCGCGACAGGGAGTTACAAAACCGGCTTGTTATCTGTCATTGGCATTCCGTCTATTGCTATTTCGGCCAACTCGGCAGCCACAGGCGGTGGCACAACAAGCAGTTTTAAGGGTGCTGAGATTGCAATTGTTGTTGATGTAAGTGGTTCAATGACCTCAAGCATTCCCTCGCTTAGAGCGGCTACAACAAAAATCTTAGACACGGTTTATGATAGCAGTGACACTAAGAAGGATCTGTGGGTCTCGATTATTCCGTTTAGTGGTCGCGTTAATCTCACCAATTATGGGGCGACTTGGTTCAATGCCGGGCAGATCCCATCTGCAAACCAACCACCCACCAGTGGCATTCCCAATGTTACTTCTGTTTCAGACATCAAATGCAAAGAGTCGAGTTATTCAACGAGTATGCCGCGCCTGTGTGGCGCTCGCCGCACCGGTGACGCCCAGTGGGATAATACGCCAGCGACAACTCAAAAATGGAATTTTTTTGCAGGTGATGAAGTCACTTGTCCCGTTCCCCGTGCGATCGGCTTAGAGGCTAGTCGCAGTATCCTTCAGAAAGCCGCAAATAATCTGTGCGCCGGTCATGGCACCAGCACACAGGAAGGCATGGCTTGGGGGTTCCGGGCGCTCGATCCGTCTTGGCGCGGTCAATGGGGCAATAGCACACTTCCCCTAGACTATGATAAAAGTCCCGGCAAAATTGCAATCATTATGACTGATGGCAAAAATCATCCCGGTCAAGCGGGTGATTCATTGTCAGAAGCACAAGCAGATGCTGAACTACTTAAAACGTGTGGGGCGATGAAGTCCAAAGGGATAACGATCTATGCTATCACCTATAATATGGGTGGCGCATTAAAATCGCTTTATGAACGCTGTACCACCAAGCCAGAATATTCGCTAACAGCTGAAGATGGAGCAGCACTTGAGGAAGCATTTGGCTCAATCGGAGACCTAATATTGGAAGGCGGGGGATCCGGACCAGGGTCAGTGCGACTAATCAAGTAAGGGCTCTTCAATCGGCGCGGACCACATATCGGTCAAAGCCAACAGCTTATAGTTGCAGTGATTGCGCTCGAGGGGGAGGGAGACGTTGACCACGCCTTACGGAAAACTCCAAACAGTGGTGAGGGCATGTTGTTCCCCGTGCCCTAAAAGTTGCATCAGTAAACTATCGAAATCATCGCGATAAGTCTCAGCATCAGCTAAGAGGTAGGTTGGACTTGCCCTGAAAAAGTGGAGAGCGGTTTCTTAGAATTTGCTAAGGAACGTATCCATGACAGAGAAGACCAAGAGTGGCGCAGGGCGTCAGAAGCGATTTACCGATGCCTTCAAGGCGGAGGCAGTGCGGCTGGTGAAGACCAGCG
>CAMDDL010000055.1 GCA_945891505.1 Maricaulis salignorans | reverse complement strand
CCCTCGCTGGTTGTTGAAAGCTCGTTCGGTCGTACCTTCCCGCGCTTTTACTTGCGCGGCTTGGGCAACTCCGACTTCGACTTGAACGCTTCGCAGCCTGTTTCTTTGATTTATGACGAAGTGGTGTTTGAAAACCCAGTTCTGAAGGGCTTCCCTGTGTTCGACGTCGAGCGCATCGAAGTGCTGCGCGGACCACAGGGCACATTGTTCGGCCGCAACACGCCAGCCGGTATCGTGAAATTCGACAGCGTTAAGCCAAACGGCAAATCTGGCGGCTATTTCAAGGGCGGCTTCCGCTCATTCGGCGGTCGTGATGCTGAAGGTGCTTTGGGTGGCGCGATCAGCGACACGGTTTCGTTCCGGGTTTCTGCCTTGTTGACTGGTCAAGACGATTGGATCACCAACACAGGGCCGTTAGCTGAAAAGAATCTCGGCGGCTTCGATGACCGCGCCATTCGCGGCCAATTGCGCTTCCAGCCTAGCGACCAACTCGACATCTTGCTGAACGCACACGCCCGCAAGCTTGAAGGCACGTCGCAAATCTTCCGCGCCAACGTCATCACCAAGGGCAAGCGCGGCCTGAACAGCAATTACGTTGCTGATCGCGTCAGCTATGACCAAGGTGAAGGCAATAACCAAGAGCTTGAGTCGAAGGGCCTCACCGCCCGTATCGCTTATGACTTCGGCAATGTCACCCTGACTTCGGTCACCGGCTATGAGACCTTGACCTTCTATGGCCGTGGCGACATCGACGGCGGTGTTGCTGGCGTTGGCCCGGGCTTCATCCCATTCAGCTCAGATACCGCTGACGGCATCGACGACCACAAGCAAATCACGCAAGAATTGCGTCTGTCCAGCAATGGCGATGACGCACTGAGCTGGCAAGTTGGTGCCTATGTGTTCCAAGAAGAGCTGTCGATCTTCTCACTCGGCTTCTTCTCGCCAACTGGCATCTTCACCGATGCACGCCAAACCCAAGACACCGATTCTTGGGCCTTGTTCGGCTCGTTGACCTACAAGCCAAGCGACCGCTTGGCTCTGACTGCTGGCCTGCGCTATTCGGATGACAGCAAGGATCTGGTGGCCCGTGGCGGCATCGCCAACATCCCGCCAGTCAGCAAAAGCGTTTCCGATGAAGCTGTGTCTTGGGACCTCTCGGCAACTTATGAAGCCACCGAGGCCGTCAATGTCTATGCACGCGCCGCACGCGGCTATCGTGCTCCTTCCATCCAAGGCCGCATCTTGTTCGGTACCGCGGTTACCGTGGCGAAGTCGGAATTTGTGACCTCGTTTGAAGCAGGCGTGAAAGCCTTTGCACTCGACCGCACGATCCGCGCGGACTTCAACGTCTTCACCATGAACATTGAAGACCAGCAATTCACCGCCATCGGCGGCGCTGGCAACTTCAACCAATTGTTGAACGCCAAAGAAGGCAAAGCTTCTGGCTTTGAAGCCGAACTCCAATGGTTGCCAACTCAGAACTTGTCGTTTGCTGGTTCGCTGTCTTACAACAAGACCGAAATCAACGATGCAGCTCTGACCGTTGGTGCCTGCGGCGCGCCTTGCACCTTGCAAAACCCTCTGGTCGGCGGCAATGCGAAGATCGACGGCAATGCTTTCCCGAACGCACCTGAGTGGATCGCCAATGTTTCGGCCAAATACTCTAAGCCATTCGGCAATGGCCATGAGTTCTTCGCTTTGACCGATTGGGCCTATAAGGGCGAGACCTATTTCACCCTCTATAAGTCGATCGAATTCTCCGAAGACGGTTATTGGGAAGGTGGTCTGCGCACCGGCGTCACCTTGTTTGACAACAAGTATGAGATCGCTGCCTACGGCCGTAACATCACCGATGAAGAGCGCTTGGTCGGTGGCATCGACTTCAACAACTTGACCGGCTTCACCAACGCACCACGCATCTGGGGCATTGAAGCGAAAGTCAATTTCTAAGCTTTTAGCTGGTTTAAACTAACCTGAATGAGCGGGCCTGACAGACCACTGTCGGGCCCGTTTTTTGTACAGCGTGACAGTGGCGACTTGTGGGTCATCCTCCGCTATACTGCTTCCTTGCATGGGGGGATGCGCGTGATCGCTTTGTTCGGCGATATTCATTCAAATATCCAAGCGCTTGAAGCGTGCTTGGAAGATGCCGAGGCACACGGCGTCACCCGCTATGTGTTTCTGGGCGACTTTGTTGGCTATGGCGGAGACCCCGGCAAAGTGATGGCCAAGATCGAGGCCATGGTCTCGGACGGTGCCGTTGCGGTTAAAGGCAATCACGATGATATGGCCAGCGACTTTGATCGCGAGATGAACGAAACCGCCGCCAGTGCCGCCAATTGGACGCGCCATCAATTGTCGAAAGCCCAACAGAAATTTCTCGATAGCCTCCCCATGGTGATCGAGGACGAAGACCGCCTCTATGTGCATGCCGATGCCTCCGCGCCTGAAAAATGGCGCTATGTCACCGATTGTGCCAGTGCGCAGCTGTCTCTGGAAGGCACGCAAAGCCGCATCGTTATGTGCGGCCATGTGCATCAGCCAGCAATTTATGGTCTTGCCAGCGATGGGTCTATATCCCGATTTGTCCCCGCCGATGAGGCCAAGGTGCCGCTTTTAAGCTCACGACGCTGGCATGTGGTTTTGCCCAGTGTCGGCCAGCCACGTGATGGCAATCCGCTGGCAGGATATGGCCTTTATGATACGACCAGCCGCCAACTCGAGTTTCGGCGGCTACCATACGATATCGACGGGGCCGCCGCCTCCATTCGGGCTGCGGGCCTGCCCGGCCGATTGGCTGACCGCCTCCATGTTGGTCGCTAAAGTATGAGCGCGTCACACCTGATCGAAACCGGCATGGTGATTGACGACTTTAGCATCGGTGAAATTGTGCATCGGGGTGGCATGGCAGTGCTTTGGCGCTGCACCCATCCTGAAATCCCCTTCCCGCTTTTAATGAAAGTGCCGCGGCTCGCCGATGGCGAAGACCCTGCGGCCATCGTCAGCTTTGAGATGGAGCAAATGATCCTGCCGCGCTTGTCTGGCCTGCATGTGCCCAAGACGTTCGGCGTTGGGGACTTTTCCAAGCAACCCTATATCGTGGTGGAGGAGATTGCGGGCGAGACCCTGCTGCCGAAGCTGAAAGAACTGCCCTTACCGGCCGCCGAAGTTGCCCGCATTGGCATTGCCTTGGCCACTGCGCTCGACTCTCTGCATCGTCAGAACGTTATCCATCTTGATCTAAAGCCCTCAAACATCTTGTTTCGGGCCAGTGGCGAAGCTGTTCTGATCGACTATGGTCTTTCACACCACACCGATTTGCCTGACCTGATGGCCGAACAATTCCGCCTCCCTTACGGTACCGCCCCTTATATGGCCCCGGAGCAAGTGCTGGGCGTACGCAATTATCGTCGCTCGGATGTCTTTGCGCTTGGGGTGCTCCTCTACTTCTTTGCAACAGCTGTGCGCCCGTTTGGCGATCCGATCAGCCTCAAAGGCCTGAAGGAGCGCTTGTGGCGCGATCCGATCCCGCCACGCCGCTGGCGGGATGACATCCCAGCTTGGCTGCAAGAGGTCATTCTGCGCTGTCTCGAGCCCAATCCAGAACAGCGCTACCCGACAGCCGCCCAAGTCGCCTTTGATTTGAAGAACCCCGATCAAATCGTGTTAACCCCTCGCGGTCAGCGTCTGCAGCAGGATTCCTGGCTCACCGCTTTTCGGCGCAAACACAACCGCGAAATCTATGCGCCAGCGCGAAAGCTCGCGAGCCAAAGCAAGTTTGCTGCTGCGCCCATCATTTTGGTGGCGCTGGACCCGACAACGATCAACGGCCCGCTCGGCCGGGCGTTACGTGATAAATTGCAAAGCACTTTAACCGCGACCCCAGAAGCGCGAGCCGTTGTGATGACGGTATTGAACAATAGCGTAGCTGCCTTGGATCAAAACCCGATCGCAACATCACCAAATCGGCACGTGGCGCGCATGGTCGCTTTGAAGCAATGGGCCAAGCCCTTAGGACTGAGCGAGCAAGCCATCTCCTACCACGTCCCCGAAGCTCTCAATACGGCTGAGGCCATCTTAGACTATGCGCGCGCCAATCATGTCGACCACATCATCATGGGCGCACGCGCTGAGAGCTCGGTTCGGAATTTACTAGGAGCGGTATCTGCTCAAGTTTCGGCCCATGCACCGTGTACGGTTACGGTGGTGCGGCGTCGGGAATGGCCTACAGCGGATATGACTTTTGAAGAAAAGCATTCCTAGGCTTCGCAATTTATACCTAAGCAGGTTATGAAAACGCCATGTCACACAATAGCTTTGGCCATCTCTTCCGTGTCACCACTTGGGGCGAAAGCCATGGACCCGCACTTGGCTGCGTGATTGATGGCTGTCCGGCGGGTATTCCTCTACCGACTGAAGACATTCAGGGCGACCTAGATCGCCGCAAGCCTGGCACCAGCCGCTTTGTTACCCAAAGACGCGAAGCCGATGAAGTGCGCATTCTCTCCGGCATTTTTGAAGATGATCGCACGGGTGGGCCTGTCACCACGGGAACGCCGATTAGCTTGATGATCGAAAACACCGATCAGCGCAGCAAGGACTATTCCGACATCCGCGACAAATGGCGGCCCGGGCACGCTGATTACACCTATGACGTGAAATATGGCGTGCGCGACTATCGTGGTGGTGGCAGGTCCAGCGCGCGCGAGACCGCTGCGCGGGTTGCTGCAGGCGCTGTCGCTAAAAAGGTCTTAGGGCCAGAGATCACGATCCAATGCGCGCTGATCCAAATCGGCCCGCACAAGATAAATCGCGCCAATTGGGACTGGGCGCAGACCCGGCAGAACCCCTTCTTTGCCCCGGATGCCGCTATCGTTCCGGTTTGGGAGGCTTATCTCGATGAGGTCCGCAAAGCGGGCTCGTCGACCGGTGCAATCCTCGAAGTCGTCGCGTCAGGCGTGCCTGCAGGCTGGGGTGCGCCGATCTACGGCAAGCTCGACAGTGATGTGGCCGCCGCCCTGATGTCGATCAATGCGGTCAAGGGCGTTGAAATTGGTGCAGGCTTTGAAGCAGCCATGCTGAGTGGCGAAACCAATGCAGATGAAATGCGCCGTGGGCCGAATGGCGAGGTTGTTTTCGCTTCCAACAATAATGGCGGGATCTTAGGCGGCATTAGCACGGGTCAAGACATTGTCGCCCGATTTGCGATCAAGCCTACTTCTTCTATCTTAAATGAAGTCAACAGTTTAAACCGAGATCTTGAGGAAGTTTCGCTTCGGACCATTGGCCGCCATGACCCTTGCGTGGGAATACGCGCAGCCCCAGTTGGAGAAGCGATGATGGCGTGCGTTTTGGCCGATCATATGCTGCGCCATCGCGGCCAAAAGGGTGGTTAGAACAGATGGGGCCATCTGATCGACCAGACCTGTTAGGGCGCGTGTTCATCAGTAATTTTGATTCCCGGCCAGCCCGCGCCTTTGTGCTTGCTGGGATTGGCCTGTTTGGGTTGGCCGGGCTTGCCAGCCTTGCCTTCCTCAGAACCATTCCGATTCTCCCGCTTATCTGTATGGCGGCCTTAGTCTTTCATTTTGCCCCCGCTTTGTGGCCACACAAATCTGCCATTGATTTGAGGAATGAGGGCTTTCGCCTCGATGGATTGGGCTTAATCCCGTGGGAGGCGATTGGTAAGGTCAGTTATAACGAGCGGCAGATCAATCAGAACGCCAAAGCCCGCGTGGTGGCTTTGCTGGAAATTGAGTTGGTTGCCACTTTCGATCTCGCAATTGTCCGCCCTGACGTGGGGCCGCCTTGGCGGCGTTTACAAGCGCGCAACTGGCGGAAGGTCGGCGACAGCCACCTGACGATCCTTTTGTCTGGCCTCACCGATAAGCCACGCGACATCCGACAAGCGTTTGAAGTGTTTCTGGGCTCTCCGATCACAGGTCCGCGCGGGCTGGTCGTTTAAGCTTGGCTGAAATCATTTTAAACGTGACGAAAATCAGGATGGCCGAAATCAAACCAATGGCCAGATAGAGTTGCCCCTTCTCGCCGGCGACCGTGCCGACACTGGCGATCAACGCCCACGCGACAAAGGTGTAGGCCAAAGCGGAGATCACAATCCAAGCAGCAAAGAGCCCAAAGGGCACACCAAAAAATCCTGCCGCAATATAGGCCGGGATACGTGTGCCGGGCACAAAGCGCGCGATCAGTAACGTCTTTCCGGGATTTGCAACGATCTTGGCACGGACCTGCGCGACACCAGGCTTTTCTGCAAATCGATGCGCCCAAGCTTGAGTCCTTCCAGCCCAACCGAGCCAATATTTCCACAAGTCGCTGATAATCAGGCCCGCCAACATGGCGATTACAATCAAGAATCCATCGGCCATATGATCCATGCCGGGATGGGCAAAGGCTGTTACAGCCCCAAGAACCGCTGCATCCTCTTGGACAAAAGGCGCAATAAAGGAACTTAGATAGATGAGATAATCAGAAGGGATCATGAGCAACAAAACGTAGGCTGTTCATGTCTGGTTACAGCCCAAGTTGCCGCGCAGCCAAATCGCGCATGATCTCTTCAGAACCCCCGCCAATCGCATTCACCCGCACTTCGCGGTAAATGCGTTCAATCCGCGAGCCACGCATATAGCTGGCCCCGCCCAGAATTTGACTGGCTTCGCGCGCACAAAACTCCAGCGTCTCGGTTGCTTGGACTTTTAGCAGGCAAAGATCGGCTACCGGTGTCTCCCCTTGGGCGACACGCCACGCGCATTGATCCAGCCAAGCGGTTGAGGTCGCGATCTTTTGCACCATTTGCGCCACTTTGTGCCGCACGACTTGGTGATCGGCCAAACGCTTACCGAATGTCTTGCGCTGACGGGCCCAGATGACCGCATCTTCGACGCAGGCGCGCGCGGCACTTAAAGCACCCGATGCCATGCCCAGTCGTTCACCATTAAAATTGGCCATAATGCCATAGAAGCCGCCATTTTCCGGGCCGATCAGATTTTCGGCTGGCACCTGAACATCTTCAAAGAAGATCTCCGCCGTATCCGAGGCCCACCAGCCCTGCTTTTTCAACAGATTTCGGGTGACACCTTTGGCATTGGCATCAATAAGCAACAGGCTGATTCCCCCTGCGCCCGGCCCGCCTGTCCGCACGGCTGTCGTGAGCCAATGGGACGTACATCCGCCCGTGATGTAAAGCTTTGAGCCATTAACCCGGAACACATCGCCATCTCTGACGGCGCGGGTCTGCAGATTGGCGACGTCAGAGCCTGCGTCGGGCTCGGTGATGGCCAAACTGATTTGCTGGCGGCCCGCCAAAACCTCTGGCGCAAGGCTCGCCTTCATCGCGTCACTGCCCGCTGCCAGAACAGGGGGCAGGCCAATTCCGTGAATCATAAGGGCGGCGGTAATCCCGCCAGCACCAATGCGGCCTAATTCCTCGCTGGTGACGATGCCATGGTGCCAGTCATAGTCGGGGCCACGTCCTGTGCCGCCATATTCCACCGGATAGCCCGCGCCCAAGAGACCAAAAGCCCCTGCCCGCAAAAACAGGTCGCGCGGTATGGCCCCCGCCTCATCCCATTGGTCGACATAGGGCATGATTTCCCTGTCGATGAAGCGACGCAATTGGGTACGCCATAAACTATGGCTTTCGCCCATGAACGGGGACTTGGGGCGGAGTGAGTCGAAATCGAGTGAGTCAGGCATAGCCAAATCTAAGCAGGGTTTCCCCGCCCTGACCAGTGGTCAAAACGGGGAGCGTGCCTAAATCTAGTCGTCGTCTTCTTGGGCGACCTGATAAACAAGGGATTGGCCGCGCCTTACGACGGAGATATAATCGCCAACGAACAGGCGGTGATCAGCGAGATGGTCGAAGGCATCATCTGGCCCCTCGCCTTTTTCATCATAATGGACGCGCCAACGCCCGCCCTGATGGCTCAACCAACCATCCGCATTGTCTTCTGGATTAGGGGAGAACCGGGTGACCGTGCATTGCGCGCGATGGGCTTTCCACGCTTCTGCGTCTAAGTGGCCATCTTGGCGCAAAGGGGCAACAACCACATAACCGTGTCGATTGTCGCCGGTGGGGTAGCCTGCCTCTGGATTGCGAGCGAGGCGCAAAGTCATACGTGTGAGACCAGACATGGAGGTTCCTTTCAGAAAAGTGGTTGGATTGCTTTAATGACAGAGCATCAAGGAAGGCGTGGTGACCATCTTCAGCAGCGTGCGGGTGACGCCGCCAAATACGAATTCCCGCGCGCGGCTGTGCCCATAAGCCCCGGCGACCAGAAGCCCGGCACCATGCGTGGTACAGGCTTTGAGGATTTCAGAGGCCGTGTCTTTCGAAGCGTCCATCGTTTCGATGTGGGCCTTGATGTCTTGCCGACCAAGCCAATCCTGTAAACGGGCGGGATCGCTCAGCTCCTTACCTTCATCCTCAAGTGCACCGACCGATTGAATGATAACGACTTTACCAGCCATGCGCAGAAGCGGGAGGGCCGCTTTCGCGGCGCGACCCGCCTCGACGCTGCCATCCCAAGCAATCAGAGTTGTCCCGGTTAACATGCTAATTGGTGTCCGGGGAATGAAGATCGGCGCGTGGGCATCCATCAGCAGCGCTTCAAAAACCGGCGAGATCGAGGTCTTGCCGCGCACGGTCTCGCACCCAAACATAACGATGTCGCTTAGGGCTGCACGGCGCGCCAGTAGACGGTCTTGCAGACCGACCAGTCTCTCAACCGTCAGCCCACCCCTACCAGTGGCCAGGGCTTCGACCCGGGCCTGAACGTCCGCCCAAGCTTGCTCATTCCCGTCACGCGCGGATTGGATAAGGCTTGCCGAAGTGGAGGCAAAGGACCCGTCTGCAGACCAAGCCATCAGTTCGGTTGGATCCATTTGCGCATAAACGCTCGCGACCTTGCCGTCTATCAACTCCGCGAGGGCCAGAGCCTGCTGCAAGAGTGCTACGTCGGTGTCGTCACCGCGTAGTGGTACGAGGATTTCAGCCATAATTTTAGAGTGAGTCATTTCGGTTCCTCCAGCTTCTTAAACCCATGCGACGCGCTTATGGTTCCACAATTGAACCGTCCGACACCCCGCTTTATTGCTGAGAACTTCTCTGGCAATTCGCCGTCATTCTCGGCATGAGTGTGTTTCCACGCTTAGGATGTGGGGACGACTGCATCGCGTCCACAAGTGACAATCAACCACATGAGACATATGGCCACACAAGCACCTGCCTCCCCGCGAAAGTCCGCAAAATCCGCTCCGCCCCGTGCTTGGCAGCGTATGTTGTCCGGTCGGCGTCTAGACCTCCTAGACCCCTCGCCTTTGGATATTGAGATTGAGGATATCGCTCATGGGCTGGCCCGTGTCGCACGCTGGAATGGCCAAACAACGGGCGACCACGCCTTTTCTGTGGCGCAACATAGCTTGATCGTTGAAGAGATAGCAGCCTATATCGAGCCCAGCCTGACACCAAAAGAGCGCTTGATGGCGCTGTTACATGATGCCCCTGAATATGTGGTGGGCGATATGATTAGCCCGTTTAAGAACGCCTTGGGCGTTGACTATCGTGCATTTGAAGACCGATTGGAGCGGGCAGTCCACATTCGGTTTGGCTTACCGCCGAAAACACCTGTGACCTTAAAGAAGCTGATAAAGCGTGCCGATCTTGCGTGCGCCTATTTTGAAGCGACCCAAGTTGCGGGTTTTGGCCAAGAAGAGTCGGTGGTTCTCTTCGGTGCACCGCCCGCCGGCCTTGTCGTTTCCATTGACCCTTGGCCTGCCCGCAAGGCGCAAGCGGCCTATGTTGCCCGTCATCAGGCCTTGATCGCACAAATTGATGCCCAAAGCCCGCCCCAGCGTTAGAAAAAAGGTGGTTTAATGCCCTATATTTCGGTTTGCTCTTTGGCTTTAGTCCCATCCACAATCACGCGCTTGCGGCCGTGGGGCATGATTACGCTTCTTGACCCCAACAGCATGATTGAGACCCCTGCTGGCCTGTCGCCCGACACGCATCTAAGACTTGGCCTCAATGATGTTTCCTCGGTGCAGGCAGGCCTCACCACACCCGCCGAAGCCCATGTCACAGCTATTTTGGATCATGTGCAGGCGTGGGACCAGTCAGCACCGCTAGTTGTGCATTGCTGGGCCGGAGTCTCACGCTCGACCGCCTCTGCGTTTATGGCGGCGTGTGCATTAAACCCTGATGTTCCACCGCTTAGAATTGCCCAATTTATGCGTGAGGCCTCGCCCACCGCGACGCCCAATCGCCTTCTGACCCGTTATGCGGATGATCTTTTGGGTCGAGGCGGTGCCATGGTGGATGCGATTGACGCGATTGGCCGTGGCGAAGATTGTTGGGAAGGTGTAGCTTTCGATCTACCAGCCCGGTGGGAGCCCTAGCATGAATGCGACGCCACGCGTCATTATCGGCCTATCCGCCGTCGTCGTGGCAGCTAGTGGCAAGGGCCCTGAACTTCTGTTGAGCGGCAGCCCCGGTGCAATTGGCCTGCCATTTGGTAGTTTCGACCCAATCGGTCATCGCACGTTTGAACTGGCCGTGCGCGACTTTGTGACCTCTCAAACCGGCTTTGCGCTTGGTTATGTCGAACAGCTCTACACCTTTGGCGACAAAGGCCGGGAAGCCCCCGTGGCCGACATGGGCCAATCTTCAGACGCTGATCGCGTTGTGTCGGTCGGCTATATCGCCTTGGCAAGCAGTATTGTTGAAGGGCAACGCCGCGCCGGTGTGTGGGCTGATTGGTATCGCTTTTTTCCGTGGGAAGATCGCCGCAGCACGGCGGGCATGCGCGCTCTAGATTTAATGATGCCAGACCTCAACGCTTGGGCGACCACAACGGAGCGGCAAAGCCGGGTCGCCATGGCATTTGGCCTGCATGGGCAATCGTGGCAGGAATCCCAAGTATTGGACCGGTTTGAACTTCTGTATGAGGCAGGCCTTGTCCAAGAGGCTCAACGCGACCGCGCCAAAAGCAAAGGGAGCGCCGCCCCTGCGCCTGAACGCGCCTATGTGGGAGAGCCCTTGGTCTCCGATCATCGCCGCATCCTTGCAACCGCCATGGGTCGCCTGCGCGCCAAAATTCGTTATCGCCCCATAATCTTCGACCTAGCACCCGTGCGCTTTACTTTGAGCGAGCTACAGGACCTCGTAGAGGCCTTATGCGGCGTGAAACTGCATAAACAAAACTTCCGAAGGACGCTTGAACGCTCCGGCCTCGTGGAATCCACCGGTGCGATGCATGGAGAAACCGGCGGTCGCCCAGCCATGCTTTTCACTCGCAGTGCAACAAGCCGGCAGGCCGGTGCCTCAGGCCTCAGCCTGCCGCTGGCGAAGCGCTAAATCCCCGCGCCTGCGTTTTGTCCGGACGCGGAGAATGGATTTCAATTGACAGACCCTTTTGCTCACACTAAGTATAAGCCCCCGCGCCAAATACGGCTGATGCCTTGGCACGAGGGACTAATGCTCAATTTGAGTATTAGGGGGTCAGGAGAGTAAAGATGGCGGTTCTGGATTTAGGCTTAAAACCCTCAAGCGAAGGCAGCTCTGGCGCTGGTTCGCGCCGTCTATCACCAGCCGCTGCGCGGGGCCTTGTCTATGACGCCGCTGTGAAGGCAGAGACTGACCACCTTTATGAGATCGTGCGCCACGTGATCTCGCCCCTAGAATGGCCAGCCTATGCGCCATTGATCGCGGCCATCAACCGATTGAAGAAAGAGCGCGACGCCGTCATCCTCGCGCACAATTATATGACCGCCGAGATCTTCAATTGCGTTGGCGATTTTCGCGGCGACAGTTTGGGCCTAGCCCGCGAGGCAGCAAAAGTTTCAGCCAAAGTGATCGTACAAGGTGGCGTTCATTTCATGGCCGAGACCTCAAAAATCTTGTCGCCTGACAAAACGGTTTTGATCCCGTCCTTGAAGGCAGGCTGCTCGCTGGCCGCTTCCATTACCGGCGCCGATGTGCGGCTGATTAAGGCCCGCTATCCGGGACTGCCCGTAGTCACCTATGTTAACACGACAGCGGAAGTAAAAGCCGAGAGCGATATCTGCTGCACCTCATCCAATGCGATCCAAGTGGTGGAGACCATCGCTAAAGAATGGGGCGTGGATCAAGTCATTATGTTGCCAGACGAATATCTGGCCAAGAATGTTGCGGCCCAAACTGGAATCAAAATCATCTCGTGGAAGGGCAAGTGCGAAGTGCATGAGCGCTTTACGGCAGATGATATCGCCGAAATCCGCGCGTCCCACCCTGGTGCCATTATTCTGGCGCACCCTGAGTGTCCGCCTGAAGTCGTTGCAGCCTCTGACTTCACCGGCTCCACAGGTGCGATGAGCGACTATGTGCAGGACTACAAGCCACAGAAAGTTGTTCTGATCACAGAGTGCTCCATGAGCGACAATGTTGCCGTGGCCAATCCAGACGTGGAGTTCATCAAGCCCTGCAATCTGTGCCCGCACATGAAGGTCATTACGCTGGAAGCCATTTATGATGCGCTGAAAGAGATGCGCTATGAGGTGGAAGTCGATCCAGACATTGCCGCGCGTGCCAAGCAAGCCGTTGACGCAATGTTGGCTATTCCCCCTGCCCAGGCTGGCAAGTTTGACCCGACACGCCACGTGCCCGACTCTCTGGAACTGATCTGAAGTGGACACCCAACGCCTGAAGGACGGTAGTGTCCTGATCATCGGGGCTGGTCTGGCTGGCCTGTTCCTCGCGCTAAAGCTTGCGCCGCGCCCTTGTGTGGTGGTGTCGCCGGCCCCGTTTGGACAAGCAGCATCGAGCGCTTGGGCGCAAGGTGGTTTGGCGGCGGCACTTGCCCCTGAAGATAGCGCGCAAAGCCATGCGAAGGATACAATCGCGGCAGGCGCAGGCTTGGTTGACCCGATTGTCGCCATGCTGATCGCCAAGGACGGGCCAGCGCGCGTGCGCGACCTGCTGGACCTTGGCGTTGCCTTTGACCGCCACGAAGATGGCTCCCTTGCCTTATCCTTAGAGGCAGCGCACAGCCACGCCCGAGTTGCGCGCGTCGCTGGTGATCTGGCTGGCCGTGAGATCATGGCCAATCTGATTAAAGCGGTGCGCGCTTGCGACCATATTACTTTGGTTGAAGGTGTTGCGGCGCGCGCGCTTTTACAAACCGAAACGGGTCGCATCGGCGGGGTTCTGGCCATGAACGGCAAGCCCATCCGCCTAGAGGCGGATGAAACCGTACTCGCGACTGGCGGCTCCGGTGGTTTGTTCCGCGTCACCACCAATCCGGTCGAAGCGGCAGGCCAAGGCCTTGGCATGGCTGCACGCGCGGGCGCACTGGTTGCCGATGCTGAGTTCGTCCAATTTCACCCCACCGCCATGGATTTTGGCCGCGACCCTGCCCCTTTAGCGACAGAGGCATTGCGCGGGGAAGGCGCACAGCTCGTCAATCTAGACGGCACACCCTTTATGACTGGCTATCATTATCTAGGCGACCTTGCGCCACGCGATACAGTAGCCCGTGCCGTGGCGAGCGAGATTGGGGCTGGGCGCGGTGCCTATCTCGATTGCCGCAGTGCCATTGGCGCAGGCTTCCCCGACCATTTCCCGACGGTGTTTGCCGCCTGTGCTGCTACCGGTCTAGACCCTCGCACCGATCTGATCCCGATTGCGCCTGCCGCGCACTATCATATGGGCGGGATCGTCACCGACGTATGGGGGAAGACCACTTTGGACGGCCTTTCAGCCATTGGCGAGTGCGCGTCTACAGGTGTGCATGGGGCCAATCGCTTGGCGTCCAATTCCCTCCTCGAAGCCGTAGTGTTTGCGCATCGGGTTGCGGAACGTTTGCGCGACGCGCCGACCGGCGGACAAGCAGGTGGCGACGCCGCTTCTATCGCGCCTTTGCCCTCACAGGCCTTGCAGCTTCTGCGAACCGAAATGACCGCTAAGGCCGGTGTGGTGCGCGATGCGACGGGCCTAACGAGCCTTATCGGCACCATCCACGACCTGAAGGCTCAACATGGCTCTACCAATGAATTGGTCACTGCAGGCCTTATTGCGGAAGGCGCTTTGGCTCGCAAGGAAAGCCGCGGTGGTCATTACCGCAGCGATTTCCCAAACGAACTTGATCCTGCCAAGCGCAGCTTCGTAACCTTGGATGTAA
>CAMDDL010000054.1 GCA_945891505.1 Maricaulis salignorans | reverse complement strand
AGCGCCTTCATCGGTGCGCACATTGGCCTGCCGGCCGATCATCTTGAAGATCATGCCGCCTATATCGATGGCTGGCTCAAAGCCCTTGGCGATAATCCATCGTCGTTCTTAACTGCCGCGAGCAAAGCCCAGGCTGCGGCTGATTGGGTTTTGACGGAGATGGGGGTGGACTAGAACATGCGCCAATTCACCAAAAAGCAGACACTCGCGAGGTCCGATTTTGGCAATAGTTGGCCGAAAGGGGATGGTCTGCTTAGGAGCGCGCGGCAGTCGAAAGCGGCCATTCATCTGAACGGCAAACTATACCTTCCTTTGGACCGAATTCGTGGGGGCACGTCAGTATGGGCAAAGGCCGTCTAAGTGAAAAAGCCATATCCTCGAGCGCGGCTAACGAAGTGTTGCAGTTCTGTTAGAATGCACCCTACGGCGCGAAGCGCATTGCGGCTGCGTTGGGGCAGAAGCTTAGCGCCCCCATGTTACGGTGGGTATTGCAGGGTGCGGAGGATTTGAGCTGAAGAGAAGGCCAAAACAAAGCCCTCTTACTTGCAAAAAGTAGCAAACTTGCCTACCGTACCACCTCCATCGTGGAGCATACGACCGTGTCAAATGTCGAGAAAATCAGCGTTGCGTTAACAGCCGAAATGGCCATCATGCTTAAAGAAGCTGTTAATTCTGGTGCTTATGCATCGTCGAGTGAATTGATGCGCGAAGCATTGCGCGAATGGCGGGAGCGCAGAGAGTATCGTGCCAAGGCCAGCGAACGGCTGGGTCAACTCTGGGACGTAGGCATTACGAGCGGCGAGGCCGTGGAAGGCCTGGATGCTATGGCCCAAATCCAAGCCAAATTAGCCAAAACGACTGCTAGCAAGACCGCCGCGTGACCTATCGTCTGCTGCCGCAAGCGATAAGTGATATCGAAGGCATCGTCCTGACAATAGCCACTGATAATCCCGGTGCCGCACAACATTGGTTTGATCGCCTCCACAAGACATTTACGACCTTAGGGGCCATGCCAGAAATGGGCGCGCCGCGTTTTGATGTGCGACCGGACATGCGCCTGCTTCCGATTGGCAGTTACTTGATATTGTATCGCGCAACAGACGCTGTCGCCGAGATTGCGCGCGTTATCCATGGCGCACGGGAGTGGGAGGATTTGGTTTAGTCTGTGCCCAATGGATATGGATAGGGACATCGGACCCAGCCGAGCCGCTTAATCTTGTTCAGTTTTGATTGTGACTGCGCGGTGTTCCGACATTTTCAACCAGAATTGCTCCGGGCTAAGCTAGGTCCCGCGTTGCGGGTGTTGGTCGATGCTTTGCTTCGCCCAAATATGGTACGTCCGCTTTGGGGCTCCATTGAATTGCGCGTTCTTGACCTAGTTTGGCGCAAAGCGGAATGTCTGCTTTAGGCAGAACCTGGCCGATTGCTGCTGGTCCGATTAGTGGAGCTCGAGCGTCGAAAGCTGCCGTTCACAAGTGCTCTGCTACCCATCTTTGGGCTTCTCTCTTTGCCCGCATCCCCGTGACGCTTCGCGCCTTTAGGACCAAACAACTGGACGGGCTCAACGCCGGATCACCGCGCCGCCGGTGTTATCCCCATCGCAGTGATCAACCGGTCCCGCGTGGCCTCAACCTCCTCCAAAGGGCCTTCGGCCAAGTGCAGGTTGCGGCCGTTCGGTGTGAGCAGCCGCAGCTCGAAAGAGGGATCGCCGTCTAAGTCTTTAGTGTGGAGGATTTCAGGCGGATCGCATTGCCGGACGTCGAACCGTTCTTCCGCGCTCTTCCACAGCCAGATTTCCCGCACCACGACCCAGCCGTCCTTGATGTTCAGCCGTATCCGAGGTGCTGTGAAGATGTCAGCGCTTGCTACCAGTCCAATGAGCCACATGAACAGGAAGACAGCCGCAGCGAACAGGGCGGCCGGCCGGAAAAGATCGACCGGCGGCCAGAAGGCCCAAGCAGTCATGAACGCCAGGAAGCTCATCCACACGGCCATGAAGACCCAAGCGAAGATGACTTTGTTGTCGCTTATAGTAATGGATCGGTGGGCCATAGCGGAAATCTGCCAGATCGCGATTAAACCTTGATTAAGCGGGCGACGGTCTGGTTCCGGACGAGTAGCGGACCTCGTGAGCATCCGCTTTCCGGCGTGATCTGCTCCCGGGAAACTGGATCACTCGAGGTCGGAATCTAACTGCAACTGGCAGAGCTTCAGGGGACCAGAGCAGGACTTGTAACGGTTTGGTGCAGATAGCTTGGCTTCCAGCGCTTCAGGCCCGCCTTCAAGAAACCGATCGTACCAGAGATATAGAGTACACCGGGCAATGATGGACGTTACTGTGGCTTTGTTGTTGCGTTGCCCGATAAGCAAAAATGGTTTAAACTGGTTGAAATTTCTGGTTGTAATGGAGCATGGCTATGATCACCGTCGGGGCATTTGAAGCCAAAACGCATCTTTCCGCTTTGCTGGACAAAGTTGAGGCTGGCGAGAGCATTGTGATTACCCGCCACGGCCAAGCCGTCGCGCGGCTTGTAAGGGCAGACGTCGCAGAGCGTAACGACGTGGACGCGATAATTGACCGGCTCAAAGCGTTGCGGGTGGGCACGACCTTGCAGGCAGACTGGAAAGACTTGCGCGACGAGGGTCGCAAGTGAAGGCGTTGATCCTTGATTGTTCGCTCGCGATGGCATGGTGCTTTGAAGATCAAGCCAGCCCAGAGGCCGACACTGTGCTGGACCGCGTTCGTGATGGCGGTGCTATCGTCCCCGCCCTTTGGTATTGGGAAGTAGGCAATGTGATGGTGATGGCGCAACGCCGTGGCCGACTCAACCAAAGTGAGTGTGCGATCCGATTGGCCCTCCTAGCAGCCCTTCCAATCAAAACCGACGACGTTGGATTTGCCAAGGCTTGGTGCGAGACTTTGTCATTGGCCAAGTCGCACGCGATCAGCGTTTATGATGCTGCTTATTTAGAATTGGCGCTGCGCCAAGGCGGCGAACTCGCCACAAAAGACAAGGCTCTGGATGCTGTGGCGAACAAGCTTGGAATTGAGACCTTGCCATGACCGACACCTTCCTCTCCGATAAGGTGAGGACCAAGCGCGCGCGAAGCTGTTCGTGGAGGCGTTTGAGGCCCAAGGCTTCAAGGTCTGGTGGGATGTGGGCCTGCGCACAAGAGTATGCAGACAGATTGATTGCTTTGATTGCTGAACTTCCACGGAAGCCGTTCGATGTCTTAGTTGTCGGCGGAAAGGCGACAGGCTGTGGCCCGTAGCGCACCCTATACGCCAGCAAGCCGCCCGATGGCGGAGCCTAACAGCTCCGCCCTTTTCGCATGCCTAGGCTTGGGTCGCGCACTTGGCTAAACGCCACGTCCAAGCATATTTAATGAGTACTACTCGAGAACTGCGCGCGCCTCATCTCCAACCATCGCTAGCGATGCGCCAATGGCTTCCCGCCATGACGGACCTTGCTCCCTTGCCGTCTTATAGGCCCGCTTCAACTCTGCTGGCCTGTCTTCAGCCAATGACATGATGAGTGCTTGGGCTTGGCCCAAGTCTTTTCGGCGTTTCGCAATCCCCGCTCCGGTGCGCTGTTGCGCAACGATAAGCTTATGAATGGCGAAACGTTCCGGGCGAGGAATGCGGACAAGTACGCCTTGGCGATAAAGGCCGACAGCAGGAATGGGGTCGGCCAATAAATAGTTCAGATAGTGCAAGCCCTGCGCCCACACCCCCAACGCTTCAAGCCAGATGAGGTCTTGGCCTTCTTCAAAAGATGGGGCAAGAAAATCGAGCACGGGCTCGCCGGTCTTGCGCCGCCAGCGCCCGCTGCGGCCTTTAGGGTCGATGGATGGCGTAACTTCTAAGCCGAACTTAGCGAGAGCCATCGGTAAATCCTTCAAGCTTAGCGCTGCGTCATCGGCCAGGGCTATCGATAAATTCTGATAGCTCGCAATGTCGATGTCTTGTGTCAGCGCAGGCTCAATGCGCGTGACCCGCCTGCCTATCTCTGCATCATAGAGCCTAAAGGCCATGGTCCCAACCAGTGTGCCACCCAAATCAAAAACGCCTTGAGCCGAAAGGCTAGCCAGCAGGCTGCCGCTAGCGGCGTCAAGAGTTGGCAGTCGCGCTGCACGCAATTGCGCAACCATTTCGCCGCAGCGTGTTTCGAATGCTTCTGTCGCTCCGCGGCGTGCTTCAATCTCGACCAACCGTAATTTGGTCTCGTCATTGTCAGGACCAATGTATCGTTGAACCACATTGCTGCCGGTTCGGTCAGTTGCATACCAATAGGCTTTCCCCCGCACGATGCGTTTGAAGGGCGCACCAGTCGGGTTAGCTCTCGGCGTACGCGATAAATGCGTATCAACGAGCTCCTGGTAGAGCGTCATCAATTGGAGGGGAAGCACTTCAACCATTTTGTTACACTACAAATTTATTTTACGTAGTGCAATATGCTTATTTCTTGGCCACACAAGACCTGCCTCAGCCGCATCTGTTGCTTCTGCTCTGCCACCTGAAATTTGGACCATTTGAAATTAGAGTTTTTTGCCGTAATTTTCCTTGGCAGGACGACAGGCTGTGGCCCGTAGCGCACCGTATACGCCAGCAAGCCGGCCAGCTTTAAGCATCGAGCGCGGTTAGGGCCACGGTAGGGCAGTAAACAGCAGGGTGTCTTCCTGTTGGCCCATCGAATACGTGCCACGAAGCTATTGGCTTTGACCATGACACCTTACTGTGCGGTTCTTCCAGCAGGCATGGGCGCTATGCCTTGGTCTTCCAGATTGCGCTCCTGTTGGATGCGCAGGACAGCTCGCAAAGCTTGCTATCAGTCTTGAGGTCTTGATCCCAGCATGCCCTCCTGGAGACGACGATTGAAGCCGACCTGGCCTCATCCAAGCTGGTCATTGATCTCCTTTGAAATGTCTGACTTGCCCGTCTGACCTTTGTTGCCCGTCTCGGGAGACGCGTTGACGTGGCTTGAAAACTGCCTCCGGCGGCGTGTCCCACCATTCTTCGAATTCAAGGGCCCGTGTTGTCGCCCCACTAAAACGGTGTGGCTCCGGCCCGCGCCAAGCCCTTGTGTGCCACCAGGTCGGTTTCCGCCCCTCGCCTTGTTCCGGATGCTGTTACGCCCCGTCGCCACCGCGACCCCCGGACCGGGACACCAACGGACGGGACAGCTTCAGACCAAACGGAGAAACCACCATGGATAAGGCCAATTTCGAAATCGTCGGAAACGTCGGCAAGATTGAGATCAAGACCTTCGGCAAGACCGGCAAACTCGCAACCCTCAGCGTCGCCACCTCAGAGCGCTGGAAGACCGAAGACGGCACGCAGAAGGACCGTACCCACTGGCACCGCGTCACCGTCTTTGCCCCCGCCATCATCGCCCGCATCGAGACGATGGTCCAGAAGGGCACAAGGGTTCGTCTCCTCGGTCGCATCCGCCCCAGCTCCTACGACGACGATCAAGGCCGCACCCGCTACGTCATCGAGTTTGTCCTAGGCCCCTTCAGTGAACTCGAAGTCCTCGCTCGCGGCAAAGCACAGTCTGATACTTCCAGCCCCGAAGTAGACTTTGCAATGGAAGAAACCGCGTAACCACTTTATCCCAGCAAGACAGCCTAAGGGCGGAGCCTAACAGCTCCGCCCTTTTCGCATGCCCGGGTCCGGGCTGGTTCTCAGTTGCTTGTCCCCATGGCTGTCAGAGGCTTTCTTCTTTGGCGCTGCTTGTTGGGGTAGGGCCTGGTCAGAGTGGGACAGGTGTTTCGAAAGTGGGACAGAGTGAGTTGGATTTAGGGAGGTTTCGCAAGATATAAGAGGGCGACTTGCCGGTGCTTCGAGCGTTATGTTTTGATTGATGTTTTCGTAAGTCATCTTGATGGGGTCATAACTTGCAGTGTGTCGTGGGATGTAAGTCGGCATAAGTCTTGCGGTTTTGGGTGTCTGGAGGCACCTCATGGCGCGTTCGCATAAGACTTCGGGACAGGGATCTGACGCAGGCAGTGCAGGCGGCGTGAGAGATTTGATTGTCACGCGCCTAGTCGCGCCACATGAGCGCGTCTCCCCCGACATGCCCAAAAGTGGTGGCGGGGACGCTGGCTCAGTCAAAGCCAGTCTGGCAAAGCGGCTATCCGGTTCGCGTCTGTTTGGGCGAGGGGCGCAGGCCGGCAGCGGTGGCGGGGCTGCCAAATCGGGTGGTGTCACCTTCTATGTTCCAGCCGCCCAGCGAGCCATGGTGAAGGTGTTTATTGGCCGCCATTCAGGGCCTCGCGGTGTTGCCAATCCGGGTAAAGCGCTCGCCCAACATGTCAGCTATCTGGCGCGTGAAGGGGCAGGGCAGGACGGTGTTGACGCTGGCTTTTGTAATCTGGATGGTCCGCGCAATGGCGAAGAAGTTGAAGCCCAATGCGCGGGCTGGGCGCAGGACAGGCACCATTTTCGCCTGATCATTAGCGCCGAGCACGGCGACAAGATTGAGGACATGGATGCCTATGTAAAAGGCGTCATGGAGAAAGTCAGCCTCGACCTCAAAGAGCCGAATTTGGAGTGGGTGGCTGTCAACCACTACGACACCGATCAGCCCCATTCCCACGTCATGATGCGGGGCGAAAGGGCCAATGGCAAAGACCTTGTGATCCCTCGGTCGTACGTCAGTCATGGCATCCGTGAGCGAGCCCAGGAACAGGCTCAAGCCGTTCTAGGCGACAACAGCCGTAGCGATGCCGAGCGGGGCCTGTTCACCCGCAGTACGGCTAATCGCTGGACCGACATCGATATCCGTCTCACTGCCCTAGCCAAGAGCCATGACGGGCTTTTGCCTAAGGCGGAGCTTGGGCGTCGCGACACCGTAGGAGCGCTTGTGCGGGCGCGTGTAGGGCATTTGGAGAGCCTTGGGCTGGCGACCAGATCCAAGTACGGAGTTGCCTTTGCCGACGATATGAGGGCTCGGCTGGATAGCTTGCAGAAGTCCCAGGATATCATGCGCTCGCATTGGGACCAGAAGCGGGTCGGTGCGGCACTTACGTCGCAAAAGGACCAAGCGGCTCAGCAGGGTCAAACCAGCTCCAAGAGGGACGCTCTAAACGTAGACCGTCTCACGCCGCAGGATGTCGAGCTAGCGCGGTTGGGCCAGTTTCGAGGCGGCAAGGACGTCGGTAGCTTGCAGAGCGATGCAGATCTTAATGCACGCGCCGAATTCCTGGTCAGCAGGGGCTATGGTGTTCGACAGGGTGATGGCATTGGCTTCAAGCCGGAGGCTTGGACCAAGCTTCGCGACGCCGATGTCGCTCATGCTCTCGAGAAAGAACTGGGCATTTCGGGTCGGGCAATCTCGCAAGGCCTAGGCGAAGGTGTTGTGATTGGCACCATCACGACGTCCTTGGGCCAGCAGACTGTCATTGATCGAGGGGTCGCGATTGCGATCGCACCTGTCAGCAGCGGGCAGGAAATGGCCATAGGTCATGTGATCGGGGCAGGGCTGGAGCGCTAAATCAAAACAAAAAGCAGTAAAACTGCATATCAAAAAAAGCGCAAAACTGTTGCCAACTAATGCCTGCGAATTGCGTTCATTTGGTATCGATACGGTATCGGCAACTTTTTTCCGGGGCGCTTCTTTCTGCTAACCCCTTGTTTTTATGGTGGAGCCAAGGGGAGTCGAACCCCTGACCTCTTGAATGCCATTCAAGCGCTCTACCAACTGAGCTATGGCCCCATCTGGTTTGGAAATTTAGTCCAAACGGATCGAGTTGTGGGCTCCACCGAACCCACAAGAGGGCCGCGTATAGACGTCTCGGCGGAGGGGATCAAGACGGGCGTCGCAGCGGCGCTGCAGCAAGCGATCCTAGGCTCACTCCCCACCCGATATTTCTTGCCAACCAAGTGGCCAGAAACGCAAAAGGCCTGCCCTAACCGCATGAAACGGTAAGGGCAGGCCTTTATCAATCGATGTGCGCCCTGAAGAGGAGCGGCTTTACGCCTTAGCGCGGGTCGACGTCATCATCGTCTGGGCCTGGGATGTCGCCCAGATCGTCGTCGATGAGGTCTTCGTCATCTTCCAAGAAGGGCACTTCATCGTCGCCGGCGGTTGGATCATCATCGTCCAACTCTTGCTCGGAGAAGCCTTCGGGCACATCTGCGCCGCCGGTGCCTTGATTGATCGGGTCAGATTCTTCATCGTCATCGAGTTCGAGTGGCGCTTGGTCAACAGCCGATGCATCAAGCTCTGCCGTGACTTCTTCATGCTCCATTTCGTCCTCGTCCATATCGGGATCGACGACCTTTGCGGGTGCGTCTTCGTCGTCTTCTTCCGCAGCAGCAGCGAGTTTGGGATCAAACGCGGTCAGACGGGCTTTGGCGCGACGGGCTTTGACGGCCTCATCATCGGGATCAAACACATTGGAACACTTTGGGCACTCTGCAGGCCGTTTGTGTAAGTCATAAAATTTTGCGCCGCAGGCGGGGCACAATTGTTTTTCGCCAAGGTCAATTTTAGGCACTGTTGGGGCTCCACTGGCCGATCGCCACATTGGGAATGTAATCTAAGGGCGCAGCGCTTGCCACGTTAGAGGGACGCTGTCAAAACCTATGCTGCAGTCCAATGTATTTAGGCGGAAGATTGGCTGCGCAACTGGCCTAAAACATCAAAAAAGGTCGGGAATGTCTTAGAGGTACAGGCCGGGTCCTCAATCGTTACGCCTTCATTGGCCAAACCAGCTATTGCGAGCGACATGGCCATGCGGTGGTCATCATAGGTCGCGACTTGGGCGGGCTTGAGCTTTGCGGGCCGGATCAAGAGGCCATCTTGGCGTTCATCCAGATCCGCACCCATGGCGCGCAATTGGGTGGCCATGGCGTTTACTCGATCCGTCTCTTTCCAGCGCATATGCTCAACCCCGGTGATCAGGACCGGGCTGGACGCGTTGGAGGCGATGGCGGCGAGCGTTGGTGCCGTGTCAGAAATCGCATTCATATTGATTTCGAGGCCGTTGAGTTGGGCAGGGCCTGTCACCGTAAGGCCTGCAGCACTTTCTTCCACCTTCGCGCCCATGCCAGCCAAGGCATCGACGAAGAGGGCATCACCTTGAAGGGCTTTGCGGGATAAGCCCGGAATTGTGACCCGCCCGCCGGTGACAGCCGCGGCAGCAAAGAAATAAGATGCGCTGGAGGCATCAGGCTCGACCGCATAGCGCGCCTTAGCTTGATAGGTTTGGCCTGCCGCAACGCGTAAGCGCTGGGGCTCTGGTCGCTCGACGCTCACCCCCCAATCAGCCATCATGTCGATTGTCATCGCGATGTAGGGTTCAGACACGATGGGGCCAGTCAGCACAAGGTCGGTGTCGGCTTTGGCAAAGGGGGCGACCATCAGGGCGGCGCTCACCTGTTGGCTAGAGCGCTGCGGGTCAAGTTCGAGGTGACCACCGGGGAGGCCGGACCCCAGAAGACTTAGAGGGAAATGGCCCCGTGCGCCTTCGAAGCTGATCTTGGCACCTTGGGCTTCAAGCACATCCAAGAGGTCGCCCATGGGGCGCTTACGCATGGCGGCGACCCCGTCAAACCGTAAAGGGGCAAGGCCAAGCGCACTCAACGCCAGAAGAAAGCGTGCGGCGGTACCGGCATTGCCGACGAATAGGTCTGCCGCGCCACCCTTGGGCGCGGGTAATTGGCCACCACAGCCCGCCACTTCAAAGATAGCGGCGGCAGGGTCGTGCGAAACATCAAAGCCCAAAGCGTTCAGGCAACTGGCAAAAATTCGGGTATCATCACTGTCGAGTGCGCCGGTCAAAACCGATTGGCCATCTGCCAAGGCTGCCAAAAGCAAGGCCCGATTATTGATGCTCTTGGAGCCAGGGACCGTCACGGTGCCGCGCGCTGGGGCTTTGAAGCTGGGGATGAACAAGGTTTCCATCAGCGCTTCTTAAGGTCGGAGGCATACAAAATAAAGGTACATTGCGGCATGAGTGCTTTGAATTAGCGGGCATGTGCCAGTTCGGTTGCATTTGCTGTTTGGCAGCGACAGACAAGCTTGATAGGACCACGCCCGAAACCAGACACCCCAATTCCTAGCCAACGGGCACCCAATTCATGATTATCGCTGTCGATGGCCCCTTGGCTGCTGGAAAGGGTACAATCTCTAAAGCCTTGGCAGAGCTTTATGGTCTGCCCCACATGGACACGGGTAAGCTTTATCGCGGCGTTGCTTATCGTCTCCTGTCTGCTGGTCAGGCACCTCAAGATGCCAATACCGCCGCCGAAGTCGCGCGGAACTTGTCGATGGCGGGGATTGAGGATGCCGATTTGCGGACAGCTCAAGTCGGTGCGGCGGCTTCCGTCGTGGCGGCCAATCTAGCGGTGCGGCAGGCTTTATTCGATCTGCAACGCAATTTCGCCCTGCAGGCAGGTGGGGCTGTGCTCGATGGCCGCGATATTGGCACGGTGGTGTGCCCAGAAGCCGATGTTAAGCTTTATGTCTCTGCGAGCCCGGAGGAGCGCGCTCGGCGCCGTCAAATGGAACTGGCAGCACTCGGGGAAGTTATCTCTTTCGAGGTCATGCTGGCGCAAACACTTGAACGCGACGCCCGCGATTCTGGGCGCGCAGATGCGCCTTTAAAGCCCGCTGAAGACTCCCACTTGCTCGATACGACTGGTCTGAGTATAGAGGCGGCTGTGGATAAAGCCCGATTGATCGTGGAACAGGTGCGTTTGGCCAAAAGCTAGGCAAGCTTTCCTCGAAATTCAAACAATCGTGTGATCTACATTTAACATGCTAAAATGATGCGTTGTAAGACGTGAGGCCCGAAGGCCGCAGGACCTTTCGGGCAAGACCGCCGGAGCCAACCGGCAGGCCTGCTTTCATCTATTCGGAGACTGATACACACATGAGCGACATGCTCCTTAACCCGAGCCGGGACGATTTCTCGGCACTACTTGAAGAATCCTTTGGTGCCCGTGGTGGCTTGACCGAAGGCAAAGTCATTTCCGCAACCGTTGTTTCGATCGAAAACGATTTCGTTTTGGTCGACATTGGTTTGAAGACCGAAGGCCGCATTCCGGTGCGCGAATTTGGTCTTGAAGGCTCGTCCTTGAAGGTCAATGACACCGTTGAAGTTTACCTCGACCGGATTGAGAACGCGCTTGGTGAAGCCGTTGTCAGCCGCGAGAAGGCCCGCCGTGAAGAGGCTTGGGGCCGTCTTGAGAAGCTGTTTGCAACCGGTGAGTCGGTTGATGGTGCGATTGTTGGCCGCGTTAAAGGCGGCTTCACGGTTGACCTCGGTGGCGCAAACGCCTTCTTGCCAGGTTCGCAAGTCGACATCCGCCCTGTGCGTGACGTTGGTCCTTTGATGAACATTGTCCAGCCTTTCTGCATCCTGAAAATGGATCGCCCCCGTGGTAACATCGTGGTGTCGCGTCGTTCGATCCTCGAACTCGACCGCGCAGAAGCTCGTACCGAGATTGTTGCAGGTTTGGCCGAAGGCGAAATCCGCGACGGCGTTGTCAAGAACATCACCGATTACGGTGCGTTCGTGGACTTGGGCGGCGTCGACGGTCTGTTGCACGTCACCGACATGAGCTGGAAGCGTATCAGCCACCCAAGCCAAGTGCTGAACGTGGGCGACACGGTTCAAGTTCAAATCGTCAAGATCAACCCAGATACCCAGCGTATCTCCTTGGGCATGAAGCAATTGCTGTCAGATCCTTGGGATGGGGCAGAAGCCAAATATCCAGTTGGCGCACGTTATTCGGGCGTCATCACCAACATCACCGATTATGGTGCGTTTGTTGAGTTGGAATCTGGCGTTGAAGGCTTGGTCCACGTGTCCGAAATGTCTTGGACCAAAAAGACCTTGCATCCTTCCAAGATCGTCAACCCTGGCGATCCAGTCGACGTGATCGTGATCGATGTGGATGGCGACAAGCGCCGCATCTCGCTGGGCATGAAGCAAGCTCAACCCAATCCTTGGGATGCGTTTGTCACTGAATTCCCAGTTGGTTCGACCCTCACGGGCGAAATCAAGAACATCACCGAGTTCGGTCTGTTCGTGGGCGTCAATGAAGAGTTGGACGGCATGGTTCACATGTCGGATATCGACTGGAACCAAGCTGGCGAAGAAGCCATCAAGAACTACAAGCGCGGCGACATGGTCGAAGCCAAGGTTCTCGATGTGGACGTTGAGAAAGAGCGTATCTCGCTCGGCATCAAGCAAGTCTCGTCTGATCCATTCGCAACTGAAGCTTTGAAGCGCGGCCAAACTGTGACGTGCACCGTGACCGAAATTGCTTCGGGCGGTATCGAAGTCTCGATTGGTCCTGACAACATCATGAAAGCTTTTGTTCGCAAGTCGGACATCTCGCGTGATCGTGCAGAGCAGCGTCCAGAGCGCTATGCTGTTGGTGACCGCGTCGATGCAGTCGTAACGGCAATCGACAAAGCAACGCGTAAAGTCTCGGTTTCGATCAAGGCGCTTGAAATGGCTGAAGAAAAAGAAGCCATTAGCCAATTTGGATCGTCCGATTCCGGCGCATCTTTGGGCGATATCCTTGGCGCAGCGCTGCGTCAAAAGGAACAAAACGACTAAGTTTCATGGCGGTGACCCAAGATCACTGCAAGAAACTGTAGCTTTAGAGAAAGGCCAGAGCATCGCTCTGGCCTTTTTATTTTTCGGTCAAAGACAAATTTCCTTAAGAAGGCTTGCGCGCGAGTGGTTTTCTGCTGTTATATGGATTTGATAAAGTCTAACTGAGGGACAGGCCCATATGTTGCGATCTGAACTTGTTGCTAAATTAGCTACCGAGAATCCGCATCTATTTCATGGGGATGTCGAACGCGTAGTCGATACCGTTCTCGAAGAGATCACCAAGGCATTGGAAAGCGGCGACCGCGTTGAATTGCGCGGGTTCGGAGCTTTTTCGGTTCGCTCTCGCGGGGCACGTCAGGGTCGCAACCCGCGCACTGGTGAAGGCGTGGCCGTTGATGCCAAGCATGCACCTTTCTTCAAAGCTGGCAAGGAATTGCGTGCCCGCTTGAACGGTGGCGTCGATCCTGGCGAATAAGCTTGGGGCACAGCCATAGTAGCCTGCTTGATTTCTTATCCGCTCGATTTTTTGCTTGTAAACGCGCGGAGGACCCTGAAACTGGGTACGCCGAGTTCTACCATTTATGCGTAGAAGGACCTAAGTATGAGCATCGCCGATGAGTTTAAAGCCTTTATCGCTGGCGGAAATGTCATCGATCTCGCCGTTGGCGTGGTCATTGGTGCTGCTTTCGGCAAGATTGTTTCGGCCTTTGTTGACAAGGTGATTATGCCAGTTGTTGGGCTTATGACAGGTGGGGTCGATCTGGCGGGCATGAAGATTGTGCTGCAGGCGGCCGATGAAGCGGCCAAAAAGGCAGAAGTCGCGATCGGCTACGGCGATGTTCTGGCTGCGACGTTAAATTTCGTGATTGTCGGCTTTGTCCTATTCATGGTCGTGAAAGCCTACAATCGCGTCAAAGCGCCAGCGCCCGCCCCAGCTGCACCTGCCGGGCCAACACAAGAAGAGCTTTTGGCGGAGATCCGCGATCTCTTAAGAAAGCAAAGCTGAAGCCGAAAGCCCTTTTGCCGCAGTCCGTGCTTTTGCTTTGTGGCTGAACGCTCTACATGAGCACGCATGCGCCTTGCCGAAGCTAAGATTTGTGGATTGACTGATCGCCAAACCGTAGGCGATGCCTTGGCCTGTGGCGCGGCATTTATCGGCTTTGTGACCTTTCCCAAAAGCCCCCGCCATATTCTGCCAATTGACGCCAAGCCGCTTGCGAAAATGGCGGCGGGAATGGCGCGGACAGTATCCGTTGTGGTTGATCCAGATGATGCGCTTCTTGACCAAGTAATGGCCGATTTAGGGCCGGACTTCTTGCAATTGCAGGGCGGAGAGAGCCCAGAGCGGTGTGCAGCCATCAAGGCGCGCGGTGTCGGTATCATCCGGGCCTTTGGTATCTCGCAGCGGGAAGACCTAGAGCAGATCAAACCCTATCTCGATGTCGTCGACTATCTCTTGTTTGACGCGAAAGCGCCAAAAGGCGCGACGAGGCCCGGTGGCCTCGGCCATGTGTTCGACTGGACAATCCTAAAGGGGTTCCAAAGTCCTGTGCCTTGGTTTCTTTCGGGTGGCCTTAATCCTGAAAATGTCGCTGAAGCGGTGCAGCAAACCGGTGCACCCTTGGTGGATGTCTCCTCTGGCGTTGAGCGCGCGCCGGGCTTAAAGGATAGCGCACGGATCGCCAGCTTCATGCAAGCTTTGAACGACTGAGAATGGATCACTAAACAAGATGGACGCACGTAATTCCTGGGGTTCCTATCCCGACGCGCAAGGCCGCTTTGGCCAATTTGGCGGTCGCTTTGTTGCTGAAACCTTGATGCCCAACATCTTGGCGCTGCAGCAAGCCTATGAGGATGCCAAGGCCGATCCGAGCTTCCAAGAAACCTTGGACGTTTTCTTGCGTGATTATGTCGGTCGTCCGAGCCCGCTCTATTTTGCTGAGCGCCTGACCGATCATTTCGGCGGGGCGAAAATCTATTTCAAGCGCGATGAACTCAATCATACCGGGGCGCATAAGATCAACAATTGCATGGGCCAGATTTTCTTGGCCATGCGGATGGGCAAAACACGCATCATCGCTGAAACCGGCGCTGGCCAGCATGGCGTGGCTACGGCAACTGTCTGTGCCCGCTTTGGTCTGCCTTGCATCGTTTATATGGGCGCGACGGATGTGGAGCGGCAAAGCCCGAATGTGTTCCGGATGAAATTGTTGGGTGCCGAAGTCCGCCCCGTTGATGCAGGTACTGCAACGTTAAAAGATGCGATGAATGAAGCGCTGCGCGATTGGGTCACCAATGTGGATGATACCTTTTACATCATCGGCACCGTCGCAGGCCCACACCCCTATCCGCAATTGGTTCGTGACTTCCAATCCGTGATTGGGCGGGAAACCAAGCAGCAAATGCTGGAGCGTGAAGGCCGTCTACCCGATGCTTTGGTGGCCTGCATCGGTGGGGGCTCCAACGCCATTGGCCTGTTCCATCCTTTCCTCGAAGACGAAAGCGTCAAGATTTATGGCGTGGAAGCGGCTGGCCACGGCATTGAAACAGGTCAGCATGCGGCGGCTTTGACCGGCGGACGGCCTGGCGTTTTGCATGGCAATCGCACCTATCTTTTGCAGAATGACGATGGTCAGATCATTGATGCGCATTCGATCTCGGCGGGCTTAGACTATCCGGGCGTAGGGCCAGAGCACGCGTTTTTGAAAGATACCGGTCGGGCGACCTATTTGTCGGCGACCGATGATGAAGCACTT
>CAMDDL010000053.1 GCA_945891505.1 Maricaulis salignorans | reverse complement strand
CGCGATGAGTTCTGGCTGATGGGCTTGCGCTTGCAGGACGGGGTAGTCATCAAGAATGCGCCCGGTGCCCCCCTCCCCGACGAACAAATTCAATCGCACGTGCGCCAAGGCCTGATGTGGCAAAACTCAACCCATCTTGGATTGACTGCGGAAGGACGCCTCGTTGCCGATACGATCATCGGGGAATTATTGGCTGGCGGAGACTAACCAGCCCGCCGCGCCCGCCACTGTTGCGAACTTTGCCCCCACGCATTGACTTGGAATTCATGCATGGGCTCTGGCATTCTGGTGGGCCCTAGATTGGTGGACCCCAAACGCGCCGCCAATTGTTCAGAGGGCTTGTTAGCCGGATCAATGATATGGATGATATCTGTCCAGCCCAAGTAGTCTACCACCCAGTCCATACAGGCTGTTGCCGCTTCGACCCCATAGCCCTTGCCGGTGGCCTCGGGTGCCAAACCCCAGCCGACCTCAGTGCCGGGCCAGCCTTCTGGCATCCATGGACCGATGCGGCCTACCCACCGACCTGTATCGCGCTCAATGACGGAAAACATCGAAAAGCCGCGTAGCGACCAAGCACCCGTGATGGCTGCCAATTGCCGCCAAGCCATAGACTCTGGCAAAGCACCGCCAATGAACTTTACATGGTCAGCGTTTGCCATCATGGCTGCAAACGCGGGGAAATCGTCCTGCGTCGGGGGACGCAGGACCAATCTCGCCGTGGCTAGGGTAGGACCAATTGCCACGATTAAGCCAACGAGGGCTCAATCTCTTTGCAGGCAGCCAACAAGCCGTTCACAGCGGTCACAGACTTTGCCCACATATCCTTTTCAGATTCGTCCATCGGGAACTCAATGATATTCTCGATACCACCAGCACCAATCACTGCAGGCACGCCGACATACATGTCGTTAATGCCGTATTGGCCAGTCAAATGGCAGGCACAGGCCAAGACACGCTTCTTATCTTTCAAGAAGGAAGCAGCCATCGCGATCGCGCTTTCCGCTGGCGCATAATAGGCCGAGCCAGTCTTCAAAAGCGCCACGATCTCGCCGCCACCGCCGCGGGTGCGCTTCACAATCGCGTCGAGTTCTTCTTGGCTGATCTTGCCTTGTTCTACTAGGACAGGCAGCGGCAAGCCACCAACGGTGGAGTAACGCACCATTGGCACCATGTCGTCGCCATGGCCACCCAAGGTCCAAGCATGAATGTCTTCGACTGCAACTTTAAAATGCTCTGCCAAGAACCAGCGGAAGCGCGCGCTGTCCAGAACGCCAGCCATGCCGCATACCATATGGTGTGGCAAGCCGGAGAATTCGCGCAGCGCCCAAACCATAGCATCGAGCGGGTTGGTAATGCAGATGACAAACGCGTTTGGCGCATAGGTTTTGATGCCCTCGCCAACAGCCTTCATCACTTTAAGATTGATGCCGATTAGATCATCGCGGCTCATGCCAGGCTTGCGAGGCACACCGGCAGTGACGATGCAAACGTCAGCACCGGCAATAGCGGCATAGTCGTTCGCGCCTTTGATATCGATATCGGAACCAAACACCGGGCTTGCTTCATCTATGTCCAAGGCTTTGCCCTGTGGCACACCTTCAGCGATGTCGAACAAAATAATGTCACCCAGCTCCTCGCGTGCCGCGATATGGGCCAATGTGCCACCAATCATGCCTGCACCGATGAGCGCAATCTTCTTACGAGCCATATCTGTTTCCCTTCGGACTAGATCCTTGCGTGTCATAGGCGCTCTAGCGCGCGTTTGAAGGCACTGCAACGAAAGAGAGCGGGCAATTGTGCGATTGGCCTGTCGGAGCGGCAAATTTTGCCTGTTAACCGTAATGACCCGGCAGTGTTTACCATGTTTGGCCACAATCGACTTTGATGCCACCTTAAAAATATAGATAAAATACAGTTGATTATATGATTAATGCCGCTGGCATGCCAATTGCGAAGCCCAACCCAGAGTTTGCGGACTGACCCTCAAAGTAGCGAGGGTTCCGCCTGAGTGGCTGGAAGGACTTTAGAAGATGGCAAATAGCGTCCACACAAATATGGGTGCAATGGTCGCACTCTCAAATTTGAATGCGACCTCGCGTGAGCTAAGTGTTACCCAAAACCGGATCAATACCGGTTTGAAAGTTGCGAAAGCACAAGACAACGGCGCGACTTATAATATCGCCCAACAAATGCGCTCCGAAAATTCTGCCTACAATGCCGTTGCGGATGGCTTAAATCGGGCAAAGTCGATTGCTGACGTAGCACTAGCTGCCGGCGAGGCTCTCTCGGACATTTTCACCCAGATGCGCGAAAAAGCAGTTGCGGCATCAGACGACTCAATCTCGGCCACCAGCCGGGCGGCCTATAACTCCGAATTCATTGCCTTGCGCGACCAAGTGGCCTCGGTCATTGAAAACGCGGTGTTCGACGATGAGAATATTCTCCGTGGTGACCCCGACTTGACGTTCCTAGCGAACACGACAGGCACCCAAACCATTACCTTGCCATCCCTTGATCTCAACTTAGTCGCAGGTTCGGCGGGTACCGCGCCAGCCGTGCCAGCCATCGCTATTTATCTCGGCGACACCGCAGACCTACTCTCAGCACCTAACGCCATACTTGCGCGAGATCGGGTCGTCGCCTCGCTTAACTTCATCAACTCAGAGTTGGCGCGCCTTGGCGCATCGGCCAAGCGGGTTGAAAACCATTCGATCTTTGTTTCCAAATTGCAAGACGCGATCACCGGCGGCATCGGCAATCTGGTTGACGCAGACCTCGCCAGCGAAAGCGCTCGATTGCAATCGCTGCAAGTCAAACAACAATTGGGCACACAGGCCCTCTCGATTGCCAACCAGGCACCACAGAGCATCCTGTCATTGTTCCGTAACTAAAGGATCAAAGTTGGGGGGGAAGAAACCTGGATCGGAAGGTCTTAGACGAGTGAGTAATTTACGAAATATTCACCATGTTTCTGCCACAACTTCTGTAAATTAACTTGGATCATCTTACTGCAGAAGCTGTTGAGATTGGCCGCGTGATTAAAAAAGAAAGACCGAACCATGTCAGGTAGTGTGCATACAAATATGGGAGCAATGACTGCTCTCCAAAACCTGAACAAGACCAATCGCGAAATGGATGGTATTCAAAGCCGGATCAATACTGGTCTGAAAGTCGCCGTCGCGAAGGACAATGGTGCGATCTACAACATCGCCCAACAACAAAGGTCGGAACTTTCCGCTTATGACGCGGTTCGCAACAGCTTGAACCGGGCCAAGTCGATTGCCGACGTCGCCTTGGCAGCGGGTGAACAGATCTCGGATATTTTCTCCCAAATGCGCGAAAAGGCGGTTGCTGCCTCAGACGCTTCGGCGAGCGCAACCGCCCGGGCTGCTTATAATGCCGACTTTATCGCGTTACGCGATCAGGTCGCCTCGGTCATTGCGAACGCCGTGTTTGACGGTGGCAATGCCATTAATGGTGCTACTAATGCTGCGTTTCCCCAATATAGCTTCCTCGCTAATTCGACCGGTACCTTAACGGTGACCCTACCAATCATCGACCTAAACTTAGTCGCCGGGGCTGGCACGGCACAAGCTTCCCCCGCTCTAGACATTTATCTAGGCACAGCCGACGTCCTCGACACGGCGGTCAACGCTGCAACCGTTCGTGACCGCATTGCGGCTTCACTTGAGTTTGTGAACTCGGAACTGGCGCGCCTTGGGGCGTCTGCCAAGCGCATCGAGAACCACGAGATTTTTGTGGGCAAGCTGCAAGACAGCATTAAAGGCGGGATCGGGAACCTGGTCGATGCCGACCTCGCGGTGGAATCTGCGCGCTTACAGGCAGCTCAGGTCAAGCAACAATTGGGGACCCAAGCCTTGTCGATTGCAAACCAAGCGCCGCAAAGCATCTTGAGCTTGTTCCGACAATAAACCGATAACGTAAGCCCGGTTCATGCCGGGCGTATGTAACTGTCAAGCACTTTCTTCTCGCCAGATTTTTCAAACAGAATGGTCAGTTTCGACCCTTCAACATCGCGCACGGCACCATAGCCAAATTTTTCATGAAAAATGCGCTGGCCAACTGCGTAGGTGGCATCTTTTGCTCCGGTCCGCGCCAGCAGTTTAGCTTCGCCTTCAATGATTGGCCCACCAAACCCTTTTGCCATTCCAGGTGCGAGCTTGCCTAAAGCAGCGGCGGCCTGTGCGCGCTTCCAACCTGGACTTTCATAGCCTATTCCAAAGCCATTACCGGGTTGGGTGGAAAGCGGACCATAGGCCGCAAACCGCTCTGCTGCGCCACCAGTGCCTTGATTGAAATAGCCTGTGTCTGAAACTGCATCGACATGGTCATCGGGGAGTTCATCGACAAAGCGGCTGGGCAAGACACTGTTCCAGCGCCCGTAGATTTGGCGATTGGCAGCAAAGCTAATGCGGGCACTTTCCCGGGCGCGCGTGATGCCCACATAGGCAAGGCGGCGCTCTTCCTCCAAAGCCTTGTCGCCCTTTTCATCCAAAGCGCGCCTAGATGGAAACACTTCTTCTTCCCATCCAGGCAGAAATACCAGCGGCCATTCAAGGCCCTTTGCCGCATGGAGGGTGAGCACTTGTACGGCATCTCCTTCTTCTGTGCGATCTAGGTCCATGACTAATTCAATATGTTCTAAATAGGCCGCCAGCGTATCAAACTGGCCCATTGAGCGGACCAATTCCTTCAAATTGTCGAGCTTTGACACCGATTGAGGATTTTTGTCCGCTTTCAGCATGTCGGTATAGCCACTCTCATCCAAAATGAGCTCGGCCAATTCGGTATGAGGCAACTCCAACGATTTTTTACGCCAATGTTCTAATTGATGGATAAAACGAGTAAGGCCAGTACGTGCTGGACCTTTCAGTTCGTCACTACCCAATAATTGGCTCGCCATCGTGGACAAGGGGACGCCAGCAAGCCGGGCAGCCGCGCCTAACCGTTGCACACTCGTATCGCCAATCCCACGTTTGGGCACATTGACGATCCGCTCAAATGCCAAATCGTCATCCAGCGAGCGAATGAGACGCAAATAGGCGTGCGCATCGCGGATTTCCCCCCGTTCAAAGAAGCGCGGTCCACCAATAACCTTATAAGGGATCTGCAGCATCAAAAAGCGTTCTTCAAAGGCGCGCATCTGCCAAGACGCCCGCACCAAGACCGCGCTCTCATCATAGCGGCGGCCCAAGCGACGCCATTGCTCAATATCGTCAGCAATCAAGCGGGCCTCAGCCTCACCATCCCAAATGCCGCGTACTAACACCCGGTCTCCTTGTGGAATCTCCGTCCAGAGGGTTTTGCCAAGTCGATTTTTGTTGCTGGAGATTAAATGGCTCGCCGCTGCCAAGATATGGGGGGTCGAGCGGTAATTCCGTTCCAAGCGGACGATTTTCGCACCAGGGAAATCATGCTCAAAGCGCAGGATATTGTCGACTTCCGCTCCACGCCAGCCATAAATGGATTGGTCGTCGTCACCGACGACGCAGATGTTTTTCCGCTTGCGCGCCAAAAGGCGAAGCCACAGATATTGGGCGACATTGGTGTCCTGATACTCATCGACCAGGATATATTTAAAGCGGTCGTGATACTCTGCGAGCAAATCTGGTTCTTTCAGGAAAAGACTGATGGTTTCCAGCAAGAGATCCCCAAAATCGACGCAATTGAGCACTTTGAGGCGGGACTGATAGAGGGCATAAAGTTTGCCACCCTTGCCATTAGCAAACAGAAAAGACTCCTCCGCCGGCACTTTATCGGGCGTCAGTGCGCGGTTCTTCCATCCATCAATCAAACTTGCGAGGAAACGCGGCGTCCAGCGCTTTTGGTCGATATTCTCGGCCTCAATCACCTGTTTCATCAAACGGATCTGATCATCGGTATCGAGAACCGTGAAGCTAGGCTTCAAGCCGACCAATTCTGCATGGCGGCGCAAGATCATCGCGCTGGTCGAATGGAAGGTGCCAAGCCAACGCAACCCTTCTGCGGCGGGACCGATCAGAAGCTGTGTGCGATCGCGCATTTCCCGGGCGGCTTTATTGGTGAAGGTAACCGAGAGAATTTCCCACGGCTTCGCCCGCCCTGTCGCCAATAATTGCGCCAAACGCGACGTCAGCACCTTTGTTTTACCTGTCCCAGCGCCAGACAACACCAACACAGGGCCATCTAGGGCTTCAACCGCTTCTCGTTGCTGATCATTAAGGCCCGTCATCCACGGGTGCTCAGGCCCACCTCCAGCCCCAATTGCAGCACCTGGCGCGCGCGCCATTGCGCGTTGAGAAATCGTCAAGGCGGGTTGGGGAGAATGGGGTTCACTGGACATGGCGCTGATTCGCTAAGATAAGAACGATAAGCGAACATAGGGATTAAAAGTGTGCTTGTCGCGTGGTTCTCGCAATCGCGTCTGCGTGAAGCATTAGGCCACTGTTTCGCCGCAAAATGGATTATGACTGGCATGATGATACGCAACCTACTCCTGACCAGCGCTTTATTCTGTTCGATGCCTGCCTCGCATGCAGTGGCACAATCCATCCGCACCATTGAATCCTCGCCTTTACAAGAAGTTGGCCCGTGGGGCGCTGCTGCCTTGCCTTTAGGCCTTGAACGCCTCGATAGCGACCTTTGGCAGGGCGCTGATCCCGGCACATTAAAATTAGCATTTGAACGGATCGGCCCAGATTTGCGCTTTCCCGCACTACAGCGTTTGGTTCGCCAAGCGGTGTTTTCGGGTGGTTCGGCCCCAGCGGGTGACCTTGATTTAGCCCGAGCTCGATTTCTTGCGGCCAATCGCTTAGGCCCATCAGAAGCAGCGACGCGCCTATTCCAAACCGTACCACGCTTAAGCGCAGACCCAGCCTTGGTAAATCTCGCCATTGATGCCGCTTTTCGAGCGGGCCGCGCCGATGAGGCCTGTGGCTGGGTTGCTTCACCAGGTCTAGAAGACGCCAATAGCATGAGCACGAGCTCAAGTTGGCTGGAGACAAGAGCCACTTGCTATGCGCTGAATGGGGAGGCCGCCGCAGCGAACCTCTCGGTTGATCTCGCTCGGGGCAAAGGACAAACCGATACTTGGTTGGGCCGCGCCGTTGCTGCGGCCTCTGGCCCGGTCACAAATCCACCGCCCTTTCGTGCAGATAGCGGCCGCGCGCTGGTTCTGAGCATGAAGGCGCAATTGAAATTGCCAAAATCGCTGGCAAGCAATGGAGATCCGTCTGCGCTTTCGGCGCTTATAAGCTGGCCAGACTTTGTAACCATTATACCCGCTGAAGAAGTAGCGCCCCTCTTGCGCCGTGCCGCCCAGACTGGGGTCGCTTCGCCTGCTCAAGAAGGGCTTTTGCGGATCCCGCCGCTACCACCTCCAATGTCACCCGCGCCAGCAACGGATGCGACCCTTGGCCCTCAGATTGAAGCAGCTGCGCCACCCCCGCCACCGCCACCCATCGCGGAGACCTGGACGAAGACTTTAAGCCAAACAAATACGGCGCAGGGCCGTGCTTTGGAAGCCCGCTTATTGAGGACTGACTTGCAGAGTTTAATCGAAACCGCGCCAGAACAGATCCCGGCGATGACTATACCAATCTTGGCAGAGGCAGCGCTTTGGGTTGGAGATATCCGGCTTGCAAAAGCTCTTGAGGTCCGCAGCCCAATTCCACTTTCGCCTCGGCTACAGCTCGTGCTAGCCATGCTGGATCCGATGTCGGTTGATCGACCGGTCCAACGCCACATTGAGGCCGCGACCAACCCGAGTAGCCAGCGCCAAGCCATTCGCGACGCGTTGATCGCTTGGTCTGCCGGAACGCCAACTCGGGGCGGGCTTGCCGCCTTGGTGCACCCCGGCCTGCCAGACATAAAGGGCGGGCAAGCTGGTATGCGAACAGCCCTGACCTTGGCTGCAGAGCGAGGATCGAAGGGCGAGGTGGCCCTATTGGTAGGCTTGGCGCTTCAAGGCCAAGAGCCTGCAAGTGCGGATGCTGAGACAGTTGCGATTGCCGTGCGTGCACTGCGCCGCGTAGGTTTATCGACGCAGGCTGTCGATCTGGCACGAGAGTACCTTTTAGCCTTAGACATGGCGGTGCCCACGCGCGCTGCCCCTACAACCACGCCTGCGGTCAACGCTGCAACATCCAAACCAAATCCAGCATCGGCAGCTTCACCCAGTGGCTTGCGAACGAGCGCGCCGGCAACAAGTCAGCCAAAAAACTTAACGCCTGCTTTGACCGCCCAACCCAATCAGCCGAAGCCCGCGCCATCACCTCGCACACTTCCACCCGCGCCTGCGCCTAAGGCCAAAACCAAAGCCTTATCTAAGCCCAATTGGACCCCGCCTAAGTGAACGCGCTGATTGAAGCCTTTTTGGAAATGATTGGGGTCGAGCGTGGCGCTGCCCGCAACACGTTAGATGCCTATCGACGCGACCTAACCGATTTCGCTGCGTTTTTAGCCGTTCGGGGTGTTGAGGCACGCGCAGCCGATTACGAAGATATCGAGGCTTTTGCGCAGGATTTAAGCGTTCGCGGTCTAAGCAGCACAACCATCGCCCGACGACGGGCGGCGTTACGCCAATTTTATCAATTTGCCGTCAGTGAAGGGTGGCGCTCAGACGACCCGACAAGGCGGTGGGATGGACCCAAACGAGCGCGCACCTTACCGAAGACAGCAGACGTAACCGACATTGACGCGCTGCTTGCCGCAGCCACCGGCCTAAAGAGCTGGAAAGCGGCGCGGGCTGTCTGCCTGATCGAGCTGGTTTATGGCTGCGGGTTGCGGGTAAGCGAATTGGTTGGCCTACCAATGCGAGCGGTGCCCAAACCAGAAACTGCGGCTATGCGTGTTAAAGGCAAAGGCGGGAAGGAACGCTTGGTGCCTTTGGGGTCCCATGCACGACACGCCTTGGATGCTTGGCTTGAGGTCCGCGTCCACAGTTTGCCAGATGGTGCTCAAGGAGCCGAAGCCGGCAAGTTTCTGTTTCCGGCAAAGGGCAAGGCTGGCCATTTTGGGCGGCGCGAATTTGCGCGTCTGTTAGAAGGCCTTGCGATTGAGGCTGGCCTTGACCCAAAGAAGATGAGCCCGCACGTATTGCGCCATGCCTTTGCAACCCATTTGGTGGAGGGGGGCGCGGATCTGCGATCAGTCCAAGTCATGCTGGGCCATGCCGATATCGCGACAACCCAAATTTACACGCATGTGGCTGACGCGCGTCTGACTGAGCTGGTTACACAGAACCATCCCCTGGCACATCGCACGAAAAAGGGCCCCTAAGGACCCTCAATACGACTTTGTGTTGATCCAGTGGAAATTTTCAAGCGATGTTACGCTTTGCAGCGCGGATCATGGCCGCTTCGTCCAATAAAGCCTGCTCGCGCTTTGCTTTTGAGGCATTTGTCCGGCTTACCCGGCGCTCTTCTAGCATTTCAAACTTTTTCTGCTCTTCGAAAGCCGCCTGCAAGTCACCGCGCAGCGCTTCCAATTGTTCTTCAACGCCCACGAGCGAAGCTTCCAGATTAGCACGTTGCGCAACCAGAACTTGGGCATAGGCAACCCAATGGCTCATCATTGTAGGGTCTGCTTCGGCGCGTGCGCGCTCGCGTTTTTCGGAGATCAAGAGATCACCTTTTTTTCGCTCAATATCTTCGCGCGTGCGCTCGGCCGCGCTGATTAGCATCTGCACGCTGTCGACCTTATGCTTGGCCAATTTTATTAGCGTTGAGCCGGTTTTCATTATTACTTTCCCTACGTTACAGGTCCGATGTACACGCTGTGGGTTAAGAAATCGCTCTGTCGATCTGTAGAATTTTCCCACGGGTAGGAAAACAGCACCTTCGGCTCAAAGACTTACCTCAACTCTGGCTTTACGTCAGACGTCAGGTTTGAGTGATCATGATGTCTGACAGTCGTTGAAAAGTTTCGGCAAAGGCGGTGCGCTCTTGCTTGCCCTGGCTCAAGAATTCTTCAAGCGGCTCTGCCAAGGCTATGGCACGATCTGTCCCGGCGTCAGCGCCGCGCCGATAAGCACCCAAGCGGATTAGTTCCTCCATATCCGAATAGGCTGCTAAGGCGCGCTTGGCATCGCGGACCAGGATTTGTTCTTCGGGCGCATGGCATTCTGGCATGAGGCGCGAGACGGACTTTAGAATGTTCAGCGCGGGGAAGCGGCCGCGTTCGGCAATCGCCCGCTCAAGTACCAAGTGACCGTCAAGAATGCCGCGCACGGCATCCGCAACGGGCTCATCATGATCGCCGCCATCGACCAAAACCGTGAACAGGCCCGTGATCGACCCAATCTGATCGCTGCTGGTTGGGGCACCGGGGCCTGCGCGCTCAAGTAGTTTTGGCAATTCTGCAAATACGGTAGGCGTGTAGCCCTTCGTTGTTGGCGGCTCACCGGTGGCCAAGCCTATTTCGCGCTGGGCCATCGCAAAGCGGGTCACACTGTCAAACAGGCAGAGGACTTGTAGCCCTTGGTCACGAAAATGCTCTGCAACTGCGAGGGTAGTATAGGCTGCTTGACGGCGCTTGAGGCTGCTTTCGTCCGAAGTCGCCACCACCACGACGGAGCGCCGCAAGCCTTCGGTGCCCAAGGTGTCTTCAACGAACTCTTTAACTTCTCGGCCGCGCTCTCCAATCAGGCCAATCACGACCACATCGGCGGCGGCACCTTTTGCCAGTTGTGACATAAGCACGGATTTCCCGACGCCCGAGCCTGCGAAGATACCCATACGTTGGCCTTGGCACAGTGCGCAAAAGGCATCGATGGCGCGAATGCCCGTCTCCATCCTCTCGCCCACACGAACACGGGTATGGGCAGGCGGAGGAACGCCTCGTAAAAGTCGAGGGTGGGACCCATTCGCCACAGGCGGGCCACCATCAACAGGATTACCAAAGGCATCAATCACGCGCCCCAACCAAGCGGAGGACGGGGCGATCATGGGCGAGGTTCCTTCAAACACGAGGCTGGCCCCCGCGCGAAGACCTTCCACTGTTTCAAATGGCATCAAGAGGGCGCGTCCATCTCGATAGCCGACAATTTCTAAACGGGCATAACCTTCTGCAGCTTCGACAATTGCCCGAGCGCCCAAAGCCATAGCTTGCGGTGGACCACTGGCCTCCACCATCAGACCTTTGACGGCAACAATCCGACCCTCATAGCGTGTATGGTCCTGACGCTTGAGCGTCTCTGCCAAATCAGCCAAGCGCACACCGCTGCTTAGTCGTAAATGTCCATCTGGACGCATCCTGCCGCCCTACTTTCCCTACTAAAACCCGTTACACTTAAGACGCCATGTGAAGAAATGAGTGAACATGGTTGATAAAGTCGCACTTGAAGTGCTTCGCGTTAACCTGTCGTAAAGATCAATTCGTCAAACGTAGCGTCAGAATATGGAAAATGTCAGACAAGCCGCAAAAAGCGGTTAACCATCTTTAAGCAAATCAGCTTAGGCGTGGGTCGTTGGTTGTTACACCGCCCATTCAGGGCATGTCGGAGGGGGCTCCATGCGGGTTCTGTTAATTGAAGACGATAGCGCAACGTCGCAGTCGATTGAGTTAATGCTGAAGTCTGAGGGCTTCAATATATACACGACTGACCTTGGCGAAGAAGGCGTCGATCTAGGCAAGTTGTATGACTACGACATTATTTTGTTGGACTTGACCTTGCCTGACATGAATGGTTTCGATGTATTGCGGCAATTGCGTAATTCTCGCGTCGGTACGCCAATCCTGATCTTGTCGGGGACAAGCGATATTGACACCAAAGTCCGTGGCCTAGGCGTTGGCGCAGACGATTTCGTCGCGAAGCCTTTCCACAAGGATGAATTGGTTGCCCGCATCAACGCCGTAGTTCGTCGCTCGAAGGGCCATTCGCAATCAATGATTCGCACTGGCGACATCGTGGTGAACCTCGATCAGAAAACAGTGGAAGTGAACAACCAGCGCGTTCATCTCACTGGCAAAGAATATCAAATGCTAGAACTGCTTTCCTTGCGCAAAGGTACGACCCTGACAAAGGAAATGTTCCTAAACCACCTTTATGGCGGCATGGACGAGCCAGAACTGAAAATCATCGACGTTTTCATCTGTAAGCTCCGCAAGAAGTTGGCAGCATCAGCCGATGGTCAGCACCACATTGAAACAGTTTGGGGCCGCGGTTACGTTTTGCGCGACCCAACCCCGGGCGAGCAATCGGCTGCGGCGTAAAAAGCCACCGTTCTATATTGGTTTTTTTACTTTTTGGATGGGCTCGTCATTTGGCGAGCCCTTTTCCGTTTCGATTATCCACCTGGCACAATACTTGCTCCTACGAGCAAGAGTTAAAACTACTGTCTGAGTGTGGAACAAAACGATGAGCAGAATACAACTTCATAGCGATACAGCTTCATTTCGTCCGCGGGAATTGCGGGAGTATGGTGAGCCAGTGTTACGCCGTTCCATACAGCTAGAGGTCCGCCTTACCTTTTGGCAGCGTCTCCAGCGGGCCTTTGGCCTTTAAGTCTTTAGCCGATTTTGACATGAACCGCGCGCCGCCGCCGGTTTAATTGCAGGCGGAGACGCAGAAATTACTTTCCCTTGGGGTCCAGCTGATCTATTTGTTATAACAAACGAATCAGCCTAGGACAAAGACCATGACCCCACCAGCAACGGCACTGCGCAATTATGACGCGGTAGAGCTGCGCCGCTTGGACGTCGCGCACCACTTACCGGCGCAAGCAGATTATGGCGAAATCCGTGACTTGGGCGGTTCGCGAATCATTACCCGCGCCGATGGCTGCCAATTCTGGGACATTGATGGCAAAGCTTATCTTGATGGCATGGCCGGGCTTTGGTGCGTAGGCGTTGGCTATGGCCGTAAAGAATTGGCCGACGTCGCCTATGAGCAGATGCTAGAACTACCTTATTATAACAGCTTCTTTAAAACGGCGACCGCGCCAGCTGTGCGTTTGGCCGCCAAAATCGCCGGCATCGCAGGCGGCGAGCTACAGCATGTGTTCTTCAATTCGTCTGGTTCTGAGGCGGTCGACACCATGTTTCGCATGGTCCGCCACTATTGGGCAGTTCAAGGACAGCCCTATAAGAGCATCTTCATCTGTCGCCGAAATGGCTATCATGGATCAACGGTGGCGGGCGCGAGCTTAGGCGGCATGAGCGCGATGCACGCCATCGGCTCCCTGCCCATCCCTGGCATCGAGCATGTTATTCAGCCTTATGCCTTCAACGAGGGCTTTGGTGAGGATGAAGAAGCCTTTGCAACACGTTGTGCGCAAGAAGTCGAAGACCGCATTTTGAAGGTTGGCGCGCACAATGTTGCTGCTTTCGTAGGCGAGCCTATACAAGGCGCTGGCGGTGTGATCATCCCGCCCAAGGGCTATTGGCAGAAGGTCGAAGCGATTTGCCGAAAGTATAATGTTCTCCTGGTGGCTGACGAAGTCATTTGCGGCTTCGGCCGCACGGGCCAATGGTTTGGCCACAATACTTATGGCTTTACGCCCGACATCATTACCACTGCCAAACAATTGTCTTCTGGCTATGCCCCAATCTCAGCTACGATTGCTTCACGCGCAATCGTTGAAGTCCTGCGCGAAAAAGGTGGCGATTTTGTTCATGGCTATACCTATTCCGGCCACCCGATGTGCTGTGCCGTTGCAGAGCGCAATTTGGAAATCATCGAGCGCGAGGACCTCGTGACCCGCACACGCGAAGTCACAGGCCCTTATCTCGCGAAAGCGCTGCAGCGTTTGGCTGGCCATGAACTGGTTGGGGAAGTGCGCTCGCAAGGCCTATTGGGTGCCGTCGAAATCGTCTCAGAGCCCGGCACGAACCACCGCTTTGGCGGCAAAGAAGGCAAAGCAGGACCCATGGTGCGCGACGCCTGTATCGCCAATGGCCTGATGGTACGCGGCATTCGCGACAGCGTGGTCATGTGTCCACCGCTCATTGTATCGACGTCTGAAATCGACTTCATGATCGACACAATCGAGAAGTCGCTGAACCACTGCCTTCCCGCCCTACGTGCTCTCTAGCCTCTCTGGCGTGATGCAGTTGGCAGCAAAGGACGCTCCGCAGTCCTTTGCACTTGGCCATTAGCCTTCAAAGGGCTAATAGGGCCTCCTACGGAGAAATATCATGGGTTTAAAAGTTGCCGTCGTCGGTGCAACCGGTAATGTTGGTCGCGAATTGCTTGCTTTATTGGCAGAGCTAAAATTTCCTGTTTCAGAGATCGCTGCGATTGCGTCGCGTCGGTCGTTGGGGCGTGAAGTCTCGTTTGGCGACAAGACATTGAAATGCCAATCCCTTGACTATTTTGACTTTACTGGCTGGGATATCTGCTTGATGAGTGCCGGTGGAGCAACGTCAAAAGAATGGTCGCCCAAGATTGCAGCGCAAGGCTGCTTGGTCATCGACAATTCCAGCCAATGGCGGATGGACCCCGACGTTCCCCTGGTGGTGCCTGAAGTCAATCCAGACGCAGCAATGAATTATAAAAAGAAAATGATCATCGCAAACCCCAATTGCTCCACCGCGCAACTGGTTGTGGCCCTGAAACCCTTGCATGATCTCGCGAAGATCAAGCGCGTGGTGGTTGCGACCTACCAATCAGTGTCTGGCACCGGCAAAGAGGCCATGGACGAATTATGGACCCAAACGCGCGGCATCTTTGTGAATGATCCTGTAAAAACTGAAGTCTATCCAAAGCAGATCGCTTTCAATGTCATCCCCCATGGCGGTGACTTCATGGAAGACGGCTATACGACGGAAGAATTCAAGCTCGTCGCAGAAACCAAGAAAATGCTGGATCCTGCAATTAAGGTAACGGCGACTGTGGTGCGCGTACCTGTATTTGTCGGCCACTCTGAGGCTGTCCACATCGAGTTCGAGAACCCCATCAGTGATGATGACGCCCGCGAAGCCTTGGAAGAGGCCCCTGGTGTCGTGGTAATGGATCGCCGTGAAGCGGGTGGCTATATGACCCCAGTTGAAGCAGCGGGCGAATTCCCCGTTTATGTATCGCGTATCCGCACCGACCCGACCGTTGAAAACGGTTTGGCTATGTGGGTGGTCGCGGATAATTTGCGCAAAGGTGCTGCCCTTAACGCCATCCAGATCGCCCAGCTATTGGTTGATCGCGGGGTATTTGAGAAAAAGCTGACAGTCGCGGAAGCCTAATAGGATAGCCTGAACCTGCCCCTTTTGCTTTGCGCTTGGCGGGGTGGCGCTAGGCAGCAAAAGGGGGAGCGATGACAAAAGTAGAACGCACAAAGTTGCCGCCAGCATTCTGGGCGGCGCTGTCTGCTTATATCATGTGGGGTCTGCTTCCGGCTTTCTTGCATCTGTTTGCTAAAATCCCGCCGCTAGAAGTGACCGCCCAACGGATCGTCTGGACCCTTCCGTGTGCGTTCCTTGCCGCTTTGCTTTTCGGCGGGCTCGCTTCGCTG
>CAMDDL010000052.1 GCA_945891505.1 Maricaulis salignorans | reverse complement strand
CGCGGGTAGCCTCAAGTGTGTTTAGGCCTTTACGTACTAGGCGGGGGAAATGTCACCACAGAGGAGGGCTCATGATCTTCCCTTGGGCACGCGTACTTATTTCAGCCGGGGCGCATGGTTTGCGTCGTATTCCGGGCCAGTCCGTTAATTTGGCCCACCTCATCTGGCGCGCACCACGCGCCCCGGCCCCTCTACACGGTGCACCCCCGCTGGGTTTTTCCAGGTGGGGCTAAAGGTGTTGGGGGGGCGCACGCTCCTAAAACGACCCCTTCAAGCTCACCCGTATCGAACGCCCCGGCTTGGGCAAATAATCCTTCAAGAAAGACGTGTGCTCGCGGATGTCCTCATTGGTCAGGTTCCGGCCTTCAAAGGTCAGCTCAATGCGGTCATTGCTTTGAACTGGCCGCCAAGACCAAAGGGCGTTTAGGGCGGTTGAGCCGTCGGTTTTGGTCTCAAAAGCGGCCGTACGGGTCTGTTCGGCGATGGATTGCACTTCGGCGCGCACCCGCATCTGAGGGCTTTTTGCTTCAAGTCCAAGGGTCATCATGGCCGGTGGCATACGGGCAATCGTGCCGCCACCATCATAGCTGCCACGCACGGTGTCGATACCGCCGTCGCCAACGACAGACCAGCCGCCAATCTCGCCTAAAGGCCACGTGACGTGCAGTTCAGCCCCAGTAACGGTTGCGTCTTTCTGGCTGACCAGAAAGACCGGCAAATCATCCTCAATCTGATTGGTTGGGTTGAACGCGATAAAGCCATCAAAACTGGTGCGCCAAACATTGAGATCGACGGTCGCGCCACCGATCTGCCAGCGCGCCAAGCCTTCAAGGCTGGTCGCGGTTTCCGTCTTCAGGTCCGCGTCGCCGATTTCAAAAGCTTGGGTGGCCGCGTGGGGTCCATCGGCAAACAATTCGACTTCTGTCGGTGCACGCTCGGTGTAGCCGGCAGTGAGAGACAAGCGCAGGCCGTCAATTGGCTTCAAGAATGCGCTGGCAGAGAAGCTACCCAGATCGAAACTGCGCGCTCCTGCGAGGCCAGAATAATCGCGCTGTTCATAGCGGGCACCGACTTCAGCACCCCAATTATCTTGATTAAAGCGTTCAACCCAGAACGCGCCAACCGTTTCGATGGTCACAGGCAGGATGAAGGCCTCATCGCCCTCAGCAGCAAAGTCATTGGCGGCAAATTGTAGGCCGAAGACGCCGTCTAATGCCCCAATGGAGCGGTGGCGGGCTTCAAGGCGGCCTTCGTAGCCTTCATTGGTGAAGACCGTGCCAATCGCGCCGTCAAACTCAATCTCACTATGGGTGTAATCGCCTGTTGTGATGGAGAATGTCAGCGTGTCGAGGAACCCCAAATCCTTGATGGAGGCCTGGAAATCATAACGGGTTTGACTGAGTTCGATGAAGGCTTCTTCGCCCGGAATGCCATAATTGGACTTGGTTTGACGGGTGGCTAGCGCAAGGCGGGTCTTATCGGTGATGCGCGCGAAGCTGCCACCTAAGGCCCAGATCTCACCGCGTGTGTTGAAGGCGGTCCCTTCGGTATCATCGCCTGTCACGGCACGCAAAGCGGCAGTTTGGGAGAAGCCCGGGATCTTATAATCTTGGCCCTCACGGCGGAAACCATCGACCCGTAGGACACCAATTCCGCGCGTCCCAACCAGCTTAAAGGCAGCCGTGCCTGCATCTTCAGCGGTAGAGCCTGCTAGGAAGATTTCGCCGGCAAACGGCTTTTCAGGCAGCTTGGTTGGCAAGCGGCCATCGACAACATTAACCACTCCACCAACCGCATTGCCGCCGTAGCGCAAGGCGGCCGGACCCTTCAGGACTTCAATACCTTCTGCGTCTAATCCATCAATGGCGGGGGCGTGGTCTGGCGAGATGGTGGAGGCATCAATGCCCTGCAAGCCGTTCAGCACCAACCTTATCCGATCCTCTCCCAAGCCGCGTACAATGGGGCGAGAGGCATTGACGCCATAGAAAGTGGAACGAACGCCAGGGATGCCCGCTAAGGTTTCCCCAATCCCGCCGCTGATGGAGGCTTGTAAGGCTTCGCCACGATTGATCACGGCCACGCCTTGGCTGATGGCGTCAGACGGATCCCCCAGCGAGCTGGCAGTTACCACGATGGTTTCTACCGGGCGAGGCTGCGCAACTTGGGCAGGTGGTGCCGCCTCCGGCGCGGCCAAGGCGAGAAGGGTGTAAAGCGCAGGCGTCATGGGGAATATTCCTAGTATGTTATTACATAACACTACCTACCCCAATCTGTCGGCCTTGCAAGTGCAAAGGATATTTTCCATGCACGCCAAACTCAGGCATGAACGAATTAGAGGTTCGTCACGATCAAGGAGGCGCACATGCACGATCTTATTCGTCAAGCAGAGGCCCTATGCCAGCGGTCAGGCATGGCCTTTACCGCGCCACGTCGGCGGGTATTGGAAATCCTTGCCGCGTCTGAAACGCCGATGAAAGCCTATGATTTGATCAGTAAAGCCGGGGAAGGTGGGCAAGCTACCAAGCCACCCACAGTCTATCGCGCGCTCGACTTTTTGTGCCAATTGGGTCTAGTTCATCGGATCGAACAAGACGCCACCTTTGTTGCGTGCAACCACGCCGGCCATTCTCATCCCATGGCGCTTTTCGTGTGTAATACGTGCCTAAAGGCCACCGAAGTCGCCTATGACGAAGTTGCACCTATCCTTGAAAAGGCTGCAGAGATGCAGGGATTTCATTTAACGCGCCTTGTCGTCGAGGGGCGCGGTCAATGCCAAGACTGCGCGCTGGCCGCCTAAGCAAAAAAGAACAGGACAAGAGAATGCGAGATTATTGGCGCGGCAGTGTCGAAGCTTGGGAATGCGACGAAATGGGGCACATGAACGTGCGCTTCTGGGTTCGTCGCGCGCTGGATGGCATGATGCTGATGGCGACAGAGCTTGGTTGTGAACGCGCCTATGCGCCAGAAGCCACCGCGACTTTACTGCCCGTGCGCCAGCACATTCGGTTCTTGAAAGAAGCGCGCGAAGGGGCCCCCTTGTTCTTCCGTGGCGGCGTTGTCTCCCTCAGCGAGACTGAGGTGACGTTCTATGGCGAGATTGTTCATACACTCGACGGAGCCATTGGCGCGACTTTCTTGACCACTATGGTCCACGCCGAAGCCAAAACGGGTAGAGCCTATCCTTGGCCAGAGCGTACCCGTGCGCTAGCGGCTGCGATAATCGTTGAGGTGCCTAAGCATGGCAGCCCGCGTTCGATTGCGTTTGATGGCCCGACTGACCTGTTTGAAGCCGAAACTTTGGTGGCGCGTGGCTTTCAAGAAGTAGGTTTGTCGGCCGTGCGCATCGAAGATGTGGATGTCTTCAACCGCCTCTATCCTGAAGGCATGATTGGTCGGGTTTCAACCGCTGTGCCCAATCTCATGACGGCTTGGCGCGAGGAAACCACGGCCGAACTCAGCGCCCTAGATGGGCAGCCCCGTAAAGCAGGCGCTGCAGTCCTGGAGTATCGCTTGGACTACCTAAGCTGGCCCGGCGTCGGTGATTTTACCGCCGTCTATTCGGGCGTGGCTGATGTCACTGAAAAAACCAACACGCTGAAACATATCTTGACCCATCCCGTCACGGGCCAAGTCTTTTGTGTCTGCGAAGCAGTGGCTGTGACCTTCGATTTGGTCGCGCGTAAAGTTATTGCCATCCCACCGCAGGCGCGTGCGCGCTTGGAAGCAATCCTGATCAAACCGCTTGGATAAGTTCGATCAGCGCTGACGCGCAAACGTCTGGCTTTTCCATCGGCAGAAAGTGGCTGGTCTCTGGGATCGTGTCGACCTGAATGCCATTGCGGGTCAGAAGCGGGATCAGTGTCGCGACCGTTGTGGAATGCCGCGCACCGCGCAACAAACGGCCGGGCACCTTTAGCGCTTTGATCGCTTGAAGTGGATAATGGCGTTGGCCGGCAAAGCAGGCTGCTTCAAAGGCGGGCGCGCAAGAGAGGCGGACTTGGCCGTCGGGCATGTCGGTAAAGCCATCCTCGCAATAATCCGCCAGCATTTCGGTGGGCCAAGACTTAAACGCCCCACGCCCGGTATAAGCGTCTAAGACGGCTTGCCGGCTCGGGAACACCGCTCGCCTGCGGCCAGCCGCTTTCGCGAGTGGAAACTGGCTACGCCACAGACCAAACACCCAAGGCATATGGGCGTAAAAGTAAAAAGGGGCGGGGGCTAACACAGGGTCAAACAGGCAAAGACCTTTCACGAGGTCTGGCCGGAGCGCGCTAGCCAGTAGGCTTGACGTGCCGCCCATGGAATGGCCAGCAAGGACTGTTCCTTCTGTCGCGATTTGATCGAGGAGCGCGGCTATGTCGCGGGCAAAGCGATTCCAATTGTCTTGCCGGTCTGGGTCGTCTGGCAATTGGGTTCGGCCATGGCCGCGCAAGTCAAAGGCCGCGACGGGGCGACCAATTGCTTCTGCAACAGGCCTTAATATCTGCCGATAGGTTGAGGCGCAAAACCCGTTGGCGTGAAAGAAGACCAAAGCGGGGGCTTGGTCCATCTGCGACGGCGTGGCCCATTTCAGCCCCGCCATCGTGCCCTCGGCCAAGGTTTGGACGAGGCGCGTTTCAACTATTTGTCCCACTCGCAATCTGCTTCCCGGGTTTCGGTTCGGTGCTTACGGGCTGCCAAACACACGCTTTAAAAGATCTGTCCCTCGACGGGCAGGATCACGACGGATCCCACGTTCTTCTTCGCCAATATAGACAAACAAGCCATCGAGAACACGGTCTACGGCAAAGCCGATCAATTGGTTTTCAAGGGGGTTGTCTAAAACAACAGGTGGGGGTGGTGGCGGCAGTGGTGGTGGTACAGGAAGTGACGATACAGCCTTAGACTTCGGAGCACCTGCTTTCGCTTTGGTGGCGACGGTGGCAGCTTTTGGCGGCGGCGCAACTGGCACAGGGGCTTCTGGCGGTGATGGCACTGGTAAGGTAATCGGCGCACCGGAATAATTCTTCAGGCTGCCCCAGCCACCCAAACGCTCAATCTCAGACCCGTAGCGGGATTGAATGCGGTCGAGTGCAGGACCTGCGCCAGATGCTTGGACCGCTTCGGCCATCGGCGGAGTCATCAAAGCTATCAGACCGGCATAGGATTTGGCCTTTAATAGATCCGTGCCGGCTGTATCGCCGCCGCGCAGCACCTGCAAAACATCTTCAATAGTGAGACTACGGATCGTGTCGACAAAAATCGAGCCGGCTTTTGGCATCATGGATTCCGCAGAACGATTAAGACGCAATTGGAAATTGTCGAGCGGGACGCTCAAGCGCAGCGGACTAAAGCGCTTTTGTAATGTCGCCAGTGGCTCTGGCAAAGGAATGCGCACCCGCGTATCGCCCCAAAATCCGTCTGCCTTGCCCAAACGGCCAACTGCAGCACCCGCGCCTTGCAACAAAGCTGCGCGAATGCCCGCTTCGCCTTCATTGCCAGAAGATGCGCTGAATAAATCATCGTCCAAACTAGATAGAGCATTAGGTAAACCGGTGCGCTTGGCCGCAGCCGCTTTGGCTAATTCCTCCAGCATCTGGCCTGCACTTTGGGCTTGGGCGTAGGAGCCGAAACCGGCACTTAAGCCTAAGACCGCCCACAAAAGGCTGCGACGCTGAACCCCGTCTTGGTTTGACATTACGCTATCTCCTTGACATGGACGACTTTAGGAACACCTTGGGACGATGTTGCCTTGACTTTGGACTTGAACCAAGACCCAATTACGGCACATGATGACCTCTAGCCAGACTTGATGTAGGCTGGTGCACTGCAAGACAAAAGTCCATTGAAAAGAGCTTAAGCTCTGACGGCCAAAGGGAACGCAACCATGTACGACACCGAGTCCACAACGACATCAACCTGCTTTGATGTCACCATAGCAGATCACATCGCCCATATTCAAATGAAGCGGCCTGAAGCCTTCAATTCGATGACTCGCGATTTCTGGAACGAACTGCCCAAGATCGTCAAAGACATCAATGATAATTCGCGTGCCCGTGTGATCGTGATCACGTCAACTGGGAAGCATTTCTGCGCCGGTATGGATTTGAGCGTCTTCGCCAGCGGCGACGGTGTCACGCAAGGTTCTGTATCAGATCGCGAGACTCGCGGCGAAAGCTTCCGCCTGCACGTTCACCATCTGCAAAACACGTTTACCTGCTTAGACGAGGCCCGGATTCCCGTGCTGGTGGCCATACAAGGTGGCTGTATCGGTGGGGCTGTCGACTTTGTTTCGGCTTGTGACATTCGTTGGGCCAGTGCGGACGCGTTCTTCTGCATCCAAGAAATCAATATCGGCATGACGGCAGACGTCGGCACTTTCCCACGCCTGTGCAAACTCATCCCAGAAGGCTGGATGCGCGAATTGGCTTACACGGGTCGGCGCCTCACCGCTGCCAAGGCCAAGGAAATTGGGCTCGTCAATGAGGTGTTTGACACCCATGAAGCCCTGGTCGCCCATGTGATGGAGACCGCCCGCGAAATTGCCTCTAAGGCACCCTTGGCAGTCACGGGTTCTAAGGTGATGATCAATTATGCGCGCGATCATTCCATCCGCGACGGATTGGATTATATTGCTACTTGGCAAGCCGGCATGTTTAGCCCTGCTCACATGGCAGAGGCCTTCCGTGCGAATGCGGCAAAGGAGCCCGGGAATTTCCCAGAGCTTCTTCCGTTGCGGAATCGGATGTAGTTATCCCCATTCAGGATCAGAGTCTAAGCGTGTTTTTAGCGCGGAAGTTAACTCCGCTTTGAAGCTTTTGTGCCATCCTAAGATATGACAAAACCCGAAATGTCCGCTCTTGGCTCTGGTCCGCTCTCATACTTTCGATTCTGGGGACCTTGGTTGGTGCGGCGATTGCTTTGTCAGCCGTGCGGAATTTGTCCTTGCAGGCAGAGCGTTTGGCTAAATTTGAGCGGACCTGGAGCGAGGCAACTTGGGTCGATCAGCGTGTCACCGAAGCTGCCGATGACTTTGCCCAAATGGGTCGTGCTGAAGACCGGGAGCGCTTTGTCGCGCTCAATGAGCCGCGCGAAGCATTGATTGAAAAGGCCATTCAATTGGCACCAAAATCAACAAAAAAATACGCGTTTTCAATAATTTACAATGCAACACGGGAAATGGGTGCGATTGAGGATTCTGCTGTTTTACTCGCTGCAGCGGGTCGTCAGGCCGATGCAAAGGCGCTGTTGCAGTCTCAATCCTATGCCATCGCTGGAACCCGCAAAGCACGCCAAATGGAAAAGGCTCGGCGCGAAATTGCGGCCAGCTTAAAAGTGGAAATCGATGCAGCCTTCCTTTTGTTGAGTGCAGGCCTTGCGGCACTCTTAGCCTGTATGGTCGGGGCAGGCTTATGTTGGGCTCGGGTCGCGGCATTATTCCGTGGCTAAGCGCAAGATTTGGTAGAAGCCCGCGATGCTTTGGCGCTGCATGCAAGCACCTTGGAAGCCAGGATCGAGGAACGCACCCGAGATCTCGAAATGGCGAAGACCGCCGCTGAAGCTGCTGATCACGCAAAATCGGCCTTTTTGGCGCAAATGAGTCATGAAATCCGTACGCCGATGAATGGCGAGCTGGGCATGGCTGACGCTTTATCGCGCACGCCGTTAGACGATCGCCAACTGCGGATGCTGGCCGTGATACAAGATAGTGGCGATACGTTATTGGCCTTGTTGAACGACGTGCTGGATATTGCCAAGATTGAAGCAGGCAAGCTTGCGTTGGAATCGCTCGATTTTAGCGTCACGGAGATTGTGCGGTCGACCGAGGCTATGTTCACGCTGCGCGCGCATCAAAAGGGCATCAGCTTTGCCGTGAACGTCGATGGAAGCGCCGATATTTGGTACTTGGGCGATCCAACGCGGATCAAGCAAGTGCTCTACAACTTGGTTTCCAATGCCTTGAAGTTCACGCAAAGCGGCAGTGTCTTGGTCACGATCTCAGCCGAGGATGTTGGTGAGAACCGGCGGGCCCTCTCGTTTGCCGTGAAAGACAGCGGCATTGGCATTGAACCAGACGTGCAAGGCCGCTTGTTTGAGCGCTTCAGCCAGGCCGAAACTGCCACCAATCGCAAGTTTGGTGGAACAGGGCTTGGCCTTGCAATCTGTAAGCAATTGGTCGCGCTTATGGGCGGCCAGATTGATGTGGAAAGTCGCGTAGGGGAAGGCTCTGGGTTCCGCTTTACCGTTACGATGCCCCTCGGGGTAGCGCCAGAGCGAACCGATGCTGGCCAATTTGAAGAATCTCGTGCCCAAGGTGGCGAATCTGCAAGCACTGTCCGCGTGCTTGCTGCAGAGGACAATGCGCACAATCGCCTCGTGCTGCAGATGTTCCTCGAACAAGTGGGCATCGAGCCTGTCTTTGCTGAGAACGGTCAAGTTGCGGTAGAACTGTGGAGCCAAGATAAGTTCGACTTGATCTTGATGGACGTCCAAATGCCGATTATGTCCGGCCCAGAAGCGACGGCGCGAATTCGTGCGCTCGAGCGGGTGCAAAAGCGCGAGCGGACCCCAATCATCGCTTTGACGGCCAATGCCATGACCCACCATGTGCAGGAATGCTTGGCTTCAGGTATGGATGCCCATGTCGCCAAGCCGATCCGCCCCGAAGTCCTATTTGCCGCGATCCATCAGGCTTTGTCGGGTGACGATGAGGTGGAAGCGCCAGTACAATTGGCTGAAGTAGGCTAACCTCGGCCAACAAAAAAGGCGAACCGATGAAGGTTCGCCTTTCTTAAATGCCGCTGACTTTTCAATCAGCTACTAAAGCAACGCTTGAGGTTTATTTCGCTGCAGTATTGCAAGCTGCGATGCCTGCTTCGTCTAAGCTCGAGCTACCAATGGAGAAGCTGGCGACCGGGCCGAGAGCGCGTGCAACTTGGCGGCAGTCGCGAACTTGTGCGGTCTTGCGGTCTAACACGGAGGTGCAGGTATCGCCTGCGCAGTTCCAAGCAGCGCCCAACACGATAATGCTGTTGGATGCTTCAGCAACGGGGGTTTTCAGTTTCACAACAACGTTGTTGAACGCAGCAAAGGCTGCAGTAGCGGTCAAAGCAAACGCAAATCCGGCGACAAGTGTCTTGAAGCGCATGGGGAGGCTCCTAAAAAAGGGGTTTCAGAATAACGGGCTTTTTGTCCTCGTTGAGCGCTACCTAACCGCTGGCGTGAAAAGTTGCAAGAGAAAAATGAACATACTGTATTTTATTCAGCAGTCACAATTTTGTTAGAGAGCGTGAGCACATCCTTGGAACGGCTCACAAATCAGTTGCAACGCCTCGCCCTGTCGATAAGGTCATGTGTAAAGCCCGAAGACGGCCAAAATGCTTGGGAGGCATGCCATGGATTTCAACATACCTAAGGACATCGCAGATTATTTGGTTGAGCTGGATGAATTCATTGCGCGTGAAATCAAGCCCTTAGAAGAAGTGGACGACAATATCCGCTTCTTTGACCATCGCCGTGAGTATGCGCGTACCGACTTTGAGAACCAAGGCTTGCCGCGCCACGAGTGGGAGGCCCTTTTGGGGCAAGCACGCCGTCGGGCAGATGCTGCTGGCCACTACCGCTTTGCCCTACCGGCTGAGTTCGGCGGCAAGGATGGCAGCAACCTCGCGATGGCGATCATCCGAGAGCATTTGGCGAAAAAGGGCCTAGGCCTGCATAATGACCTGCAGAATGAGCATTCCATCGTCGGCAACATGCCGGGTGCTTTGATGCTACGCGATTTTGGTACGCCGGAGCAGAAGGCCACTTTGTTGCCCAAAAGCCTGCGCGGCGAGTTCATCGCGACCTTTGGTCTAACGGAGCCTAATCATGGGTCTGACGCCACCCATATGGAAAGCACCGGTGTTCGTGAGGTGCGCGATGGCGTAGAAGGCTGGCTGCTCAATGGCGAGAAAATGTGGATCACAGGGATGCATGTCGCCACGCATTGCATGTTCTTTGCCCGCACGAGCGGAAAAGCAGGGGAAGCGCGCGGTATCTCCTGCTTCTTTGTGCCTGCCGACGATCCAGGCGTGAAGATCGAGGAATATCTGTGGACCTTCAATATGCCGACCGACCATCCACGCGTCAGCTTCAAAGACGTTTGGGTGCCCGATGACGCCCTATTTGGCCCACCCGAATTCGGATTGGCTTTGGCGCAACACTTCGTCCATGAGAACCGTATCCGCCAAGCCGCATCGTCCTTAGGAGCTGCTGTCTATTGTATCGAAGAAAGTGTGGCTTATGCCCGCGAGCGTAAACCGTTTGGCGAAGCTTTAGCGAAAAACCAAGCTATTCAATGGCCTTTAGTAGAACTTGCCACCCAAGCCGAAATGCTACGCCTCTTGATCTATAAGACCGCTTGGGAAATGGATCAGATGACCAAACCAGAAGTCGAAAAACGCCTGTCGGACAAAGTGTCGATGTGTAACTTCTGGGCCAACCGACTGTGCTGTGAAGCGGCGGATCAAGCCATGCAGGTTCATGGTGGCATCGGCTATTCCCGCCATAAGCCGTTTGAGCATATTTATCGCCATCACCGCCGCTATCGCATTACGGAGGGCAGCGAAGAGATCCAAAAGCGCAAAGTAGCTGCTTGGCTGTTTGGCTACGCTGGGCCTAAGAAACAGCTCTTCACGTCGTAAGGTGATGGAAACGCAGTGAAACGCTGCGCGGTTGACTTGCGTTACGCATGGGTTGAATGTTCCTTGGCTCCTATGGGGCTATTTGACGAGATTGAGCCAACTTACGATGCGATGCAGGCGATTAAGAAATTGCCGCCTGACGATCCTATCATTGTTTTGTCTTTGCTACGATTTCGTCATGACCTTGCCGATGGCCGTTCAGACGCAGCTTGGCGCGACTATCAAGATGGCATCGGCCCGGTCCTAAGCGAATATGGCGCTAAGCGCGTGACCCATGGGGTGGTGGCGCTAGATCTGGTTGGCCCTAAAGGTCAGTGGGATGTGGTTGGGGCCTTTTGGTACCCCAATCCAAAAGTCCTTTGGCGCTTTATGTCCGATGAGCGTGTGATTGATCTCATCAAGATCCGCCGGAAGGCGGCAGATGATGTCACTATGATGATCTTGACCGATCAGACCAACGCCTTCGCGGACGGTTAAGCGGCTTTTGCCGTCTCAAACGCCTGCTCCAGCACTGCCAATTCTTCCGCCATCATATCAGCTAAGGGCTGCACGTCTGGGAAAATATTGGCCCCGGCGATCACGCCGACTTCCAATTGATCCTGATAGCCTTGAACCGTGATATTGATCGACATGCCGTGAGCTGGGATTGAAACCGGCCACAAGTGCAACATCGTGGCACCCGCCGCATAAAGTGGAATCGGCGGACCAGGTACGTTGGACACAATCACGTTCGCACTTGGTGGCAACACATCCGATAGGCCCGAGCGGCCATACAGAAGCGAACCGATCTGCATTGCCATCGGCGCGCCCAAGACGGAAGCATTTGTAAAGTTCGGGATAAAATCCTTGAGCGGGCTGACGACGGACTTGGCTTGCACAGAATCAGCAATGATCGCGGTCAGGCGCTCTCTTGGATCCGCAATATGGGTCGCAATTGGGCAAGACATGGCAAAGGCCTGATTATTGGTATCGGAATTACCATCTTCGCGCAGCGAGATCGGCACCATGGCCACCAAGGGCTTTTCGGGCAGCGCCCCAATGGACAAAAGATGGCGACGCAAAATCCCGCTGGCGAGTGCCAACACCACATCATTCAACTTGCCCCCTGCTGCTTTCGCAACAGCTTTCGCCCGCTTGATCGATAAGGTCGCTGTTCCAAAGGCACGTTCGGAGCTGATCGCTTTGTTGAAGGGCGTTCCAGGCGGGATCAGCTTGGGTAATTCTTTCAATTTGCTGACATCGAGTAGACCCGGCAGCACGCTTCCGGCGGTCTTCAACATGGCCGGCAGATTGGCAGCCGTCTTCATGCCCACTTCTACTTGATCCACCAAATGATCTAACAGGGTGGAGCCAAAGTCCGTCTTGCCCGTGCGCTGCAGCGCAATTGGGCTGGCTGCAGCCTCTTTATCGAAGGGACGCTGCCATAAATTGGCGTATGTATTCATCACAGAGGCGGCGACTTCGCGCGCGCGGCCTTTTTTCTTAGACTTTCCGCCCGCCTCTTCTGCCCCGCCAGCCTTAGCCGCTTTCGACCGTGGAGCAGGGTTTGGTGAGAGGTCGTACACGATCTGCGAGAGGGCAACGCCGGCCCCGCCGTCGATTAAAGCATGGTGCAGCTTTGCATAGAGGCCAACGCGATTGCCGGGCAGGTTCTCAAATACGTAGAACTCCCACAAAGGCCGAGCGCGGTTTAGAAGCTTGGCGTGCATCCAGCCGACAATCCGGCGCAAGGTGGGCATGTCGCGGGGTTCAGGTAGGCTTCCTCGGAAAACATGGCGGTTGAGGTCAAACTGCTCGTCATCAATCCAGGAAGGATGGTCGAGATCCAACAATGTGCGCGAGAGCTTCTTGCGCAACATGGGGACTGCGTCGAGCCGGTTTTCGATCTGAGCCTTAAAGGCCTCAAAATAATCGCCCGTATAGCCGTCGGGGAGTTGGAACAGCGACAGAGAGCCAACATGCATCGGCATTTCCGGCGTTTCCATATAGAGAAAGGAGGCGTCCAAGGACGATAGACGGACCGCGTCACCCATATTTTTCCCCCCGTGGACCGTGCAGTTGTTCTGCCCCTGATCCTGCTACGCCCAAAACTGGTCAGGCTGACGTATAGTCAACCACGGACTAGCGGGGTCTGCAAGGTGTCGGGTGGCTTTCGTTTTCACTCAACCATAAGCGAGGGCAAACGGTCCATTCTTCGCAAAGGGCTTAAACGTGCCCTCTGGTTGGGCCAAGCGGTCAGCGGTCGCCCAGAAGGCCGCAGGATTGACCCCGATTCCGACATGGCTTGCCAAGCGGATCTCGATTGTTTCCGCATTATCGGCTGGCTTGGCGATGCAAGTCTTCCAATTCACGATCCCGTCCAATTTGGTATAGATGGATGAGTTTGGAACAGGTAGGTCGCCTGCAATCTGCTCCAAATCGCCGGGGCGGGCAGGGCCTTCGTTGGACAAGAGGTCGTATAGCTTTTTGGCACTGGTCGCATGAACGTCGGCCGCAAACGGGCTGCCCAAGGTAATCACGCTGCGCACTTTGTCCGGCATGACAAGCGCCAGATAGCGGGCAAAAACGCCGCCTAAGCTCCAGCCCACGATGGATACTTTCTGTCCAGATTTGGCATGGATTTCTGCGACAAGGCCTTCGAGGAGGTCGCGCATCTTATAAAATTTGCCGAGATTTTGCCCTTGGCCCCAGCCATGGGTATCATAGCCAAGCTCGTCCAAAAACTGGCGGATTGGCTTAGTGGAGCGGTCGCTTGCCAAAAATCCGGGTAAAACCAGTACCGAATGGCCATCGCCGCGCGGCGCATGGCGCAAGATACTGCGCGTGGCAAAGGTAGCGGCCAGTTCTACAACCCCACGCCCTTCAACAAGCGTCAAAGCCAGTGGCGGCGGGCGTAATTTGGTCGGAGCTTCAGCCTTCTGGCTCTTTTGCGTTGAATGAACGCGCTTTTTTGGCGTGGCGGCATTAATCGCGGCAGCAACCATGGTCTTAAACTCCCAGTCTTATCGACAGCCAATTAGTATTGGTCCGCAATTCTTTGGGGCAGTCTTGCCCAAAATATTTAACAAAGGTGACACTGGCCACCCGCCCGGTCAACCAGTGGTGGCTCAGACTTAGAACGCGCCGTCTAACTTTTCGACCACTAGGCCACCTGATGGTTGGGGCTGCACGCCTTATTTGTATGCGTGCGCGTTTCGAAGCTTTCATTGCACGGAGCAGCGCGCCCTTGCCCAAAGGCCCCTTCAGTCCTCGCATCGTCATCCCGGACGGCGTCAGCCGAGTCCCTGACCCCATGCCGCAAAGTCCAATGAGGTCCCCGCTCTCCGCTTTCGCTTCGGCGGGGATTGTCTGTTTGTGATGTGTAAGTATGGTTGGGCTGGTTAGGCAATTTGGTGGGTGGCCGCCCACCAAATTGCCGACGTTGGTACGACCGTGCGGGGATCGGGTTTTGAGGCCCGTTGTCATCGAGGTCTGCCAGCGTCACCAGCTTTGAACAGCTTGTTGACTTGATTGGGCTAGTTTTTGGCTAAGCCCGCAGACAATCCAAAGCGAGGCAAACATGATCCAGAACAAAGAAAAAGTCGAGGGCCGCATCATCATTGGTGCGGACGTCGCAAAAGCCAGCATCGTGCTCAAACAATTACGAGACGGCCGCCCGGTCTGCGCCGGCGTGCAAACTATACCTAACAAAGTCGCTGACATTACAAAGGCTCTGATCGATCTCGGCCAGATTGATTTGATCGTGTGTGAAGTCACCGGAGGCTATGAACGCCAACTTCTAGAAGCTGCTACCAAGCTCTCAATCCCCATTCATAGGGCTGATGGTGCCAGGGTGAAGGCCTTCATCACCTCCCATGGGGTTCGAGCAAAGACCGATGCAATCGACGCTTATGGTCTCGCACTCTATGGTCAAGATCGGTTCCACTCCCTTCAACGCTGGACGCCAGCCGGACCCAAAACGAGAAGAACTTCAATCCCTTATCAAGCATCGCCAAGCGCTCTTGGATCAACGTACGATGGCCACCAACCGCAGCAAGGCCCCCAATAGCTACCATATTGCTGACTTCCTCAACGCTGAAATCAGCTTTATCAACACCCAAATCGATAAGATCGAGCAACAGATAGCTGACCTTATGAAGTCCGATGCAGCGATCAAAGCTCAAGAAAAGCGCCTGCGCGCCATCAAAGGCATCGGCCCAGTCAGCGCCCATACCCTCATAGCTATGCTGCCCGAACTCGGTCATGCAACGCGCAAGCAAATCGCCTGTCTTGCAGGCCTTGCCCCCCATCCAGCTCAGTCAGGCAACAGCTTCAAGAAATATCCCATGACCGGTGGACGCGATCTCATCAGACGCACCCTGTTCATGGCCGCGTTGACCGCATCAAGCTGCCACCCAGACTTAAAACACTTCTACCAAAACCTTCTCAGCAACAAAAAACCAAAAAAACTCGCTCTCGCCGCCGTAGCCCGAAAACTCGTAACCATCGCAAATGCCGTCTTCAAACCAGTCCACATCTCAGATGCTCAACTGACTTGATGACGGGGGTAAGTTGGAGCGCGCAGCACTAGCTGCGCATCTGGACGCGTTGCCATGCGCAGCTCGTGCTGCGCGGTCCTTTGGAGGGGACAAACAAAAACTTATCCCCCACCCACCAAACCTACCGTAACCTAAGCCCATCTCCGACGAGAGGGCGTTGTTGCTGCAGCGGCGACACCGGTTGGGGATGGGTAAGCGGGGTTAATCGGGGTGGACGTGGCTGCCTCGTGTTTTCATAAGGATTAGCCGTCCTTATGCCCGGTGTGCTCGAGACCGACTGCCGTGTGAAGCCGGAGGTCAGGTCTTTCAATAGGCTTGGTCCAAACTCGCGGGTAGCTACATTTTTGTTGGCGCGCAACTTTGATCCTTCGGATC
>CAMDDL010000051.1 GCA_945891505.1 Maricaulis salignorans | reverse complement strand
ATGTCTGCATAGCTCATCGCCTTCGCACCACCAGCCTTCGCCAGCGTCATCGTGATCGCCGCCGTCAACGTCGTCTTACCATGGTCAACGTGACCAATCGTGCCAATGTTGCAATGCGGTTTCGTACGTTCAAACTTTTCCTTAGCCATGGTCGTGCCCTTCGTCTCTAGTGACATAGCGCTTGGAGGCGCTATAAAATTCAAAAAACTGGAGCGGGTAGACGGGATCGAACCGACATCCTCAGCTTGGAAGGCTGCTGCACTACCATTGTGCTATACCCGCATCCGATTTCCCGAACCGACGAGCCCCAGGTTGGCCATTCAAGGATTACGATTTGGGATGTCACTGGTGGTGAGGATAGGATTTGAACCTATGTACTCTCTCGAGGGCAGATTTACAGTCTGCTGCCATTAACCACTCGGCCACCTCACCAGGTGACACCCAATCGCAACCGATGCCAGCACATACCGCAACGGCGTTTCAGGAGTTCCAAACCCGCTTGCTGGACATGACACACTTCATGCATCAGGCACGGCAAGCCGCTCTGGAAGGGCCGCGTTATAGCGATGGTCGCTCTAAACGCAATGGCGATTGGCTGTGATCAAGCAGATGAGTTTCACATAACTGCAAGATGGGCCCAATTTGGCACACAGGCCCACCCTGTCAATCGCCGGATACGGAGCTAGTCGACCTTGAAACCACCAGAGCCAAGCTTCGTCACACGGGGGCTGCCTTCTAGTTTAGCAACCGAAACATCCCCCGATCCAATGATGTTGATTTTGGGGTCCACAACGGTACCACCGTGACGAAAATTGCCCGAGCCCGCAATGTTTGCCTGGAGAGGTGAACGTCCGCCTTTCACAAGTGTATCGCCAGAGCCTGCGAGATTAACCTTGAGGTCTGACTGAACTTGACCAATTTGAATGTCGCCGGATCCGGCCAAGTTAATCTCGGTGCGCCCGCCGATGGAGCCAATTTCAGTATCGCCTGATCCGGCAACATCCAATTTCACGGCACCTTTGACCGGACCCGTTTGATTATTGCATGAGCCAGCCAATCTGGCAGTCAAATCACCGCCGACGCTCTCCGCGCGGAAATCGCCCGAGCCTGCGATGGTAAGTTCAAGATTGCGCGCGACTTTCCCTAATGCAAAATCACCACAGCCAATCATCGTAATGGTGGCACCACCGACATCTCCGGCCTTACCGTGGACCAAGGAGCGCTTGATTCGAAGTCCCATAGAGCTTGGCCCAGTCACCACAATTTTGGGCAAATCCTCTGCTTTGTAGCGCACCCCATCAATCTTGATCTCTTCGACGCGTTGCCCGTTCTGGGTGTAGCTGCTGCAATTCGTGCGCATATTGCGTTGGATTGGACCTTTGACACGTAAAGTTATGCCATCCCGCTCCGTCGTAGCCGATAATTTGGCACCAGGCTTCACTTGGACATTGAAAGCAGCCCCTGGGGAGGTGCGAATCTCAACTTGGCCGACAACACCATCTAATTTCAATAAACGGGCTTGCGCGTCGCCCTGGGCAGCGACAGGTTGAGACCCGAGCAAGAGGGCTGCACCCAGCCCAATCCCAGCTCCGAGGCCCAATCCTTGTTTTTGTGTCAACATATTCGTCAAGCTCCCATCCGTCCTCAAAAGAGTTTCCGCAGCCCTTATAGGCGACAGCGGCGACCTTTTCCCGTTAAAAGAACGTCATGACTAAGAATTCACGTTTTCGTCCAAAAGAGGGTGGCCGCGACGGTAGTCGCGATGGCGGTCGTGACCGTCCTGCAGCCGCGCCTTGGAAAGCCAAGGGGCCACGCCCACCTCGCGAGGATAAGCCCAGCGACGGCAGTCAGTGGATTTACGGCACGCATGCTGTGCTCGCTGTTCTCGCCAACCCCAAGCGCAAAGTGCTGGAGCTTCGCGCCACCCGCAATACGCTGGAAGGCCTTGAAGACACTCAAATCGACAAAAGCAAGATCGCCCTTACCGATGGCGAAAGCCTCTCTGCGCTCTTGCCGCCCGGTGCTGTGCATCAAGGCATTGCGGTTCGCGTTCACCCGCTGGAAAGTATCGGGCTCGACCAAGCCTTGCCAAGCGCAGAAGGCATTGCGTTGATCTTAGACCAAGTCACAGATCCCCAAAACATCGGTGCGATCTTCCGTTCTGCGGCGGCCTTTGGCGTGCGCGCGATCATCCAACAGGACCGCAAAGCCCCGCCAATCACGGGATCGCTCGCCAAGGCTGCGGTCGGTGGCATTGAAATGGTGCCGGATGTCCGAGTGGTGAACATCGCCCAAACCATCGTGCAATTGGCCGAGGATGGTTGGATGACTGTTGGACTTTCGGGTGAAGCCGAGCATGATTTAGCTGACGTCCTCGACGGCTCGCCCGTCGTGCTGGTCATGGGAGCAGAAGGCAAAGGCTTGCGCCATTTGGTGGGGGAACGTTGCGACCGTTTGGCACGTATCCCTATCGATCCGCAAATGGAAAGCCTGAACGTCTCTGCCGCTTCTGCCATTTCGCTTTATGCCGCCCACATAGCTCAAACAAAAAATCGCTGATTTAGGCCAAAGCACGTGCGACGGTGTCAACGGATTCCGTTGTTGTCTGCCAAGACGCGACAAACCGATACACATCTTCCCCTAACGTAGCCCACGGATAGAAACTCACCCCAGCGGCCTGAAGAGCCGATACCTTGCTTGTGTTGAGCCGGACAAACACTTCATTGCCCCTTACAGGGACTGCCAAGCTTGCCCCTGCCCGCTCAAAACCTGCGCCTAGTTCATATGCCATCTGATTAGCGTGGCCGGCGAGTTCCAGCCATAAGTCTCCTTCCAGCATGGCGACCGCTTGCGCCGACAAATACCGATGCTTGGAGAAAAGTTGCCCGGCGCGCTTTCGCAAATAGGCTGCAGCCTGTGTCCGCGCGCTGCCGAAGATAATCACAATTTCTGCTGCCACGGCACCATTCTTGGTCAAACCAAAGCTCAATGCATCGACGCCTGCCCGCCAAGATAACTCAGCCGCAGAGGCACGTGTCCCTGCGACCGCATTCGCAAAGCGAGCTCCATCGACATGCAAAGCCCAGCCCTGCTTCTTGCAGACAGCACCAATAGCCCGCAGATGATCTGGACTGTAGGTCTGACCCGTCTCGCTCAGATTGGTCAGCGTGACGGCACGCGGCTGCAAGCCATGGACAAAGTCCGGGCTGTGCCGGGCGGCCGCGGCCTCAACATCCTCAGGCTGAACCAGAAGCCCCTTGGAACCCAACGCCACGAGGCGCGAGCCGTTGGTGAAGAATTCAGGGCCGTTGCCTTCATCCTCCAGCACATGGGCATGGGGATGGGCCAAAATCGCGGCCCAAGGCGGGCAAAGGGCCGATAAAGCCAAGCCATTGGCCGCCCCACCAGTTCCAACAAAATAGGCATCAAGATCACGGGTCTCAAACACACCGTAAAGCAGGTCGAGCGCCCGGACCGTCCACGGATCATCGCCATAGCTGCCACAGCGGCCCTCATTGGCTGCCAACATGGCTTCTAGGACGCGCGGATGGGCCGGTGCTTGATTGTCTGAACCGAACATTAGGCTAAAGCAGCATCTGCTGACGGCCGCGCCTTCACGGCGTCACGCCAGCGCGCGATATTGGGATGGATCTCCCACGGCTTAAACTTGACCAGACGAGCGAACTCAATCGCAGCGAATGCAGTTATGTCGGCAATCGTGAAGCGATTCCCCGCTACATAGTCGCGCTCAGCCAAATCGGCATCAAGCCACACCATGGCTGCCTTTGCTTTCTCAGATGAGGCTTCGGCATAGTCCTGAATTTGTGGCTTTTCCAGTACTGCAAGGCCCGGATGGCCGTGGCGAACCCAATTAGCCAACGGTAGGAGGACGCCCCATTCAACCCGGCGGTCAAACATTTCGATGAAGGCGCGTTCTTCAGGCGTCTCACCCATCAAATTTGGCTCTGGGTGGAGATATTCTAGGTACGAGCAGATGGCACGGCTTTCCGTCAAAAAGCGACCATCATCCAATTCCAACACAGGTACCAGACCCATCGGGTTTCTACCCAAATGGTCGGGCACTTTCGTCTCGGTGGCGAGATCAAGCTGAACCCGTTCCACCGTCTCCCACAAGCCCTTCTCGGCCAGAAACATATGAACTCGGCGGGGATTGGGCGCGAGCTTAGCGGTATAAAGTTTCATCACAAAGCCTTTGATCGTTAGTGGACAAACACGCCCATGGGCAAAGCCGCCACAATTGTCGCCGATAAACAGGTCGCTAAAAAGCCTGGGATCAAGGCCTTCCACGCAAGCTTAAGGATTTCATTGCGCCGCTCTGGCATCAAAACCGTCATGCCACCGGTCATGATCCCAATCGAGCCAACATTGGCAAAGCCGCACAAGGCATAGGTCATGATCATGCGCGAACGTTCGCCGAAATCGTCCAATGGGATATTGCCGAGTTCGATAAAGGCGACAAACTCAGTCAGAAAGAGCTTGGAGCCGAAAAGGCCGCCGGCCTTCTGCATATCTTCCACTGGAATGCCGATGATCCAAGCTAGCGGTGAGAAGAGATAACCAAAGATGCGCTGCAACGTGAGTGGGCCGCCCCATTGGTCACCAAACACAGTCAAAACCCCATTGGCAATCCAGACGAAAGACACAAACACCAAGAGGAAGGCACCAACATTGACCACCACCATCATGCCGTCCTGTACGCCCTTGGTGATGGCATCCATCGTCGATCCATATTTCAGGGCCGAGCTATAATCCATGCCATCCATATATTGGCCGGGTTGTTCTGGAATCATAATGCGGGCCAGCAAAATCCCGGCCGGTGCCGTGATGATGGACGCGACCAACACATGGCCAGCCGCATTCGGTAAGCTCGGTGACAAGATCGCGGCATAGGCAACCATGGTTGAGCCTGCGACCGTGGCAAGACCCACCACCATCATCATAAAGAGCTCTGAGCGCGAGAGCTTGTCGAGATAGCCTTTGATCACAATTGGGCTTTCAACCATGCCCATGAAGATGTTGGCAGCTGTTGCCAAAGCCGATGCCCCACCCAGCCCCATAGATTTCTCAAACAAGTACCCAAAACCGCGTGTCACCCATTGCAGGATTTTCCAGTGCCAAAGGACAGCGGACAGAGCGGAGATAACAAGGATCAGAGGCAGAACTTGAAACGCAAAGACAAACGGCGGTGGCGCGCCGGGCTTGGCCAATTGATACGGGGCCTCCCCGCCCCCCAAATAGCCAAACACAAATTTAGTGCCTTCCATCGTTGCAGCATTGAGACCATCAACCGCAGCATTGACGCCGTTTAAAAACCCTTGCGAGGCGGGAACCGCAAATAGTAGAACCAGAAGAAAGGCTTGCACCGCCATGGCACCTAAAGCCAGCCGCCACGGGAAGATCTTACGGTTTTCACTCATCGCCCAACACAATGCGATGATCAAACCCGCACCGAGGATCGCGCGTGCATTGTCCCAGCCCCATTCCATATCCAGCACCCCATTTGCATCTTATATCAGACTTCCTGCTTAAGGCGGACAGAAGCAATGGGGAAGCGCCCTCGGCACTCTTGTGCAGCCCATCCATTTTAGGCGCGACATTAGGATATTTGTTGATAAGACTTTCAGCATTTTAGATTATAGATCGAGATGTGAGCAGGCCTTTATATCATCCAGCGGCGGACTTTTTCGCCCGCATGCGTTCATTGCCTGGGCAGCGCCCTGACGATGAGCGAACCGGTGTGGGCAATCCTGACAATCGCCTCCCTATAATTCTGATAGACCTTGCGATCGCTCTTTATCTGTTCTGCTGTTTTGGCTCGACAGTCGCCTTTGTGATGAAAATACAGCATCTGAAAGAGGCCCCGAGTTGGTCGCTTTTGATCTATGCGCCCACGGTGCTTTTGACCGCCCTAGCAGTTGCCTATAAGCCCCACGTGGCGCTGCGCACCGCTCTGGTAGGCGGGCCGTTCTTCCTCTTCATTCTGTGGACTTTTGCCAGTTTCCAATGGTCAAACCAACCGGAGCTGACCCTTCGGCAAGGCCTATTGATGTGCGTGACTTACGGGGCGGCCTGTATGGTCAGCCAGTATTTGAGTTGGCTGCGTCTCGCACGGGTCCTGGCATGCCTATTCACCTTACAAGCAGTCGTCTCGGCCGGCCTTGCAATCCTCACCCCGCAATGGGGTGTGATGACCGAAATCTACCCCGGCGCTTGGTCGGGTATCTGGAGCTTTAAGCAGACATTGGGTGTCGCTATGGCTGTGGGATCAGGTGGGGTGATGGGTTATGCCCTGATGCAGCCCAAAGCGGCCATTTGGACGGCCCCGGCCCTGATCATCATCGTCGTTTGTGCAATCCAGAGCGAAGCAACCACGGCCATTTTGGTGACAGGGTTTGCCATGGCAATGCCCGTTGCTGTGTGGCTTGCCCAAAGGCATCCCAGTGCGGCGGTCCTCTCGGTTTGGGCGGTGGTAACTGGACTTGCGGCCTTGTTTCTCGTGGTCACCATTCTCGCCCCCCTTGTCTTCCAGTTTTTGGGCAAAGCTCCAACTCTAACAGGCCGCACCGATATCTGGCGCGCTTTGGCCGAACCGATTGCCCAACGACCGTGGTTTGGCTGGGGCTATCAGGCGTTTTGGACTGATACATCCTTGACCAGCCCGGTGGACCGAGTTGAGTCCATTATGGAAGGCTTTCGGCCGCCAGACGCGCATTCCACACCCATGGATATTCGCTTACAATTGGGCCTCGTTGGCTTGATCTTGGTCGGCTTGACCTTCGCAAGGACTTGGCTGCAAATCCTGCTACAATCTGGCAGAGAGCCAGCCATGATGCCAGCAATCGGGATTTTCACCGCAATTACGGCCATGGCATTCACCGAGTCCATCGGCCTCTATCCGATGGATGGTATGACGTTGATCGTTCAATTGGTTATCGTCAAAACTGCCTTATCCGCTTGGAATCGGCGAGACAGCAAGCAAAGTAAACCCGTTCTGGTTTAGCGGTACAACTTGAGCAGAAATAATTGGGGGACGATCTGAAATCGAACCTTCCCGCCGCCGCCCTGGTGGAGCAAGCTCTCACCAGGCGGGACTAGGAATGGCGCGAGCGACGGGGCTCGAACCCGCGACCCCCGGCGTGACAGGCCGGTACTCTAACCGACTGAGCTACGCCCGCGCTGTTTCCTCAAACCGATGCGTCACCACTTCGGCAAGGCGGGCGTGATAGACTCCTCCCCTCAGCGGGTCAAGCGATGATGACAACTTCGTTGCAGGAAAACTGTAATGAATGATTATTCCAGCACCCATAGCCCCGCGCGGAAAACCACCGGGGGTGCACCTTATAGAGGGGCCGGGGCGCGTGGTGCGCGCCAAATGAGGTGGGCCAGATTAACGGACTGGCCCGGAATACGACGCAAACCATGCGCCCCGGCTGAAATCAGTCTGTGTGCCCAAGGGAGGATCATGAGCCCTCCTCTGTGGTGACATTTCCCCCGCCTAGTACGTAAAGGCCTAAACACACTTGAGGCTACCCGCGAGGTTGGACCAAGCCTATTGAAAGACCTGACCTCCGGCTTCACACGGCAGTCGGGCTCGAGCACACCGGGCATAAGGACGGCTAATCCTTATGAAAACACGAGGCAGCCACGTCCACCCCGATTAACCCCGCTTACCCATCCCCAACCGGTGTCGCCGCTGCAGCAACAACGCCCTCTCGTCGGAGATGGGCTTAGGTTACGGGCGGTTTGGTGGGTGGGGGATAAGTTTTTATCTGTGCCTCCAACGGACCGCGCAGCACTAGCTGCGCATGGCAGTGCGCAGATATGCGCAGCTCGTGCTGCGCGCCCCAACATCGCCATGCGAAAGCGGAGAGCGGCGACCCCTGCGCACTTTGCCGCACGAGCAATGGCCTAATGAACATCCCCAGACCCTTGATTGGGCTTCGCACGCGCCAGCAACGGAATCACCAAAATCGACAAGGCCAAAAAGCCAGCGATCAAAATGAACAGATTATTGAACGTCATGACCGCCGCTTCTCGGTTGAGCAACTGAATCTGCTGGGCCAAGGCCGCTGTCTCCGGATTCGCGATGCCATGCGCCGCCAGATTGGCCGCAGAGGCTGCCAGTCGATCGGCGAGGAGTGGGTCACCGACATTCATAGCAGACCCCAATTCGGTGCGATGGAATACGGTGAAATAGTCATTCATGGTCGACAATATTGCCAAGCCAATTGCGCCGCCCAAATTCCGGGTCAGATTAAAGAGGCCAGATGCGCTCTGGATTTTGTGTGGCGGCATCGTTCCCAAGGCGATGGTCGACAAGGTGGCAAAGCACAGGATCAGGCCGCATCCGCGCATCGCCTGCGGCCAAAAGAATTCCCAGAAACTCGATTGTGCCGTTAAATGGGCTTGTAACAGACACGAACCGCCAACAAGGCTTGCCCCCACAAAAATCGCCAGCCTTGGATCGACGCGCATGATAAGTTGACGGGCAAATGGCGCACTAAGCAGCATGAACACACCAGTAACGAACATCACTTGACCGATCTGGAGTGCATTATAGCCACGCACCTGCCCCAAGAACAAAGGCTGCAGATAGACCGAGCCATACAGTCCAATACCCACTGTGAAGGCAAGAAGCGAACAGACGGCAAAGTTCCTATCTGTAAAGGCGTCGAGCTTGACGATCGGCTCCTCCAAGGTAAAGGCGCGCCAGAAAAATACGCCACCGCCCGTCAGCATCAAAGCCAAAAAGACGGCAACCTCGCCGCTGCCAAGCCAGCCCTGTCGTGGTCCCTCCTCCAGCACGATTTCTAACGAGCCAAGAAAGATGGCTAGGGCAATGAGGCCGATGAGATCGATCCTCCGCAGCAGTGGCCAATCTGGGGTCTTAAGCGGGATCAACAGGAAGCAGCCGACTGCGCATAGGATGCCCGGCACCAAATTGACCAAAAACAGCCAATGCCAGCCTAGCGCGCTGGTGATAAAGCCGCCCAGAGCCGGCCCCATCGCAGGCGCGGACGTCATGATCATCCCCATCATCACATTGACGGTTGCACGATCCTTCTCCGCAAAGAGCAAAAAGCCCGCTGCAAAGGTTGTGGGCATCATAAAGCCGCCCATGAAGCCTTGGATGATCCGGAAAAATACCAGCGTGCCAATATTCTGGGCAAAAGCGCACCCGAGCGAAGCAATCGTAAAACCCAGAGCGGCCGCTGTGAACAAATTACGGATCGACAGGGCCCGGCCCATGAAACCGGACAGAGGGATGGCAATCACTTCTGCCATCAAATACGAGGTCTGAATCCAGACCAATTCGTCCGCGCTGGCCGACACACCTGCTTGGATTTCACGCAGCGAGCTCGCTACGATCTGGATGTCCAAAATGGCCATGAAATTGCCTAAGGCCATGCAGGCAAAGCCAATCCATAGGCCTAGTGTTGGCTTAGGATAGATTAGCCCACCTGGCCCTGGCGGCGGGGGGGACGTCGTGGCCGTGGGGGCCTCCCCGCTCACTTCTGGGCTACCTTGGCGGCGGGCTCAGTTTTGCGCGTGTCCACGTCGACCACAGTGGAGAGGCCCGGACGTAAAATGCCCTTGGCCCGCCACTCTGGGTCAATCAAAATCCGAACAGGGACCCGTTGGACAATTTTGGTGAAGTTGCCGGTAGCGGTATCTGTAGGCAACAGCGAGAATTGCGAGCCAGACGCCGGTGCAACGCTTTCAATCGTACCTGTGACCTTTTGATCGGGGAAGGCATCGACTTTGAAGGTCACCTTCTGTCCGGGGGCCAGCTTACCAATCTGGGTCTCTTTGAAGTTGGCAACCACATAGACCTGATCAAGGGGCACAAGTGCCATCATGATGGTGCCGGGGCGCACCAATTGGCCCACTTGCACGGTGCGATTGGCAACGACGCCAGAGACTGGTGCGGTGACTTGCGCATAGCCTTGGCCAAGTTTGGCAGCGTCAAGGCGGGCTTGAGCGGCAAGAACGGCTGCATCGGCGGCCTGAATGGAGGCCTCCGCTGAGCCAATAGCGCTGCGCCCGGAAACGGCTCCAGCGGCTGCGGCTTGCGCTTTGGCGGCTGCACTTTCAGCACCCGATTGTGCGCCCTGCGCGCCTGCGCCAGCTGAACCTACGTCGTTGCTGGATTTAGAGCGCGAGGCACTTAGAACGGCCACTTGTTGACGGGAAACGGCCACAGCGGCGCGTGCTTCGGCCACGCGCGCGGCGGCGGCACTGGCTTGGGCGTCAACTTGGTCCATCCGCGCTTGCGATACAAAGCCTTGCTTAGCCAAAGCAGCAAAGCGACCGCGATCGGCCTCTGCAACTTGATTAGCGGCTTCTGCGGCCCGCATGGACGCTTGGGCTTGGACCACCAAATCCGACTGGGTTGCCACTTGTTCGGTCGCGACAGCGACACTAAGCGTGCGGCCGCGGGCTTCTGCTCGGGCTTGCGTGGCCAAAGCTACCGCCTGCCGCGCCCCTGCTGCAGACGCCATCGCCTCCGCGCCCATGCGATTTGCTTCTGAGGCGATGCGGCGGGCTTCGGCCCGCGCCCGAGCGGCTTCGGCTTTAGCGCGCGCGAGGTCAGCTTCTGCCGCCATGACGCTAGCTTGAGAGTCGCGGGGGTCCAAAATCACCAAGGAAGCACCGGACAGGACTTTCGCATTGTCATGGGCGTCAATCTTACGAACATAGCCTTCGGTTTTCGCCGCGACCATCGTGATATCGGCGCGCACATAGGCGTTATCGGTCGAGATATGGTAGCGCCCGACAAGGAGCCAACTGCCAATTGCCCATAGCACGCCAAGGCCGACCACACCTCCGACGATGGACAAGATTGTCTTTCGGTTCATGGCTTCACTCCGACGAAAGGCTGCAACGGGACGGCCGCAATGCCATTTAAAAACAAGTCGAAAACAGCTTCGACCAAAACTTCCATCGGCTGGCCGATATTATGGGCTGGAAAGGCTTGCCTGCGCAGAATTTCGAACACCAATGGCGACACTAACGCGCGTGCAGCCAAGAGCGGCTCAACTTGGCGAAACAAGCCTGCATCTATCCCCGCTTGGATCAATTCGACCAAGGCACCCTGCGTGCGCTCGATGACGGTGCGATGGTAAAATTCGGCGAGGTCTGGAAACCGAAGCGCCTCGGCCAGAATGATGCGCGGCAAAGCAGCGACCCGTAAATCCTGAAACGAGGTGGCCCACATGCGGGCAACATGGCGCAAGCCCGCTATCGGATCGCGCTTTTGATCCTTGGCTGCCGCATCAAAATGGCCCTGAAGGACACCAATCCGCTGCTCAACCAAGGCCTTAAACACATCATCCTTTGACGGGAAATAGAGATAGATCGCCGCTTTAGAAAGGCCTGCTGCTTTGGCAATATCGTCCATTCGCGTGGCGGCAAAGCCGTTTACGGCAAAGACATCAAGGGCCGCCTCCAGGACTTCATCTGGCCGCGCCTGAGGCTTACGCGTCCATTTCGGCTGACTCGTATTTGGATCGATCACGTTCATGTGACCTATATAACTGACCGGATAGTTAGTTGTCGAGCAGATCGAGTGTGTGATAAGCGGTGCGCAACAGGCACGACATTTGCGCGCCATAAAAATCGTACAAATTCGCAAGCGCCTTTGGCGTAAAAATCAAATGCCCCTCATCCACCCATCGCAGCAAATTGGCGGCAATTGCCGCATTCAAGATCCGACGAATATGCACGGTTGAGACATGGAAGCGCTCTGCGAGTATCGATGGATTTAAGGGAACGGGTTTTGGCGACGGAAACACCTCATCCCGATGAAAGCTCAACAGATACCGCAGCACTTGAGAGCCTGCGGCGCGATTGACGAAAATCTGCGTGATTTCAGGGAAGCGATTGAGGGCCTCCACATCATCAGCCAATTCGTCGATCTGCGACGCACAAATGGCGTCAAAAATCGCGTCATCCTCGAGATGATCCAGCAATTTTCCAACGCGCGGGTCAAGCAATTCTAGGGCGGTGAAGATGGCCTCCAACTGCAAGCGCCACGCCTCAACAAAGGTTGGATTTACCTTGTAATGGGTCGCTCCACTCGCACGCCTCTGCCCCCAGACATCGACATAACCCAAATAGCGCAAGAACAAGAGGACGGCGCGGGCGCGTCCCGCACTTAACAATCCAAACCGCGCGCACAAGGCCTTTAGCTTGACAAGGGTGACCCCCTCTTCCCGCATGGAGACGGCGCACATGGCGGCAACAAATCGACCTGCGTCTTTGAAAATGCCATCCACGGCACGGTCTTGCTCACTCAACACCAACATATTGGCCGCCCAACGCCGAGCAGCTTCAACAAAGGCCGCGTAGCGGTGAACTTCATGGCGATGCGCGGCAGGCTCAAATGCGATCGGGCTGGGGTTTGAGATACGCTCTAGGGTGTCGCTGGTCCCGGCGATCAGGCTCTCACGCATGCTCTGGCTCTAACTTTTATCTGCCTGACTGCAGTTATTACTAATTGGTAATCGCTAAATCAAAAGGATGCTTGACGCAATGGCGTACCTGCATTCATCTCAGCTTACGCCTTACATGCACGAAAGAAGCCTTAGCGGCTAAGTAAGGATTTTGGGGAAATGGTGGGCGGTGACGGTCTCGAACCGCCGACCCTCTCGGTGTAAACGAGATGCTCTTCCAACTGAGCTAACCGCCCCACGACGCTTCCATAGGGGCTGGATGGGGTTTCTGGCAAGGCCCCTCGTGCAGCCGTGAGGTGGCGGGAAGCAGAGCTCTAGCCCGCATTGCAGATATGAAAAAGGCCCCGACAGCTTAGTCAGGGCCTCTTTTTGATAGCGTTTGCGGTGCCTTAGTGGGCTGTCGCCCCGGCGGGGTCACCAGATTCTGGCAGACGTTTTGCCAAGGCAGCAGCGGCATCCTCAGGGTTCCAGTCGATCTCGACGATAGGTCGGGTCAACGCATGGACCAAGACCTCATCAGCGGTCGAAACCGGAATAATGGTCAGACCTTGTTTCACATTCTCTGGAATGTCTTCGAGGTCTTTCTCATTTTCCTTGGGGATCAGCACGGTTTTGATGCCAGCCCGTAGGGCCGCCAACAGCTTCTCCTTCAAGCCACCGATGGGCAGAACCCGACCTCGCAAGGTGATCTCGCCCGTCATGGCGACAGAGCGCGACACCGGATTATTGGTCAACAGGCTGACGATCGCCGTCATCATGGCGATCCCAGCTGATGGCCCGTCTTTTGGCGTAGCCCCTTCAGGCACGTGGACGTGGATGTCGGTTTGGTCGAATAAGGTCGGCTTGATGCCAAAGTGCGGCGCGCGCGCTTTGACGTAAGAACTGGCGGCGGAGATCGATTCCTTCATCACATCGCGCAGATTGCCCGTAACGGTCATGCGACCCTTGCCGAACATCTGAACGGCTTCGATGGTCAAGGTATCGCCACCCACTTCAGTCCAAGCAAGACCGGTAACGGCCCCGACTTGATCTTCGGTCTCGGCTTCACCAAAGCGAACCTTGCGCACACCCAAATAGTCTTTGACATTTTCAGACGTGATCGCGACAGTTTCTTTCTTCTTCTGGCTGATTTCGCGCACGGCCTTACGGGCCAGATTAGCGATTTCCCGCTCTAGGCTGCGGACACCAGCTTCCCGCGTGTAATAGCGGATCACTTCGCGCAAGCCGTCATCAGACAGCGAGAACTCACCCGCACGCAGGCCGTTGGCGTCGATCTGCTTTTGCAACAGGTGACGCTTGGCGATTTCAACCTTTTCATCCTCGGTATAGCCGGGGATGCGGATGATCTCCATGCGGTCCAGCAAGGGCTGGGGCATGTTGAGCGAGTTGGCTGTGGTCACGAACATCACGTCTGACAAGTCATAGTCGACTTCCAGATAATGGTCGTTGAAGGTGCTGTTTTGTTCGGGGTCCAAGACCTCCAACAAAGCTGCCGCCGGATCGCCACGATAATCAGCCCCCATTTTGTCGATCTCATCGAGCAAGAAGAGCGGGTTGGCGCTCTTCGCCTTTTTCATCGACTGAATGATGCGGCCGGGCATCGAACCAATATAGGTGCGGCGATGTCCGCGAATTTCAGACTCATCGCGCACTCCACCGAGCGACACGCGCACAAAGTCGCGCCCGGTTGCTTTGGCGATGGACTTACCGAGCGAAGTTTTACCCACGCCTGGTGGCCCTACGAGGCACAGGATGGGCCCACGCAGCTTATTGGTGCGGGCACCAACTGCCAGATATTCTAGAATACGCTCTTTGACTTTTTCCAAGCCATAGTGATCGCCGTCGAGAACCTCTTCAGCCGCATCAATGTCTTTCTTGGTCTTCTTTTGCTTGCCCCAAGGCAGCGCGATCAACCAATCGAGATAATTGCGCACGACGGTCGATTCCGCCGACATCGGGCTCATCTGCTTCAGCTTCTTCAGTTCAGCTTCGGCTTTGGTCCGGGCTTCTTTGGAGAATTTGGTTTTGCGGATTTGCTCTTCCAGCTCCTGAAGCTCGTCACGACCTTCGTCTTGCTCGCCCAGCTCGCGCTGAATAGCCTTCATTTGCTCATTCAGATAATAGTCGCGCTGGCTCTTTTCCATTTGCCGCTTCACACGGTTCCGGATGCGGCGCTCAACTTGCAGGACGCCCATCTCGCCTTCCATGAAGGTGAAGATGCGCTCGAGACGCTTGGTCGCGCTGAAGATTTCGAGCAATTCTTGCTTTTGTTCCAGCTTGATCGCCAGATTGTCAGCAATCACGTCTGCGACTTGGCTAGCCGTCGGCAATTGGCCGAGGCCAGAGACGATTTCGGGCGGGATTTTGCGATTGAGTTTTACATAATTCTCAAACTGCTCAATCGCCGTACGCGAAAGTGCCTTTGCTTCTGGGCTATCGGCATCGATATCTTCGATCTCAGTGACTTGGACTGTGAACATAGGCTCGGTCGCATCAAAACTTTCAATCGAAACACGCGACTTACCTTCGACCAGAACCTTCACGGTCCCGTCGGGCAATTTTAGCAATTGCAGCACGGACGCGATGACACCAATCTTGTGGACGTCACCTGGGCCCGGATTATCGGCGCTGGCATCTTTTTGGGTTGCCAGCACAATTTCCTTATCGCTGCGCATCGCTTCTTCCAGCGCCCGGACCGACTTTTCACGCCCAACAAACAAGGGCGAGACGCGATGCGGGAACACGACGATGTCGCGTAGGGGCAGAAGCGGCAGAATACGTGTCTTGGTCATTCAGTTTCCTTAGACTTAGCCTGAGGCATCCTAATTCTTGTTTGGGGCGCAACTTTGACCCGAGTGGATCAAACCGCGCGCCACGGGGAGATAGGGCGCCGTAATGCGGTCTTTTGCAAGTCCGCGATGATGTTAGTCCACAAATGGATGCGCCTAAGGCTGTGTTCAAGGGCCGCCCTGTTTCCGTGATTTGGGCGGATGATGAGGAATTGATCTTGCCCCACCCTCACTTGGCCAAATCCATCCTTGCTTCACACTGCGCGGCACCCTAGGGATAAAGAAAAAATAAGCCGTCATTGGCTGCTCTGGAGGAAAATATGCGCTATAAATCAGCATCTCTGATCGTCTTGGCTTGTGCGCTAACAGGCCAAGCCCACGCGAAGCCGCAAGGCCTAGAGGCGAGCATTACGCGCACCACTTATGGCATCCCCCATATCACCGCCAAAAACTGGAAGAGCATCGGATACGGCGTCGCCTATGCCTATGCGCAGGACAATTTGTGCATGTTGGCCGAGGATTTTGCGACGGTAGCAGGTGATCGGTCTTTGCATTTTGGCGCGAAGGAGAAAACGACCCTCGGCTTTGACCCATTGGACAATCTGGCGTCGGACACGTTCTTTCGCTCCAACCTCGATTTGACTGCCCTGCGCCGTGACAACTTGAAGACCAGCAAAATCTCACGCGACCTGTCGGACGGCTATGTCGCGGGCTATAACCGCCTGCTGCGGGATCTAGGACCTGATCGGGTGCCAGAGGCCTGTCGGGGAAAGGCTTGGGTGCGCCCTATCACGACCGATGACATGCTGCGCCTGACTGAGAAGAACGCCCTGCGTTCGGGCGCTTTGGTGCTGGCCCAAGCCATCGCCTATGCGGCCCCGCCGCAAGAGGTGAAGGCGGATAAAGTCGC
>CAMDDL010000050.1 GCA_945891505.1 Maricaulis salignorans | reverse complement strand
GGTTAATCGGGGTGGACGTGGCTGCCTCGTGTTTTCATAAGGATTAGCTGTCCTTATGCCCGGTGTGCTCAAGACCGACTGCCGTGTGAAGCCGGAGGTCAAGTCTTTCAATAGGCTTGAAACAAAACTCGCGGGATCGTTTCATTTTTATAATCGCGCAACTTTGATCCTCTGGATCAAAACGCGCTTAAGATGAAATCTTCATGTACAGGCGGGGGAAATGTCACCACAGAGGAGGGCTCATGATCTTCCCTTGGGCACGCGTACTTATTTCAGCCGGGGCGCATGGTTTGCGTCGTAATCCGGGCCAGTCCGTTAATCTGGCCCACCCTTTTTGGCGCAACCCATGCGCCCCGGCCCCTCTAACTGGTCACCCCCGCCGGGTTTTTCTTGGCGGGGCTATGGGTGTTGGTGGGCATCAATAAAGGCGCTGTCATCCCGGACGGCTTCAGCCGATCCGGGACCTTGTGCCGCAAAGTCCTAGGGGGTCCCCGCTCTGCGCTTCGCCGCGGCGGCGATGACATGGATAGTTGAAAAAAGAGTTTTATCTGGAACGCCTTTGCGGCAGGCTATGCCTACGCAAAGGCCGTGTTCGAGTTTGGGCGCGCAAGATGGGGCGTCAAGGGGCGCGCCGATGGCGCGTCGGCGAAGCCGATTGCACCCCTTGACTCCCCAGCTTGCGCAAAAAGAATGGTCGGGCGGCTTCAAGGGAAGCAAAGCGTGCTCTTGAACCGTTCCAGATAGAATTCCTTCTTTCAGGCGAGTACCAAGGGGCTCTAACGACGAATATCCTACTTCCGCATCGGGCTCGAAAACTTCGGGTCTGTCAGCAAGGCGGTGTCGTCCAAGGTGCGCAGGAAGGCAGCCAGCGCGGCTTTGTCGGCGACGGAGAGGTTCAGGCGTTGGGGCGTGCCGTTGCGTTGCAGGCGGTTATCCAAGGCGGGGCCGTCTTGGATGCCGCTATTATGCCGCTATTATAATGCTCGACCACTTGTTCGAGGGTGGTGAAGCGGCCGTCGTGCATGAAGGGGCCGCCGACGCCCATATTCTTAAGTGAGGGGGATTTGAAGATGCGGGTCTCGCCCGCGTCCAAGCCGTTGGAGAGGGAGTTTGGGGCCAAAGCAAAGGTGGGTGCGGAGTGGCACGCGGCGCACCCTGCCCCGCCTTGATTGGGTGGGCTGAAGTAGAGCGTGCGGCCGCGGTTTTCTTGCGCGGTGAAATTGGGCAAATCGACGCCTAAGTTACGGTTGGGGCCGGTGGCGCTAAACACACTGGCATAGCCCGTATCCCACTTACTGCCGGTCGAGACCATGGCGCGTTCAAACTGGGCCAAGGCTTGTTGGATACGGGCCTCGGTGATGGTGGGGCTGCCAAAGGCGAAGGTGAACAGGTCTGGGTAATAGGTCGTGGCATTCATCTTGGTGATGAGGGCAGCAATGCGACCCGCCGCAGTGTCCCAGCCCATCTCGACGACATTCTGGATTGGCTGGGTGGCTTGGGCCTCGACGCTTGCCGCGCGCTTGTCCCAGAACATGGTGCCGGGGCGATAAAATCTGATGTTGCCCAAGCGCATGGAATGGGCGTCTGTGAAGGTCGTGCCAGAGACGCCGGTGCTAAACTGGCGAGGGTCGCTGAAGCCATTGGCTTGGCGGTGGCAGGAGGCGCAGGAAATGGTGTCATTCACGCTGATGCGGCGATCATTGAAGAGGACCCGGCCAAGGCTGGCCGCCCGATTGGTGATGGCATTATTGGCTGGTGTGTTATCGTCGGCCGTGACGGTGCCATCATAATAAGCTGGCAGGGTTGGGCTGGCGAAGTTGTCTAAGGCGTTGAAGTCGAGGGTGGTGAACTCGGCAACACCGGCGGGCGTCGCGACGGCCCCATTGGGCACAACCGTAGCGCTGGCTGAGGCTGGTCCCGTGCCCACGGCATTGATGGCCCGAACGCTGCAGCTATAGGTCAGGCCGTTCGGGAGGCCTGTCACCGTCGCTGGGCTGGTGGAGCCTGCGGCGCTGATGCTCACCGCACCGTTGATACAGGTGACGCTGTAGCTGGTGATGGGTGAGCCGCCGGTGATCAGGGGTGCCGTAAAGGCGATGCTGGCCCCGCGATCCGCGGGTGTGGCCGCGCCTATGGTGGGCGCTGCTGGGGCAATAGGTAGTCCGGGGGTCGCGCTGGCAGCAGTAGAACTGGCGCTGGTGCCTGTTACATTGGTGGCCGTGATGGAGCAGCTATAGGCGGTGCCATTGGTGAGGCCGGTGACATCAATCGGGCTTGTAGTGCCAATGCCGGTGCGCGTCACGCCCCCGGCAGCACAACTGGCCGTATAGCTGGTGATCGCAGATCCACCTGTCGCTGTGGGTGCTGTATAATGGACTTTGATGGAGGTATTGCTGGGATCAAGCGCAACCAAGGTCGGTGAACCTGGAACGGTCAGGGTGATGCCACCACCTGCAGAGCCTGTGTCGCCAGTACCACCGCCACCGCCACATCCGGCCAAGGCCCCCAGACTTACAAGGGCCAGAAAAGAAACAACAGATGGCGACAGTTTGATTGGCGGCATGAAGCACCCCGAAATATTGACACTAGATGTGCTGATAACGGGCGAGGCTTAAGTTTCCGTCGCGAACTTATGACAATTTCTCGCGATTTCGTGATAATTGTTATGTTGGCCAAAAAAAGAGGCCGCATCCAGTGAGAATGCGGCCCTTTGAGGCGGCCTCTTGGGGGGAGGAGACACCGATCAGCGTACGAGACGCGAAACTATCGAGTGTCCGCAGCGGAGGCTCACTGCAATTCCTAAGTAGGGATGCTGCGGCTGAATAAAAAGGGCCGCGAGGGTTAAGCAGGGCTGCAAAAATGCATGGCTGGCGCGGGGATGTAGCGGGCGTTTCTGCATTTGATCACGCCAAAGCCTTCCCCCACCCCGCGTGGCACCGTTAAGGTGGGGAGATGATCGTCGGCTTTGCTTGCTTCTTGGCACTTTTGGTTGCGTGGATTGTCACCCGTCTCATGATGGCTTGGGCGATAGCGGACGTGCCAGATGCCGCGCGAAAATTACATCGCGCGCCAACGCCTACTGCTGGCGGTGTGGGCATTATGGCAGGCACCCTCGTCGGCTACACCTATCTGAGCTGGCATTTCGCCTTCGTCATTAGCGAAGCATGGACTTGCCTAGGCTTGGCCTTAGCCGGGGGGGCGCTAGGCTTTTGGGATGACCGCAGCGCGATTGGACCGAAAATCAAGCTCCTGATCATGATCGCGATCACCTCCGTCTTTGTGATTGGGGGCATGCGGATTGAAGGCCTGCTGGTTTGGCCAGGTGCCGATTTGGCATTAGGGCCGCTGGTCGGAGGCCTCGGCACCATGTTGTGGCTGCTGGTAATGGTCAATGTGGTGAATTTCATGGACGGGGCCAATGGCCTCTCGATTGGTTCGAGCGCGGTGGGCCTCGCCTGCTTAAGCGGGCTGTGCTGGGCGCAGAGCACGTTCGGCGCAGCAGGCCCGACCAACATCGCGATCGTGGGGAGCTATGTCCAAATCTGTGCGTTGGCATGTTGCGGCTTCTTATACTGGAACGTCAATGGCGGTCGGATCTTCGCAGGCGACGCCGGCGCCCTCTTTGTCGGGCTGGCCATCGGGGCATTAGGGGTGTGGGCAGCCATTTGGGAAGTGAACCCCCTCTCGGTCGCTACCTGCTTCCTGCCGCTCTTGGCCGATTCCATCCTGACCATTGTGTGGCGCGCCCGTCAGAAGGCCAACCTCCTCAAGCCCCATGCCGACCACGTCTATCAACTAGCCATTCGCACGGGCCGCTCGCACCTGCAGGTGGCCGCATCCTACTGGGTCGCTACAGGGCTGTGCGGGGCCGTCGCGCTTTTGGCAACAACAGGGGGCGTAATCTGGATCAGCCTCGGTTTTGGGCTGTGTCTGCTAGGTCTCATGGCCGTTCTTGAGCGCCAGCGCGCCCACTATCTGGCTCTCCTGTCAAAGCAGGCTGGCTAGTGCCCGTCCGCTCCGCTAAAAAGGCACACAAAACAGAAGCCTCTCTCAGATTGAAAGCTGGACGGGACTCTCAAAATAAGTCAGGTTAACGCATGGACTGGGACAAGCTTAAGACCTTTCACGCCGCTGCAGATACCGGCAGCCTCACCGCTGCTGCCGAAAAAGTCGGCCTGTCGCAATCAGCCGTCAGCCGCCAAATCGCGGCGCTGGAAGATGGATTGGGCGTTCCCTTATTTCACCGCCACGCGAGGGGCTTAATCCTAACTGGCCCCGGCAAAGTGCTGCAACAATCGACCGGCCAGATGGCGACGATCGCCGCAGTGGCAGAGTCCAATCTGAAAGATGCACGCGACCGCCCGCAAGGCGAACTGATCGTAACGGCCCCAATCGGTATTGGGGCGACCTGGCTCGCACCACGCTTGGGTGGTTTCATGGACGCTTACCCAGACGTGTCCTTGCGCTTACTTCTTGATGACCGAGAGCTCGACCTCACCACCTTGGAAGCCGAATGCGCGATCCGCCTGTGGGAGGCGACTCACGCGGACCTGATCCAGCGGAAAATCTTGTCGATCACCACCTCGCTCTATGCCTCGCGGGAGTATATCGCCAAGCACGGTATGCCCAAGACGCCAGAGGATTTGGCCAATCACCGCGTGATTGCTTATGGCGCACGTTCGGGAGACCCGATGAAGGTGCTGGACTTTGCCCTCACCTTGGGCCGGGAAGATCATCGCCCGCGCGAGGCGGCGCTGACGATCAATAATGTCTCGGCTTTGGTAAAGGCTGTGGTTGCAGGCCTTGGTATTGGCGGCCTGCCAGATTATCTGGCCCAAGCCGACACAGGCCTCATGCGGGTCTTCCCAGAGACAGACGGGCCGAATATCGACGTCTTCTTCATCTATCCCGCAGATTTGCGCCGCTCCAAACGGATCGCTGCGTTCCGTCAATATTTATTAGAGCAAGCGGTGAATTGGAAGGGCTAGGGCGTCAGAGGCCCTGCCCTCCCAAAATGTTGGCTTAGGTCTTCGTGACAGCAGCAGTTTGACCGAAGAGAGATTTGGCCGCTGCCTTCATGTCTTCCTTGGATTGCTCGCCCGCTGGCTTGCGCAAATCCGCCCCCACCGCATTTCCGGCTATAACGGCTGGACGGGCGTCAATGCCATCAAACCAAGCTTTGACGCGGGGGAATTCTTCAAGATCTTGGCCAAACAATTTTGCACCACGGACCCAAGGGTAAGAAGCCATATCGGCGATGGAATAATCACCGGCCAGATACGGCGTTTCTTTAAGCTGGCGCTCCATAACGCCATACAAACGATTGACCTCGTTGGTGTAACGGGTTTGGCCGTATTCGATCAATTTAAGATCGTCGACCAGATTAGGCGCATAAAGCCGGAAGTGGCTGGCTTGACCCGACATGGGTCCAAGGCCCGCCATTTGCCACATCACCCACTCGTCAACCTTCACGCGACTGCGCTCGTCGCTGGGATAGAATTGGCCAGTCTTGCGGCCAAGATATTGCAGGATGGCACCGCTCTCAAACACCGAGATTGGCTGACCGTCTGGCCCATTGGGATCGACAATCGCCGGCATACGGTTATTTGGGCTAATGGCGAGGAAAGCAGGTTCAAACTGCTCGCCCTTGCCGATATTGACGGCCTTCATGACATAGGGCAGCCCCATCTCTTCCAAAGCAATGGAGATTTTCCAACCATTCGGGGTTGGCCAATAATAAAGTTCGATGGGGCTTTGACTTGACTGCGGCATGAGCATCTTCCTGTTTGATGACCCGGGACTTGCGCCGGTTAGCCTCAAGTCGGGTGTCGCCATCTTAAGCGCAAGCGGAGAAAATCGAACAGGGGCTCATTGAAATTCTCAACAGTGAGATCTCGTTGGCGCTAGTCTCACACGGTCTCGCAGTCGAGGACTCTGGGTGAATTTGCCTGAGACGCTTTGACGCCTTGAGGTTTGAGCGCCCTTCCCTTAGAAGCCAATGCCGTTTTGGAGCCCCTGACCATGGCCGAGTCTGTTATCAAACCCGTATCTATGAAAACCTATGACACCGACTTTGCCGGGTTTTCGAAAGAATTGGGTGGCTGGTTTGAGCGGTTTGGCTTTGCGATTGTCGCAGACCATGGCGTAGATCAGAAAGTCATCGACGCCACGTTGGAGAAAGCCAAGGCTTTTTTCGCTTTGCCGGTGGATGTGAAGCAATCCTATAAGTCGCCCGTTGGTGCGGGTCAGCGCGGCTATACCGCCTTTGGGGTTGAGACAGCTAAAGATCATACCATCGCGGACTTGAAGGAATTCTGGCACCAAGGCCGGGATTTGTCGGAAGATCATCGCTTTGCAAAAGTGATGCCCCCCAATGTGCCTATGCCTGAGGTGCCTGACTTTGATGCCAGCCAGAAGGCAATGTTTGAAGATTTCGACCATTTAGGCAAACGCATCCTGCGGGCTATCGCGACCTATTTGGAGCTGCCAACCGACTATTTCGACGATAAGGTTGCCGAAGGCAATTCGATCCTGCGCACCCTGCATTATCCAGCCCTTGGCCCCGAAGTTACCCCTGGGGCCATCCGCGCGGGTGCCCATGGCGACATCAATGTGATTACGTTGCTGCTGGGTGCGGAAGAGCCTGGCCTACAATTGCTCGACAAGTCGGGCCAATGGCAGGCGGTGACAGCACCAGAAGGCTGTGTGGTGATCAATATTGGCGACATGCTGGCGCGCCTGACCAATGATCGCCTTCCGTCTACCGTGCACAGAGTGATCAATCCAGAACCAGAACGCGCCAGATTTGCGCGCTATTCTTCGCCCTTTTTCTTGCACTTCTCGCCAGACGTGTTGATCGAGACTCTGCCCATGAATGGTCCGATTAAGTATGAACCGATCAACGCACAGGCCTTTTTAGAGCAGAGACTTCGCGAAATTAAGCTCGCCTAGTTACTTTTTGTTAGGATTTTAGACGAAAGCAGCCGAAATCATTGGCATCTTGGACGAAATTGCCCGGATTTTTGAGCCTTTCGGGCAACACTTTTTAAGCCATGCAGTCAAGAGCCGGAAAAACGCGTCCCATGTGTTGCAGGTTGAAAGCGAGCAGTCTAACGATATAGCAGACCAAGATGTACTCATCTTCGGACAACAAAGGCCAATCCCTAGTTTTGCTTGGGTTTGGACCAAAAAAATTCTTTTGGGGAAACACACATGCGTTCAAACAGCACTTCTAAGATTAGCCGAATTGCGCTGCTTTCGTCCATTTGCTTTGCCGGCCTCGGCTTCGCAGGCGTCGCGCAAGCCCAAACTGCGCCGGTTGCAGCAGAACCAGATCAAGAAACCGAAGTTGTCATCGTGACGGCTACAAAACGCGAAACCACCTTGCAATCCATCCCGGTTGCGGTGTCGGTGACCTCGGCTGACACGATCAGCAAGGCCCAAGTTCGCGACTTGAACGATATTCAGACTTTGGTCCCATCGCTGCGCGTCAGCACCAACCAAAGCTCCACCAACGCAACCTTCATCATTCGCGGCTTCGGCAATGGTGCGAACAATGCGGGTATTGAGCCTTCGGTCGCGATCTTCATCGACGGCGTTTATCGCTCGCGCGCAGGTGCTTCGATTGGCGATCTTCCAAACCTTCAGCGCGTCGAAGTGTTGCGTGGCCCACAATCCACCCTGTTCGGTAAGAACGCTTCGGCAGGCGTGATCTCGCTGGTCACTCGCGAGCCTAAGTTTGAATATGGTGGCTCAGCCGAATTGAGCTACGGCAACTTGAATGCGATCGTTGCTAAAGCTGACATCACTGGCCCATTGGGTGAAAATGCAGCTGGCGCTTTGTCGTTTGGCTATAACAAGCGCGATGGCTTTGTCGAAAACATTGGCCTTGGCGTAGACATCAACAACCGCGACCGCTTCAATGTGCGCGCAGATTTGCTGATCAAGCCAAGCGATAACCTCAAAGTTCGCTTGATCGCAGACTATGACAAGCTCGACGAATTGTGCTGCGCTGTGGCAAACGTATTGAGCGGCCCTGCAAGCGCCGCCATCAAAGCAATCGGCGGCCGGATCGTTGAAAACTCCTCGTTCGGTGATCGGGTGTATTCCGACGTTCCACCAACCAACATGATCGAAAACCGCGGCGTTTCGATGCAAGTCGATTATGACTTTGGCAAATTGTCGTTTACGTCGATCTCGGCTTATCGCAACTCGTACGGTGAACAAGACGGCGACGTCGACTTCACAAGTGCCGGTTTGGCAAGCGTGCCGCAAATTCTAGACATCGACACACTGACCCAAGAATTCCGTTTGACGTCAAACTATGACGGCCCACTGAACTTCTTGCTCGGCGGCTTCTTGTTCAAAGAAAATATCACGCAAGAATCGGCTGTGGTTTATGGAAAAGACTTCCGCAACTATGTGCTCGCTCTGACTGGTGGGGCTGCCTCGCCAATCCTGCTGATCGAAGCAACAAACCGTCTTCCATCTGGCACTTATTTTGCCAACGGAACCGGAATGGAAGAAAAGTTTGGTTTGGATGCAGACGCTCAGTCGATCTTTGGTACCGTTGATTACAAAATTACCGATGCCCTCACCCTAACCGGCGGCTTCAACTACACCAAAGACGCCAAAAAAATTCGTACCGATGCGAAGGCAACTGAACCATTTGCGCTCCTTGATTTGGTTGTGTTTGGGGACGCCTTCTATGCAGGCGCCTTGACGCCGGCAATCGGGGCAGCCGGTGCGGCAGCCTATGCACGCTCGATCGCAGGGGTGGCATGTCCTCAACCTCCATCCCCATTGGGCTTGCCAACCTGTAACGCTTTCTTGGGCCTCACAGCGGTTCAGTTCCAGCGTCCATACCTGAACGTCCCAAATGTGGTTGAAAGCGGTCGCTCGAATGACGAGAACACCACCTATTCTGTCCGTCTTGCATGGGAAATCAATGACAACTGGAACGCCTATGCCAGCTATGCAACTGGCTTTAAGGCAACGTCGTTCAACCTGTCACGCGACTCCAAGCCATCCCCAGCGGACTTCATTCCTGGCAGTCCAATTCTGAACCCGCCACCTTCGAGAATTCGCAGTGCTGGTTTGGCTCTGACGAACTTGGGAACAGGCAGCCGCTTTGCTGGTCCTGAAGAAGCAACTGTCTATGAAATCGGCGTGAAAGCGCGTTTCCCCAAGGGTGCCTTCAACCTGACTTTGTTTGATCAAGCAATTGACGGCTTCCAATCAAACACCTTCACTGGAACCGGCTTCATTCTGGCAAACGCGGGTAAGCAGTCGACCAAGGGTGTCGAATTTGATGCGACGTATCGCCCAATTCGTCCGCTGATCTTGACCTATGCAGCCACCTATCTGGATCCGTTGTATGACGACTTCAAAGGCGGCCAGTATGGGGACTATACCGGCCTTACCCCGGCGGGTATTCCCGAATTCACTTACAATGCATCGGCAACCTTCATCCAGCCTTTGAGCAATGATAACCGCATCACCTATCGGGCAGACTATTTCTGGACGTCTGAGACACAGCTGGCACAAGGGGTGAGCGTGAGCACTCTTCCAAATGCGGCTGCCCGTAACGCTGCTAACTTGAAGGCGGCTGAAGCTTATACCTTCCAGCCAATCAGCCTCAATGCGAGCATCACCTTCGCAACGAGCAATGGCTGGGAGTTCAGCGCTTGGAGCCGTAACCTGACGGACGAGCGTTACTTGACCACCATCTTCAACAGCGTCGCACAAGACGGTTCCATCTCGGGCTACCCAAGCCCACCACGGACCTATGGCGTGTCGGTGAAGCACATCTGGTAAGCTCTGGCTGACCAAGCGTAAAATCAAAGCCCTCAACCTTCGGGTTGGGGGCTTTTTTTGTGGGGGTGGACCTAAGCCAAAAACAGATGGGGACTTCCCATTTGCGGCAATCAACCTAAACCCATTGCCATGACTCAGACTGATGATCTCCTCGCCCTTGATCCGACCGCAGAACGCGATATGCCCTATCAGGCCGGCAGCCCAGACGCCCCAGCGCGCGCGCCGCGCCCCAAGGATGCGGCGACTCTGATCTTGATCCAGCACGCCCAGTCAGGGCCCAAAATCCTGATGGGACGGCGGGCCAGCGGTCATAGCTTCATGCCAGACAAATACGTATTCCCCGGTGGCAAAGTTGACCGCTGCGACCGCTTCGTTGACGCCCATGATGAGCTACATCCTCAATCGGCGGAGGACCTCTCAAAGGCCAATAAAACCCGTCACCCGCGCGCCTTTGGATTGGCGGCTGTCCGCGAAACTTGGGAAGAAACTGGCCTGTTGATTGGCAAGCCAGGCTCGTTACCCGTGCGGACACTGGATGCAGGCTGGACCAGCTTTGCAGCGGCAGGCATCGCCCCCCACCTCAGTCCATTGCACTTCTTCGCTCGCGCCATCACGCCGCCCCAACGCCATAAGCGCTTTGATGCGCGCTTCTTCATCGCCAATGCCGACGAGGCGCTCTATGACATGCGGCCAGCGCGCGATGGGGCAGAGATGCAAGACTTGCGTTGGTTCAGTCTGGACGAAGCCTTCGGCTTGGATTTGCCCAATGTCACCCGCTTCATCTTGACCGAAGTCCAAACCCGCTTGCAGAGCCCAGATCAGCCGCATAGCCCCGCTTTCCTGCGCTGGGGCCGGACTGGCCCCCTGATGGACCGCTTATGAGCGAACCCCGTATGAGTGCGGCGACTTGGGCCGGCATTGGCACCGCGCTTAGCTGTGGCCTGATCGCAGCCGTAGGGATCGCCATCAATGCCCCCCTGTTCGCGCTGACGCTGGACGACACGGGCATGACCCCCACGGAGGTCGGCTTCCTGATGACGTTTGCGGGATTGGCGGGTCTCTTGTGTACGCCCGTTGTGCCTTGGCTGATGGGGCGCTTTCCCGTGAAGGGGATCCTAGGCGGAGGTCTCTTGGCCTCCAGCGCGATGTTCCTCTTGTACCCGGTAACAGACAATATTTGGGTGTGGACCGCGATCCGCTTTGGCTTCTCCACCTCATTGACAATTATCTTCGTAGCGTCGGAGGCTTGGTTCCTAGAACTTGCCCCCGCCCATTTGCGCGGCCGCCTCTTGGGGCTCTATGCGGCGACCTTCGCCGGTGGCTTTGGCATCGGTGGGTTCGTCATTGCCCAATTGGGCCATCAAGGCCCCGCTACGCCTTATGCTGGTGCGGCGATCATGGCATTGGCCACCCTGCCCCTGTTCCTATTCAAAACGCCAGCCGCCACCCGGCCAGAAGGTGCTGAGGCGCATCCCTCAGCCCTCCTCGCCCGCCTGATGATCGCACCTGCACTCTTCGTCCCCGCCTTTGCCATGGGGGCAATTGAGACCAGCGCCTTCAACCTCTTCCCGCTCTGGGTCCGCGAGGTGGGCTTTGAAGACGCAGCTGCTGGCTATTTGATTGCCGCCAGCGGACTGGGCAATATCCTGCTGCAGGGGCCCATAGGGATGCTAGCGGACCGCTATGGACGTACCCGTACCCTGCTGTGCGTCGCGGTCATCGGCTTTATCGGTCCATTCCTGCTGATGAATGTTAAATCACCGACCGAGGCCTATGCGATTTGCTTCGTGTGGTCTGGCTGCGTCACTGGCTTCTATACCTTGGGCCTGATGGGGCTTGCAGAGCGCTTTGGTAAGACTGAATTAGCCGGGGCAAATGCGGCCTATGGTGGCAGCTATGGCGTCGGGCAATTGATCGCACCCTTGGCCGGTGGCACCCTCCTTCAAACCCTTGGCCCGTCGGGCTTTCTGGCTGGCCTCGCTGTCATGGCCCTCACACCGATTTGCGCCATCGCTGTGCAGCATCAAGCGCAGAGAAAGTCTTGACCTTTGCCGCAGTTTAGGGTCTAAGCGCCCCCTCAGATTCACCCATACCGCAACCGCGGGAGATTTATCATGGCCAAACCGGCCTCCATCAAAATCCGCCTGAACTCGTCTGCTGGCACCGGCTTCTTCTATGTCACCAAGAAGAATGCACGCACCAAGACCGAAAAACTGCGCATGAACAAGTACGACCCAGTCGTGCGGAAGCATGTAGAGTTTGTCGAAGGCAAAATTAAGTAAGCTTCTCCCTTTGGTGAGATCGGCCTTTTAGGCGCGCTTTGGATATCCAGAGCGCGCTTTTTGGTTTGGGCTGTCGACGGGTATAGAAGTCTATCCCCCTGCTTGTGAGACGCCTGTACTCTAGCGCCATGGCTTAGTGCTCTTCGCTTTATGCGGCCCGCCTTTTGGAGGCTCGGGGAGGCTTAGAAGAAAACACTTAGAAGCGCTTTGGTGCCCATTCTGGTCACCCAACCGCTGTCTCAATTGTTCCTGCGACCTCTGGGTCGTCAAGTGTCCGTTTTCTGCGAAAACGGATCGCCCCGCGACGCAGCGAAGCTGCGCACTTGACTACCCAGATGTCGCGCACATCCTAAACGATCCATTTTGGTGAAACAGGGTTTCCACCAAAATGGGTCTAAGTGAAAAGGAAACCCTATTTTTTAGACCAAAGCTTAGGCACGCGTAGTGGTGACAAGGACCAAAAGCCCCCTACATCCCCAATTCCAAGCGCTCCAGCCGCTTGATCTCGTCGCGCAGGCGGGCGGCCTCTTCAAACTCAAGGTCCGCCGCTGCGGCGCGCATCCGCTTTTCTAGGTCGGCCAGTGCCGCTTTGAAATTATGGCCGGGTGCGCCAGCCTCTGGCAGGGCCTCCGCCTTGCCCCTGCCCTTACCCTTGCCTTTGACGTTCGCAGTAGCATCGCCTTCGGCCCCAAGACCAATCGTGACGCCTTCCTTGCCATAAGGGCTATTGAGGATGTCATGAATGTTGGAACGGATGGATTGCGGTGTGATGCCGTTGGCTTCGTTCCAGGCCACTTGCTTAGCCCGACGGCGATCGGTCTCGTCAATGGCGCGTTTCATCGAGCCCGTGATGGAGTCGGCATAGAGAATCACGCGACCGTCGACATTGCGCGCCGCCCGACCAATCGTCTGAACCAGACTGGTTTCAGAACGTAAGAAGCCTTCTTTATCGGCGTCGAGAATACATACCAACTGGCACTCAGGAATATCAAGACCCTCACGCAAGAGGTTGATCCCAATCAAAATATCAAAATTACCGAGGCGAAGGTCGCGAATGATCTCAATCCGCTCCACCGTATCAATATCGCTGTGCATATAGCGGACCTTCAGGCCCTGATCATGCATATATTCGCTTAGATCTTCGGCCATCTTCTTGGTCAAAGTCGTCACCAAGACGCGACCGCCCGCCGCAATGGTCGTCCGTGACTCGGCAATACAATCATCAACTTGGGTAAAGCCTTGGCCCGTCACCGGGCGAATCTCGACAGGTGGGTCGATCAGCCCGGTTGGGCGGATGACTTGCTCAACAAACACCCCGCCGGTCTGGTTCATCTCCCACGGCCCCGGCGTTGCCGACACGCTTATGGTCTGGGGCCGCATTGCGTCCCATTCCTCAAACCGCAGCGGCCGATTGTCCATGCAAGAGGGCAAACGGAAGCCATAATCCGACAGGGTCTTCTTGCGGCTATAATCGCCCCGGAACATTCCGCCGATTTGAGGAATCGTCACATGGCTTTCGTCAACAAATACCAAAGCATTGTCTGGGATATATTCAAACATGGTCGGTGGCGGCTCACCCGGGTTCCGCCCCGAGAGATAGCGGGAATAATTCTCAATTCCGGCACACGAACCAGTCGCCAACAGCATCTCAAGATCAAAGTCTGTGCGTTGTTTCAGGCGTTGGCCTTCAATCAACAGACCATTTTGCTCAAACCATTCCACGCGGGCCTTAGCCTCGGCTTTGATCTTCTCAATCGCTTGGCTGAGCGTTGGGCGCGGCGTTGTGTGGTGGCTATTGGCATAGACTTTGACGGCTTCAAGGTCGGCTGTCTTCTTGCCCGTGAGCGGGTCAAACTCATGGATCGCTTCGACTTCATCGCCGAAAAACAAGATCCGCCAAGCCCGGTCTTCATAGTGGGCGGGGAAGATATCCAGCGCATCGCCGCGCAGCCGGAAATTGCCGCGCGCGAAATAAATGTCGTTCCGCTTATATTGCAGCGCTACCAGGTCGCGTGTCACCGTTTGCGGGTCGGCCCGATCCCCCGGCTTCAAGACAAAGGTCATGGAGGAATAACTCTCAACCGAGCCAATGCCGTAAATGCACGAGACCGAAGAAATGATAATCACATCATCGCGCTCGAGAATGGCGCGCGTGGCCGCATGGCGCATCCGGTCAATCTGTTCGTTGATATTGCTCTCTTTCTCGATATAGGTGTCGGTCCGCGGCACATAGGCTTCGGGCTGATAATAGTCGTAATAAGAGACGAAATATTCGACCGCATTATTGGGAAAGAAATTCTTGAACTCGCCATAAAGCTGGGCCGCCAACGTCTTGTTATGGGCGAGGATCAGCGCGGGCCGCTGGAGCCGATTGATCACTTGCGCCATGGTGAAGGTCTTGCCAGAGCCTGTAACGCCCAGCAGCACCTGATCCTTATCCCCTTCTTGGGCGGCTTCACAGAGAGCCTCAATCGCGGCGGGCTGGTCACCTGCGGGCTGATAGTCGCTTACCAATTCAAAGCGCTTACCGCCTTCAAACTTCTCTGGCAGATCGGGCCGATGGGGCTGCCAAGCGGGCGGAGCGGCACTGCCGCGTGCATCGAGCACATTATAGTCAAAATCATAGACGAACGGGTCACCCGCAAACTCAACCCCCGTCACCGTTTGGGCATTGGGCTTAGGATCATCCAGAGCATCCGCCTCAGCCCGCAACTTCTTGATGTTCTCCCACGCCTGCATCTTATCCGTCGTCGGATGGGCATTGGGCTTACGAGGTCGGGAGGAAGGGGTACGCGCCATCAGGAGAACATAGGGGGAATATGGCGGTTTGGGTAGGGGTATTCGAGTGGGATTAGGGGGAATTGGCAGGGTGTGGGGGGGAGTAGTATCCCGATTGGGACGTTCAACTTGACTTGACTCAGCTCACAATCAAACATTCTTATCCGACGTATAGTCAAGAAGGCATATTAATGCCTTTGCAATTCAGATTTCATTCAATTCTAGGAGCACTCACCGTGGCATCAATCGACTGGAGCGATGAGGAAAATGACCTAATCGTTGCAGGCTACTTCGACATGTTGCGACTGGAAATTGCCGGGGAGAGCTTCATCAAGGCGGAGCGAAATCGCCTGCTTCAAAAGCACCTGACGAAACGATCTCGCGGGTCTATCGAATTCAAGCACCAAAACATTAGTGCGGCAATGTTGGGACTAAATCAGCCTTGGATTGAGGGCTATAAACCCATGTCAAACTTTCAGTTTACCTTAGTTGAAGCCCTGGTACGCCAATTAGATAAATCGCATTTTTGGGCAGCGAACGAGTTTTTGGATCGAGCCCATAAAGGATCGCAAAGAAATGGCAATTTCAGCGTTCAAGAGGATATTCCACTTTGGATTGGTCCCCCGCCAACAGTATCTAACGCGCCTCCCCCAGTTGAACACACGCTCCTTGAGAGAATTCTGAGAAAATACGATGTTGCTGAGCGTGACGCAACGAAACGAATCGTGCACTCGGCAAAGCTGGAGAAGAGCGGGTTTTGAAGCACGAAATACATAGTCTTAGATTGGCCGGGCGAACCGATCTGGCGAAAAAAGTCCAATGGACTTCGGAAACTGAAGGCGATGGAGCTGGCTATGACATAGCTAGCTTTGAACTAGACGGCTCCCCGCGCTTGATTGAAGTCAAAACAACAAATGGCTGGGAAAGATCTCCATTTCACATCAGCCGCAATGAATTGGCAGTCGCAAAAGAACGAAGAGACTCTTGGTGCCTTCTTAGGCTTTGGAACTTTGCAAAAGAGCCAAAAGCCTTTGAAATTCGTCCGCCGCTAGACGCTCATGTCAGTCTCATGGCGACGAGCTATATGGCGTCATTCGCTTTTGAAAATCGACCAGTGCAGACTTAGATTTTGATGTACTCCGCTGTCGTAATGATTGTTTTTGTGCACCAAAGAAATAATAAAATTGACCTGAATTGCCCCCTCTCCTCGTCCTCTACAATGTTGCCCTCGTACTTAGAAGCGCCTTGCCGCCCAATCTCGTCACCAAAATGGGTCCAGATGAAGGAACTCCCCTCTCCTCTTGGGGTCGACCTGTAGGTCGACGGTCGGGGGTGAGGGCTTTGCACTCACAGTATCAAGGTATGTGCTCAAGAGCTTTTCATCCTGTGAGAGATAACCCGCTCATGCGCAACGGCCCCCTCACCCCCGTCCCCTCTCC
>CAMDDL010000049.1 GCA_945891505.1 Maricaulis salignorans | reverse complement strand
CCGCTTTGGCGGCGGGCAATAGCGTTGTCGCCAAGCCCGCTGAACAGACCCCGCTGATTGCCCAAGCCGCGTGCGAGATCCTCTATCAAGCAGGTGTTCCGAAGCATGTGCTGCACCTCGTTTTAGGCGATGGCCGCACCGGTGCGCATTTGGTTAGCAATTCAAAGATCGCAGGCATCGCCTTCACCGGCTCTACCAGCGTCGCGCGCCTGATTTCGCGTACTTTGGCGCACAAGGACGGGCCTATTGTGCCGCTGATTGCTGAGACAGGTGGCCTCAACGCCATGTTTGTCGACACCACGGCTTTGAAAGAACAAGTCGTGGATGATGTCATCATCTCGGCCTTTGGCTCTGCGGGTCAGCGTTGTTCGGCCCTGCGCCTGTTGTTCCTGCCGCATGAAACGGCGGATGCTGTCTTGGATTGCTTGATGGGTGCCATGGATGAATTGGTGCTGGGCGATCCTGCGCTTCTCTCCACCGACATTGGCCCCGTGATTGATGGCGATGCGCGGGCAATTTTAGAGGCTCATGAAGCCCGCATGGCGCAAGAGGCCAAGATTTTAAAGAAGATCGATGTGGGCGCGCTGGCGCAGCAGGGGCATTTCTATGGCCCGTGCCTGGTTGAGATCGATAGCCTGGACGTGTTGGAGACCGAGGTCTTCGGCCCGATCCTGCATGTGATCCGCTATCACCCCGAAGCGATTGAAAGCGTTGGAGCCGCTTTGGCGCACAAGGGCTATGGCCTCACGCTCGGGTGCCACACACGGCTCGACAGCTTTGTCGATGAAGTGGAAGCGGCCGTTCCCGCCGGCAATTATTACGTTAACCGCACGATGACGGGTGCGGTGGTGGGCGTTCAACCCTTTGGCGGCGAGGGCCTATCGGGCACTGGCCCAAAGGCAGGCGGGCCCCATTATCTGCACCGCTTCGCCACCGAGCGTACCAAAACCATCAACCGCGCCGCCCAAGGCGGTGACCCGCGCTTGTTTAATTTATAGGTCAGGACTCCGCCATTCGAGGCTCAGGTTCGCCAGCCTAGGTTGTCAGCATTAGCCCCCGAAGAATCACTACATCACCCCCGCCCGCAACAAATCATGCAGATGCAAGATGCCGACGGGCTTTTCTTGATCATCAACCGCAAACACGACCGAGCGGCCGGATTGATTGAGTTCAGCGAGGGCTTCGGCGGCCAGCGCATGCGGGCTGACGACCATCGGGCTGGCAGTCATGACGTCGGCCACTTTGAGGTGGGCAAAGTCGGCACCGGCTTTCCGGCGTATATCGCCATCGGTCACGATACCGATCAAGCGGTCTTGGCTGTCGATCACGCCCGTGCAGCCAAAGCGCTTCGCCGTCATAATGAGGAGGGCTTCCATCATCGGCGTGGTCTCGCGCACTAAGGGGAGCTCATCAGCCTTATGCATTAGGTCAGCGACGGACTTCAGCATGGCACCCAATTTGCCACCCGGATGATAGATTCGGAAGTCGCTGGCGGTAAAGCCGCGTCGCTCCAAAAGGGCAACCGCCAACGCATCGCCATAAGCGATCTGCATGGTGGTCGAAGTAGTGGGTGCACGCGTTTCGCCACAGGCCTCGGGAGCTTCTGGCAAGAGCATCAGATAGTCGCCTGCTTTTCCGAGCACCGATTCGGCATTGGCCGTCATGGCGATGATGGGGATTTTGAAACGCTTACCATAGGCGATCATGTCCGACAGTTCGGGCACTTCGCCGGACTTGGAGAGGATCAGCAAGATGTCGTCGGTGCCAATCATGCCCATATCGCCGTGGCTGGCCTCAGTCGGGTGGATGAATTGGCTGGGCGTGCCGGTGGAGGCCAAGGTCGCTGTGATCTTGCGCGCCACATGGCCAGACTTGCCAACGCCTGCACAGATCAAGCGGCCCTTCATGGTGCCGACTTTTTCAACGATGGCGGCAAATTCCGCCCCGATGGAGGCTTGCAGACGGCGCAAGCCCTCCATCTCCACGTCAAGGACGCGGTGGGCAGCTAGAATGGCGGGTGATTGGCTCATGGGGAAAGCTTTCGTGCTTTTTGGTTCTAATTCGGAAGGGCGAGGGCTGCATCGGCCTTGGTGAAGATGATGGCTTTGACCTCTATGCCGCCCTCGCCGCCCTGGACGCTGGGCCAGATCGCAAGGGCGCGCGGCTTGGTCTTGGTTGGGGGCAAGGTAAAGGTCACGCTTGAGTAGGCCTGGCCAATGGCCTGTTCACTCCACGTGACAGGGCCTTCGGTGACAAAGCCAATCGCCATGGACTTGGCGGGCAAACGGGCAGTGGATTTGACGATCACCCGCACGGTCGTGGCACCCCCGGCAACATGGGTGGTTAAGGCATCGCCAAAGTTCAGGCGGACCCCTTTGGAAAAGCGGGCATCGGGGGCCAAAGCGCTGGTTGCCGTCATGCGAACGCCCTCAAGGTCGCCACGTGGTCCGGGCGGTGTCATCACAGGGAAGCCCTCAGCCGGGCGGACTTGCGCCAGGTCTGCCCCTTCAACCACCCAGCCCAAATTAGTCTGCCGCCCATCCACGGCTTCGCCCTGCGGTTTGGCTAAGGGCAGGACCGCGATACCGATCAGTGCCGCTGCTAAGGCGGCCATCAGGGTGAAGAAAAAAGGAAAGCGTTGCATGAGATTGTTCTTGCCTGTGCGCTCTTCTCCCTGCAAGCCTCAAAGCTTGCGAGGTCTCTCCCGCGTGGCGTTAGACTATGTCGCACCTAGGTTGCAAGAAAGGCGAGATCGTGACCCGTTACCCCATCGACCGTTTGCCGGTCACCTTGATGTTTCAGGACCAGTCTGGCTTCAAAGAGACCTATGGCGGCAATCAGGATTGGGTTTTGTGTGAAGGCCAATTTCTAAAGCCCAAGGATGGCCCGCCGTGCAAGACAATCGTGCTGTTCATGCACCCTTCGGGCACGATGAATTATCTGCCCATGCCAATTGCTCTTGCCCATGCCGGTATCCCAGTCATGACGTGCGGGTCGCGTTATCCCCATAATGATACCGCCTTGATCATGGAGAAGGTGCTGATTGATCTCGGGCGCTATGTGCGTCACGCCAAGACAGTCTTGGGTTTTGAGAAAGTGGTGCTGGCCGGCTGGTCCGGTGGCGGCTCGCTGTCGCTCTTCTACCAATCTCAAGCCGAGAACCCGACGATTGAGGCAACCCCTGCGGGCGATCTGGTGGATATTCTGGGTGCGGGCCTCATCCCCGCTGACGGGGTGATGCAATTGGCCGCCCATGTCAGCCGCGCCATCACTTTGTCGGAATGGATTGATCCGGCCATTATGGATGAACTGGGCCCAGACAGGCGAGATGCGGCGCTGGATATCTATGCGCCAGATGCACCCCATCAGCCCCCCTTCTCAGATGCCTTTCAAGCCTTGTACCGAAAAGCACAACGCGACCGCATCGCCCGCATCACGGCGGAAGTCCATCAAAGGCTGGAGGACTTCAAAAAGCGTGGCGAGGTTAATCGTGAGCATTGCTTTGTGGTTCACGGCACGATGGCGGATCTGCGCTGGCTGGACCCCACGATTGACCCCAACCAAAGGCGGCCAAACTGGTGCTATATGGGCGACCCCAAGACCGTGAACATGAGCCCCGCTCATCTCGCGCGCTACTCAAGCCTCCGGTCTTGGTTGTCGCAATGGTCTGAGGAAAGCCGGGCCGATGGCCCCGCGTGTGCGGCTCACATCACGGTGCCCGCCTTGGTCGTGGAAAATTTGGCCGATGATGCTTGTACGCCGTCGCATGCGGCCCGAATTCGCGCCGGATTTACCCAGGTCACGCCACACTTTCATGCCATTGATGGAGCGACCCACTATTATCTCGGTCAACCAGCCAAAGTTGCAGAAGCGGTTACCACGATCCAAGACTGGATGGACGAGCATGGCTTTTTGTAGGGCTTAGCGGCTCTTCCGCCAAGCCATCCAGATCCGAAAAATCTTTGGTCCTTCAACCAAATAGCGCCGCCATAGCTTTTGGGGCTCGTCCAATAGACGGAACAACCATTCGAGGCGCGACCGCTGCACCCAGTGTGGCGCGCGTTTGCGACTGCCCGAAAGGAAATCAATAGATGCACCGACGCACAGGCCAATACCGACCGCTCGTCCTTGCGTGTGGATCATTTGGGCCAGCATTTCTTGTTGGGGCGCCCCCACACACAGGAAGGTGAACCGGGCGGGATTAGCAGCCACAAAGGCTGCAGCCTCGGCCATTGCGTCAGGATTAGTCCGAAGGCCAAATGGTGGGGCATGCCAGCGAAGATCGGTTAAGCCATAGCGCGCCCGAACGGTTTCAATCACGTCCTTTGTGCTTCCGATCACAACGACCGGCTCATAAGGGTCGATGCAGGTTTCAAACAAGGCTTGGGTTAAGTCAGAGCCCGGGCAAGCGGGTAAGGCCAAGCCAGATAGATCGGCCAAAGTCTCTAAAATTCGGCTATCATTCACATTCGCCCAAGCGCTTGCATAAAGGTCGTGTAGCTCTGGCTCACGCTCTAGGCGCACCAAATGATCGACATTGGGCGTACAAAGATAGACAAAGGGCCGCTTGGCACTGCCTATATCTTCGACGCGTCGCAGCAGATACTCCGGGCTAAAGCCTGAAAAATGAATCCCCAAGAAGGCTTGAACGCGATCATCGCGCCGCCGATCCAGAAAAAGTACATCGTCTGGCAGCGCCTCCTTGTCCTCTTCATTGCCGGGAAAAGCCAAATTTGTCATGGGCCTAAGTCGCAGATATTTATTTCCAACCAATTACAGCTCGTAAATATCAATCTATGGTGATGAAATTTTGACAGAAATGCGACTTGAACCTTACTAAGAGTTGTGAAAATCCTCCATTCAGGAGATCTCTTTTTCGAATTTGGCTTTGTAGATACGAAGGTAAGTGACATTGCCGCCCGCAGCGAAATCTCAACGGCTTCGATTTATAAGGCGTTTCGGTCCAAGGAAACTCTTTATTGCGCCGTGCTGGCACATGGTATTGGAAAGCTAAAGATACTTGCTCGGCCTTTAGCCGTCGAGGGCGATCCGGTAAGTCAGCTCTTGAAAGCTTCCGATCACTATCAAAAGCTTTGTGCTTCGGCTTTGTTTCAAGACTTGATCAGGGCACCACTTGAGCACAACACCATTCCGATTTCGTTCCGTCGATTGATGTGTCGCCAACTCAGGTCTGCGCTTGAGCAGATGTGCATGCCCGCTTTAAAGGCCTGTGCAATCGGGGGATTGCTGGACCCACATCGGGTCAAGGAAGCCTTTCGCCTATTAGAGCGCTTTTCGCCTAAATGGGCGAAAAAATGCGCTCTAGCACTTTGAAATAGAGCGTAGTTTTAACGACCAATTGATTCCAATTGATCGGAACACGCTCTAAGCGCCTATATCGAACATCAGACGATTTGGTATGGGCTATTCATCAGCGCGACCGCGAGAAAGTCAGTTGAGAAAGTTCATATTGCCGACGAGGCTGTGCGTATCGTATTAGCGGCTTATCCCTCTAAGGTTGGCGGGGCGTTTGACCCCTATGACGGCGCTCTTCAAAGCGCTTAGGCGATACCGCTACGGACACGTCCCGCTCCAGAGGACTAGGCTCGCCACAAGCGAGGGACGCGACATGCTCGGCCAACCAATGCGCGGTGGTAAATCCGCGAGACCCAAGCGCCCCCAGAACAAAGAAACCGGGGCCCTCCTGACTTGCCTTTGGTAAAGCGGCACCGGCAATTGGCAGGCGGTCTTTGGCGGCAACGCGCACGCTGGAACGGCCAAAGGCGGTGGCAAGATTGATGCGGGCCGAAAGCTCTGGCGCAATGCTCGACAGGGAGTCTCGGTTCTGTTGATGGCCTGATGCCAACACACCGGGCTTGTCAGATCGGCTCAAGTCCCATGGGTCAAAGGTTGCGCCAAATAAGAGCTGGGTATGGAAGGTCGCCGCATAAGGACCGCCTGCCACCGCTGTTTCGGGCAAGGCACCATCGATTTGAGCGAGGCTGATCTGCCCGGCGCGCCCTTCTAATTCTGTGTCCAGCTTCACAAATCGTTCTAGTTGCGTGCCAGAGGCAATAACGCAAACCTCCGCCTCGGCCACTATATCGCCTGCTTCATTTAAGGCCTGCCACTGCCCAGACTGATAGTGTAGCGCGGCCGCTGTCACCGGGTGCCGGATGGCATTTTGGCTCAGGCGGGGCAACAGAAGATCTGGATAGACCAAACCACCGGTCCGATGAAGCAAGCCACAATTATCAATCCTGCCCAGAAGCTCTGGCGGTAAGGGTGGGTTCTGGCCTAAGTCGCCAAGTCGCATGCGGTCGCGGTCGTCGCCAGGCAATTCCTGAACTTGCGTCTGCGCAAACATCTCCCTGCCGACACCCGCATAGAGGCTGGTCGCACAAAGATATGCTGCCCGGAAAAAGCGTGCTTCGCGTGTATCGCCACGATCCAAACGGGGCATGACCAGAGCTGCCGGATTATGGCTAGCCTTAGATTGGCCGCAAGGGTCCCCGTCCAACAGCTCAACCCGAACGCCTCTGCGCGCAAAGGCAAAGCTAACTGCCGCGCCGGCAATGCCGCCACCAATTATCAGGACAGACGCTGGCTTGGCAGGTGCGTTTTCCCGTTTACCCGGCCAAACCGCTTCCAGTCGTTGGCGCTTTGAGCCAAAACCTGGTTGGCGGCTGACGGTAAAGCCGCAGGCCTCAAGGCCACGGCGGACGGCACCAGCCACAGAATAGGTCGCAAGTCGCGCCCCGGGCGCACACAGTCGAGCCACTTCTTGGAGAAGCTCTGGCGACCACATCTCTGCATTGCGGCTTGGTGCAAATCCATCCAGGAACCAAGCATCGGCCTTAAAGTCCATCGCCTGCAGGCTGGGCAGCGCGGGCCCGACTAGGATCGTCAGGCAGAACCCATCATCCTCGAACCAGATGCGCTGGTTGCCAAAAGCCCGCACAGGCCAGCGCGCCAAAAGTTGCCCTGAAAGGTCGGCCAGTTCTGGCCAGTGGGCGTGGGCTTTTGCGGCATGGTCGGCTGCCATCAAAAAGGCTTCAGTAGTGATAAAGTGGAGGATTTGGCCGGGCTGGCGGGTATTGCGCCATAAATCCCAAGTTGCCAGCACATTCAGCCCCGTCCCGAAGCCGAGTTCCGCAACGGTGAAATGTGACTGTGATCGCCAAGCCTCAGGCAGGCCGCATCCCTTTAGGAATACGATACGGGTTTCTTCGAGGCCATTATCGCGAGAGAAATAGCTGTCGTGAAAGGCGTCACCCAAGATCAGCCCTCTGTCGTCGAATGAGATTTCGGGCTCAGGGGGCAGGCGTGATGCAGGGGTGGTCACGATGTTTCGGCACTCCTTAACTTAGTGGTCCGAGAAATCAGCGGACCCTAACGCAAAAAGGCCGCCCATTGGGCGGCCTCTCGCGCATCTACTTTCGCATAAGCGAAAGTAAGTGACTTACTTCTTTTCTTCGGTGACTGCGTTCACAGCTTCACCAGCTGCTGCGTCAACTGCGTTGACTGCTTCGGTAGCTGCTGCGTCGACTGCGTTGGTTGCTTCGGTAGCTGCTGCGTCAACAACGTTAGCTGCTTCGGTAGCAGCTGCGTCTACGGTGTTGGTGGTTTCAGCTGGCTTGCCGCATGCGGAAACGCCGAGAACTGCAACAACTGCTGCTGCTGCGAAAAGCTTCTTGAACTCGATCATTGTCTAAATTCCTTCTTTGCCCTGAACGCCTCGTCTCGGGCGCAGTGACGGGTTCAATAGAAGGTGTCTCGTTGTGAAGCAATAGCGTTACATCAGCAACTTTTGCCAAGTCTGTTATGCGTTTTTGCGGTAGCAATGCCGCGTCCATACCCGCAACGGCATAGCTGCTGCGGATGGAAATCCTTGTTAACTAAAAGCAATATCAAACGCTTAACATTAACGGCCGATCATTGGTCAGACACGTTACAGGTCAAATTGGCCACAAGTAAATCTCGTTTTTCTGACGATTTAGATCACTTATGCGTCGTTTGGCATATTGTTGAGGGCCTCTTCCAGCTTGGCAAAAGACGGTGCAAGCGAGCTTGGGACGCTGCCGCGGCCGATTTCCACGGATACTTGGGCCGCATTGCCATGCAAGTGGGCGACCAAAACATCCATGATGATTTTGTAGAATTGATGCTCTTCATCGATGACCTGGACCAAACGGGTCGCCATCGGGCCAACGATACCATAGGCCAAGAACACGCCCAAGAAGGTGCCGACTAGCGCTTTACCGATCATGCCACCCAGAACTGCTGGGGGTTCGGTGATAGCACCCATGGTCTTCACGATACCCAAAACGGCCGCCACAATCCCCAAAGCGGGCAAGCCGTCTGCCATGGATTGTAGGGCATGCGATGGGCCATGAGCCTCATGATGGTGCTTTTCCAATTGCTTTTCCATCGCAGCTTCGACCTGATGGGGGTCATCCAAGTTCATCGTCATCATGCGTAATGTGTCGCAGATGAAGTCAGTTGCGTGGTGATCCTTCAAAATCTTGGGATAGCGCTTGAAAATAGCGCTATCCTCTGGCTTTTCGATGTGGGCTTCCAAAGCCACAACGCCCTTAGCCTTCATGGTCTTGGTCAAAGCAAACAAGAGCACCAATAGATCCTGATAGTCTTGCGCTTTCCACTTTGGACCACCAGCAATTTTACCGATGCCTGCGCCAGTCGCTTTGATGGTGTCAAGCGAGTTACCAATCACGAACGCGCCGATAGCCGCACCAAAGATCATCATAAATTCGAGAGGTGCGGCAGCGATAATAACATCAAAGTGGCCGCCGGCGAGCGCAAACCCACCAAAGACCATGCCAAAAACGATCAGGAGACCGATGACGAGAAACATAGTGCTTAACCCATTCTGGAGTAATCGAACGGTGCTAAGTCGCACCAGACACTCAAACTGCTTGCCCGCACCCATACAGGACAAGCCTTAACAGGCGGTGCAAAAAAGGTTTTTAAGGTCTTTAAAAGATCGATCAAATGCCGAATTTACTTGGCCTTTGCTGAGAAACGTCGCATGGAAGAATGACCCATCGAGGCTTTGGCCCGCTCCACTCCGGCTTAAATCAAACATAGACGAGCTGCCGCCCAATGGCCGACCAAAGTCAGAATCCCAAACAGACCTACCGGCTTTTGTTTGCATGCCTTGCAATTGTTGGGATCGGGAATTCGATGTTGTTTTCGGTTCTGCCGCCAATTGCGCGTGAAACCGGTTTGCCAGACTGGTCAGTTTCAGCGATCTTCACGTTGTCGGCTGTTCTCTGGGTCCTAACCAGTCCTGTTTGGGGTCGCATGAGCGACAGCAAGGGCCGCAAGCCGATGATTGTGATGGGTCTAAGCGCTTATGCGCTATCGACCGGCACCTTCACCGTGATTGCGGCGATTGGTTTGATGGACCATTTCCACTGGCTGACGCTGTTTATGGGTTTGGCGGCGGCGCGCTTGATCTTTGGTGCTTTTGGTTCTGCAACCAATCCAGCTGCGCAAGCTTATGTCGCCGACACCACCACACCGGAGATTCGGACCAGAGAGATTGCAGCCGTCACCTCTGCCTTTGCTTTTGGTTCTGCGGCCGGTCCTGCCTTAGCCGCAGGCATGATTGCCAATTTGGGCTTGTTGGCACCCTTGCTCGCTACCACCATCTTGGCGATTATCGGCGCTTTATCGGCCCGCTTCTTCTTGCCGAATATCGAGATTACCCCGACCGCAAAAAAATCGGCGGCCCCTTCTTCGGTTTGGCGGTTGGCACTTAACCCTTCTGTTCGTCCGTGGTTGCTGTTTGGTGTGATTTTGTCCGCTGTTACCGCCGTTATGTTTCAGCAAGTCTCCTTCTATTTTATCGACCGACTGGGCGTCACGCCGCGAGAAGGCGCAACGCTGAGTGCGGTCGCCTTGGCTCTTGGGGCGATGGCGCAAATCATCGCACAATTGGTTCTAATCCCGCGCCTTAGTCTTTCCCCGCGCGGACTTGTTGCTTGGGGTTGTCTTGTGACTGGGGCAGGTGCCGCTTTGACCGCTTTTGGTGATAGTTTTGGTACGCTGTCGGTCGCGCAAGCCTTGGTTGGACTGGGCTTTGGCTTGGCGCGTCCAGGATTTACCGGTGGAGCGTCGCTCGCCGTCAGCCAAGATGATCAGGGAAGTGTTGCAGGGCTGGTGGTCGCGGCCAATGGGGCTGGATTTGTCGTTGCACCTATATTCGGGGCAGGCCTTTATGCGCTGGTTAGTCACCAAGCACCCTTTATCCTGTGCGCATTGGTGCTATTTTTGTTGGCAGTTTATGGCCTCACCAGCAAACAATTGGTGGGCGCACCGATGGAAGAAAGCCCGCCAGATCAGCCCGGGGTTTAAGGCTCTGCCCTGATTTCAGAGTTTACGCGCAACTTTGATGCTAACAGTGAACTGGCTCGCTTTGTTTGGACAGGTCAATCGCGTTTTGTAAGTGGATGACTGGCGTTGTTATGCCGCAACCGGGATTGGTTGTGGCGGGTTGAATCAAGCTCCGTCTGGGGTGTTTCCGTCAAGGGCTTGGTAGGATCGTTTTGTGTTATAGAAGGTCAGATATTTGGCCAGATTGGCGCGGGCGTCGGCCACGCTGTTATAGGCCCGCAGATAGACTTCCTCGTATTTGACTGACTTTCAGAGTTGCTCGACAAAGACATTGTCGCGCCAAGCACCTTTGCCGTCCACGGCTTGTTTACGCTAACTCAAAATCTGCCCTTGATGCACCCCGTGCCTGGTCGCCAATTGCGCCAATGTCAAATCGCCCTTCAGCGCCTCCAAAGCCACCTTTGCCTTAGAATCCGCCCCGTATCTCTTTCTCTTATTCATATCAGGTCTCACCCTTCATCAAGTTGATACCAGCTTAACTCACTGTCCGAAATCCGGGGACCACCTCAGTCTTGCACAATTGATGCTGGGCGCCGCGCGAGAGCTTGGGGTTTTCAATGCCTTTGATACCGAACAGAACCTTCGGGCTGTTGCGCGCTATCTTGTCGTCCAAATTGGCAGGTTTAGCGATATCCGGCTGGCACTTGCCGCCTACAACTCAGGCCCTAACCGCGTCGCCCGATTGGGACGTGTTCCCGACTTTCAAGAAACCTAAGGCTACGTCCGCGATGGAATTGATTGCTATCTCGCCCCGACAGCAGTCCGTGGCATTCGCAGTCCTAGCCAATGCCGGACGTCACGCGAGAGATGAAAGGCATTTAAAAGTAGGCTTCGACACTATTGCTGTCGCGGGTAACCAAAGCCATTAGTTTTGGGTGAACATAGAGGTTTTCTTTTCCAGCTTCGGTTTCACGCAACACACCGATACCTGCGAGTTGCTTAAGATAGAGGGAGGCTGTCTGGCGTTTTGCGACATTGGCATTCACCAAAGTAGCTATTCGACAATATGGCTGTTCAAAAATGACGTTCACGAGTTCATGACTATAGGCTTTGGGCAAGACCTGACGAATATAGCGACTTGTGTCCATCTGTAGCTCACGGATCGCGGTTATTTTAGCCAATGTCCAGATCGCGGTCTCCTCTACGCCTTTTAAGATGTAGATAATCCAATCTTCCCAGGCGTTTGATTTGGTGACCTCCAGCAATAAGCGATAATAATCTGATTTGCTCACCATGATGTAGCGGCTCAGATAGAGGATCGGCAGCGTCAAAAGTTTTTCTTCAATCAAGAACAGGCTGTTCAAAATGCGGCCAGTCCTTCCGTTGCCATCTGTGAAAGGGTGGACGGCTTCAAATTGATAATGTCCTATGGCCATCCGTATGAGGGGATCGATGTCTTCGCGCGTATGCATAAAAACTTCCCAATTGGACAGGATCGTTCGCAAGCGATCTGCCCCTTCAGGTGGGGAATAAATAACCTCACCTGTGTTGGCATTTTCCAATTTCGTGCCGGGCACTTTACGTATGGTCATTTCCACGCCCTTTATCGTGGAGCAGATCTGCTCGGCTGTCCGCGTGGTCAGAGGGTAATCTTTCAACGCTTCAAAGCCTTCTGACAAGGCCCTGCGATAACGCAGAGCTTCTTTTGTAGCAGGATCACTTGGTGCGTTGTCTCTGCCAGCATGACGAAACAATTCGTCAGCGGTCGTGACAATATTCTCAATCTCTGAACTGGCCCTGGCTTCCAGCATCGGCAAGGTATTGATCAACATGGCTTGATTGGGAATGAGTTCCGCGGCCATTTTAAGCTCACCAAGGGCCGCGCGCGCCGCGATGCAGTGTTTGAGAACGCCACGTGTTTCCACCCGCTCCATATCAGGCGGTAAGAGTGGAAGATCATTATAAGGTCGCTTCGGATCCCAGCCCCACGTTTTCATGTACATATTCTCGATTTTTTCGACATATAAATCTAGTATGTCGATACCATCAACACGTCAATAAAATATGTCGAAGAAACCCACTTTCATCGACATGAAGAATGATCGGTGCGCATAATGTGTCAAATACTGACGCGCATAAACTGTAAAAGTATAAACATGATCGGACATTTGATCTGAATTGCGGTGCAGGACCACATGCGCGAAGACCATCAAGTATCGTAGCGCTTGTGGGCCGTCTCGATAAGGATCAAGATGATGACACGTATGGAAGGTAAAGTGATCAAGGCCAAAGTTGGCCTTTTGGAATTGGCCAAGCAACTGGGGATCAAAGCGGCCTTTTCGGTAGCGGAGCACTGCGATCCCCATTTACCCCGTGTCGATCATTACCGTCTTGCGACCAACCCCGTTGCGCCGGTTATCCTGTCGCTCAGCTGCATCAGTCTCCAAATGATGATCCATCTCAGCATTCAAAACAAGCTCAGCCAACGCCTTCTTCAAGGCGTCAAACAAACCGCCACTCACAAAAGCGTCTTTGATATCTCCCTGCGCCAATAGCTGGTTCAAAACCTCATTCGTTGTCGCGGGTAAACTCTTCTTCTCTGACATCGGGAATCACCTCCGTCCCCTTCAGGCTCAACCACGCACGAAAATCCTGATAGTCCCTTCCAAGCCCATTTTGCGCATCAAAGTCCGCACATGCAGCCGACCAATGCTATAGCCTTCACCACGCAACCGACCCGCCAGCGTCCGCGATCCGGCGAACGGATAGAGCAAATGCAACTCATCCATCCGTCGCATCAGCACCAAATCTGCCGCACTCATGGTGCGAGCTTCATAGTAAATCGTGCTGCGAGCAAGGCCCAATAGTTTGGCTTGTTTCACCACGGAAAGATCGTGCTTCTTGTCGATCATCGCCTTGCGCTCACCATGCCCGCTTTTACGAGCGCACCTGACAAAAAATCATTCGCGAGCGTCTATTCTTCGATCTTGGCATGGAGCGTCTTGAGGTCAATTGTCGCTGCCGCCGGCTCTGCGGTCCGCCCGCCAAAAAACTCCTCCGCGCCGTCCAGCAACTGGTCTTTTCATTGTTTGATCTGGTTGGCGTGCAGGTCAAATTGTTGCGCCAATTCGTTCAGCGGCTTCTCACCGCGCACCGCCTCCAAAGCCACCTTCGCCTTAAACGCCGCACCACGATTGCGTCTCACTCGTCGTGCCATGTCTGACTCCCAAGCGCAGGATCCTATGCCGCGCGAAGGCAGTCCATCCACGTACAGCGCCTGTCCGAATTCCCCGAGCCAGCTCTCGGATCAAAACGCGCTCTCTTTTTAAATGGACGCGCAACTTTGATCCTTACGGATCAAAACGCTCTCTTTTTGGATTGACGCGCAACTTTGATCCTTACGGATCAAAACGCTCTCTTTTTAGATTGACGCGCAACTTTGATCCTAACAGATCAAAACGCTCTCTTTTTAGATTGACGCGCAACTTTGATCCTTACGGATCAAAACGCGCTTTAGTCTTCTGCTTCCAGCTGTTCCATATCAGCATCAGAAAGGCCCATATGATGGCCAATCTCATGCACCAACACGTGGCTAACCATATCTTCGAGGCTCACATCGCCGCGTATGCGCCATTCATTCACAATGGCCGCCCGGTAAAGCCAGACCTCGGGCGGTGGCAGGAAGCCAGAATTGGCCAGATCTGCCCGGACACTTGCGCCGCGATAAAGGCCTGCCAATTGGAGCGGATGGCGAAGGCCAAGGCTATGCAAGGTGGCGGGGTCAGCACCCTCTGCCACCCGAAATACCACCCGCCCGCACGCAGTACGAAAGGGTTCCGGCAAGCGCGCAAACGCTTCTTCTGCCAAAAGCGAGAGATCATCAAGGCTGGGTTCACGCGGGAATGAGCCTGGGAATGAGCCTGGGAATGAGAAAGCGTAATTCTGCATTATCCCCATATGGGGAGACTGGTCCCCGCGCGAAAGTCCCTACTTTATGCCAGAAAGTGCGAGTTCAGCGCGTGAGGCGGCGGCCGTCACCGCAGCCGTGGCAGCTGGGGCTTCAGGAATGGTCACGCTTGGAAACAAAGCCACCAACGCGACGATATCTTTTGCCAATTGCGCAGTGCGTTTCTCATCCTTGCCAGCAAGTTTGCTTTGCGCGTTCTTGAAAGCCTGCTCGGCCGCCAAGACAGCCCCGTAAGCATGCTGATACTCCGTTGGGTCATTGCCATCTGGATGGACGACGCCGCTGTAAAGCCCCGATGCAATACCTAACATGCCTTTGATCACGTCGCTCTCTGAAGCGGCAGCGCTGGTTTGGGCAGCTTGCGTAACTTTAAAGGCTTTCGCGAAGGCTGCTTCGATCTCGGCTTTGCTTTTCTTGCCATCAATGGCTGCCACCACTGCGTCATAGCTCGGCTTCAAGTCCTTGACTTTGCTATCAAGTTCCGGGGCGTCGGGCTGGTAAACTTCCAGCAGACCTTGTGCGATCAGGATCGAGGCTTCATCAGCTTGCCCAGCCGCGAAGGATTTCTGGGCGATCAACAAGAAGCCACTTAGGTGGCTAACGCGTAGGCCCAACCAAGACGCTGGGTCGACGTTAGAATAGGCGTTCGCAGCACCGGCCTCCCCACTTTCACCACCTGCACGGGCTGCCACAGGGGCCGGGGCGGGCTTTGTGCCTTCCCCTTCGCCTTCACCTGCCTTGATCGAGGATGCAGCCTTTTCACCATCTGCAGCAGATGTTCCAGCTTCGCCGCCCGGTTGACATGCCGCAGCACCGGCCAAGGCCATTGCGCTCACACCCATCAAGGTCCACATGCGGGGCTTGAACTCAATCATATCTACTTCCTTGCTGCGAAAAACACTATTTCGTGATTGTGGCCGAGGCTAGATGAAAATGCAAGTCGTTTGCAGGTAGGGTGCTGATGTTGATCATTTTGGATCAGATTCTGGGATATGAAGACCTTGAGCGCGCCCGTTCAGAGGTCGAAACGCTGTCTTTCGTCGATGGAAAAGCCACGGCTGGCGCTTTGGCGAAGTCAGTGAAGAACAACCAGCAAGCAAAGGGTGGTGCAGCAGACGCGCTAATTGAATTTGTCCAGCGCGCGCTCGAACGCCACGATGTATTTCAAGCTGCGGCGCAGGTGAAAACCTATGGGCCAATCCTGATCTCCCGCTATCAACCCGGCATGGCTTATGGCCTGCATGTCGACAATGCCTATATGAATGGCGTGCGATCAGACCTGTCCTTCACGCTTTTTCTGTCAGAGCCTGACAGCTATGACGGTGGCGCTATCTGTGTTGAACAGCCCGCTGGCCGCCAGATCATCAAAGTGCCAGCAGGCAGCTTGGTGCTTTATCCCTCAACGACGCTGCATGAGGTAGAGCCTGTCACGCGGGGTGAGCGCTTGGCTGTCGTAGGCTGGATCGAGAGCAGGGTCTTGTCCGCCGAAGGCCGCGAGGCTTTGTTTGATCTGGCCCAAGTACGCGCCAGCCTCGCCAGCGTGCCAGAGGTTGATCCCATGGTGCGCCTGACGCTACAGAAAGCCGAAGCCAATCTGATGCGCCTGTTGAGCCGATTTTAATCCCATGAATGCCGCTGACCTGTTTTATAACTTTCCTCGCAAGATTGATCTCGGGCTTGCCCGCGTTGCGGCGGCGTTGGAGGCTTTTGGGCGCCCACAAGATCTAATCCCGCCTGTCATTCATGTCGCAGGCACCAATGGCAAAGGCTCCACCGTCGCTTTCTTGCGCGCCATGGCAGAAGCCGCGAACTTGTCCGTTCATGCTTACACGTCACCGCATTTGGTCTCGATTTACGAGCGTTGGCGGGTCGCCGGGCAGCTTATCGACGAAGAGGCCCTGTTAGACATTGGCCAACGGATCCAAGCAATAAGCAATCAAATCCCTTTGACGGTCTTTGAAGCTGAAACGGTTGCCGCCTTTGTTGCCTTTAGTGAGACCTCGGCTGACCTGACCTTATTAGAAGTCGGCCTTGGTGGGCGCTTGGATGCGACCAATATTGTCACCAAGCCCAAGCTGACCATCATAACCCCGGTTGATTTTGACCATAAAGAGATGTTGGGCGATACCTTGGCCAAGATTGCGGGCGAGAAGGCCGGCATCTTAAAGCCGCATGTGCCCTGCATTGTGGCGCGTCAGGGCGACGAAGCTTTGGCTGCGATTGAGCGCCGGGCAGAAGCGCTGGCCGCGCCACTCTTGGTCTTTGGCCGGGATTGGGATTGTTATGCAGAGCGCGGGCGACTGATCGTGCAAACCCAAGACCGCCTGCTCGACTTGCCCTTGCCGGGCCTTCCCGGCCACCACCAGCTTGAAAATGCAGGGGCAGCCGTCGTGGCCATGACGCTGTACGGTTTGGATGAGGCTGCAATCGCTCAGGGCGTCCAAAACGTCAGCTGGCCTGCCCGAATGCAGCGCCTACAAGCGGGGCCGTTTGCAGAAATAGCAGCCTTAGCGGGGGCAGAGCTCTGGCTTGATGGTGGACATAATCCCCATGGTGCTGCGGCTGCGGCTGCCTATATGGCAAGCTTGCAAGCCAAAGACCCGCGCCGTTTAGTGCTTATCACCGGTCAATTGGCGACCAAAGACCCCACGGGTTTCTTCCAAGCCTTCCAAGCACTCAAGCCTGAAGTCATCACGGTTCCGATCCGGACGTCGGATGCAGGTCGCCCACCCGCCGAATTGGCAGAGCTGGCGCGTGCCATGGGCTTTGAAGCCGCGCCTGCCGACACGCCGCTGGATGGGCTGAAGCTGGCTTTAGCACAGATAGAAGGCCCAGCGCGCGTTCTCATCTGTGGCTCGCTCTATCTGGCGGGGGATGTTTTGGCGGATGGGCCAAAGCTCACTTAATCCGCCACGCCGCCACACCAGCTGCCGGTAAGTCCGGCCCGCCGATGACGTAATCAAATTTCCCCGCGTCGACGATATGATCGCTCAAGCGCACCGGCTCGGCCTCATAATTGATCGCAAACATAAACGCCCCGCGTTGGCGCAAGCGCAATCCATCTGGCAGGCTCAAAGTAGCTAGGCCCAAATCCGCGCACCGCCGACGCAGCACGGCATCCAAGAGCTCTCCATCAGGCCAGCAGGCCAGATAGTCCACCTTGCCTGTAGGATACCAAATCCCATGGCCGCTTTCGGTAGAGGCTTCTGGCGCAAGCTCAGACTGAATATGCTCCAACCAACGCGTCACTTTGAATTGCCCTGCCTGTTCCACATGGCCGGGCCGTAGGCTTTCAACCCGGTTCACCACCAGCGGGATCAAGTCTTGTGCCAGACCGGGTGCAAGATTGGCGGGGATTTGAAAATCATCGGTTTTAGAGCCCGCACGAGGCCCCAAAACACAAGCGGCCCCGCTGGCCTTGATCCTCGCACTCAAGCCCTCTGGCCAGAAAATCTGTAAGGGGCACAAGATCAGCTGATAGCCGCTAAGATCCGCACTTGGAGGCACAATATCTACCGACAGGCCCAAGCGTCGTGCGGCGCTATAAAAGTGGATGAGGAGTTCAAGGCCGCGATAATCCCGGCCTTGCGGCTGGATCCCAATTGCCCAAATGGCTTCATAATCAAACAAAAGTGCTACGGGGGCTTTGGTGGTTGTTGCTCCGGCAACAGCAGCCAATTCAGCGGCCACTTGGCGGGCTTCACCAGCTGCTTCTGCTTCCACGCTGTCCGGTCGCAACAGGCCAGCATGCATTTGTTCTTGCGCAAAAGGTGCTTGTCGCCAGCGGAAGTAGGAAACGCATTCGGCACCATGGGCCAACGCCTCCCACGTCCAAGCACGCACCATGCCGGGTAAGGGAGCGGGGTTCCACGCCGCCCAATTCACAGGCCCTGGCTGTTGTTCGATCACTTGCCACCGACCCCGGCCGACGCCGCGATAGAGGTCATGGTGAAAGGCGGTAAAGTCTGGATGGCCTTGGCGCAAAAAGCGCTCCTTGGTGGCGTCCGGCCACCAAGCCTGTTCCAGAAAGCCCAATGGATAGGAATCCCACGCGGCAACATCGAGTTGCTCACCCAGTTTAAAATGATCAAAGGCGGTAAACATGCCCATATAATTGTGCAGCACATCCCGGCCCGGACTATGGGCTCGCAAAATCTCTGTCTGTACACGGTCAAAGGCGGCAACTTCATCGCTGGCAAAGCGTGCCCAGTCTTGGCGATGGGCTGGATTGGCTTCCGTGACGGTCTCGACCGGCGGATCGATCTCGTCAAAGCTCAAATACTCCATGCTCCAAAACACATTGCCCCACGCTTGATTGAGGGCTTGGATCGAGGGGTATTTGGCCGCTAGCCACG
>CAMDDL010000048.1 GCA_945891505.1 Maricaulis salignorans | reverse complement strand
ATCGCGTCAAATAGAGCCTGCAGGCACCTGCCCTATCGACAACGCGTTTACGGCCTCGTGAAAATCAGCACCCCACCAATAGGTCCTTTAGGGGCTTGGTCGACCATGGGGCCTTGAGCAGTCGCCGTAATGCGGTTCTCGGCGACACCACGGCTTACAAGAACTTGGCGGATGATCGCCGCTCGTTCTTCCCGGTTTTCTAAGCTGGACGGCGGACCATCATCGCCTGAGATTGACACCAGTACGATGCGGCGCTTGGGACATTGGGCCAATTGGTCTTGCAGCCGCACCACAACTTGGGCTGCCAAGGGGCTGACAACGCTTTCACCATGTGCAAAATAGATGCGTGTGGCCTCGCCTGCGCATACATCCTCGCCGACAACAATGGCATCCGACTTTGGCGAATTTGTCGCACAGCCTGCAACCAAGAGCGTGAGGCCAATCATCCCAACGCCTAGTTTCACGTTTAGACGCAGCTTTCCCATCGTCGCCCCCTGTTTGACCGCCCCCGGTCGGATCATGCTTCCAAGCTACGGGATCGTCGCGGCCTTGTCGAGTGTGAAATAGGCCTGACCACGACCCGCCACCCTTTCAGTAAGTGGACTTCTGGATCGATCAACCTAGCTCTGTTCCGACTGCAAACTTGGATGCTTTATGAAAACCTTACGCTTTATCTTGGGCGATCAGCTCTCGCCGACTTTATCAGCTCTAAGGGGTGCTGATCCGGGATCAGACGTCATTTTGATGGTGGAAGCACAGGCTGAAGCTGTTTCGGTTCGCCATCATAAGAAGAAGATTGCTTTCATTCTTGCCGCCATGCGGGCTTTTGCGGATGAGCTGCGCGCGATAGGCTTTCAAGTCGATTATGTGAAGATGGATGATCCCGACAACACGGGTAGTTTTGGCGGCGAGCTTGATCGAGCCATCACCCGCCACCAGCCAGATGCCCTTGTAATGACGCGCGCTTCAGAACTGCGCGTTTTAGAGATGCAGCGCCTGTGGGCTGAAAGTCTCGACCTTAAAGTCTCGCTGCTCGAAGATAGTCGCTTTCTCTGTGAGGAAGCGCAGTTTCGCGCTTGGGCGGCGGGTCGCAAGGTATTTGTGATGGAGCATTTCTATCGTGATATGCGCCGTCGGACGGGGCTCTTAATGGAAGGCGATCAGCCTGCTGGCGGCAAATGGAATTTCGACCATGAAAATCGCAAACCCGCTAAGCCAGATTTGTTCATGCTGCCCCCACGCCATTTTCCACCGTCCGCACAGACGCAAGAGGTCATCGATCTGGTGGCCTCACGGTTTGCCGATCATTTTGGCGACTTAGAGCCCTTTTGGTTTGCGACTAACGCGGCTGAGGCACAGCTGGCCCGCGATCACTTCTTGGCCCATCACCTCCCCCGCTTCGGTGAAACCCAAGATGCCATGCTGGAAGGCCAAGCCTTCCTCAATCATGCAGTATTGTCGCTCTATCTCAATGTTGGATTGCTTGAGCCGCTCGATTTATGTCGGCGAGCAGAGCAAGAGTGGCAGGCTGGCCGCGCGCCTTTGTCAGCGGTAGAAGGCTTTATCCGTCAGATTATTGGGTGGCGCGAATATGTGCGTGGCATCTACTGGCTGCATGCGTCAGACTATACGGCCTTCAATCATCTCGAAGCGAAACGTTCCCTGCCCGCCCTTTATTGGACGGGGCAGACAAAAATGGCCTGTATGCGTGCGGCAATCGGTCAAACCAAACGCGAAGCCTATGCCCACCATATTCAGCGTTTGATGGTGACGGGCAATTTTGCATTGCTGGCAGGGCTCGATCCTCATGCTGTGCATGAATGGTATTTAAGTGTCTATGCTGACGCGTTTGAATGGGTCGAAGTACCCAACACCATTGGCATGGCACTCTATGCCGATGGTGGTATCATGGCTTCCAAACCCTATGCAGCCAGTGGCGCCTACATCAACAAGATGAGCGATTATTGTGCGAACTGCGCCTATGATCCTGCGGTGAAGGCGGGCCCTAAAGCCTGTCCCTTCAACCCGCTCTATTGGGATTTCATTGGCCGCAATGAAGACAAGCTTGGCGGCAACCCGCGTATGGGCCCTGTATATGCTACGTGGCGCAAAATGGCTCCAGGGCGGCGCGACGAGATTAAGGCTGATGCACAACGTATCTTGGAGGCCTTAGACAATGGCCACCTCTGAACCTCTGGATGAAGCGGGTATTAGCGAAGTGATCGCGATGGCCTTGAGCGACCATGTGAGCTTTGACCATATCCGAAGCCTGTTTGGGCTCAGCCCGGACCAAGTCAAAGAACTGATGCGCACCAATCTCCGCCCGGGTAGCTATCGCGCGTGGCGTAAGCGTGTTCGTGTCTTCTCGGACCGCCGTGCCCATTACAAATCGGCCAAGACCTTAACTTAAGTGCACGCTTCGTACTCAGAACGTCTTCTCATCGGCAGCGGACAGGGCTTGGCCAACTGGCTCGCTCGATGCAGAGTGACTTGGACTTGAGGCATCTTAGCAGGGTTGGATTGGTAGACATGCAACATCAGCCAAAACTGGTGATCTTTGATTGTGACGGCGTGTTGGTGGATTCCGAGTTGATCGCCAGTGAAGTAGGGGCTGAGTGGATCAGCGAGCTTGGTTGGTCCATGGACGCAGCTGAAGCGCGCGCTCGCTTTCTAGGGCTCTCTGACACCGCGATGTTCGCGCTGGTTGAACAAAGGATAGGCCGATCAATTACAGCTGAAGAGATTGCGCAGAACCATGAGCTGATCACGTCGCGATTTGAGGCGGAGCTACAAGCGATTCCAGGTGTTGCAGCGGTCTTAGAAGACTTAGCGGCGCGATCCATTCCATTGGCCGTCGCCTCGAGTGGGAAGCGCGCACAGATCCTTACCAATTTGGCCAAAGTGGGTTTGCTGAACTACTTTGGCGATCAGATTAGTTCGGCGACCGAAGTGGCTGAAGCCAAGCCTGGCCCGGACGTTTATCTACTTGCCGCGCGAAAGGCGGGTTATGCACCAAGGGACTGTATTGCCATAGAGGACAGCCCAAACGGGGTTCTCGCTGCTTTGCGCGCGGGGATGCAAGTGATCGGCTTTGCGCGGGAAACACCGACAAAAGATTTATATGCGGCTGGGGCCAATCAAGTATTTAGAACCATGGCTGAGGTGCAAGAGCACTTAGAGCTTGTCCTTTAACAGCGCATACTTTGCAAAGGTTCTGATTCCGTCAAAAGGCATCCTCAACATCTCGGGCTGAAACAAGGGCGCGCCCATTGGCTAACACCTCCCCGCTTTCGCTTTGAACCAGCGTGCTTAGATCAACTAAAGCCTTCTCGGGCCGCAATCGGGTGATGGCTACTCGCGTATGCACGCGTTGGCCCGGTATGATGGTACCCAGCCACTGGGTCTCTTGTTTCAGATAATTGGTGCCCCGCCCTGGAAGGTCCATGCCAAGCAAAGTCGAGATTAGGCCTAAGATATAGGCTTGACTGGCCAGTGTCTGTGCGGCCACTGCGCTCAAAAGCCTTTCCCCAGCTCGAGCTTGTAAGTCCTGCAGGGCTTGAAACGCATCGGCTTCAAGTGAGGTTTCGCTCGTTGTCGTCATGCCGACTTTAAGCGGTACACGGGCTTCACAGATTATTGCCAAGGCTTCTTCCTCAGCCACTGCGGCATTGATCTGCAACCGACAAACGACGGTGCTATCGTGATGGCGGGCAAGTTGCCACGTGTCGCCGTCACGAGAAACCTCTAAGGCCTCACCTGCAAAGGCCGGGGCTGGAAACATGGCGGACGTTGTCTGTGGTGCAGCAGAGAGACCTGCAGCGCGCACCAGCCAAGCTGTTAACATCGCCCCATGCGCAACTGTGCGCCCAAATCCGCTGCGTGCAGCAAAGTCTGGATCGACGTGAATGGGATTGGCATCGCCGGATAGCTTTGCAAACAGGTCGAGATCATCTTGCGTGGGTGTCAGGATCATGGTCGCGGGATCAAATGCTTTTGGATTTTGCCAGCTGGTGTGCGAGGAAATTCGTCGATTACAGTGACATATTTGGGCACTTTGTAAGGGGCCAAATGGTCGCGACACCAACCTTGTAAAGCAACAGCACTCGGGGCGGACTGATTGGGGCGAACAAGAATGAAAGCGTGACCCACTTCGCCCCAGCGCGCGTCTTCAACACCGACTACGGCGGCTTCTAGCACATCGGAGTGTAGGGCGAGCACATTTTCGACTTCAGCTGGATAGACGTTTTCAGCGCCGGAAATAAACATCTCCTTGAGACGGCCGACAATGTAGAAGCAGCCGTCGGCATCCTTGCGGGCGAGGTCGCCTGTTTTCAGCCAGCCATCAGGCGTGATGCTTGCTGCGGTCGCTTCAGGATTGCCCCAGTAGCCCGGCGTGATACCCGGTCCACTTAGCCATAGCTCGCCGGTGTCACCTGTAGGAACTTCAGCACCATCGTTACCGACAATGCGCGCCTCACATAGGATTTGCGGTTTGCCGACAGAGCCAATCTTTTGCGTGGCTGTTTCAGGGTCTGCCAAAAAGACGGTTGGGCCGGTCTCTGTCATCCCCATGCCATTGGCGACTTTAGCGCCCCGGCGCGCAAAGGCGTGAACCAAAGTATCGGCCAGAGGCGCACCTCCGCAGCCCCAATGTCGGACCTTGTCGAGCGCAACATTTCCAAATTCTGGGTGGAGACTGAGGGCCTGATAAACAGCGGGAACGCCAAAGAAAGTTGAGATGGCGCCTTTGGCCAAAAGCTCCATCACCCGATCGGCCTCAAATCCGGGCAAGATCAAGACGTGTCCGCCTGCGAAAAGGGTGGGCAAAGTATGCAGATTGATCCCGGCCGTGTGAAACAAGGGCAGGAAATTCAAAGTGACATCTTGGCTGCTCAGATCAATCGCCTGACCTACATTGACCGCGTTCACATGCGCCATGCCATAGGTCTGGATCACCGCTTTGGGCTGACCTGTCGTGCCAGAGGTGTAGAGAAGGTACCAGATGTCATCAAATGCCCAATGGCGACGCGCTTCAGCTACTGGCGATTGGGCCAATTGGACTTCATAGCCTTGATCAGTTGGATCGTCGAAATTGATCAGCTTTGCATTTGCGGCCAACGCCAAGTCTGTTGCTACGTCCAAATCTTCTTGCCCGCATAGGATTAATACGGGCTCGGCTTGACGGATCAATGGGGCCAGTTCTGGTAGGGGCGCGCGCCAGTTCAGGGGCGTAACAATCGCGCCCGTATTTGCAGCGGCAAACAGGACTTCAAAAAAGCCAATGCGATTCCGGCAAATTACCGCGACCCTTGCACCATCTTGCGCCCCATGAGCGAGGAACACGCTGGCAAGGCGCAACACACGGTCATGGAAGGCATGATAAGTCCAAGATTGACCGCTAACCAAATCCGTCATCGCGGGTCGGTTTGGCGTTAACTCTGCCCGGCGCGCCAAAAGGTTGGTCATGTGCTTCATGACTTGGTTCCCAACGAAAGACCGCGCTCAATCATATCAAGAGCTGCATCAACCACAGCCTCCAAATCCGACTGGTCATCCCAAATGGCGTAACGCATGCCTAAGAATACTGACGACCCAATCAATGACCAAGCCCGAATGTCGGCATCGCCAGGCCTAATCTCGCCCCGATCAACCGCGGTTTGCAAATTGCGTCGATAGCCTTCGGCGAACGTATCATAATAAGCGCGATAACTGTCCTCGGCAACGAATTGGGACTCCATGACGATTTTGTAGAGATTGCGATGGGCACGGGCGAATTCAAAGAACGCGCGCATCCCGATGCGCTCTGCGCTCAATCGGTCCGGGGCTTGTTCCACCTGTTGAGCAATATAGGCGCGCGTTTCGTGCCCCATGTGGGTCACAAGGGCGCGAAACACTGCCTCTTTTGATTCGAAATAGACATAGAATGTTCCCAGCCCGACACCTGCACGGCGGGTGATTTCGACAATCGAGCCATCATGATAGCCCCGTTCTCCAAACTCGGCCTCGGCAGCTACGAGCAGTTTTGCCTGTGTGGCCAACCCCTTGCGGGTCTTAGGTGTCTTCGGACCGGCGGTCACGGGTGTCGATTTTAAAATTGAATGTTGATTCATATTTCAACTTATGCCACGAGTTAGAGAAAGAACAAGTCCCGATTTGATCCGGGCATACTAGGTGAGTCTATCACCAGCCGAAGGGAGGCACGAGCCATTGGAGATGCAAACCGTCTTCGACCAAGCATGGGCTGCTCATAATGGGCGCGTAGAGACCATGACTTTGGCTGGCGAAGCCGTCCGGGTCCATCGGGCGGGCCAAGGAAAGCCCTTGGTGTGCATTCACGGATGGGCCATGGGTGGAAGATCGTTTGCGCGCCAGCTGGATTTGATTGCAGACGGGTTCGAGGTGATTGCTCCAGACTTACCTGGCTTTGCGGGAAGCCCTATTCCACAAAACGCACCAAACATCGAAACAATGTCGGAAATGGTCTATGATCTGATCCAAACCTTGGATTTGGACGATGTGATTTTGGTTGGTTGGTCGATGGGGGCCAGCATTGCTTGGCATTTGGCTTCTACCGATAGCGTGCGGGTCAATGCTCTCGTCAGCATTGACATGTCACCGCGGGTTGCACCCGCTGAAGATTGGCTCTTTGCGCTTTCGACTGGCATAACCTCAAAGACTATCCAAGCCGCGATGCTCGCGATGCGCAGCGATTGGTCTGGCTATTGCGACCTATTTCTGGATCGCATTCTGGCCAAACCCGACGACGCCATTCGACGAGCAATGGCGGAACTGGCGGCCCTTGCAGACCCTGAGACCGCTTCACAAGCTTGGTCAGCGCTCATGCATTTTGATGCGCGCGCAGGTCTTTCTAGAATTCACGTCCCGGCGCTTGCCATTCATGGTGGGCGCAGCGTGATTTACCCGCAGACGGTTGGACATGAGATCGCCCGTCTGATGCCGCATTGTCAGGCTATTGTGCTCGATCATGTCGGCCATGCGCCTCATATTGAGGCCCCTGAAGCGTTCAATGCCCACCTGCGTACCTTGGCCAAGCGGGGCCCCCCGGCCCCGACGCTTTGCCAGCACATGACTGCCCAATAAAAACCCCGGAGGAACGGACTATGAAGAATACAGCCATCAAGACCTTTTCGAGCCTATTGTTAAGCGCCAGCGCGCTAACCAGCGTGGGATTTATCAGCCCAGCGTTAGCACAAATGGCAACGGCAGCCCCCAGCAACGAAGCCGCCGAAATTGTTGTGGTCACCGCTCGCCGGCGCGATGAAGCTTTGCAAGATGTGCCCATCTCCGTGACCTCCCTCAGTGCTGCAGCTCTCGAGGCTACGGGCGCACCTGACATCACGGTCCTGCAGCAATCAGCCCCCAACGCGACCGTTCAAGTCGCGCGTGGGTCGAACTCAACCCTCATCGCCTTCATTCGTGGTGTCGGTCAGCAAGACCCATTGTGGGGCTTTGAACCCGGCGTTGGCCTCTATGTCGACGATGTTTACATCGCTCGCCCACAAGGTGCCGTGTTGGACATTTTCGACATTAGCCGGATCGAAGTTTTGCGCGGTCCACAAGGCACGCTTTACGGACGCAATACCATTGGTGGCGCGATTAAATATGTGACGCGCAAACTTGCTTCAGAACCTGCTCTGAATGCCCGCTTAAATATGGGTAGCTATGGCCAGATTGATGCCATCGTTAGCGGTTCAACGCCTTTGTCCGACACTTTCCGGGTAGGTGGTGCCTTAGCGCGCTATCAACGCGACGGTTACGGAAAGAACATCACGACCGGTGCGGAACACTATAATAAGGACGTTACCGCCGGCCGCGTAAGTGCTGAGTGGGAACCCAGCGAAAGCCTCTATTTCCGCTTCGCTTATGATAAGGTCATCGACGGTTCAAACGCCAAACATGGTCACCGCGAAGCAGCAGGCGCTGGTCTGACGACGGGTGCAGCGATCTTGCCAAACGTTTATGACACCGACGCCGGCATTGGCAGCGCCAACTCGGTTGAGACTTCAGGCTGGTCTTTGACGGGTGAATGGAAAATCAATGACCGCCTCACCGTGAAATCCATCACCGCAAGCCGCGAAGGCGCAAGCAATAGCTTGATTGATTTTGATACCAACCAAGTCAAAGCGCTCGATGTTCCGGCCCTCTATGACGACAAACAATTCAGCCAGGAATTGCAATTGCTGGTATCGGGTGAGCGCTTGAACGGCGTGTTTGGCCTCTATTATCTCGATGCAGAGGCCTCGGGTGCCTTTGACACCATTGTCGGTATCGCCAATCTAACCATTGCGACCTCGGGCAAAGTCGATACCGAAAGCTTTGCGGCCTATGGCGACTTCTCGTTTGATGTCACAGATGCTTTGTCGGTATCGGTTGGTGGGCGTTACACCGAAGACTCGCGCACTGGCCAAGTCTATCGGCAAAACTTTACAGGCCTTGGTTCGCCTTTGTTTGGCAACACAGCAGCAATCGCTGGCCTGTTACGGTCCAATTATACCAACTCAAAAGACTTCAATGACTTTAGCCCGCGCGTCAGCGTGTCCTATGAATTCAGTGATGCGCTCACCGCTTATGCGGCCTATTCGGAAGGGTTCAAATCCGGCGGCTTTGATATGCGCGGTGACGCCGTTCTCACGCCAAAGACGGTTGATGGCTATAAGCCTGAATATGTGAACTCCTATGAAGTGGGCCTAAAAGGCAGCTTGTTTGATGGTCGCGCTAACTTTGCCGCTGCTGTTTTCCGGGCCGAGTATGAAGGTCAGCAAATCACCCGCCAAGAACCAACATTGGCCGCTGGTATCGCAAGCTTTGTTGACAATGCCGGTTCTTCAACCATTCAGGGCTTTGAACTCGAAGGTGGTGCCCGCTTCACCGACAATTTGTCGATGACGTTTGGGCTCGGCTATACCGATGCGGAGTTCAATGAGTTCCGCAGCTTCACCTTGGTAGGGGGCGTCCTCACCCCGATCAATCTGGCCCCGACCGCTGTGTTCCAAAACACGCCGGAGTGGAATGGCAATGTCGCGCTTAAATATACCCGTGACCTTGGTACCATGGGCTCGCTCGATGCGACTTTGTCGGGCTCCTACCGCAGCGAATACAGCATGTTTGAGTTTGTGAATCCTTTGGTGGACCAATTAGATTCCGTGACCTTGGTTGATGCGGGTATCGGTTGGAACAGCGAAGACGGTGTGTTCCGTATGGCGTTGACTGGTCGTAACTTGACCGACGAGCGCTATAAAGTCGGTGGCTACTCCTTTGCTGGGGCGACGTTCGGCAACGTGCAAAACAGCTTCTATGGTCCGCCAAAGACAGTGACTTTGAGCCTTTCTGCTAAATTCTAATCCCCCCGAAGCCCTTGGTGCCCCCGGCGAAATCCGGGGGCATTTTGTTTTTCTAAAGAGAGATGACCATGCAACCCACACAGGCCAATGATCCAAGCCCTGCCTATCGCACGCTTGTTCTGACCCTTTTGGTCATCGTCTATACTTTCAACTTCTTGGACCGGCAGATTATTGGGATTTTGTCGATCCCGATTCAAAAAGAACTTGGATTAAGCGATACCCAATTGGGCCTTATGCGCGGCCTGTCCTTTGCGTTATTCTATGCGACCTTGGGGGTACCCATCGCTTTGTTGGCGGATCGATTTAACCGGACGTGGATCATGACCATTGCGCTGACGCTGTGGAGCGCCATGACGGCGCTGTGTGGTCTTGCGCAGAATTTCTGGCAATTATTCGCCGCTCGGCTGATGGTTGGTGTGGGTGAAGCGGGCGGCGTTGCGCCTGCCTACTCCTTGTTGTCAGATTATTATCCCCCAGATCGGCGCGGGCGAGCCATGGCGGCTTACTCGTTCGGGATTCCAATTGGCTCAGCTGTTGGTATTATTTTTGGAGGCGTGATTGCCACGGTTTTGGACTGGCGATGGGCCTTTATCATTGTTGGCCTGATGGGCGTTTTGTTCGCGCCGATTTTTAAGATCCTCATGAAGGAGCCTGTGCGCGGTCGCTATGATCCACCAGGGGCCAAAGTCGCGCCGGCGAAATTGCGGGAAGTCATGTCTGTCTTGGTCAAGAAGCCAAGCTTCTGGACCCTTTCCTTAGGGGCCGCATCTTCTTCGATGATGGGCTACGGCTTGTTTGCGTGGCTGCCAGCATTCTTTGTGCGCTCTTGGGGGGAAGACTTAGGCAAAGCGATGGCTTGGTTGCCGGATTGGATGATCCCCGCAGGCGCAGGTCCCCTCCTCTATGCAGGTTACTTTTACGGCACGATTGTGTTGGTTGGCGGCCTGATTGGTATCTGGTTGGGCGGTCAATTGGGGGATCGCTTTGGGGCGAAGAATAAAGGGGCATACGCTTTGGTGCCAGCCCTTGCCTTTGTTGCGACAACACCTTTCTTTGCCTTTGGTATTTTGTCTGACTCCATTTGGGTGTCGTTCTTCGTGTTTCTTATTCCTACCGCCTTGGGACTTGCGTGGCTTGGCCCAGTCTTGGCAGCGTTTCAAGGGATCGTGCCACCCAATATGCGGGCAACCGCTTCGGCCCTTTTTCTCCTCATCAATAATCTCGTCGGCATTGGTCTGGGAGATTTGCTCTTGGGTGCCATGTCAGACGGATTAAGCGCCCGATTTGGCGAGGAGTCGCTGCGCTATTCTATCCTTTGCGGCAGTAGCTTTTACCTCATTGCGGCCGCCTTATTGTTTGCTTCATCCAAGTTCCTGGAACGGGATTGGATCCATGTGGATGCCGACTTGAAGTAAGTCACTGAAATTTGATGGACTTTCTGGTCGTCTTCTGGGGCCTGACTTGTTTGCCATTTCATACAAAGCACGTCTCACGAGATAGGTCTTGCTGCTGAGTCTTGTCGACAGAGTCGGCTTTAGGCTTGGTCTTGACCCTCTGTTGGCATCAGTGCCGCTTGCCTTGTGCAGGTGGCCAGCCTCTGGCAAAAGCGAGGCCGAAAGTCGCATCAGACTTGGAGAGATCGGCCTTTATGACCCCACAGGACCTGAGTATTGCCTTTTTTGCCCAATTGGCCCTGATCCTTTTGGCATGCCGGGTTTTTGGCTGGATTGGCAAACGCTTTCTGGGTCAGCCCCAAGTCGTGGGTGAGATGATCGCTGGGGTCTGCCTTGGACCGTCATTGTTTGGACTAATCGCGCCAGAACTTCAAAGCCTGATTTTTCCGCCGGAATCTAAGCCGATTTTGTTTGTCGGCGCGCAGCTCGCCGTCGGTCTTTACATGTTCATTGTCGGTTTGACCTTTGATACCTCGCATTTTGCGTCTCGGGCAAAGAGTGCTGCGGCAGTTTCAATTTCAGGCATCGCCGTCCCTTTCGTCTGTGCGTTTCTCATTACGCCTTGGCTGATGCAGACACCGGGATTATTCAATGCCGAACTTGCCACCTGGGAAGCCCAGCTTTTTATGGGCGCTTGTATCGCCATTACTGCTTTCCCGATGCTGGCGCGGATTATCCATGAAAAGGGCTTGAGCAAATCGCCTTTGGGAACCCTCGCGCTTTCGGCAGGCGCAATCGATGATGCCGGTGCATGGTGTGTATTAGCCATTGTGCTGGCCAGCTTTGGTGGTGGCCCGATGGTCGCTGTAATTGCGATCGGGGCTGCCTTTGCCTTTGCCATTTTCATGGCTTTGTTTGGCCAGAAGCTGACCGCTCCCTTGGCAAAGATGATGGAGCGCGACGGCGGGATTAGTGAGATTAGCCTTGCCTATGTCCTGATCGCGTTTGCACTGTGTGCCTTCACGATGGATATTGCAGGCATTCATGCCGTCTTTGGTGGCTTTGTTTTGGGCGCGGTCATGCCCAAGGGAAAATTCTCTGAGACCTTGCGGGAAAAACTTGAGCCAGTCACCGCCGTGATGCTGCTTCCGCTCTTCTTCACCTATTCTGGCTTGCATACCCAATTGACCCTTGTGAATACGTGGCATCTCTTCTTTATCGCTTTGGTCATCTTGGTGATTTCCATCGCTGCCAAAGGCCTTGCCTGCTATGCGGCGGCACGGGCAACGGGGGAAGACAATCGCACCGCGATGGGCATTGGGGCCTTGATGAATGCTCGTGGCCTGATGGAATTGATCATTCTCAATATTGGCCTGCAACGCGGCATTATTGAGCCAGCGCTATTCTCCATTATGGTCGTGATGGCGATTGTGACCACCCTCATGGCGGGACCCTTGTTCGAACTGTTTTATGGTCGCCATGCGCGAGCGACTGGTTTGCTCCCGGCCACAAATACGCGGATATAATCGGTTGTGTCCCTTAGCCCGCATCCTTTAGGGCGCAGGTGAAAAAGGCACCACAAACAAGCAAGGCTCGCGGTATTTTTCGGCAAATGCTGGACACGCTGCCTTTATGCTCGCCTGTGTCGACTTTTGCCCTGTCTCGATCCACTTCATCAATGCACTAAAGATGCTTGGGTAGGCTGGTCCACTCAAGCGGCTATGTTCAGCCTCATCCGTAAAGCTTTGCACCAGTAGCTCACCACGACCGGCCTGCTCAATTGTACGCCGATAGGCCGCTTGATGGGATACGGAGGCAACCGGATCATGAATGCCATGAAGCGTGATGACCGGGGCCACGATCAAGCCACTCAAGTCACTATCATAGGCGAGTTCTGCGACGGCGATCGGGTCGGCTGCAAAGCGTTCCACACCCGCATTCAAGGCACGATCATTATCAGAACCCTTGTAAACTATGCCTTGGTTTGAAAATGGATTGCGTCTATTCAAACGCAAAATCATGTCCTGAAATGTATTGGTTGCCCAAGCCAGATTGGGAAGGATTTGGTCTTCCTTGATCGAGAGAACCTTCGTGATGTTGCGAAGCTTGGCCTTTTGCGTCTCAGTTCGCTGTGCCGCCGGGGTCCCGACACCCGTGCATTCGCGCACGCGCTCGGCCAACTCGGCTCGTGTCATGGAAGCACCAGCGGGCAAGCCCTGCCAGAGCGGATATTGGGCCTCACTCGGTCTTGGGTGGTTACGACAATAATATTGATAGATCGCCCGTAAGTCGGACCGCAGCCGATAGGCTTTCGTGCCCCCAGCCAAGACCCCACTGGTTAGGACCACGCCATCGAAATTGCGCTTGCCTTCATGATCCATCGCATAAAGCTCGGCCGCTTTTGCCGCGACATTTCCACCCCAGGATTGCCCATGCAGGATGGTGCGCTTTGGTCTGCCAAAATGTTGCCACGTCAGAGTGCGGAGCTGGTCCATATCCTCGGCGGCAGACCGCACACCATAGCCACCCCGTCGATAAGTGCTGCCTGCCCACGCATAGCCTTCAGACACCATCATCTGAAAGCGCTCTAGGTCCTCAATCGTCTCCGCCAATTTCGGTGCCCCAAGGCGCGGACCACCATGGGCAAACAGGATAAGATTCTGGTTCCAATCCTTTGGCATGGCGATGAAGAAGGGCGCACCAGCGCTGGATTTGCCCGTGAAGCATTGGGTCTCACTCGGTAAAAACCCCGGGCAAGGGGTTGGCGTTGGTTGGTCTCTAGCTGTTGCAGCGGCGGCCGGCCGAACGACACAACATAGTAGCGCCAGCGTTAAAAGCAGTCTGAAGAAACAGTCTAGATCAGCTTTGAGTCGCTTCATCTCACCCGATCTTTCAGTTGCAGAAACGGCATTTACAAGGGGAAAAGGCGCGCCGCAGCAAAGCTGGCCATCCCGCCATTATTGTGATCAATGCCCGGCGCATAATCTATGGTCCAGCCAAAGGGGAGACCCATTTTAGCTGCGACGGCTCTGCCTGTTGAATAGAAATTGACCCCGCGAGCCAATCGATGCGGGCCCTGACTCTTATGTGGCGGGTCATTATTGAGGCTGCGATGGTTTGGGTCTGTGTCCATCGTGCCCAAAAAAATTGTGAGGTCTGAAGCTAGCCAAGTTTTGAGTGTCTCTTCGCCGCCCGGAGCGCCCTTCAGCCCAAATGGCCAAGCACCGTCTGGGTCTGGCAATGTGTACCAACCCGCATTGGCAGCAATCACGCGGCGTAAGGAAGGCGGAGAAGCAAACGCTGAGAACCGATGCGCGAATTGGCCGCCCGCCGAATGGCCAAACAAATCAAAAGTCTTGGCGGTCAATCGCTCTTGGGCCACAAACCAATCAAACAATGGACCAATGGAGGAATAACTCCAAAGTTGTCGCGGCCGAGGCTTGCCCTCACGATCTAAAACCCCACCAAGATTATAGTTCAAAGCTCCGGGGAACGAGGCTTGGCTAAATTCAGGGCAAATGGCGATGAAACGATATTTGTCGGCAACACCCTGCCATTCGCTCAGATAGCGGTCTGCGTCCCTGCCCACACCATGCATGATAAACAAGACAGGCGCGTCTGCGCCTAGTCCGTCTGGTCGGTGACTCCACACAGGGATTGGCGGCCCTGCCCATTCAACAAAAGTCCGCTTAGTGGGGGGCTTCTGCAGCGTTGGCGCAGCGGGAGCAGTTTGTTCTGCGTGAACCAAGCTGGCTTTTGCTGTGGCAGCAAAAAAGGCACCAGAGGAAAGCGCCAATAGTGCGCGGCGGGATGCTGATGTCATGGCCTTACTGCTCCAATCTGTGCGGCACCTTATCATTGGATATGGGCAAGGCTAATAAGAAATTGCTTGGGAAGCGCTTTTACGCTTCCCAAGCTCGCCTATAACGACCGCTTCTTAAAAGGTCGCCCGGACTTGCAGGAAGATTTCGCGGCCTTTGAGCCAATGGAACTCTGGCGAATAGCCGAGTGAATCATCGACTAGAGGCGGCAACTCATCGGTTAGGTTGTTGACGCCCAGCCGAACGCGATAAGGGCGACCTTCTCCGCCAAGCCTTAGCTCACCATAGGCATTGATGCGTGTCGCGCTTTCAACCGTCCAAAAGTCCAGCACGCCATCCCCATTCAGGTCAGGATCCGCCGAGGTGTCGAGAAAGTCAGAAATCTGACGCGCAGAGACACCGAGGGCAACGGGTCCATTGGTCCAAGTCACGGACAGATTTGTACGCCATTGCGGATTTCCGTCTAGACGAATGCGATCGGTTTGAAGTTCCGAGAACACACCGGCAAAGGATGGGTCATTCGCAAGCGCTGCCAATAGGTCGTTTCGGACGACGTTCAGGCTGTTGAGGTAGGTCACATCAAGGTCAAAGTCCAAGGTTCCAAAGCCACCCTTTGGACGCATGGTGAAATTGACACCGAGGTCAAAGCCGTCAGCATCCTGGCTATCCAAATTGATGTAGGGATCCACGATAAATTGTACCAAGCCAGCAGCTTGACGTTGGTCATTTGGATTGCGGGCGTTCCAAGCCGCATAGGCTGCCCGATCCGCGTCGGTTACCGCGGCTCGTACGACGTTGGGATTAGATGAGCCCGTACGGCGTAACAAAAAGTCTAGCGCAAGCGCTTCTTGATCCCCGAAAGCACCCACGACATCTGTCTGTTTAAAGCTCCAATAGTCCAAGCTTATGCGGAAATCGCGAATCCAAGACTGGCCGAAGGCCTTTTTGAGGTCTGCGATTGTGCCAAGGACGACGGTCTCTGTATCTTCATTTTTCAAACCTGGATTGGCCTGCCGGACTGACGCAACATAAGCATCCCCATTCGACTGCGCATCAAGGGTTACAGGTGCGCGCCAGAAGTCATCGACGCCCAAGTTCAAGCGCGAGATATCGCCGCGATTAAGTTGGACCAAATTTGGAACCCGGAATCCTTGGCTCCAAGCACCGCGTACATTCAGCCACGAGATTGGGAACCAGGAAAGCGCCACTTTGGGCTTAATCGCACCGTCCTCGAGATCATCGAAATATTCGCCGCGCGCGGCCAACTGAAGGGTCAGGCTATTGGGGAACAGTCCCTCACCTTCGAGCAATGGGATAAACATTTCGCCGAAGGCCGAATAAACATTTCGCTTGCCTGTCGAGTCGTTCGTCGGGCTAACCCCGACAACGTCCGAGCGTCCTGACACATTGGCGTTATTGAAAATGATCGTTCCATCAAGACGAGGATCGCGATTTTCAATATATTCTTCATAGCGCCATTCTGCCCCAAAAGCTGCCCCAATTGGACCTGCCCAGCCTTTGAAGAGTTCATCGGTGCTGACACGGAAGTCGCCGGTTGCAAGGACAGTCTCGCCTACATTGGTGCTGGTAATGCGAACCCGGTCCCATTGTGCGGATGTGTTGGCATTTGCACCACCAAATGGGTTGATTGCATCGGCTGTGGAGCGCGCGAGTTCCGCTTGTAAAAGTGTCTTGGAAATGCGGTTATTTTCGCTGTCCGTTGTCTTGTTGCTGGAATAGCCGAAGGCACCTTCCCAGTCCCAATCATTCCAATTCCCTTTAAGACCAGCCAAAGCCCGCCAAGTGGTCGTCTCGGTAGCAATGTTGCGTAGGCCCAACTCAATCGGTCGCCACTGCTGGATCAAAACATCAAGACCAGCGGTTGGTACATCTGTTGTGTTTAGCCCTGCGATCCGGTTTGGTGATCCTACCGCACCAAATGGGTTCCAGAAATTGGTTTTAGGCACAATCAGGAATGCCAATCCTGAATCCATTGGCTGGGTTGCACGCGAACCAGCTGTCTCAGCTGTGTAATAGAGGGCTTCAGCAAACCCCTCCATCGTATCTGAGAAGTCATGCTTTACTTGGCCGTATAGGTTGATCCGATCGATTTCGGTCAAGAGTTGGCGACCCAAGGCTTGCTCAGATTTGAGTACGAGATTCACCCCCTCATTGCGGGCGTTGTTTGGCTGGAGCGCATTGAAGTCATACCGCAAGCCAATATCTAAAGTGCTATCATCTAGGCCAACACACCCTTGTCCGCCACGATCACCAAATTGCTGTAAGGTGCCTGCAAATCCGCAAGGCTGGATATGGAACACGCCACCCGTGTTGGTCAGGTTTGTGGTGCCGCGGCGAACCCGGCGCGACAGGAACTGCGTGCCATCTGCATTAAATGCACCGGCGACAAATTCGCCAAACGGGGAAGCAGATGAGGTATTTCGGAAGTCGGTGTTTGCGGTTGCATAGGGGCTTGAGCCCAAGAATGCCCGCTTATCAACACTTTGAAATTGGCCGCCCAATTGTGACGAATAGAGCGGGTCCCTATGATACCAAGACCCAATTGCGAGCACCCGGGTCTTGTCGCCATTAAAGCCGAATCCGTGCGCGATATCCGCACTGAATTCCCCATGATCAGCGGTTCCCAATTTTGAGGTTCTGAAACTGACACGGGTTTCATCAAAGTCGGTTGTTAGCAGCGTGTTGACCACACCGGCTGTCGCATCCGATCCATAGAGTGCTGAGGCGCCGTCACGTAACACTTCGATCCGGTCAATACCGGCTGAGGGAAATGCATTCACATTGGTCACTTGGCGGGGGGTCGAGCCGATATCTTGGTTGACTGCGTGGGCTGCAATCCGGCGACCATTGAGCAGGATCAATGTGTTGCCTGTCCCTAACCCGCGCAAATTCACAGTTGCAATATCTCCGCGCGCATCATTTGGACCATCTGCCGCCCCGTTGATCTCAAAAGATCCAGCCTGGGCTAAATTCTCCATAAGCTCACCCGTGGACGCCTGACCCAAGGCTTCGATCTGATCACGGCTGATCGTCGTGACCGCTACCGCACCACTATCAGAAGCCGCCTTAATGCGCGTGCCGGTAACAATGATTGTTTCGGCAGCTTTCTCGGGCTCGGTCTGAGGCGCTTGACCTTGTGGGGTTTGTGCAAACGCCTGACCAAACAGTGCTGTGAATAAGGCCGTAGTTCCTAAAAGGCCTGGAAGTTTTCTCATTTTAGCTCTCCCCCTGTTTTGTCTTTTTTAAGATTAGTCGACGTCAATTGTCGCCGGATTTATGCTGTTAGCGTCTGTGGTAGTTTTTACGCTCGGTTGTGAATTACTTTTTGAAGATAGCGCATGCTTTAGCTGGGCATCATCTAGAGCGCCTTCCCAACGCGATACCACAATGGTTGCAACCGCGTTGCCCATCAGGTTCGTCAAAGCGCGGCACTCACTCATAAAGCGGTCAATGCCAAGGATCAGCGCCATGCCAGCGACTGGGACCGACGGTACAACCGACAAGGTCGCTGCCAAAATCACAAAACCGGCACCGGTTACCCCTGCTGCCCCTTTGGAGCTGATGGCCGCCACGCCGATCAGAAGCAGTTGGTCATGCAGCGAAAGGTCAATACCAACAGCTTGGGCAATGAAGGTCGCTGCCAAGGTCATATAGATGTTGGTTCCGTCCAGATTAAAGGAATAGCCCGTTGGCAAAACGATGCCGACAACTTCCTTTCGGCACCCTGCCCGCTCTAGCTTTTCCATCAAGGTCGGCAACGCGGCCTCGGAAGACGATGTACCAAGCACGAGCAAAAGCTCGTCCTTGATATAGCGGACGAGTTGGAAAATGGAGAAGCCAGCCAATTTGGCAATCAGGCCTAGCACTACGATCACGAACAACAGCGAGGTGACGTAGAAGGTGATAATGAGCGAGCCGAGGCTGATCAGGCTTGCCACGCCAAACTTACCAATTGTGAAGGCCATTGCACCAAAGGCACCAATGGGTGCCAGTTTCATCAACATATGAACCAGCTTGAAAACGACTTGGCTCGCCGCCTCTAACACAGTCAAGAGCGGCCGTGCGGGCTCGCCCACAGCGGCAATGGCGATCCCGGTTAGCACCGCAATCAAGAGCACTTGCAAGATTTCGCCTTCGGCCAACGCACTAATCGGCGTTTTTGGAATGATGTTCATGACAAAGCCCAAGAGGCTCTGCTCGTGCGCACGTTGGGTGTAATTCTCAACGAGCTTCCCATCGAGTGTCGCAGGGTCGATATTCATGCCCGCGCCAGGTTGGACCAAATTGCCAACAACCAGACCAATGACCAGCGCAAAGG
>CAMDDL010000047.1 GCA_945891505.1 Maricaulis salignorans | reverse complement strand
AGGGCCGACCCGCAAGACCCGATCCGGGCGCAATTTGTACCTTCGGAGCTGGAGCTGCAGCAAAGTCCAGAGGAAAGCGCCGACCCGATTGATGATGCCGCCTTTTCGCCAGTGCCGGGCCTCGTCCACCGCTATGAAGACCGCGTTCTTCTGAAGGTCCTGTCGGTTTGCCCTGTCTATTGCCGCTTCTGCTTCCGCCGCGAGATGGTGGGGCCCGGTGGCGAGGCTTTGGTGGGCGAAAACCTAGATCAAGCTTTGGATTACATCCGCGCACGTCCTCAGATTTTTGAGGTCATACTGACGGGCGGCGACCCCTTTATGCTGTCAGCCCGTCGCGCGCGCGACTTTGTGCAAGCCTTGGCCGCCATTGAGCATGTGAAAGTCGTGCGGTGGCATACGCGTGTGCCAGTTGTGGCACCTGAACGTGTGACCGATGACTTTGTAGGCGCGCTACGGGCAGAGGGCGTCGCAAGCTGGGTCGCCATTCATGCCAATCATCCGCGTGAATTCACCGCCGAAGCCAAAGCCGCCATTATTCGGATGCGTGAGGCGGGGATTAGTTTGGTTAGTCAGTCGGTTCTACTGCGGGGCGTGAATGATCGCTTGGATGTGCTGCAAGACCTGATGCGCGGCTTTGTCGCCCTTGGGGTAAAGCCCTATTATCTGCATCATCCGGACTTGGCTCCCGGCACCGGCCATTTTCGGTTGCCGATTACAGAAGGCCAAGACCTTATGGCAGGGTTACGCCGCACGCTGACGGGCCTCGCCCAGCCAACCTATGTTTTGGATGTACCCGGTGGGGCATTTAAGGCCCCACTCGACCCTACTTATGTGCGGGAAACTGAAGGCGGGCTGCAGCTCTTAGACGGCACAGGTCTGTGGCATGACTATAAGGGCTAAGGGGCTTTGGCCCGCTTAACCCTTACCCGTTAAGCTTGCGATCTTGGCTTCGGCTACCGCCAGCCGAACGCGGCTTTCCTCTGCTAGGCCGATCTGTTTTGATCGATCCCGAAGCGCGGCACGATAGGTATCTCGGATGCTTAATTGGGTCGCGATACGGGCGCTAACGAGCTCAAAATCCACGGGCTTTGTCACATAGTCATTAGCGCCCGCCTGTAAACACTCCACCATCATGGCTTGGTCGGTCCGGGCAGAGACCATGATGATGGGCAAAGCGGCGGCAGAGCGTTTGGTGCGGATCTTTTTGACCACATCCAGCCCACTTTGACCCGGCATCATAACGTCCAGCAACAAGATATCGATCGGCGAGACGCTTAGAATATCCAGCGCTTCTGTGGCGTCACTGGCCTCATAGACGGTGGCCTGACGGTTGCGCAGGCGCCGGGCCAGCACATCGATGTTATCCTGCATGTCGTCGACAATTAGGATGTTGGTGTTGGCAAATTGATTTTGGAAGTCTTCGGTCATGCCGTTGGCCTCCCCTGAAATTGGCGGTTCATTTCTTCCATCAGGTTCGGCCAATCCACCGGCTTGGTGGCAAAGGCATCACAGCCTGCTTCAAAGCACGCTTCGCGGGATTCGTTCATCGCATGGGCGGTCAAAGCAATAACCTTGATGGTCGCGCCAAGCTTCGCGCGGATCATGCGCGTCGCATCGAGGCCCGACATAATCGGCATGGATACATCCATCAGCACGAGGTCTGGCTTCCATGCCAAAGCTTGGGTTAGGGCGTCTTGACCGTCGCTGGCCCCGCGCACTTCAAATCCAGCCCGTGTAAGACGACGCATCAGCATTTCGCGATTGTCGTCATGATCCTCGGCCAGCAAAATTCTTTGCATGACTGTCCCCTGTTACTTCCCGTTCAGCAATTTCATGATTTGCAGGCATTTGAATAGACAAAACTGTGTCCCATAGGTCATGCTTTGGCTTTCCATTGGCGATAGCGCGGCAACTCAATGGTTTCGGCATCGAGGATTTCGTTCTTCGGACGGATGAGCCGCGCAATCGCAGCGCCCAAAACTGAGCCTAAAACTGGCTTCATGAAATGCTCTTGTGCGCCAAGGGCGATCGACTTGCGTTGATCATCATCGGCCGCAATCACAACAATTGGTGTGTCATTCAGCGCTGCATTGGTGCGCAGAGCGGCCAGACAGGCATAACCGTCCATATCTGGCAGTTCGAGGTTTAAGATTACAAGATCAACGACGCGATTGGCCAAATAGGCGAGGGCCGAACTGCCTGTAGACGCCATCGCGCTATTCAGGCCTAGGCTTTGAGCGGCCCGCAGCGCCAACGTATTGCTGACTTCATCATCATCGATCACGAGGATTAATGGCGCAGCCTCGTCTGCCGCAATCTGCACATCGACATCCTTGGCCTGCAAGCCTTTGGCGGGCAGCGAGAGGGTAAAGGTTGATCCAAGTCCGGCAACGCTTTCTACACCAACAGTTCCACCGAGGAGTTGCATCATTTCGCGGGTAAGGGCGAGGCCAAGGCCGGTTCCGCCATAAACGCGCGTCACCGAGCCATCACCCTGTTGGAACGGCTCAAACAATCGGGATTGAGCTTCCGCGCTCATCCCAATGCCTGTGTCGGCCACTTTGATTTCGTACTGTGCACGCCCTGTTGCTGTGCGCTGTTTCTCAAACGTGACAGCGACTTGCCCATCTTGAGTGAATTTGATCGCATTGGAGATGAGGTTCATCAAACATTGGCGCAGGCGGAACCCATCGGTTAGAACGACGATCGGGTCGTCTGGACTTGCCAAAATCATTTGATTGCCACGATTTTTTGCTAAAGGGCCCAAGCTCTGCAGGACTTCATCAGCCAGCTCGGCCAAGTTTACCGGTTCGTGGGTGATTTCCATTTTGCCCGCTTCAATCTTTGCAAGGTCGAGGATTTTATTGATCAATTTCAAGAGGTGATGGGCTGAATCCTGAACCTTGCGCGCATCACGGGCAGCATCTTGCCTGCCGTCCTGTTCGGCATCTTCGATCAGCATTTCAGTATAGCCCAGAATGGCGTGAAGCGGGGTGCGCAGTTCATGGCTGACATTGGCCATTAATTGTGATTTCGCTTGGCTGGCGATCTCTGCATTCAGGCGAGCTTCGCTCAATTGTTGCACGGCAGTCGCCAGCAAATTGTCACGTTGGTCGATATCGCTCAGAACGCGCTCAAAGCCTGCCAACAATTGCCCGGCACTTTGATTGTTTGGGTCTTGATCCCCCGACATATCGAGCGGCTCTTTCAAAATCTCGAGTTTCTCATGCCAAGAGGGCCGGCTTGGCTTTAAACTCAACACTTCTGGACCACAGATTTCTTCCAAGAGTTTGCGCTTCTCGTCCAAGGCCTCTTGCGCGCGCGCAATCATAACGGTCAAACGTTGTTGTTTGGCTTTTTCATCTGCGCGCGCGAGGGAAACCTCGGTGACGTCTTGAGCATAGCCAATCGCCCCGCCAATCTTGCCGTTGGGCGTAAACCAAGGGTGTACTTCCCAATCGAGATAGACTTCTACCCCGTCCACCCGCACCCGGTGGTCGCCTGCTTGTTGGCTGCTGACCCCAGTCAGGGCCAAGGCGATTGCTTGTTGCCAGTCCTGCTTAGCTGAAGGCATAGCTTCGGCCATGGTCTTGCCTAAGACGTCCTGCTCGCTCAGCTGGGCCGCCCCAAGCCACGCCTCATTAACCGCAATAAAGCGGGCCTCGGTATCAAATAGGGCGGCGCGCATGCTGGTATGTTTGAAGATCAATTTTGAGATCATTGCATCACGCGCAGCGGCGCGGCCTTGCGCCAAAGCTTCTTTGCGGGCGCGCTCAAGTTTTTGCTCAACAACATCGCGCCCGTGCCAAGCAATGATAGAATAAGCAAGCGAGCAGATAGCAGCTAGACAGGCGACGTAGTGGCTGAACTCCGAGGGACTTTTATGGTCAATCAGCGGGTACAATAAGCTCAGCACCGGCAACACTACAAATGGCGCTAAGGTTATGCTGCCAGAAAGGCGGGAGATCGACAAAATGCCCGTGGCCCTGGTCGCAGAAGCGGCCAACATAGCCGTTGCGGCAATCGCCAAGGCCAAATCATTCGTCGAGATCATCGCAATCGGGGCGATCATGAAGCCGCAAACGGTTAGGCCGCAGATCGCACCTAACTGGATTGCCGCGGTCTTGGTACGCAAATGATCGCGCCCACTTCGCAGCAACCAGCCGGCAAACCAAATGTCCACCATAAACAGCGCTACAAACCCGGCCGCCCAAATCAATGGCCAAATTTGATTGGATGTTAGGGCAAATGCACTGCCCGCGATCACAATCATCAAGACGATGAAGGGGGTTTCCTGTCGGACTTTGGCAAAGTGTCTGTGCAGCGCATTTGGACGTATCAAGGCGGTATACTCGCAATAATTCCATACCTCTTCTAATTCATTTGGATTAACATTGGGTCTCTGAAACCGGTCGCATTAATTCAAGGTTGGCAGGAATGCGTGCGATGTGCGACATTGACATCGAATAAACCACTAGCCTTCATTGTCTCATGCTGAACGTCCAGAAAGCCTGCCCAGTCGTTACCAGAACCCCAGATCGGAGGTTGGAAGTTCTTGCCTTCATCCATCCTTTGGCCGGGCGCCAGTTTGTTAGAGGAACGATTGAAAAGGGTGAGACCCCTTCAGATGCGGCAAAGCGCGAACTTTTTGAAGAAAGCGGTTTGGTCTGCCCCGATCCCATGGAGCCATTTGGCAGCGCGCTGATCAGTCCCGACCAGACGACTTGGCATTTCTATAGGTGGCATTCAACGGGGCTTCTCGATACATGGTCATATGCCACTAAAGACGACCATGGCCATATTTTTACATTCTTTTGGCATCCAATAGACCTAACGCTTGACGAAAGCTGGCACCCAACCTTCCACGAAGCCTTCAGTTTCTTTGCTAGTGTTATTCGCAAGCGGTGACAGCGAGGCAAACACCTGTAGCCAGCGGTTCGTGTGATCCGTTAGCTTAATTGGATTGCTTATCCTGTTTCGCTTGAAACCGGCATGGCAATGCCAAACCAAACTGGGCGCAAAGGGCATTGACGTCATGATAGTCAACATCACGGGGCTCGAAACCATTGCGGAACCCGAGGACGAAAGGCGCGGCGATGCAGCTGACATTGGTTGAGCCAATGCGCCCTATACCCTCAAAGGCTCCGGCCGGGTACATCTCACCATTGGCTGGGTCACCCAGTAAGCCATTGCCATGTTGGTCAAGGACAAACGCGTGCAAGTCGACAGTTCGACCGCTTGTGTGCCGAAAGACCCAGTTCCACTCTGCGCCTTCTGAAGAGAGGACACGCACATAGCCTTGAAGCTCCATTACGCTTTGGAAGGCAGATAGGTCTTCGTGTTTGACAGCAAAGTCGAGATCTGAATGAGATCGGGTCTGTCGGCCCAAAAGTGCGTCTACCCCCCAACCTCCGTCAACCCAAAAGGCGAGGCTTTCAGACTCAAATGATCTGCAGAGGGCAATAACATGCTCAATAATCATAATCCTTATTGAAGCACATCAGAAATACCGTTGGAAGGCGCAAAGCCGCCATCATGCCCTTCCAACGCCCCAACAAATCCCTATGTAGGCCTCATGAGCCAAGACCTTTATTCTTCGCGCGTTCTGGAACTGGCGGCTGACATTCCCCGTGTCGGTTTGCTGGAAGGCCCTGATGGGCGGTCGCATCGGGTTTCTCGCTTATGCGGGTCTGAGATCGAATTGGATGTTCGTCTGCAGGATGGTCAGGTCATCGCGGCGGGGATTGAGCCAAAGGCGTGCGCTTTAGGGCAAGCGAGCGCCAGCATTTTGATGCGCCATATTGTGGGTGCCACCGCCGATGAAATCCGTGCCGCACGTGATGCGTTTAAGGCGATGTTGAAAGGCGAAGGCCCCGCCCCGACCGGGCGTTTCTGGGAATTACGCTACCTCGAAGCCGTCAAAGAATATCCCCCGCGCTACACCTCCGCGCTTTTGGCATTCGAGGCAGCTGTGGAGGCGTGTGAGCGCGCATTGGCCAAGCAAGCGGCCACAGGTGAAATCTAACTGAAGGGGTGGTGACAAGCCACCCTGTATCGCGGTATAGAGCCTGATGATGTTTGCCATTCTGTTTGCCCATTTGACTACTGACTAAAGCCGGCGAGGCGCGGCAGGGCGCTTCGCTGCGGCAAGATTTCACCCTGCCTGACTGTTCCACATAGACTTCTCTTCTCTGAGGTTTGGCACCGGATGTAGCGGCTCTGGCTTCCAATCAGATTGACGACGCAGCTGACAAAATCATGGCAACACCAACGACCCTTTCTGTACCGGCACGGGCGCTTCTGGCCGCGCAGCGCGTTTACAAGGTGACCTTGTCGCCGCTGATCGGTCAACAATGTCGTTATTTGCCAAGCTGTTCCGATTATGCTGCAGACTGTGTTCGCCAATTTGGCGCTTGGCGAGGATCTTGGATGGGGTTCGCCCGGGTCTGCCGATGTCGTCCTGGTGGCGGGTCTGGTTATGATCCTGCACCCCTCACCTGCGAGGAAGTCTCGGCCTTCACGCCTTGGTGCTATGGCGATTGGAAATTAGGTGCACGTCTTGCCGAACCGAATGGGGCAGATGGCACGTTGAACGGTCAAAGCACTCCTACGCAAGCTACTCTTTGAAATTCCACTCTGGCAGTAAACAAAATGATCAACTTAGAATTCCCCGATGGTGCCGTCCGCCACTATGAGCCGCAGGTTACGCCTTTGGCCATTGCCGAAGGCATTTCCAAATCCCTCGCCAAGAAAGTCGTCGCCGCAAAGGTCGATGGTCACTGGTGGGACTTAAGCCGCCCGCTCGATCACGGCGGGAAGTTTGAACTGGTCACGCGCGACAGCGCCGATGGCCTCGAAGTGCTTCGCCACGACACCGCCCACGTACTGGCCCAAGCCGTGCAAGAGCTTTTCCCCGGTACGCAGGTGACGATTGGGCCAACGGTTGAAGATGGCTTCTATTACGACTTTTACCGGGAAGAAAAATTCTCGACCGACGACTTTGAAGCCATCGAAAAGCGCATGCGCGAGATTGTCGATGCCGACCTTCCCATCGTGCGCGAGGAAATGGATCGCGACGCCGCCATCGCACATTTCAATGCGATTGGTGAGACGTTTAAGGCCAATATCATCGACGACATCATCCCGCCGGGCGAAGTCATCACGGTTTACCGCCAAGGCGATAGCTGGAAGGACTTGTGTCGTGGGCCGCATTTGCCGTCGACCGGTCGGTTGGGCAAAGCCTTTAAGCTGATGAAGCTGGCTGGCGCTTATTGGCGTGGCGACCCCAAGAACCCGCAGCTGCAGCGGATTTATGGCACGGCTTGGGCCGATGATAAGCAATTGGCCGATCATTTGATGCGCTTGGAAGAGGCTGAAAAGCGCGACCACCGCAAGATTGGTAAGTCGCTTGATCTGTTCCACTTCCAAGAAGAGGCGCAAGGCTCGGTCTTCTGGCACCCCAAGGGCTATATGATCTGGCGCACGCTGGAGGCCTTTATCCGTCGCCAGCTTGATGCCGATGGCTATGTTGAAGTGAAAACACCCCAGCTTTTGGCGTCAAAATTCTGGGAACAATCGGGCCATTGGGAGAAATTCCGCGAAAACATGTTCGTCGTGCCCGATGAAGCCCCTTCAGTCGAGGAAGGTGCGCCCATCTTCTCTGGCGAAGCAGATTTGTTGGCGCTAAAACCGATGAATTGCCCGGCCCACATTCAGATTTTCAAGTCTGACCAGCGTAGCTATCGCGATCTGCCGATCCGGATGGCTGAATTTGGCTGTTGCCACCGCAATGAAGCCAACGGTGCCCTGCACGGCTTAATGCGGGTTCGCCAGATGACTCAGGACGATGCGCACATCTTCTGCCGCGAAGATCAGATTGGTGAGGAGACCAAGCGCTTCTTAAACCTGTTCAATCGCGCCTATACCGCCTGTGGTCTCACCAACATTCATTACCGTTTGGCAACGCGGCCAGGAAAGCGGGCAGGTACGGACGAGACGTGGGATAAGGCCGAAAAAGCCTTGGCCGATGCTTTGACCAGTGTTGGAGTCGATTTCGTAATCGCGGAAGGCGACGGTGCCTTTTACGGTCCAAAGCTGGAATTCCACCTGACTGACGCCATTGGTCGCACGTGGCAATGCGGTACGTTCCAGCTGGACTATGTCCTGCCCGAACGGCTGGATGCGGTCTATACCGGCGAAGACGGCTTAAAACATCGCCCGGTGATGTTGCACCGCGCTGTTTTTGGCACGTTTGAGCGCTTTATCGGCATTATGATCGAAAACTACTCCGGCGCTTTGCCAACATGGCTGGCCCCGGTCCAAGCGGTTGTTGCGACCATCACGTCTGAAGCCAATGATTATGGGCACGAAGTTGCGGCGCGCTTTAAGCGGGCGGGCATTCGTGTTGAAACCGATCTGCGCAATGAGAAGATCAATTACAAAGTGCGGGAGCATTCCCTCGCCAAAGTGCCTGTCATGGCGGTGGTGGGACGACGTGAGGCGGAAGAGGGCAAAGTCGCCCTGCGTCGCTTTGGCAGCCAAGCGCAAGAGATCATGACATTGGACGAGGCGGTCGCGATCCTGACGGCAGAGAGTTTGGCCCCTGATCTGAAAGAGACGCTTGCGTGAGTACTGTGCCTTTAGACCCCAGTCCAAACAGACCTTTAGATCCCCGCGCGAAAATCGCGGGGGCCTTTGGAATTGCTTTTGGCTTTTTTGCCGGTACCGGTGTTACGGGCCTCGCTATGAGCTTGGGGATCGCGGGGCTATGGGGGTTGATTTACGGCTTCAGAGCGCCGGGCCAGTCGCTCGATAAAGCCTTTGTTGCTGCCTTGAAGAGGCACGGCGGAACGTGGCTGTGTTTGTTCTTGTTTGTGATTTGGGTGCTGTTAACCTCGCTCTGGTCTCCAGCCGGCGACCTAGCCGCAGAGACAACTCGGCGGCTGGCCGCTGTCTTTGTCTTGGCACCGATCGGCATTTGGGCAGTCTATGGCTGCCAAGGTGAAGACCGCCTCTTGGCACAACGCGCCATTATTGCAGGTGTCTTTGTGTCTCTGGGCATTTTGGTAAGTGAAGCCATAAATCACTATGCGATGAACAGGTTTGCTTCTCCAGACAAAGAGCCTTTAGAGATTGCGGGGGATATGGGCCGCGCTGCTTCTGCGACCCTCACCCTCTTTTGGGTCGCTTATGCGTGTCTTTATCAGCAAATGTCTGATGCCCGCATCCGCCTTCTTTTGGTTGCCTTATCGATTTTCGTATCACTTCAGTTTGGGACAGACATCAACGTTTTGGGCCTTGCCGTGGGCACCATCGCTGCCTTGTTTGCTTTGAGCTTTCCGCGCTTGGCTTTGGGCATGGTGACGGGTGGCTCGGCAGCTCTAATTGCCGCTGCGCCTTTGATATATCCTGCAATCGCGAAGGTCGCGTTTCAGCTATTGCCCGGCGACAAGATGCCCTTATCCTATGGCCGTCGGGCGCAGATGTGGGAGACGGCTTCTAATTATATCGCTCAAAAGCCGCTGACAGGCTGGGGATTAGGAGCGGGTAGCACCTTTGATACGCCGATCATGTATGGTGGATTTGAGTGGCCAATTATTCAATTGCACCCCCATGCTGCGCCAATGCATATCTGGCTGGAAACAGGTGGAATTGGGGCGCTTTTGGCATCGGTTACGCTGATCATGGCAGGCGTTGTGGCGATTCGCGTGTTTGGGCAGTACCGCGTCGCTACAGCGGCTTTGGTTGGCGGTCTAACCTTTCTTGCTCTCAATTGGGGCTTTAGTCATTCGGCCTGGAGAGAGTGGGTTTGGGCGAGCTTCGCCACTTTGATTGCTTTCTCGTTCATGTTGCGCAACCCACGCTGGTGGGCGGACGATTTGAGAGAGCGCCGTGCGGGTTGAGGCGCGCACCAGCGCAGTCGTTGTGACCTATAATAGCGGGGATATTCTTCGTGCTTGTTTGACAAACCTGCTGGCAAGTCCGGATTGTGAGGAAATCATCCTCGTCAATAACGGCAATCCCGATGAGTTCGTAATAGAATTGGGCGCTTGGACAGAGGCCGAGCCGCGCTTGAAGCTCATAAGCGGGCATGGCAATGTCGGGTTTGGCCGTGCGTGCAATCTTGGCGCAAAGCACGCGACTAGCTCCATGCTGGCATTTGTGAATCCTGACTGCGTGGTTGAGCCTGATGCTTTAGCGCAAATGGCCTCGCTCGCCGATGCATCTGGGCCTGTCCTCGTTGGCGGGTGCATTTGTGACCCGCAAGGCCTTGAGCAACGCGGTGCCCGACGCGGAAAATTGTCCGTGTGGTCTGCCTGCGTCAGTTTTTTAGGCGCGGGCCGCCCTAGTGAGCAGGCGGGTATATGGCGGGACTTTAACCGCAACCGCGAGCCCTTGCCCACGTGCCCGATCGAGACCCCAGTTGTTTCAGGTGCGTTGATGGTGACCCGTGCCGACGCATTCTGGCAGATTGGCGGTTTTGACGAAGCGTATTTCCTCCATGTTGAGGATATTGATCTCTGCCATCGTTATCGCCTGGGTGGCGGCAAGGTCATATTTGATCCAAGCGCGCGCGCCACACACATAGGCGGAACCAGTCAAGCGGCGTCGTGGCGCGTCGAAATAGCAAAATTACAAAGCTTTTTGTATTATTTTTGGAAATTTGCTCGCCCGCCCTTTGGGCATTTCAGCGTCATCTTGGTTGCTCCCGTGCTGGCGCTTGCGATGCTCCTGCGAGTTATCACCGCCAAATAGCCTATTAGCACAGCGGCCTGCGCGATAGAGCTTGATATTCCAAAAATTTGGACGCATTATTGTGTCAATAAAATTAGTCACATTCTTTTCTATGGGGGATCGAGTGCGCACCCGGAGATAAGGGGTTACCTAATGATAGAAGACCATTCAGAGGCAGTGCGCCCAATACGAGCCTTACTTCGCGGTTTAGAGGCGCTTCGCGCGCTAAACGGTCAAGACGGTATGACTGTCACTGAAGTGGCAGAGCGTGCCCGTGTCCCGCGAACAACCGCCTATCGCATTCTAGAAACCCTGTGTCAGGGCGGCTTTGTGATTCGCGATGAAATGGATGATCGTTATCGTCCCACCTTGGCAGTAACCAATCTCGCCGAGGGTGCGCAAAACGAAGCTTGGATCCGGGAAGGGGCTTGGCCTCTAATCGCCGCTCTGGGTAAGCAGATCCTCTGGCCAGTTGGGATTTGGACTCTGACAGGCTCTGACTTGATTTTGCGGGCTGCGACAGATCGGACCAGCCCCCTTGCCCTCAATCGCCTAACCAGTGGTGCCCATTTGGATCTGTTTGAATCCGGTGCTGGCCAAGTCGTGCAAGCGTTTGAGACCTCGCATAAACGCAATTTGCTGGAGGAAATTGGCCTCCATCGCCAGGGGCATACGTCGCTTAAAGGGCAATTGGAAGACATTCGCACACGCGGTTTTGCCTTTGATGCGAAACCCATTGGCGGCGAAATCAACATTGCGGTTCCAGTTCTGCGGCCTTCCGCAGGCGATGGACCGGAGGTTCTGGCAGCGGTAACTGTGCGCTTTATTCGCTCGGCCTTGAGCGATGATCGCGCGATTGGTGAGCTTTTGCCCAAATTGTTGAAACTAGCGTCCGACATTCGCCAAGCCTACCTAGAGTTTGCGCCACCTGCGGCGCACACACCGCGGTCTAGCGCTGGGGGCCGCTCGCCTGAGTACGTTTAGGCGTAGCCACGACCTCACCAATCTTAAGGGTGACATCGTCGCCCTTTGAGTAGTTGAGACCCGCGAGTGGGCTGCCGCGCCATGCGACGTTTAAGCCCTTTTGTGCCAAGGCGTCGATTAGCGGGGCCTCAAATTGGGGGTCAGCATTGACCACGAGGCCTGCGCCGGGCTTTGCCGCAGCAACAGCGGCTGTCACGCTGGAAAGGGCTGAATCGCTTCGTGTCAGGAAAATCAGGCTGGGCTCTTGATAACCTGCTCCAATCAAAGGCCCAGGTCGTCCGGGCGACAAGCGTGGGTGTAAACCCTCTTGGACCAAGGCGGCAGAAACGCGCTGACTTAGATCGAGTTGCGGGATCGACGGCACGAACAGGCCTTTGATTGCAAGACTGGCGACGATTGCGCTGCCAATCAAGGCGCCACCAGCCCAGCGGGATTGGCGTAGCACCAGCACAAGGGCGACTATTCCGACAAGGCCAATCGCTGTGCTGGCTTGTATGGCCTTGCTCTGCGTACCTGCTGCAATATCCTGCGCGAGGACAAGGGGCAGCGCGGTCATGATTAAGGTGCCCAAGCCTAAAACGACCACACTTGTCCAGCGCAGCCAAGCTTTGTGCCAACCTGCACCCAGAAGGCCAATCGCGCCTAAGAGCAGGACAGCGCCGTGAACCGGCAGCGTATAATGGGCGAGCTTCGCTGGGGCTGCTTCAAACATCAACCAGCCAGGTATCAGCCAAGCAAGCAGAAAGCGCACGCGTGCATCTTTACGCTCTCGCCACGCTGTCCAAAGTGCAAGCGGAATCAGGATGCTGCCTGGCCAAAAGATGACGGGTGACAGCAAAAGATGGGCACCGGGCGGCACGCTCTTGTTCTCAGATTGTCCGGCAAGCTTGGGTGCAAGGTCTTGACCAACAGCATCGAAGAAAAACTGTCCATTGGTCGCTTGCCAGATTGCGATGTACCAAGGCAATACAATCGCCGCTGCCAACAGCATGGACGGCCCATGCACCGCCCGCTTTACCCAGCTAACATCACGTTCCCACACGAGCAGCATGACGCCCGATAGGATGACCAAGAGCGGTCCGATGGGGCCTTTGATCAAAGCCGCCATGCCAAGGCCAATCCACAGTGCCCAAGGTGCCCAATCTTTTGCTATTCCTGAAGGTGATGCGCGCAGCTTTGCCAGCCCCAAATAAGCCAAGGCGGTAAAGCCAGCCAGTGCCGCATCGGTTTTGGCGATACCTGCTTCGGTCGACAATAAGAGGCCACAAGCAATGGCAAGGCCAGCCAACAACCCAACGCGACGGCTATAGAGCAAGGCCCCGATCTGAAACACGCACAAAGCCGCCAAGCCAGCACCCAATAGAGATGGAATCCTAAATGCCTGAACCGTTCGGGTCTCTGGTCCATTGAGCGGGCCCGCAGTTGCCGCCTGAAGCCAGTGAATGCCAATGGGTTTTTTGTTCCGGGGCTCGTCTTGAAAGCTGATGCGGACGAAATCGCCGGTTTCGAACATCTGAGTGGTCGCCTGCACAAAGCGGCTCTCGTCCCGGTCGAGGGGTTGTAGCGCGATGAAACCCGGCAGGGCACATGCGAGCAATACCAAGAGGATCAGAACATGCGGTCGCCAGCCTTGGCAGAAAAAGTCGAGGAGGTCTAAACCAGAGCGATGCTTGGTTTGAGTTGGGACATCTTGGACTTGTTCAGACACGCCGGTTTCCTCAATCGAGTCGCGATGTGCCCATCGCCGAAAATCTTATCCCCCTCTAGCTACTCCGTCTGACTGTTGCAATTCGCGTGTGATCGCATGGGACCCCCTCTTTGGGCGATCTGTGCAAATCCCGCTTCGTAATTTCGCCGACCCACCCTAAGGCAAAGTGGCGTAGAGGTTCTGATGTCAGACTTAGATAAACACGATCTGTCGATTGCGGTGCTGGTGCCGTGCTATAACGAGGGCGCGACCGTTGCGACCGTCGTTAAAGACTTTGCTCACGCGCTGCCCAACGCCAAGATCTATGTCTATGATAATCGCTCAACCGATGACACATTTGAGCGCGCGGTTGCCGCCGGTGCGATTGTGCGTCGCGAAGATCGCCCCGGTAAAGGTGAAGTTGTTCGCCGGATGTTTGCCGACATTGAGGCCGATATCTACGTGATGATTGATGGCGATGCCACGTATCACGCGCCTTCAGCCCCGAAACTGATTGATCTAATGATCTCCACCCATGCCGATCTGGTTAATGGGGCCCGTGTCGACACCGCGGTGAAGGCCTATCGGCCCGGCCATCGCTTTGGCAATCGCTTATTGACCGGTTTGGTCAGCGCTGTCTTTGGCCAAATGACTACTGACATGCTGTCGGGCTATAAGATTTTCTCCCGCCGATTTGTGAAGTCTTTCCCGGCCCATTCGAGTGGGTTTGAGATTGAGACGGAGCTGATGGTTCATGCCCTTGAGTTGCGCATGACCATTAAGGAGCAACCAACCCCTTATGCCGAACGACCCGAAGGGTCGATTTCCAAGCTCAATACTATTCGCGATGGTATACGTATCGTTTCCATCATTGGCTTGTTCGTGCGGGAAGAACGCCCCCTGGCGGTCTTCAGTATTTTAGGCGCTTTACTCGCGCTCATCGCCTTAGGACTTGGCATTCCGGTGGTGATGGAGTTCTTAGCGACAGGCCTCGTATCCCGCTTCCCGACCGCCATTTTAGCCAGCGCTTTGATGATTACAGCGGTGATTTCGGTGTTCTCAGGCCTTGTCCTCGATACCGTCACGCGGGGCCGCCGGGAAGTGAAGCGCTTTGCCTATCTGGCCGTCAAAGACCGACGCTTTCAGGTTTAGGTGTTGAGTTCCAAAACAAAAACGCTTCCCCGCTGAGCAGGGAAGCGTTCGTTTTTTAGTCCTGTGCCCGAAGGCCTATTTTTCGATTAGAGACCGGCTTTGGCCAATTCACCCATCAGCTCTGGTACAGCTGACTTATAGTCGGCAACCAGGCCATAATCGGCAATGGCGAAGATTGGCGCGTCGGCATCTTTGTTGATGGCGACGATGACCTTAGAATCCTTCATGCCCGCCAAATGCTGGATGGCACCGGAAATCCCGACAGCCACGTAAAGCTCTGGCGCGACGACCTTGCCGGTTTGGCCTACTTGATAGTCATTCGGCGCATAACCTGCGTCCACAGCCGCACGTGATGCACCAACGGCTGCACCCAATTTATCGGCCAAAGGCTCGATCACAGTGTGGAACTCGTCCGCCGAACCCATGGCACGGCCACCGGACACAACACGCTTGGCGCCTGCCAGTTCTGGACGATCAGACTTGACGATCTCAGCACCCTTGAACACCACAGTAGCGGAAGGTGCGCCTGCTGTGACGGTTTCCACGGCTGCAGAACCACCGGCACCTGCAGCGGCAAAGGCGGTAGTACGAACGGTGATCACCTTCTTGGCGTCAGAGGTTTCAATCGTCTCCAGCGCGTTACCAGCATAAATTGGGCGGACAAACGTGGAAGCGTTGACGACTTCTTGGATTTCCGAAATGGGCGAAACATCCAAAGCGGCTGCAATGCGAGGTGCCGCATTCTTGCCAGTCGCGGTGGCCGCAAACAGAACGGCGTCATAATTGGCCATCAAAGGCACAATCAGGCCTTCAACAGCTTCAGCCACATTCTGCTCAAAGGCAGCACCTTCGGCGTGGAGGACTTTGCGAACCCCTGCGATACCGGCAGCCGCCGCAGCGGCGGCACCGGCGCTAAGACCCGCGACCAGCACGTCGACATCCGACGACAGGGCCAGAGCGGCCGTAACTGTTTTGTTGGTTGCGTCCTTCACCGACGCATTATCGTGCTCTGCAACAACGAGAACTGCCATTAGAGGACCCCTGCTTCTTTGAGTTTGCCAACCAATTGCTCGGCGCTTTCAACTTTAATGCCGCCAGCGCGCTTGGGTGGTTCGGTCACTTTCAATACTTTCAGACGTGGCGCGACATCGACGCCATAATCTGCCGTCGACTTTACGTCGATTGGTTTCTTTTTGGCCTTCATAATGTTCGGCAACGAGGCATAGCGTGGCTCGTTCAAGCGCAAATCGGCGGTCACGATCGCAGGTAAAGCCACTTCCAGCGTTTGAAGGCCACCATCGATTTCGCGGGTGACGCTTGCTTTACCGTCGGCGATTTCAACTTTCGAAGCAAAAGTCGCCTGTGGCCAGCCCAAAAGCGCTGCCATCATTTGGCCGGTCGCATTATTGTCGCCATCAATGGCTTGCTTGCCCATCAAGACCAATTCTGGTGCTTCTTCGCCGACAACAGCCTTCAACAACTTCGCAACAGCCAGAGGCTCCAAGTCGTCATCGGTCTGGATCAAGATGCCGCGATCCGCACCCATGGCCAAAGCTGTCCGGATGGTTTCTTGCGCTTGTTGAGGACCGATCGAGACGGCAACGATCTCAGTCACAACGCCCTTTTCTTTCAGACGAACGGCTTCTTCCACAGCGATTTCGCAGAATGGGTTCATCGACATTTTGACGTTTGCCAAGTCCACCCCGGTTTGATCGGGCTTTACGCGGACCTTCACGTTATAATCAATGACCCGCTTAACGGGTACGAGGACTTTCATGGGGCGTCTCCACTGAGTGAGCTTTTGGTTATGAAGGGACAAGTTAGCCTAACTTGCCCCATTTTCCAATTTTCGTTTGAGTCAGACCTAAACATGGGTCGGTTTAGGGAGCCGACCAGATTTATTTTGGTGCGGCTTCAGGAGCCGGTGCAGCGGCTGGTTCTGCGGCGGGCGCGGCAGTGTCTGCAGGAGCAGCACCACCCTCGGCCGCCGGAGCGGCGGCGTCTGCCGGCGCAGCAGCGGCGGCGGCAACTTGAGCGGGATCACGCGTTGGGTCTGGCGCAGGCAGCGGGGCTGGCGATGGCGACAGCGAATGCAGATAAGCAACCAAGGCCACCCGGTCAGACGACTTTCCCATACCGGCATAAGCCATGGCGGTGCCCTTGATATAGCTTTTGGGTGCCTTCAAGAAGTTATAGAGCCCGTCATAATCCCAAGCTTTGCCATAGGCTTTCATCGCGTCGGAATAAGCAAAGCCAGCATGGGTGCCAGCTGTGCGGCCAAAAATACCATAAAGGGCTGGGCCAGTTTTGTTGGCACCGCCTGCATCAACACTGTGGCAAGACGCGCAGACCTTATGCAATTTGTCGCCTTGCTCAATCAGGGCAGCGGTCTGCACGGAATCGGCCATCAAAGAGCCCCAGTCCGGCATCAATTCAGGACCAGAAGCGGCCTCTTCACCGGGGGCAGGTGCTTCTGCAACTTCGACTGGATAGCCGACGGCTGCGTGATCGTTGGCATAAACCATATCGCCCATCGTACGAAGGCCCATAATCCCCAAGCCGGTCGCCAAAACGGCGCCAGCTACCATGTTGAACCACAGATTGTTGCTGCTCATAACGGTGCTAATATCCCTGTTGCATCGCGGCAGTCCTCAACCAAACCTCATTCTTTCAAGGGCGATTTGCGGACTTTGCGTATTAGATTGTCCTATGGCATGCGTCTTAGCGGCTTTCAACAGTTTGTGCTGTGGCACCGCGCAGACTTAGGCTCGCATTCTGTGGCTTTGGGCATTAAGAACGCCTCCTCGCAAAGGGTCATCACCATGTCGCAACCCCTTATTGTCATCCCCGCCCGTTTGGCCGCGACCCGGCTACCCGGCAAGCCTTTGGCTGATATCGCCGGCAAACCGATGATTGCGCGGGTGATCGAACGCGCACTTTTGGCAGGGCTAAGCCCGGTCGCAGTCGCTGCGGGAGAGCCTGAGATTGTCGCCGCGGCTCAAGCTGCTGGTGCCTTGGCTGTGCTGACAGACCCCGATTTGCCCTCTGGTTCGGACCGAATTCATGCCGCGCTGGCGGAATTAGACCCCGAAGGCAATTATGACCCGATCATCAATCTGCAAGGCGATATGCCAACACTCAACCCCGCTTTAATCCAACAGGCGCTTGCAGCACTTGAAGATGCCCCAGATGCTGCCTTGTCCACCTTGGTTTCGCCCAGCAAGGATTCAGCCGAACGGGCCGATCCCAATGTGGTGAAGGCTGTGGTTTCTTGGCCAGATGATGGCGCAGGGGGTGCGACAACGGGTCGCTGCCTCTATTTCACGAGGGCCGACGCACCAAGTGGCCCGGGGCCTATTCAGCGCCATGTTGGCCTTTATGTGTGGCGGCGCAGAGCTCTCGCGCGCTTCGTGGCTGCACCCCCGTCGCCATTGGAGCTACGTGAGAAGCTGGAGCAATTGCGGGCGCTAGAGCTAGGTATGACGATTGTCGCCCGCGCCGTCGATGAATTCCCCAAAGGCGTTGACACGCCGGAACATTTAGAAGGTGCCAGAGCGTGGTACCAGGAGCAGGCAAAGTGAGCGATTTTGTTGAAGGTAAGATCGCCTTTCAGGGCGAATTGGGGGCCAATTCCCATGCAGCCGCCAAAGCGGCATGTCCTTCTTTAGAGCCTATGCCCTGTCAGACGTTTGAAGATGCGTTTGCCGCGGTGGCCAGTGGCAAGGCTGTTCGCGCGATGATTGCGATTGAAAACACCTTGGCCGGCCGCGTCGGCGATGTGCACCATCTTTTGCCTGAAGCGGGCCTTTACATCGTCGGGGAGTATTTCGCCCCCATCCACCACCAATTGGTGGGCGTGAAGGGCGCGACTTTGGCTGATATCAAAAAGATCCGCTCGCACCCCATGGCGCTTGGCCAGTGCCGCAAAATCATCCGCGAATTGGGGGCTGAAGCCGTTAAGACCGCGGATACGGCTGGCGCTGTCCGCGAAATTAGCGAGATGGGCGACAAAAGCGTGGCAGCCCTAGGCTCAACCCTCGCGGCTGCCTTTTATGATCTGCCGATCCTGCGGCCCGATGTGGAGGATGAGCCCCATAACGCGACCCGCTTTGTCATTCTCTCTGCCTCGCCAGACGATGCAGAGATGGAAGATGGCAAGTGCATCACCAGCCTTGTGTTCCAAGTCCGCAATATTCCTGCCGCCCTTTATAAAGCGATGGGCGGTTTTGCGACCAATGGCGTCAACATGACGAAGCTTGAGAGTTATCAGATTGGCGGCAGTTTCAACGCCACCCAATTCTACGCCGACATTGAGGGCCATCCCAATGAGCGCAATGTGCAACTGGCGCTGCAGGAGTTGAAATTCTTTTCCGCAGAGCTGAAAATCTTGGGCGTCTATAAAGCCCATGCATTTCGCAAGTTGGGATCCGGCGCACAGGCCAGCTAACCCCCGAAAGGCATACATGCCATGAAGCCCTTACCGCCTACCCTGCGCAAAGAGGCCGTCACCTCGCTGGAGCAATTCTGCGCTGAACA
>CAMDDL010000046.1 GCA_945891505.1 Maricaulis salignorans | reverse complement strand
TGTGAAGCCGGAGGTCAGGTCTTTCAATAGGCTTGGTCCAAACTCGCGGGTAGCTACATTTTTGTTGGCGCGCAACTTTGATCCTTCGGATCAAAGCGCGCTTACAAGACATAGGCGCGCAACTTTGATCCGTTGGATCAAAACGCGCTTATGAGAAGCCTTTACGTACTAGGCGGGGGGAATGTCACCACCGAGGAGGGCTCATGATCCTCCCTTGGGCACACGTACTTATTTCAGCCGGGGCGCATGGTTTGCGTCGTATTCCGGGCCAGTCCGTTAATCTGGCCCACCCTATTTGGCGCGTACCACGCGCCCCGGCCCCTCTTTAAGGTGCACCCCCGGTGGTTTTCCGCGCGGGGCTATGGGTGTTGGTGGGAAGGAGCGCGCAGCACTAGCTGCGCATGTTACCGCGTACAGATGCGCAGCTCGTGGCTCACGCGTTCCTTTGAGGTCCCCGCTCTGCGCTTCGCTGCGGCTAGGGTGACAGTGGTGCCTACCAAAACGCCGCCTATGCCACCGCAACCTCGTCGGCAGGCAAGAATTTCTTTCCGCGAATATGGTCGGAGACTTTCTCGGCGATCATCATGGTGGGGGCATTGGTGTTGCCGCCAATCAGGGTCGGCATCACCGAAGCATCGACGACGCGGAGGTTCTTCACGCCGCGTACTTTGCAATCCTTATCGACAACCGAGTCCTTATCGCTGCCCATCCGGCAGGTGCCGATGGGGTGGTAGATCGTCTCAGCCGTAGCCTTGATATAGGCGTCAATCTCGTCATCAGATTGAACGTGCGCGCCGGGCTTAAACTCTTCCCCGCGATACGGGGATAGGGCAGGTTGGCTGAGAACCTTGCGGCCAATTTTCAGACCTTCGCGCAGGGCACGGCGGTCTTCTTCGGTGGCAAGATAATTGGGGTCGATCTTTGGCGCTGCAAAGGGGTTGGCACTGGCTAGCGTGACCTTGCCCCGGCTTTCGGGGCGCAATTGGCAGACGTGCAACGAGAAACCGTCTTGGGTAGCAGCGACATTGCCATGGTCTTGTACCAAGGCGTTGACGAAGTGGAACTGCAGGTCAGGCCGGTCGAGGCCTTCCCGCGATTTCGCAAAACCACCAGATTCGAGGAAGTTTTCCCGGCCCAGGCCTTCCTTGCGGAACAAATAGGTCAATGCGGTCAGATATTGTTTCAGGCCCCGGTTCAGCGAGAAAGCCGTGATGGGTTGGGTGCAATTTTGTAGGAGCAATACGTCCAAATGGTCTTGCAGATTTTGGCCCACATCTGGGCTATCAACCAGAACTTCAACGCCAACCCGTTGCAGCGCCTCGGCTGGGCCGATGCCCGAAACCATTAAGATCTGCGGCGATTGCACGGCCCCGGCGCAGACCAAAACTTCCTTGTTGGCATAAACGCGGGAGCGGGGAGATTTTTCATCATGGGCATATTCCACGCCCACACAGACCTTATCTTCAAACAGAAGCTTGGTCGTGTGCGCGTGGCTGCGCACGGCCAGATTTGGGCGTGACAGGGCTGGCTTGAGGTAAGCAAACGACGCGGACCAACGCTCACCATCTTTGACGGTCAATTGATACGAGCCAAAGCCTTCTTGGTCATAGCCATTGAAGTCATCTGACTTCTTGTGGCCAGCCTGCACCGCGGATTCAACGAGGGCATGATAAAGCGGGTTGGTTGATTTGCCCCAGGAGACATGCAGCGGACCAGTGGACCCATGAAATGCGTCGCCGCCTGTTTCTAAGGTTTCAGAGCGCTTGAAATAGGGCAGAACTTCGGAAAAGCTCCACCCCTTCAGACCCATTTGGGCCCATTGGTCATAGTCGCGGGCATGGCCGCGAATGTAGATCATGCCATTGATCGAGCTTGATCCGCCCCAACCTTTGCCGCGTGGCCAATAAAGTGGACGACCATTGAGATTGGTTTGAGACTCTGTTGTGAAGGCCCAGTTATGGGCATTCTTGCCCTTAATCAGAGTGCCAACGCCGGCAGGCATACGGACCAACATCGAGTTATCTCGCCCGCCAGCTTCCAGCACCAAGACGCGGACTGAAGGGTCTTCGCTTAATCGGTTGGCCAGCACACAGCCAGCGCTGCCCGCGCCAATAATGATGTAGTCGAACCGGTCTTCAGCTGCCGCTGTGGCCATTTAAGAACTCCCCGTCGTAAGATTTACCCTTAGTTTGCCCTTTGTTTGGCGTGAAGCCGCTGGATGGGCAAGTGAAAATAGCGTTCAGCCTGTCCATTGTGGCTTGCGCTTTTGCGCAAACGCCATGGGGCCTTCGATCATATTGGGTGACTTAAACATGGCATTGATCTCGCCATATTTGGATTGACCGCGATAAGCTGCTTCGAGCGAAGGTTCATCCAGACCGCGATAGACCGCTTCTTTCGATGCTCGGATGGACGTGGGGGAACAGTCAACAATCATATCCGCCCATGCCTGCGCCCGTGCTATAAGGTCAGCAGGTGCCGTTACCTCGTTCACAAAGCCCAAGGTCTTGCCTTCTTCGGCACCAACCCGTCGGCCCGTCAAAATCATGCCCATGGCTTGCTTCTGGCCGATTTGGCGGGGAAGGCGATGTAAACCACCAGCAAGAGCTGCCAAGCCGACTTTCGGTTCTGGCAGAGCAAAAACAGCAGTTTCGGAGGCGATAATTAAGTCACAAGCCAAGGCAATCTCAAACCCACCGCCCATGGCAATGCCGTTGACGGCGGCAATCACCGGCTTTGTGAGGTCAAAGCGGCTGGTCAGGCCTGCAAAGCCGCTGTCCGGCACGTACATCTTGCCACCAGACGCTTGGTACTTAAGGTCGTTGCCCGCACTAAAGGCACGGTCGCCAGAACCGGTGATGATCGCGACCCACAAATCTGGATTGGCGGCAAACCCGTCGAACACCTCTGCCAACTCTGCATTGGCAGGGGGATGGAGGGCGTTCATCGCTTCGGGACGGTTGATCGTGACCGTTAGGACACGGCCTTCAATCTGTGTGCTGCAAAACTCGTAAGACATGTTTCTCTCCCTGATTTTTTCCCATGACCTAGCACGCAAACGCTGGCATGGAAGACCATAAAGCACCTTTTTGTCCTGCAGTGCATGGACGCGCGTTGACATGCTTTCGCCGCGTTCTTACCTCACGGACCAAACGAGTTGCTTTGGCGCGGCTTTCGCGCCCCTTACAGGTCTGATGAATCAGATAGGTAGGGCTCCATTTTTGCCGGGGTTTCCGGCACAGGTCAGGCCGGAAATTCATGTTGAATATCGTCAAGAAGCTGTTTGGATCCTCAAACGAGCGCCGCGTGAAGTCGTATATCCAGCGGGTGGAACAGCGGATCAATCCGCTGGAAGCGGGTATCAAGGCACTCAGTGATGATCAGCTGCGTGGCAAGACGGACGAGTTCAAAGCCAAGCTGGCGGCCGGTGCTACCCTTGATGATATTTTGGACGAAGCTTTCGCCGTTGTCCGCGAGGCTGCTTCCCGCGCCATTGGTCAGCGTCATTATGATGTGCAGCTCGTTGGTGGGATGGTTCTAAACTCTGGTGCGATTGCTGAAATGCGCACCGGTGAAGGCAAAACCCTTGTGGCTACCGCACCTGTTTATCTCAACGCGCTACAGGGCAAGGGCACCCATGTTGTGACGGTCAATGACTATCTGGCCCGACGCGACGCCGAATGGATGGGGCGGATCTATAGCTTCCTTGGTATGGAAACGGGCGTGATCGTTCCTGGCCTTGATGACCGGGAGCGTCGGGTCAATTATGCCAAAGACATCACTTATGGCACCAATAACGAATTCGGCTTTGATTATCTGCGCGATAATCTGAAATATACGCTCGACGAAATGGTCCAACGTGAGCACCATTTTGCGATTGTTGACGAAGTTGACTCCATCCTGATCGACGAAGCGCGGACGCCGTTGATCATCTCGGGTCCAACAGATGATCGTTCAGACTTCTACCGCGCGATGGATGAACTCATCTATCTGCTCGACAAAGACGATTATGAGCATGACGAGAAACAGCGTTCGGCTGTTTATACTGAGCAGGGCTCTGAACATATTGAAGATTTGCTGCGTGAGCGCGGTCTGCTTGAGGGCGCTCTCTATGAGGCCGTCAATACGACGATCGTGCACCACGCCAATCAAGCCTTGCGTGCCCATGTGCTTTATACCTGCGACAAGGACTATATCGTCAAAGATGATGAGGTCGTGCTGATTGATGAATTCACCGGTCGAATGATGACGGGTCGGCGGTTGTCGGATGGCTTGCATCAGGCCATCGAAGCCAAGGAACTTGTTACAGTTCAGCCTGAAAACCAAACGCTGGCGTCTATCACCTTCCAGAACTACTTCCGGCTTTATGAAAAGCTAGGTGGCATGACTGGTACGGCCCAGACCGAAGCGGCTGAGTTTGAGGACATCTACAGTCTTCAAGTCGTGGAAATCCCGACCAATCGGCCGGTAGCGCGGATCGATGAGAACGACGTCGTGTATCAAAACGAAGCTGGCAAGAACAAAGCCATCATGCGCGATATCCACGAATGCTATTCGCGCGGTCAGCCAATCCTGGTGGGTACCGCCTCAATTGAGAAGTCAGAGTCGATCTCTGAATTGCTGAAGGCCGACAATATCCCGCATTCGGTTCTGAACGCGCACAAGCATGCCGAGGAAGCCGAAATCGTTGCAGAAGCTGGCGTACCGGGGGCGGTCACCATCGCCACCAACATGGCTGGTCGCGGGACAGACATTCAGTTGGGCGGCAACCCAGAGATGCGCCTTGAAAAAGAGCGTCGCACCCGCGAGGCTGCTTGGGGTCGCATGTTGACGGAGGCGGAGGCCAAGAGCCTGCATGACGAAATCATGGCTGACATTGCGGTCAAAAAGGCCAAAGCCATGGAACTAGGCGGCCTTTATGTCTTGGGGACCGAGCGTCACGAAAGCCGCCGGATTGACAACCAGCTGCGCGGGCGCACCGGTCGTCAGGGCGACCCCGGCAGAAGCCGCTTTTACATCTCCTGCGATGACGATCTGCTGCGCATCTTCGGTGGTGAACGTATGGCCGGCATTTTGCGTGTTCTAAAGGTGGATGAAGACGAGCCCATCGAAGAGCGCATGATGAATAAGGCTATGGAAATCAGCCAAAAGCGCGTCGAAGCCCGCAACTTCGAAATCCGCAAAAATCTGCTCAAATATGACGATGTGATCAATGATCAACGCAAGCAGATCTTTGAAGAGCGCAAGGAATTCATGCGCACCGAGGACGTCGAAGAAACCGTCCAGCACATGCGTCACGAAGTTGTCGACACCTTGTGCGAGGCCTACATGCCGCCAAAACTGCTCCCCGAACAATGGGATACAGATGGTTTGGAAGCCGAAGTACAAGACGTTTTGGGCTTAAGTATTCCTGCCAAGGACATGGCTGCGCAAGAAGGCGTGGATGATAGTGACATCCGCCAAGCCATCATCGAGGCCTCGGACAAGGTTTGGGCCGAGAAAGTCGCCATGATGGGAGAGGAGCAATCCCGCTACATCGAAAAGCAAGTTTTGTTGCAGACCATCGACCTCAAATGGCGTGAGCATTTGACCCAAGTCGACCACCTGCGTTCGGTCATCCATTTGCGTGGCTATGGTCAACGCGATCCGCTGATCGAATATAAAACCGACGCCTTCTCGATGTTTGAGAAAATGCGGACGGATTTGCGGACAGACATCACGCGCTTCCTCATGAACGTTCAATTGGTTCAGCCTGATCAGCCGACCATGCCGGCTGACTTTGACCCAACCATGGCAAGTATTGACGGTGGCTTTGGCGCTGGCATTGGTGATGGCCTAGGTCTCAACCCGAATTGGCTGTCCAGCCACCCATTGCCGGCAACCGGTCTTGATGAAATGGGCGATGCTGCGGATGATTTGGTGCCGTCCGCATTGGGCGAAATGCCGCGCGCATGGCTCGACACACCGCGCAATGCCCCTTGCCCATGCGGGTCTGGCAAGCGCTTTAAGGCCTGCCACGGTGCGATCTAGGGTCGCCTACTCGTGTAATTGAACAGATGAAACAAGCGCCCGATTTGTGTTAGGCGCTTGTTTTTTTGGATTTTATCTTAGTTGGGCAGGCCGATGGCCGCCTTGATATCGTCCCAAGCCACCAGTTTGAAGTTTTGCGCACCCCCGGCTTGCATGCCATCTTGGGCGATAAACAGGCCGCCCGGGAAGGCAGGCCCAAAGTCGCCGACAATCAACTCAATGCCGTCGGTCTCTTCAGTCGCGCCAAAGGCCCCAGCGGCAATCCTGAACCGGCCCACATAGCTCTCATCACTCGCCTTATAGATGGTATAAGCATTGTCGCCTTGGCTGGAGACCAGAATATAGCGCGCGTCGCCCGGGCCTTCGGCCAAGGCAACACCTTCGGCATCCGCAACGATGTTCTTGCCATCTGCGGCCGCAATTTTGGTGGGGGTTACTGGCCCAGTCGATCTGGCATCAAAACGCCAGAGGCCAACGTCTTCTTCGGCGACATAGAGGCGTTGGGTCTTCTCATCGACGACACAGCCTTCCGACTGGGTGCCAAGCTTCATCGTACGCACAATCTGGCCAGACGGTGTTTGGCCTGCAAGGTCTAAAGCCACTTGATGGATTGTGCCGTCCTTAAGCACCATAAAGGCAAAAAGCTTGCCCTCGGTTTCCGCGAGGCAGATGCCGTAAGCCTCGCCAGCCCCGGCAGCAATGGTGCCCAGTGGAGTCAGTTTGGCTGAGATTGGGTCCAGCGCGAATAGCGCCAATTTGGCTTGGGTTAGGTCGTTGCGGTCGCTGGCTGCGACAACAATCTGCGGTGTGCCAGCGACCAAGACGTCGGCCCGAAGATCCACATTATTCACCCGACCAGCATCGAAGAAATCCCGTATTTTGCCGTCCAACCCGTAAGCATAAAGGCCGGCCTTCTTGTCGGTTCCCACGATCAAGCTGGCTTCCGGACGGGCAGGGTTACGCCAAATGGCTGGATCATCGGCCGCATCTTGGTTGACGGAACCAACGGGGACTGTTTCGCCGCGAGCGACGACATTTACAGCAGGCGTGGCCCGCGCAATGCGTTCCCCAATCGGTAGCTCTGTCGCGCACCCAGCAAGAATTAGGCTTAGGCAAGCAGGCACCAGAACAAATTTAGCGGCTCTCATCACGATTCTTCTCCACGGGTCCGATAACACCGTAGAAGGATAAACGAGTTTCATTCCAACGATATGACGATAGGGCTTATGATGCAGGCACTGGCTTCAAACTTGCGTGAAAGCGTTTCCAATTCTCGACATAGTGCAGGGCAGAGCCGGTCAGGAATTGCGCTTGGTCTGCGGTGACCTCTCGAATCACTTTTCCAGGTGCGCCCATTACGAGGGAGTTGTCGGGAATCACTTTGCCTTCTGGGATCAGCGCTTTGGCTCCGATGATACAATTTTTGCCAATCACGGCCCGATTTAGGATCACGGCACCAATGCCGATCAAGCTATTATCGCCAATCTCGCACCCATGGAGCATGGCCAAATGGCCGACCGTGACGTTTTTCCCAATCATCAGCGGGATGCCAATGTCTGTATGAAGGATTGCACCGTCTTGGACATTGGAGTTCTCGCCAATAGTAATGGGGTCGCAGTCTCCACGTAAAACTACATTAAACCAGATGCTTGCGTTATGATGCAGGATGCAATTGCCAATCACGGTCGCATTGGGCGCGATCCAATAATCGCCCGACGGCGGCAGAGTTGGGGTCGCATCGCCCAAAGAATAGGCACCAGGAATAAAGTTCATAAAAAAGTTCCCTTCCGACAAGATTTTGTGACGTTAACACCTCATTTACTCTGCTAGGATGACATCGCAATAGAGATTCGCGGCAAGGTCGAAGAGGTCTTCGATACGCCCGCGATTAGGGGGCTTAGTGATCGCATTCGCGACCATTTATGATCCAGACCCTGCCGGCCTTTTGGTCGGCTCTCTAAGCGTCTTGTTGGCATTCAACAATTCTTTGTGCGTCGCAGTCCTCAAGGTCTGCGGCGTTTTTTGTTTCCATGAAGTCCGTCCTGAAGGAGCATGTCTATGGCTAAACGCCCAGCAGTCCGTCGCACCCGTGATCAAGCAGAGCAGTCGCGTCAATCGCACAGCTTAGGGGGGTCGAAACATGGCTCTTACGTGCAAGAAGAGTCGAATGTGCGGGCGCTGTTTGGCTGGAACCCAACGGCACAGGATGACGGGCCAGATCGCGACCAGAGCTTCCTTAAAAAGGTAAAGCCTCGCACCGTTGGTCAGGAAAAGTTGATGGACGCCATCGATTCAAACCCGCTTGTGGTGGCTATTGGCCCAGCTGGCACCGGCAAGACTTATCTGGCGATTACAAAGGCAGTAGAAGCTTTGGAAGCTGGCCGGGTGTCGCGCATCGTCTTGTCGCGTCCTGCGGTAGAAGCTGGCGAATCGATCGGCTTCTTGCCCGGACATATGGAAGAAAAGCTCGCGCCCTATTTGCGGCCCTTGATGGATGCGCTTTCTGATCGATTGAGCCCAAAGCGTCTCAAGACCATGATGGTTGAGGGCCTGATTGAAATCGCCCCCATTGGCTTCATGCGCGGGCGAACCTTGAACAACGCCTTTGTCGTAATCGATGAGGCACAGAACTGCACCTATGGCCAACTCAAAATGTTGCTGACGCGTTTGGGCTGGCACTCCACCATGGTGGTAACAGGCGACCCTGCACAAACTGATTTGTTGCCTGAGCTATCGGGTCTTGGCCAAATTGCGGATGCGCTGGACCGCCTCGACGATGTGGCGGTGGTCAGGCTGGCCGACGTCGATATCGTGCGCCATCCCTTGGTCGCTAGCATGCTGAGCGTGTTGTAAACTCAAAAGAAAAGCCCGCCGCAGAGTGTCTGAGGCGGGCTTTTGCATGTCTGGCTGGCGCGTCTGTTAGGCTTCCAGATCAATATCCAAAATGGCCATTTCAAAGATGTAGGAGGTCTCGCCTTCATCTTCATCGATATAGACGGTGCCCAAGAACTCAGGACCCAGATACACTTCCATCGAATCCTTAACGCCGGCGCGTGGCTTCAAGGACACGTCCTTCGTGCGGAAGACCCGGTTCATATGCGCTTCAACACGCTTCCACTCAGGATTTGCCATCATTTTTCTCCAAGAATTTGACCATGGGTTTAGGAGTTCGTGCGGGAACAAGAAAGGGGGCTAAACCCGCAATTGGCCATCGAGTACAGTCACCGCCGTGCCACGTAATAGCACCCGGTCGCCTGCGACTTCACAAGTCAAAGCCCCGCCCCGACCTGGATAGGCTTGGAAATAGGTGAGGCAAGCTTTGCCCAACTTGTCGGAGAACAAAGGGGCGACGATACAATGGGCAGAGCCTGTCACCGGGTCCTCGGCAATGCCCGATCCCGGCGCAAAGAAGCGGCTGACCACCTGATAATCTGCATCAGGGTCCGCATAAGCGGACACCATTAGATTACCGCGATTTCGCTCCAAGCTCTGTGTGCAAATCCGTTCAATCTCAGCCAAATTGGGCTTTAGCCCCCGAACAACGGACTCGCTTGTGACGATCGCGACAGCGTAATTGCCGACCCAAGTTTCAACGACTTCGGCACCCAAGGCTTCTGCCATTCCGTCTGGGGTGGCAATTTGAACCGGCGGATTGGCGGGGAAGTTAAGCTCTAACTGACCGTCTTCGAGCGTGCGCACCGTTAAGGGACCACTCAGGGTGTCAAAGCTAAGACTTGGTGCTTTAACGCCCAATTCTTTGAGCAAGACATGGGCCGACGCTAAGGTCGCGTGGCCGCAGAGTGGGATTTCGAGGGCAGGGGTAAACCAGCGCAGACCAAAACGTGTCGGATCATTTGTCCGCAATAAATAGGCAGTCTCGGCTTGATTATTCTCCATCGCCAAAGTCTGCATCCAAGCCGCATCTGGCCAAACATCAAACGGTTCGACGACACAGGCGGGATTGCCCGTGAAGTGCTTTGAGGCGAAGGCGTCAACCAGAAACTGGCGCATATCAAGCTTCCTTAAATTGGACTTCAGGCCAGCGGGCTTGAATACCAGCCACTTTGACTTTGGTATTGCCGGTCGCGCCCCGCTTAGGGTTCGGCCGCAAGATCATGGCAAACATATCCTCCAGCCCAAAAGGAGCTGACACAGTGATGCTGTCATCTGCCTCGAGTCTCACGGCAATCGCATCGCTGAAGCACAAATAGCGCTCGAGTGATTCGTCCGTGCAGCTCAGCGGCGCATAGGGGCTGCCAAAGCGTTGCTCAAACCACAGATGCACACGGGCTTGATTGCGGACCTCAACCAAGGGCTTCAAGGACTCAGGCAACAGATTGTCGACCGCTTTGATAATCCGGTCTTCTGCGTCCCAAGAGGTATCGGGATCGAAATAGCAAATGTCATAATCCTTGATGCCATAATCGGCTGGCCTGCCGGTCAACGCATTCCAAACGGTGCCATAGATAGAGCCCGCCACGAGGCGCCAGTCTGGCAAATTGGCATCGCGCACAAGCCTTAGGACCTCCATCACTTTCGGGCTGGCCCGCACCATGTCGACCAATCTGGTCTCTAGGTTTTCGCTCATTTCTGGACGGGCCAAGCGTGGTTCAGGGGGCCGTGACCTTTGCCAAAGCCGGGTGCCCGTATGATGGCTTCAAGCAGATAGGCACGCGCGCGTTCAACCGCTTCTTCCAATTCGACGCCTTGAGCGAGGAGGGCTGCAATGGCGCTGGCCAAGGTACAACCCGTGCCATGGGTGGAAGTGGTATCGATACGTTCTGCCTCAAAGAAAACCTCGCCTTTGTGGGTCGCCAGCACGTCTGTGAAGCGCGCGCCCGGAATATGGCCGCCTTTGACCAGCACCGCACTTGCACCCAGTCGCAACAGGCGCTCTGCCGCCCGACGCTGACCATTGATGCCGTCGACAGCCACCTCTGCCAGTCGTTCGGCCTCTGGCGCATTGGGGGTCAATAGACCCGCCAAGGGGATCATCAGGCTTTTGACGGCGGCGACGGCCTTGTCTGCCAATAAGGGATGACCGCCTTTGGCCACCATGACGGGATCTATCACACGGGGTACCGACTTGGTGTAAGCTTCTAGGGCTTCGGCGATAGTTTCCACGGTTTCAATGCTGCCCAACATGCCGGTTTTGACTGCATCGACGCCTAGATCACTCGTCACGCAAGAGATTTGATCGCGAATGACTTTGAGGGGGATGGGATGAACATCAAAAACGCCAAGCGTGTTCTGCACGGTGATGGCAGTGACTGCGGTCATGGCAAAACCACCCAGCGCGGTAACCGCCTTGATATCAGCCTGAATTCCAGCACCGCCGCCGCTGTCGCTGCCAGCCACGATCAGGACGCGGCCTTTGGGTTCGCTCGTCATGAAATTGCCTCTCAGTGGTTTGAGTGGAGGAATAAATAGGCCAAGCCCAAGCGCCTAAAAGTCTAGCAAAGCTGTTTGCACGGTCAGGGCTTGGCGCGTCTCAGCGACATCATGAACGCGCAAGATTTGCGCACCATGTTGGGCGGCAAACATAGCCGCCGCCACAGAGCCGCCTAAACGATCACCCACCTCTGCCCCTTGGTCGAGGGCGGCGATGAAGCGCTTGCGAGAGGCACCGATGAGGACCGGGCGACCCAGAGCCACGAAACGGGGTAAATCGCGCAGCAGAGTTAGATTGTGCTCCAGCGTTTTGCCAAATCCAATACCTGGATCCACGATGATATTGGAGAGTTTCATACCCGATTGAATCGCTTGTCCAATCCGCCCAACCAGAAAATTCAAGACTTCGCCCGTGACATCACGATAGTGCGGGTCCTGCTGCATAGTCTTGGGATCGCCCTGCGCATGCATCAACACAACAGGCACGTCGAGGGCCACGGCGGTGGCCAGAGAGTCGGGCGCAAAAGTCAGCGCCGAGACATCGTTCCAGCAATTGGCACCTGCTGCAACTGCTGCGCGTGCAACTTCAGGCTTGCGGGTGTCAATGGATATGGCAATCGAGCTCTCGCAGCGGATTGCTTCTATGATCGGTAAAACGCGTGCCAACTCCTCTTGCATATCGACTGGATCAGCACCCGGGCGGGTACTTTCCCCGCCAATATCGAGAATATCTGCGCCTTGCGCGATCAGCCTGCGCGCCTGCTCTAGAGCTGCTTCAGGGCGGAAAAATTGGCCGCCGTCGGAAAAGCTATCGGGTGTGGCATTGATAACGCCCATCACCAGCGGTCGGCTTGGGTGGACAAGAGCTTTGGAGAATGAATTCATGCTGCGCAAACTAAGCAAGTTTTCCGCCCAAGGACAGGGTTTGGTGTGCGAAAGGCCTTTCCTTCACAGCTCGGTGAGGCCAAACTAGAGACATGACCCAACCCGCGACTCCCCCCGCACCGCGCGCTTATGGCGCTCTGAATTGGATTGGCCTGCAAACGCTGTATCAGCGCGAAGTGCGTCGCTTTTGGAAAGTGGCCGTTCAAACGATTTTCGGCCCCGTTGTCTCAACTTGGCTATTGATGGTGGTGTTTGTCATGGCATTTGGGGCCGACAAGCGGATGATGAGCGGGATCCCGTTTGCAGACTTTTTGGCCCCCGGTCTGATCATGTTGTCGATCATACAAAATGCGTTTGCCAATTCTTCATCGTCTTTGATCGTTGCGAAAGTCCAAGGCACGACGGTGGACTTTTTAATGCCGCCCTTGTCCGCAGGCGAACTCACTGCGGGCTTTATTGCTGGCGCGACAACGCGTGGGCTGTTGGTGGCCTTGGCGATGGCAGTGTCGATCACGATCTTTGCTAATGTGATGCCGAAACATATTGGTTGGACGCTCTATTTCGGCTTGACCGGCGCGATCATGTTTGGCGCCTTTGGCGTCTTGGGCGGCATATGGGCCGACAAGTTCGATAATTTGGCCTTCGTGACCAGCTTTTTGATCACGCCACTTACCTTCTTGTCTGGTACTTTTTATTCTATCAAAGTGCTACCTGAACCCTTCCATACTCTGTCGCTCTGGAACCCGGTATTCCATCTGATTGACGGCTTCCGTTATGGATTTACCGGCCATGCCGATGCTGATGTCATGACCAGTGCCATCTCGACCGGTGTGATCAGCGTCGTGTTGGTTTTTGCCTGTTGGCGCGTGTTCAAGACGGGGTGGCGCATGCGCGCATAAGGCTGTAAAAGGCTATAGTCCGACTTGGCTTCGAACGAGGGACCTAGCAGCCGCTAGGCCCTTTTTCGTTTGGTCCAATCGATCGAAACCCATGATTTGGAGAGTGATCCGTGAGCGCTGCCCCGTTAATGCCCGTCTATTCCCCCGCTCCAGCCGATTTCGTGCAAGGGCGAGGCGTTGAAGTCTTTACGGCTGAGGGTAAGCGCTATCTCGACTTCATTGCTGGGATTGCCACCAACAGTCTGGGTCATTGCCATCCAAAGCTGGTCGCAGCCTTGACCGAGCAGGCCAATAAAATCTGGCACATGTCCAACATGTACCAAACTGAACTTCAACGCTCGCTGGCGCAGAAATACACTGATGCTACTTTCGCTGACGTCGTGTTTTTCGCCAATTCTGGGACTGAGGCGATTGAAGCCTGCTTGAAGCTGACCCGCAAATATCATTCAGCCAAAGGCAATCCTGAGCGGATTGAGATTTTGGGCTTTGAGGGTGCTTTCCACGGCCGCTCTTATGGGGCCATCAATGCCGCGGCCAACCCAAACTATCTGGCAGGCTTTGGTCCGCCGCTGCCGGGCTATCGCCAATTGCCATTCGGCGATCATGAAGCGCTGAAGGCGGCCATAGGCCCCACAACGGCTGGCATTATCCTAGAGCCTGTGCAGGGCGAAGGTGGCGTGCGCGCCGTGCCAAACGAATGCTTGCAAGGCCTACGCGCTTTGTGCGACGAACATGACATCTTGCTGATTTTTGACGAAGTGCAATCAGGCGCTGGGCGGACTGGTAAGTTGTTTGCCCACGAATGGGCTGGCATCACCCCAGATGTTATGGCTGTTGCAAAAGGCATGGGCGGGGGCTTCCCGATGGGGGCCTGTCTGGCCACGGCAGAAGCCGCTGCAGGCATGGTTCGCGGCGTTCATGGATCGACCTTCGGCGGCAACCCGCTGGCGATGGCTATTGGGCACGCGACCTTTGACGAGATTAGCCAGCCTGAATTCCTTGAGCATGTGCGCGATATCTCCAATCATCTGCACCAGTCTTTAGCGGGCCTGAAGGACCGCTACCCAGACCTCGTGGTCGATGTACGCGGCAAAGGGTTATTGGCCGGATTGAAGTTGACAATTGACCCACTGAAAGTGCGCCAGTTGTGCTTTGAGCGCGGTATGTTGGTTGGTACTGCTGGCCAAAATGTGTTGCGGATGGCCCCACCTCTGATCGTGTCGCCAGACGATGTTTCTGAAGCCATCTCGATCTTGGACGCGGCCTTAGCTGCAGCCCAAGCAGAGGTCAAAGCAGCCGCCTAAGCCGGCCTGACTGGACGTTTCACCATGCGCCATTTTATCGATATTGATCTCCTCGCGCCTGAGGAAGTGCGGGCTATTCTTGATGAAGCCCATGCCCGCAAGCGCGCGCGCCAAGGCTGGCCCAAGGGCAAAGTCGATGCGGATGCACCGCTGGCTGGCCATGTGCTGGCCGCCATTTTTGAGAAAAACTCAACCCGCACCCGCGTGTCTTTCGATGCGGCCATGCGGCAATTGGGTGGGCAGACCTTGATGATGGATGCTGCCACCAGCCAATTGGGTCGTGGTGAGTCGATTGCTGACACCGCTCGGGTCTTGTCACGCATGGTCGATGCAATTTCTTTGCGCGCCAATAGTCATGCCAGTCTGTTGGAATTGGCCGAGTATGCGACTGTCCCCGTCATCAATGCACTGACGGATTTTTCCCATCCGTGCCAGATTTTGGCCGATCTTATGACTTTGGAAGAAGCTGGTATCGCGCTGAAAGGTGCAAAGATCGCTTGGGCGGGCGATGGTAACAATGTGCTGACGAGTTTTATCCATGCTGCCTCGAAACTGGGCTTCCACGTGGCTGCAGCTTGTCCAGCAGGCTTCAGGCCTTCAGATGAGGTATTGGCGGCTGGGCGCGCAGCAGGGGCTGTTGTTGAGGTGTTTGATGACCCGGCAGAAGCTATCGAGGGCGCAGATTGTGTCGTGACGGATACCTGGGTTTCGATGGGCGATACCAATGTTGGTGAGCGTATGCAGGCCTTGGGGCCTTATCAAGTGAACGAAGCGTTGATGGCGCAAGCCAAGCCGGATGCGATTTTCCTGCACTGCTTGCCAGCTCATCGCGGTGAAGAAGTTACCAATGCTGTGATGGATGGCCCGCAAAGTCGCATTTTTGATGAGGCTGAGAACCGGATCCACGCGCAAAAAGCTGTCCTGACTTGGTGCTTGGGGCAAGGGGCAAGCCAATGACATTTGATGCCAATCCTTCCGATCCCGATGCGGACCTGATGGCCGCCGCCGACGATATTGTAGCGGCGTTTCAAATAGACGGTGAACCTGTACGCGGGCGTATTGTCCGGCTGGGTCCTGCAACGGTCGATGAGATCTTGCAACGCCACAAATATCCCGATTGTGTTGCACGCTTGCTAGGCGAAATGTTGACTTTGGCGGCTTTGGTCGGGGCTTCGCTGAAGTTCGACGGCAAGCTCATCATTCAAGTTCAGGGCGAGAATGGCCTTGAAGGCCCTATCCGTTTTATTGTCGCCGAGTATCGCACCAATGGGGCCTTACGCGGTTATGCCAATGTGGATGGCGTGGCATTGGCCCAGCTGTTAGCCCAGAATTCTGAGCCTACCTTGCCCGAGCTGATTGGACCCGGGCTTTTCGCTATGACCGTCGATCAAGGCGATGACATGGATCGCTATCAGGGTACTGTCGCGCTGGAAGGTGATACTTTGGCCGAGGCAGCGGCACTTTACTTCGCCCAGTCTGAACAGATTCCAACCCGCATCCGAATTGCTTGCGCAGAGACCAATGGCCCAGCAGGTCGTTCACAATGGCGGGCAGGTGGGGCCTTGATCCAACAAGTTGCCGGTGACAGTGCGCGCGGCGACACGTCGATGGCCTGGGAGCATGCCTCGATCCTGTTTGAAACCCTAGAAGACCGAGAGTTGGTCAATGCCGATTTGTCGGCAGGGGATTTGCTGTTTCGGTTGTTCCACGAAGATGGCGTGCGCCTGTTTGAGGCGCGGCCGATCGAAACAGCCTGCACATGCTCTAGTGATCGCATTTTGGCTTTGCTCAAGCAATTTGGGGCAGATGCGGCGGCCGATATGATTGAAGCCGATGGCTTCATCCGGGTCCGATGCGAGTATTGCAACAAGAGCTTTGATGTTCGTCCAGAAGAGCTTTTGTGACTTTGAGTTAGTCTAAACGCAAAAAAGGCAGCCTTTTGGGCCGCCTTCTTCGCCTTAAAAATCGGATGACTTAGTGGCCGCTGCGTTGAGCCACAAAAGTTGCGCTATTGCCAATGGCCGATGCGCTGGCTGAGATCATGCCCATGTTGCCGCCGTTGAAAGTGGTGGTCGCGGTTACGTTGCCAGTGTTGGTCTGGTTCGTACGGCCTTCAACCAACACGCTCTCATTGCCGCAAGAAGCGCAGGAATAAGCCGTGATGGCATTGCCGACTGCCGACGATGTGGCTTGGCCCACGCCGCCATTAGCCGATGCGCCGGAGAAGCTGGTTGTCGCCGAGACGTTGCCGGTGTTGTTTTGGTCCATGAACATCGAAACGTCTGAGCCCAAGTTCGACAGCAAAGCAGAGTTACCAACCGAATTGGAACCCGACATAGCAAAGCCTTCGAAATTGTCTAAATTGACAACGGAGCTCGACGCAACATTGCCGCTATTGTTTTGCGAGCCACTCATTTGAGCATAGCCCCATTTGTTCTGGATTTCGGCTAAATTGCCTGCTGCAGCTGCGCCGCTCGAGACGTTGGTTGCGCTTTTGACATCAACTGTCGATCTGATGGTGACTTCGCCCGAATTGTTCTGATCAACTTCAGCAAAAATCGTGGCCGATTCACCTTCCCAGCGCGCCGAGTTTGCAGCGCCGATGGCATTGGAGGATATCGCGCCGTTGTTGCAGCAAGCCGTCACTTTGGAAGACGCGTCAACCTTGGCTGCGCTGGTTTGGGTGACTTTACCTTGCGTGTAGCCATTCTTGGTGAAGCTGCCGAAGCTGTTCGCCGTTGCTTGAGCGCCAGAGACGATGAAGTCAGCAGAACCGACACTGATCGTCGAGTTGGCCGTAATCTTGGTGCCAGCTTGTGCGGTTTGGGTCGAATTGATCCCGATGGTGGCGCAGCACCCTTCAACTTGGGCCGCATTGCCGTGTGCTACTGCAGTGGTTTGTGTAACACCACGTGCGTTTTGACCGGTTACCGAATTGATGGCCGAGACGGTGCCGCGCAATGTTTGCGTGTTGGATACATTCATGCTCTGCTCAACTGCCCTTGCAGACATGGTATTACCGGCAGAAAGATTGTTGGCAGCAGTGCCATGGCTGGTTTGGAACTCAACGTTCAGCGTAGCAACGACATCGCTCATTTGAACTTGACCATTTAGGACTTCGTAAGGCGCATGCTGCGCGCTGGCGATTGCTGGGATGAACGCCAAAGCGGCTGCAGTTGCTATTAGAAAGTTTGCCTGTGCCATGTTCTACTCCAAGATCTTGAGATCTGTCTCTTTCCGGCACAATCGGCCGGTGTTGGGAGTAGGATTGCGGGTTTCGTGCCAATGACGGGAGTTTGAGCTTAAGAATTCTCCTAAAGCGGGAAATGCGCAGTCGAGTTAATCTAGGTCGAGCGACTGACGCAGGCGCGCCTTAATCTTCTCAAGGCTGTCTGGTGTGATTGGACCGAAGACACCTCGCGCCAATTCCGGGATATGGGCCATGGGGTCTTCGTCAGACTGGAAGATATAATGGTCGAAGATCGCCTTCCAAGCTTGCTTTTCGGCTTTGGGTAGGTCGCGCAAGGTTAAGAGGGCATGTTGGAGGGTCAGGCTTGGGGTCACTAAATGTTCCGGGCCGTCCCGCCACCAGAAATTCACCAACATGCCAACGGGGGTCAGCGACTCCACATGGTGGATCCATAAGCTGGGCATATACAAAACGTCCCCAGGCTCTAAGTCTGCAATTTGAGCTGCCTCGATGGCATCAATAAAGCGTGGGTGGGTCGTGAGGTCTGGATCGCTAATGTTCACCAACGAAATCGGTTGGCCCGCTAAGGTGTGATCGAGTGGGCCGATATAGAGGTTCTTGAGCTGTTCAATTGGGAACAAGGTAAAGCGGCGCTTGCCTGCCACGACGCAAGCCAGATTTTGCGGCAGGTCCCAGTGGGCGGCTGTCCGGGTCTGATTCCCAATCCACAGCGAAACCTTTGTAGCGACCTTTGGCCCAAGCAAAGGCATTGGGCATTCGATCGATAAAGTGGGGAAGAATTGCGGGAAGGGCAGGGCACCTGCATACATGCTCGGCGGATTCTCAACGTCGCGCAGTCGCAGGAGAATGTTCAACAGGGCCTCAACAGAGGCAGAGCGCACGTCAAAATTGAATTCTTGAAGGTCCGCCCCGTAGCCAAAGCGCCCTTTGATTTCTGGCGGCGCGAAAAAGCAATTGGCCGGTGCGTCTGTCGCGTGACGGCCGACATAAGCGCAGACTTCCTGATCGGATATCAGCCCAGCTTTAACGATCGGCCAGTCGCTGACAAGGCCGCGCAGGATAGCGGGCTTCTGAGCGGGTTGGATCGTGCTCTGGAAGAGAGCCAAATCAACCTTTTCATAGGTCGTGACCGGCTTACAATGTGACCAATCCACAGCCATGGCGCTTTTCCCCGTCGGTTTCGCCTTGCACATAGCAAAAGAGCGGCCTTGTTTGGGCCGCTCTCTATCTTGGTGTCAATAACTCTGGGAATATATGACTAGTTCTTTGTCCCGCGAAGGGAGCGTGAGACGGCTTTATCGCGTGTGTCGTTCCAGTTGTTTGGGTTGGTGCGTGCTGCGGCACCGGCTGCGGTGGCGTCGGAGCGTGGGACGAAGGCACCGGTGTTGCCGATGGGGCCCATGGGGTC
>CAMDDL010000045.1 GCA_945891505.1 Maricaulis salignorans | reverse complement strand
CTTTTTAGCCTATCGCGACCGGGTTTTTGCCTCGACCGGTGGTATCTTTATTCTTTGGCTAGCCGGCGCGACCATACTTTTGGCCACAGTCTCGGTCCTATTCATCCGCAATCAAGTCCGCCCGATGGAGCGACTGGCTGATGCCGCCGACAGGTTTGGTCGGGGCGAGAATGTGAGCCTTAAACCGGCAGGATCAGCCGAAGTGCGGCGCGCGACTTTGGCCTTTTTGCAGATGCGCGGGCGCATCCAACGCCACATCGAACAGCGCACCAATCTGCTCGCCGGGGTCAGCCATGATTTGCGAACCCCGCTCACCCGGCTCAAGTTGCAATTAGCCATGATGCCCCCTTCCAGCGATATTGATGAAGCCCGCAAGGATATCGTCGAAATGGAGGGCATGCTGGAGGAATATCTGACCTTCGCCCAAGGCCAATGGTCAGAGGAGCGTGAAACGTTGGATCTGGCTGAAATTGCGCGCGCGATCATTCAAGATGTGGCGCGCGCCGGGCGTGAAATCGATGGGTCTGGTCTCGCCACCAGCCTCCCCACCTCCGGCCGCCCCATCGCTTTAAAGCGCTGCCTCTCCAATCTCGTTGAGAATGCCCTGTCCTTTGGCCAAACGGTGGCGATCAGCTCGTCTGAGAGCAGTGACGCCATCTATCTTTATGTCGACGATGATGGCCCCGGGATACCGCCGGAAAGCTATGAAGAAGCACTCAAGCCGTTTTCGAGGCTTGATCCGGCCCGTAACCAGAATCGCAAAGGCGTCGGGTTGGGTCTAGCGCTTGCCTATGATGCTGCCCGCTCACATGGCGGCAACCTCGTGCTATCGCGCTCTACGCTTGGGGGTCTTCGGGTGAGTGTTCGTCTGCCGCTTTAGAGCGCGTGCGGCGCAGGGAACCCGATTTCAAGAATTCCGCGAGCTTTTCGCCGCGGTCCAACCATTCTTCGCTCTCGCGTAATGTCTGGTCTAGGCCCGCCATGGTCTTGGACAAGTCGGCATCATCTTTCAGCCAGAGCGCTTCTATTTTGCGCAAGCGACGGGCGAGCCCCATAACACGGGCGGTTGCCTTGAGGCTGTCCGTTGAAATACCCACTGCCTCTAAAGCCCAAGCAGCGGTGCGCAACCTTCTTGCGGCGCGGGCAAAGCCTGCTGCGGGTTCTTGGGCGTCGGCCTCAAGGATCGAAACCCAAGCGGCCCGTTGATCCTGCATCGCATCAAATCGCGCCATGATAATATCAAATAAGCGATCCCGGCTCGGCGCTTCAGCTTCGATATCCGCGACAGCTTCTATCATCGCGCGATCCAACATTTGGTCGAGGTATTCGGCTACGGAAAAGCGTGTAATCCCTGCTTCGGCGCAGTCTGAAAGGCTTTGTCCTGCTTCTTGGCAAAGGCTGAGCAAGCTAACATCGGCCCATGATTTTTCGGCGCACAAAGCCAAAGCAGCTTCGCCCAGAGCTTTCAGGAGAGGTGCGTGCACAGATGGGTCGCGGTGGGTCATGCGCACAATATAGGGTGCAAAGGGCTGCTCGGCTACTTGCCCAATTGTCGCGAGCGATGGATTGCTGCTTCAACCGCGCGCCGCACCAAGGTTAATATCCCACCACCGGCCGTTAGAGCATCCGTAGCCGCAGCAGTTGTGCCTTCCGGGCTCGTCACAGCGCGGCGCAAATCCTGGGGGCTTTGCCCGGTTTGCTCCATCAAAGCTGCCGAGCCGATCACAGTCTGCCAAGCCAACCTTTCAGCCATTGCACGGTCTAGGCCTTCGGCTTCACCAGCTGCCGCCATGGCTTCAGCCAAAAGGAACACATAGGCCGGGCCAGACCCAGACACCGCAGTGACCGCATCCATCTGCTTTTCGCTTTGAAGCTTCTCCACGGTGCCGAGCGGGCGCAAAAGAGAAACCGCCAAAGCCTCCGCTTCAGGGGGCACTGTCGGGCTATTCCAATAAGCCGTAACGCCTTTTCCGATTTGGCCGGGCGTATTTGGCATGGCCCGGATGACTTGGCTTGCGGAAAGAACCTCTGTGATCTTGGCTACGCCAAGTCCGGCCATGATCGACAGCACCAATGTATGGTCTGAAACCAGATGCTTGATGATCTGTTCGCCCAAACTTGGGAACAATTGCGGTTTAATGCCCAAGACAACGCAATCAAAAGAGGCGCACTCGGCGGGGCCTGGATTCAAGACCCAGTTTTGTGCAACAACGATTTCTGACACTTCCGCTGATGGGTAGGGTTCAAACACTGCCAAATCGAACGTATCGGCCATAGGGGCCCATCCGCGCAACATGGCTCCGCCCATCCGGCCACCGCCGACGAGCGCAATTCTCTTTTTCATGAAACTCAAGCCTCTCCGGCAGTCTCAAACAATGCTGCTTGGGCGGCCTCTTCAGGTGTTTTGCCTGCCCAGAGCAAGAAGTTAAATGCAGGATAAAACCGCTCACAGGCTTCCACACCGGCAGCCAGAATGGCCGCCACTTCAGCAGGCTCTGGCGTATCGCGGCCGATCAAGGGCACCACTGCGCGCCACGACAGCGCATTATCGTCGGAAGAAAGCTCGAAATGGCCCAACCAAAGCGCTTCATTCAACAAGGCAAGCAATGACGCAATGTCGCCCCGACGCATGCGTGGGGCCTTCAGGTCAAAGATTAGGCTCAAGGCTAAGGAAGGTGCATCTTCGCGGGCAATAAAAATACCGTGCAGATCACAATAAGTCATGGAAGCGGCGAAGTGAATTTCTTCGTCTAAACGCTCATAAGCTTTAGAGTCAGCGGCCAGAACGGCTTCAACCGTATCTAGGGTGTCCGCATCTTCGAAAAAATCTTCGTCTCGAAGCGTAAATTGACGGTCCATGGTAACCTCCACGGTGGTTCGCTTACAAACGGCACACGAATCGCGCACCGCTAGTGGGCATGGTTGGCGGGGAATGGCGTGCGCTGCAAGCGGTGCGCCAATGCTTTTAGCTGCTTTTGGCCGATTTTTTTGGTGCGGCTGCTTTTGATGCCGCTTTTGCGGGCTTTTCCATCGAAGCCTCGAGCGCATCGAGACGCGCTTTCAGACTATCGGCCTCTGCGCGGGCGGCGGCCGCCAGATCTTTTACGGCGTCAAATTCATCGCGACGCACCAGATCCATGTCCACAACCATGCGCTCCATTTGCGAGCGCCAGAACGCACGGGCCTCTTCACCCACGCCTTGGGCCACGCCCGCAGCACTGGTCGCTAATTTTGAAAATTCGTCGAGGAAAGGATTACGTGTTTGCATAAGGACCTTCTAGCGGGTCTAATCCCGTTGCGCTATGATAAACTTGCATCACTTGCGCGAGACCTGTTGGTCTAGCACAAGGTGCTTAAGATCGTCTTTGCCTTCACAGTGAAGTTTGTCTTAGCTTTTTCCAAGGTCTTTTAACTTGTTGCTGTTTTTGTGCGCGGCTGCTGTTGCGAGAGGCTTTGCATATGTCCCCACTCCTTTGCTAAAGACCTTGTATGATCGACATGGCCATCCCGTTTCCCGAACTTTCCCCATTTGTGTTTCAATTGCCGATGTTTGACCTGTTCGGGTTTGCACTGGGGCCATTTGGCTTGCGTTGGTATGCGCTGGCCTATGTCGCTGGCTTGATCCTTGGTTGGCGGCTGATGGTAGGGATGGTGAAGAAGCCCGGCCTATGGGGTCCAACTTCGCCACTGGATGAGGAAGATATCGACGACTTCCTGTTTTATGCGACCTTGGGCGTGCTGCTTGGTGGCCGCATTGGCTATGTCTTGTTTTATCGCCCAGAAATGCTGGCTGACCCGATGTCGGTTTTGCGGGTATGGGAGGGCGGCATGAGCTTCCATGGTGGCTTCCTAGGCGTTTGTTTAGCCGTGATCGGGACAGCACTGGGCCGGAAGAAGTCTATTCTTTCCCTGGGCGATGCGGTGGCAGTGGTCACCCCGATTGGCTTGTTCTTTGGACGGATGGCGAATTTTATCAATCAAGAGCTTTATGGCCGCGCAGCCGATGTGCCTTGGGCCTTCATCTTCCGCACTGACCCAGAAGGTCTAGCACGTCACCCCAGCCAGCTTTATCAAGCGGCGCTGGAAGGCCTCTTGTTGTTTATCGTGTTGCAAGTGGCCGTCGCGCGGTTTGGCATTTTGAAGCGCCCCGGCCAAGCAGCAGGCCTATTTGTGGCTGGCTATGGCATAGCGCGCTTGATTGGTGAGCAGTTCCGCGAACCTGATGCAGGATTAATCTTGGGCCTCACCCGTGGTGAACTCTATTCAGTGCCCATGGTTCTTGCAGGCATCGCCCTTTTTGTTCTGGCTAGCCTGCGCGCCGGCAAAACCAAACCAGAACAAGCAGGCTAAACGTTGTGACCGTGCCAGAGCGCGCGCCGCCAACTGGGCTTGAAACCCGCTTGGCTCGCATGATTGCAGAGTGCGGCCCGATCACCATTGACGCCTTTATGGCCCACGCACTTTATGATCCCCAAGCTGGCTATTACGCTACGCAACAGCCCTTGGGCTCACGCGGGGATTTCACCACTAGCCCTGAGATCAGTCAGATTTTTGGTGAGCTGATTGGGCTGTGGATCGCACAAAGCTGGCTCGACCTTGGCAGCCCCTCCCCCTTCCACCTGATTGAATTAGGCCCCGGTCGAGGTAGCTTGATGGCAGACATGCTGCGCGTCTGCGACAGGGTGCCTGGCTTCAAGGCGGCCCTGCACCTGCATCTGGTCGAAACAAACCCCGCACTCAAAGAAGCTCAGCGCACCGCACTAGGGGTAATGCCTGCACACTGGCACGACACGCTCGATGAAGTGCCTAATGGCGATAGTTTTATCATCGCCAATGAATTTCTCGATTGCTTGCCTGTCCGCCAATATGTGCGGGGCGAGCAAGGCTGGCATGAGAAGCTGGTTGGCCTCGATGCGGAGCAAAGGCTTACCTTTGGCCTCGGCCCACTTCTGCCAGAACCACCCGTCTGCGCGCAGCCTGATGACGACATCGGTGCTGTGCGTGAAGTAGCACCTGGGCTTCCAACGGTGGTTGAAGCCATCGCTAAACGTCTGCGCACCGCCTGTGGTCGCGCCCTGATCATTGATTACGGCGACGTGAGTGGCCAAGCTGGCGATAGCTTCCAAGCACTTTTCCGCCATCAAAAAATCCACGCCTTAGACCATGTTGGCGAAGCTGATCTGACAGCCCATGTCGATTTTGCTGCCTTGATTTCAGTGGCCATCGCGGGCGGCCTTGGCACCACTGGCCCAGTATCGCAGCGCCAATTCCTGCAAATCCTTGGCATAGAGGCGCGCCGCGATGCCCTCATTCATGCAAACCCGCACTGCGAATCTGACCTGACTCGAAGTGTGGAAAGACTGATCGGAGAAGCGCATATGGGCGGGCTGTTCCATGTGGTGGCCCTTGAGTCTCCCCTCAATGCCGCTGCTGGTCCACCCATTGGACTTTAACCGACCATGTCAGACGTCGCCACAAAGCTTACCCCTACATTGCCAGCCGAAGATGCAATCTTTGAACTCGCCCCCGTGCGATCAGCCATGCTGTCGCAATTGGCAGGGTTTGAGCACGGCTTTTATGGTCGCGTTGGCGGGGTATCCTCCGGCATTTATGAAAGCTTGAACTCTGGGCCCGGCTCAAACGATGATCCGGCCAATGTGGCAGAAAACCGCCGCCGCATCGCCAGCCACATTGGGGTCTCACCAGACCGCCTTCTGTCAGCTTATCAAGTCCATGGTGCAGACGCCTTGATGGTCGATGGGCCCTTCCATGGTGAACGCCCGCAAGTCGACGCGCTGGTGACGCGCTGTCCATCGGTTGCGCCATCGGTGCTAACAGCTGATTGCGCGCCAATACTGTTCGCAGACCCTGCCGCACGCATTGTCGCCGCAGCCCATGCAGGCTGGAAAGGTGCGATTGGCGGCATCTTGGAGGCAACGATCGCAAAGATGGTAAAGCTGGGCGGCTCCCCTGCCCGCATCGTCGCGGCCGTTGGGCCTTGTATCGCACAAGCCAGCTATGAAGTTGGCCCTGAGTTTGTCGCAAATTTCACCCAAGCTGATCCTGCTAACGAGCGCTTCTTCATTCCTGGCAACGACGACCGCTCGCTTTTCGACCTCAAACGCTATTGCGCCGCGCGCTTGCGGGCCGCAGGCTTGGGTGCGGTTGATGTGCTGCCACAAGACACGTGCGCCGAAGAATCCCACTTCTTTTCGAACCGCCGCCGCAATCTGGCAGGCGAGGCCGACTACGGACGAAATTTGTCTGCCATTCGTATCGTCCGATAGCACCACAAAGGCTTGCGCGAGGGGCACTCACTGCTTAATCGACCGCTCAAGCAATCGTGTTGCGCTGTGACTCGGATTGGCGTTTGGACGGGGATCGATCATCATGAAATTGCTTGCAGGCAACGCCAATCAACCCTTGGCATCCTCCATCGCTGATTACCTCGATGTTCCACTGACGCGCGCCCAAGTGCGCCGCTTTGCTGACAATGAGATTTTCGCGACCATTGATGAAAATGTGCGTGGTGAGGACGTCTTCATCATCCAGTCGACTAGCGCGCCAGCCAACGACCATTTGATGGAATTGCTGATCTGCATGGACGCACTGCGCCGTGCCTCTGCCCGCCGCATCACTGCCGTCCTGCCCTATTTTGGCTATGCCCGTCAGGACCGGAAAACCGGTGGCCGTACGCCCATCTCGGCGAAGCTGGTCGCCAATCTAGTCACCACAGCTGGTGCAGATCGCGTGCTGACCATGGAATTGCACGCAGGGCAAATCCAAGGCTTCTTTGATATTCCGACCGACAATCTCTTCATCACCAATACGATGGAGCAAGATATCCGTCGCAACTATAAGACCGATGATCTGATGATCGTTTCGCCAGATGTCGGCGGTGTGGTGCGGGCCCGCGCCTTAGCCAATCGCCTCGGTGCCGACCTAGCTATCGTCGATAAGCGCCGCGAGCGGGCGGGCGAAAGCGAAGTGATGAACATCATTGGCGACGTGTCCGGCCGCGCCTGCATCTTGTTTGATGACATTGTCGATTCGGCTGGCACGCTGTGCAATGCCGCCGCCGCCATGATGGACAAAGGCGCTGCCTCGGTTTCCGCTTATGTCGCCCACGGCGTCATGTCAGGTGGCGCTTTTGACCGCGTCGATGCGTCAGCCTTGAAAGAATTGGTCGTGTCGAACTCCATCGACCATGGCGACAAATTCTCGAAGTCGAGCAAGGTACGCTGCGTTTCCGTGGCACCCTTGATCGGGGAAGCCATTCGCCGCATCGCGAATGAAGAAAGCGTCTCGAAGCTGTTTGATTGAAGGTTTTGGGGCCGGGTACATCCCCTCAAAATCATTTTTAGGTTGCGAAAAAATCAAAGTTACCCATAAGTCAAAGGCGGGCCGCAAGGAGCCGCCTTTCTCTTGTCCCCAAGGGGTGTGGGTCTAAGCCCAGTGACCGTTTCCCGAGGTACCCCAGGAATGTTACCAAAAGATTCTTAAACTGACAAGGTTATTTTTGGTAGGCGCGCAAACTCACCCGTTTGCAGATCAAAACTTGAGTCCCCACCGGCAGGTCCAATGACCCGCCGGTGAAACTTTAGGCCTCTTATTCGGCCATGGCCGCTTCAAGGTTCGCGGCGACTTTCTTCAAGAAACCCTCGGTGGAGAGCCAAGATTGCTCATCACCGACCAACAAGGCCAAGTCCTTGGTCATGAAGCCGTCTTCGACGGTAGCGATGACGACTTCTTCCATCTTGGTGGCGAATTTCATCAGTTCTGCATTGTCATCGAGCTTTGCACGGTGTGCGAGGCCACGGGTCCAAGCAAAGATCGAGGCGATGGAGTTGGTGGAAGTTTGCTCGCCGCGCTGATGCTGGCGGTAGTGGCGGGTCACGGTGCCGTGGGCAGCTTCTGATTCGAGAACTTTGCCATCTGGCGTCATCAGAACCGACGTCATCAAGCCCAGAGAGCCAAAGCCCTGTGCAACCGTGTCGGATTGGACGTCGCCGTCGTAATTTTTACAAGCCCAAACAAAGCCGCCCGACCATTTCATGGCCGAAGCCACCATATCGTCGATCAAGCGGTGTTCATAAACCAGACCCAATTCCTTGAATTGGACCGCATAATCGGCGTCAAACACTTCTTGGAAGATGTCCTTGAAGCGGCCGTCATAGGCTTTCAGGATGGTGTTCTTGGTCGACAGATAGACCGGATACTTGCGCGCCAAACCAAAGGCGAAGCTGGCATGGGCAAAGTCGCGGATCGAGTCGTCGAGGTTATACATGGCCATAGCCACGCCAGAGCCTGGGTAATCAAACACTTCATGCTCAATGACTTGGCCGTCTTCGCCGACGAATTTGATCGTGAGCTTGCCGGGGCCTGGAACTTTGAAATCAGTCGCTTTGTACTGGTCAGCAAACGCATGACGGCCGATGATGATTGGCTTGGTCCAGCCAGGAACCAGACGCGGCACGTTGGTGCAGATGATTGGCTCACGGAACACCACGCCACCCAGAATGTTGCGGATCGTGCCGTTTGGCGACTTCCACATCTTCTTTAGCTTGAACTCTTCAACGCGCGCTTCATCAGGGGTGATGGTAGCGCACTTGATGCCAACGCCGTGCTTTTGGATGGCCTTGGCTGCATCAATGGTGACTTGGTCGTCGGTCGCGTCGCGGTTCTCGATCGAGAGGTCATAATACTCAATCTCGAGATCGAGATAAGGCGTGATCAGGAAGTCTTTGATCATCTGCCAGATGATGCGGGTCATTTCGTCGCCATCAAGATCGACAACTGGATTAGCAACTTTAATCTTCGCCATGTTTTTCCCCTATTGGTCCACGAACGCCGCGGCCTGTAAGTGATATGTCCGCAAATCGGTTGGGTGGGCTATAGCACCTCCAGCGATGTGTAAAAGACGTCTTCAACAAGAGTGACAGCGACAAGATGCGCAAAGATGCAGAACCGGCCCCCGCACCAACAGCTTGGGCTCCGCCAATGCCTGCTTTTGACGGCTCCCGCCCGGTGGGTGTAGGCCCCAATGGGCCGCTGTCGAAAGCCGAACAGGCTGCCCTACCCGGCTGGGGTGCGGCACCTGCCATTTGCCTTGTTCATCCTCAAATGGGCGAGAATATTGGTGCGACGGCGCGGGCCATGGCCAATTTTGGCTTTTCAGAGCTGATTCTGGTTAAACCACGCGATGTCTGGCCCAATCCAAAGGCTTGGGCACTGGCGAGTGGCGCAGAATGGCCCTTGGAAAGTGCGCAGGTGGTTGAAACGGCCGAAGAAGCTCTGGCTGAAAAAACCTTTGTGATTGCGACCACGGGCACGCCCCGCCAACTGGACAAGCCGCTCATCGGACCGCGCGAAGCCGTCGCCCGCATGCGGGAAGCCATGCGCGCAGGCGAAAAGCCGGTGATCCTGTTCGGGTCTGAGCGTTCAGGCCTCGACAATGATTTGATCATTGGGGCGGACCTTTTGGTGACGTTTCCAGTCGACGGCCGCTTCCCCAGCTTGAACCTCGCCCAATCGGTTGCGTGCTTCTGTTATGAGTGGGCGAGTGGATCCGAGGCGAGCGGCCCGCCCCCCGGTTGGACCATTGAAGAAAAGCCCACCGCCCCGCGCGCAGCCTTTGAAAGCTTTTTTGAGCATTGGGTAGCCGACTTAGACGAGACCCGCTTTTTCTGGCCAGAGGACCGCAAAGGCACGATGTTGGAAACCATGCGCAACGCTTTTGTACGGGGCCGCTTCACCATGAATGAGATCAGCCTGATCCGGGGTGCGCTGCGCTCCTTGGCCGGCGGGCCACGTCGTCGGGCGCTAGAAACCGATGCCGCCGTGCAGCGCGCGAAGCTAGAAGCTTGGGTCAAGGCGCGCCGCGAGGGTAATCAGCCAGCGTGCCTCGATCTTCAAACAGAGACAGCCAAAATCGGCTCCGGACCGGTCGACGCTGTTTATGTCCGCAGTGTTTTTGACGCCGATGATGGCGTCGTCATCGTTCGCGATGGCCTAGGCCAGCTCGGTTCCTGGATGGTGAAGCTATCGCAAGGGCGCATCAAAGCGGCGACTTATCAGGCCTTCGCCGCAACCGAGAAAGTCGGCGCGTCTTAAGCTTTCGGCTTTCCAGCCATAAAGCTTGGAATATTCGCGCGGAGCCAGTTACGGGCGGGCTTTTCAACCAGTGCATGGGCAATTGCTGCCACGACAATGCTGGCAAAAACGCCGCCAACGCCAATGACCAAGGCAAGTGTGCCCTTAGGCTCTCCAATCACCCGATCAATAATCTGATACAGGGCAATATCGACGGGGAGATGGACCATATAGGCCGCAAACGAAATTTCCCCCAGATAGACCCAAGTCTTGGAAGCCAATAGCGGGGATTGGTTCGTTTTAGACGTCTCTGCCAGAAAGAACACAAGACCCGCTAGGCCCGGCCAAATCCAATAAGAAGGCCAGCCCCACGCAGCTGCCATGGCTACCCAAATCGCGCTGATGGCCACACCAAGCCCTGCAACGCCATTGGGCAAGGACAAATTACGGCCAAGGAGCCATAAAGTGATCCCCATACCAAAGGACGGCACAATACGGACAATCCCGCCCTGCCACGTCATGTTCATCAGCTCAATCTTGTAGTGGCCCATCCAAGCGACGAAGGCAGCGAACACCACCACCATCAAAACGACACCGATCAAAGGCCGCTTTGCAAATAAGGCTGCGATGCCAAAGCTGATCGGGAAAGTCAGATAAGCAAACCATTCTGCTGAAATCGACCAAGAAGGGAAGTTCCAGCCATCAGAAGCCACCAAGCCCCACGCATGCAACAAGGCGAGATGATAAGGGATTTGCTCCACCACGAAGGCGGAAGCTTTGAAACTAGCCCCCATCAAGGAGCCCGCTGCCCAAATGGCAACCATAGCGGCTAAACAGATCAGATGTAGCGGGTAAATTCGTGCCAAGCGCGCCCATACAAAGCTGCGCCAAGAAAACGTCTTCGCTTCGACCTGCGGGCCGTAGACATGGGCCAAAACAAATCCGGATAGGATAAAGAAGAGGTCGACGCCATAATTGCCAGCCTGAACAATGCCGATGGAGTCGCGTGGTCCTAGATCAAAGCGTTCCCAGAAAAAATAGACCAAAAGCCAAAATGCAGCGACAAAGCGCAAACCTGTAAGTGGGCGTATATCGGCTGGATAGAGCATGTTGGACCTAATCTCTGGATTTATAGTCGAACATTATACGACTAACCTTGTTACTTTGATAAGATCAGCGTGGCGCGCAGAGTTTGAGAGCCGATTGATAGGCCGTTGCGCGTTTCGCTCGACTTTACGTGCAATTCCTGCAATCACAGCACCGAACACAAGGCCGCCCGTGAGGGCTGCGAGGCGCATGAACGATGACATTTGATCCAAGCGACGATTCCCCGCGCAAAAAAAACGCGCAAGATGCCAAGCCTTGGCTGCGCAAAACCGACCCTGAAGCCACCCCACTGCCTGCTGATTCCGCTGTCGAGCGCCCCGGTGAACGGATCGCGAAAGCTTTGGCTCGTGCGGGCCTATGTTCGCGCCGGGAAGCAGAGCGCTGGATTGAGGAAGGTCGGATCAGCGTCAATGGCGTGGTGCTGGAAAGCCCAGCCTTTAACGTCACAGCTCAAGATCGTATCGCCGTAGATGGCCGCCCCGTCGACAGCCCAGAACCGACGCGCTTGTGGCGCTATCATAAGCCAGATGGCTTGGTGACCACCCATCGGGACCCGCAAGGCCGGGAAACAGTGTTCGACCATTTGCCTGAAGACTTGCCGCGCGTCATTTCAGTGGGACGGTTGGATTTAAGCTCTGAAGGGCTGCTCTTGCTAACCAATGATGGCGGATTAGCTCGGTCATTGGAACTGCCCTCAACCGGTTGGCTCAGGCGTTACCGCGTGCGCGCTTTTGGTCGGGTTAGCCAAGAAGAACTGGCGCAACTGGCCGATGGCATCACAGTCGACGGCATCACTTATGGGCCCATGGAAGCGATCCTTGATCGGGCAGAGACAGCTAATGCGTGGATCACCGTCTCGATCCGCGAAGGCAAGAACCGCGAAGTCCGTCGCGTTCTGGAAGCCATTGGATTAAAGGTAAACCGCCTGATCCGCGTCTCCTATGGCCCGTTCCAATTGGGCAAGATGCCACCGGGCAGTGTGGAAGAAGTGGCCCCTTCAGCTTTGAAGGAAATGTTGGGAGCCCTTATGCCAGACTTGCCACAGCGCTTTTCAAGCCGGCCAGCGCGGGTGCCGCGCCCAGAGCTCGAGGCCCCTGCCCTTGTCAAAACAGGTCGTCGGGGTCCGAAACCACCGCCCAAGTCCGCTAAGACCCGCGTCAGTCTGCTCGAAGAAGAGACCATGCGTCGCGAGGCGGGCAAAGCCAAAAGTCGCGCGGTACATGCCGGTGCAGGCACACCTACGCCAAAGGGAAAATCAGATTGGGCTAACAAGTCAAAAGTTGGCTTCAAAAAGCCTTCTGACACCGGACCCACTTCAAAGGCCAAACCTCACGCAGCGCCTTGGCGGGCGGGCGACGGGCCAAAGCGCGCCCAAGCTTCCACAAAGCCAAGGAAGCCCAGCAGATAGAGGGCGTATGCAAATCCTTGCATCAGGTCCATCTCGGCCGGATTGCCGCCAACCATCGTGCCAAGTAGCGAAGCACTCATGAAATTGTTGGCGACATGGCCACCTATGGCGGCTTCTAAGCCGTTCAAACGCCAGGCTGAATAGCCAAACAGGAGGCCCATGACGAACGTCACCACATAGGTAGCCCAACCAGGATGGCCGACGTGGAGGATCGAGAAAATCACAGCGGTCACCAAAACCGCGACCAAGCCATGAGCGATGAAGCGCTGCACATGCTGTAACAGCCAGCCGCGAATATAGACCTCTTCAAAGGTCGATTGCACCAACGTTCCTAACAGATAGACGCCAGCCAGAAGCAACCAGTCACTTGTCGAAAACTGTGCCAGCCGCGCTTCAAATGGCCCCATGCTTTCCTGATCAAAGGCCGCCGAGGTCACATAACTCAAGACCAAAACGGAAAAAGCGGCCCCAATGGCTAAAGGCCAACGAAACTTAGATGCACCGGTGAAAAGGCTTTTAATCGGCGCGCGTTCGACAAATTTGCGCCAAGCCATCAAGGCAAGAAAAGCGGGGCCAAACCCACCGACCATCAAGGCGAAAGAGCCCATCGCTTCTTCAGAGGCACTGAACTCAGCCCCCTTGTTTAAAAGCATGTTCCGCAGCGGCTCAAACAACAAAGCCAAGATTACGATACTGATTTGCCAAACCAGAAAAATCCCAACGCCGCCGGCGATGGTTCGCCACGTCTTAGACCGGTTCCCACGCATAACCAGCAAAAAATGATCAGCCTGCGGGGGAATGGCCGGGGAACTTTCAAGCATTAAATAACTCCTGCGGCGAGCCTATGAGCTCCGACGGAACCTCAATCTTAGTGGGTCGCACCACCCGTGCCAAGGCCACACAATCGACCCGCACAGCCCCTGCGCGCCGCAAGGCTGCTGTGCAGGCTCGCAGCGTTGCCCCTGTCGTCATCACATCATCAACAAGCACAAAGGACTGTCCTTTCACGGACTGAGCAACGTGGAATGCCCCTGTGACATTGCGTTTCCGTCCGCTGGCGGAGAGGCCATTTTGACTGGGCGTCGCGCGTTTGCGCTGCAAGAGTAACGGATTGTAAGGGCGACCAACCCTCTTGGCCAAAGCAGCCGCCAGCCAGCCAGCCTGATTATAGCCTCGCTGCCACAGCCGTGACCAATGCAAAGGCACCGGCAGGATTTGATCGGCTTCAGCCACAAATGGGGCAGCTTCCAACATCCAAGCGGAAAATGCCCGCAAGCCATCCTTGCGGCCCCCGTGCTTGAGATTGAGGACTAAAGGTTTGGATAAATCGTCATACGCTAAGGCTGCCCGCGCCCGGTCATAAAGTGGCGGCTGAGCTAAACAGACTGGGCATAAAATATCCGGACTAGTTGCTTCAGCAATCGGAAATCCGCAACGCATACAGCTAGGCCCGTAGAGAAAACCCAGTGCACGCCAGAGGTCTGCTTCTAGGGTGCCCAAGCAGTCCACACGCGCGTCTGAAAGCAGCGAACGAGGTGGCCAAATCAAATCAGCAAGTGTAGTTCCGAGGCGGTAAGAACTTTGAGATCGCGGCGTCATATCTCTACCTGTGGTTCATTTCTCAGAAATAGCGCAAAATCCCTCATCATGGAAAGCCCTAACCCAACCCTGCTGTTTGATCGGAAGCTTTTGGCAATCCGGCGAAACCGAGCCGCTAAAGGGTTTAGTGCGGTTTCATTCTTGAAGGATCGCGCGGTCGACGATGTTTGTGAGCGGTTGGACTTTATCAATCGCCGTTTTGAACATGCCCTCGACATCGGCTCCCAAGGCGGGTTTTTGGCAGCGGCTATCGCCCGACACGGCAATTTGCTCGACAAAATTGGGTCTTTAGCGGAATGCGATCTAAGCCCAGTTATGCTGACCCAAAGTGGCGGAGCGGGCTTTGTGGCCGACGAAGATCATATGCCCTTAGCGCCGCTCAGTTTGGACCTAATTGTCTCAACGCTCGGCCTGCATTGGGTGAATGATGTGCCAGGCTTTTTGGCGCAAGCCCGCCTTGCGCTTCGCCCGGATGGCTTGTTATTATTGACCTTTTTGGGTGGGCGTACCCTGCAAGAATTACGTGCTTGTTTGGCGCAGGCAGAAACGGAAGCCTTTGGCGAAGCTTCAGCGCGCGTTTCGCCTTTTGCTGATGCCCAAGATGGCGCGCAATTGTTACAGCGGGCCGGCTTTGCCCTACCGGTCGCTGACAGCGATGTCGTGACGGTGCGCTACGCCAACCTGTTCGGCCTCTTCCGGGACTTGAAAGCCATGGGCGAGACGGCAGTCTTTCACCAAAAAGCACCGCGTAAGCTGACCCGTGGTATCATCGCGCGCGCCGCTGATCTTTATCAAGCCAATCATGGCGATGCGGACGGAAAAGTGCGCGCGACGTTTGAGTTGATTACGTTGACCGGCTGGGCCCCGCATGAAAGTCAGCAAAAGCCTCTGCCACGCGGAAGTGCAAAAATGCGGCTTGCGGATGCTTTAGGAACCCGTGAAATCCCAACTGGCGAAAAGCCGAGTGTCTAGCGATTCATCGCCGAAACGATTTGATTGGTAACCCGATCATAAAGGCCGTTGGTGTTGCCGCCAACCACTTGCATGGCTGGAATCATTACGATCACCATCAGGGCTGCAATCAGACCATATTCTATGGCGGTGGCGCCGCGCTCATTTTTTAGCTTTTTGAAAACCACGACAAGCGCCTCTGTTCTAGATCCTCACGTAGAATTGAAACCAGCGGGATATCGGCTTCTGGCATGGGATAGCTGTCTAAATCCTGCGGTTGGACCCACGCTAAATTCTGCCCTTCTTGGCCTTTCGGCTCTCCCCGCCAGCGCTGCGCTGTCCATAAAGGCATCAGCAGATGGAAATCGGGATAGGCATGAGATGCAAAAGTCAATGGCTTAAGGTCCTTAGGATCGACGTCCAAGCCCAGCTCTTCCGCCAATTCACGACACAAAGCGGCTTCTGGATTTTCGCCAGATTCAATCTTGCCGCCTGGAAACTCCCAGAGCCCAGCAAGACTTTTCCCCTCTGGTCGTTGTGCTAGCAACACGGCACCGTCCCCATTAATCAAAGCCGCTGCCGATACCAATAGAAGTCGCATCAGGCCCTACCCAGTCCCTACATAAGCCAGAAGTATTAAATAATCCCGATTCTCAGTCGCTAAATCCAATTCAATTAGGACCGGTAGTCACCATTTATACTAATATACCCGTGGGTTAAATCACACGTCCAGACTTTTGCTTGGCCGCTCCCCAGACCTACATCTACAAGAATATCAATGAGTCGACCGCGCATATGCGCATCAACTTGGTCAACATCATAAAGAACGGCACCCCCCGCTTTGGCCGTCCATTGCCCGCCAAAGCGAACCGCCAACTGATCAACAGCAATGGGTTCCCCAGCTTTCCCAACAGCCATCACGACTCGCCCCCAATTGGCGTCTTCACCAGCAATTGCGGTTTTCACCAAGGGTGAATTGGCGATCGAAAATCCGATTCTTCGGGCTGAGAGGTCGTCAACGGCACCTTGAACCTCGATCTGGATGAGCTTTTGGGCACCTTCCCCATCGCGAACCACTTGCATGGCCAAATCATGGAAAATGCCCCGCAAAGCTTCAGACACCACAGCGGCGCGTGGGTCGTTTTGGTCGGTTATCGGCGCTGAGCCGCTTGCGCCTGTCGCAAAGACCAGCAGCGTATCAGACGTGGAAGTATCGCTATCGACCGTGATCGCATTGAAGGTCGTCTCAACATGGGCAGAGACCATCGCCTGCAACACGTCTGGCGCGACAGTGGCATCGGTGAAAACGAAAACCAGCATGGTCGCCATATTGGGCGCGATCATGCCCGAGCCTTTGGCCAGCCCGACGATATTCACCGCCGTTCCGTCCAGTTCCAGCGTTGTGCCTGCCCCTTTTGGAAAGGTGTCCGTCGTAGAAAATGCCCGCGCGAGGCTTTCCCATTCGGGCGCGGCCAAGGCCTCAATCGCGTTTGGCAATGCATCTGCGACTGTTCTAGGTGGCAAAGGCGCCCCTATCACCCCTGTCGCTGCCAGAAACACTTCATGCTCGACCGCGCCGGTTAGGCGGCAGGCTTCAGCAATTGTCGCGGCATTTTTGGCAAGCCCTGCCAGGCCGGTAAACGCGTTAGAGTTTCCAGCATTCACCACTAAAGCGCGCGCTTTGCCCTGTTTGACTTGGGTCGCGCACCATTCAACATCGGCTGACCGTGTCGCGCTAATCGTGAAAGCACCCGCCACGCTGGCACCTTCTGGAAATACCACCGCCATGAGGTCATTGCGTGTGCCGCCATAGAGCCCGATACGGCTCGCCGATGCACGCATACCCGCGACAAGCGGTAAGGTCGGGAAAACAGCAGGAGCGAGCGGGGAAACAGGCAGATTTTTCATGAAGATCGCTCTAACCGCAGCGCCCTCCCAAGTCGACACGTTTTCGCGTTTGACCTGATGGTAGATTCAGGGCGAGAAGGCGACATGCGACACGAAAAATCTGCCCGACTTGTTGAACTGGCGCGCCATCTGGCCGCAACCACCTATGGTCTGACTTTGGATGAGATGGCCGAGAAACTGGACGTAAAGCGCCGCACGATTGAGCGGATGCGCGATCAATTGGTGATGATGTATCCCGATTTGGAGGAAATCTCTGACCCTCCGACCAAAAGATGGCGCCTGCCAAAAGGGTTGGACAGCTTTACCTTGGCACCCACCAGCGAGGAAATGGCAGCGCTGAGTACCGGCCAAAAACAACTTGAGCGCAGCAATCCTCAAGCTGCAGGTGCATTGGCGAGCCTAGAGACCAAGATGCTGTCGGCGCTGAAGTCGAATGTAAAGCGCCGCTTGGCTACAGATATTGAAGCCTTGATGCAGGCTGAAGCCATCGCAGTCCAACCCGGACCACGGGCCAGTGTCGATAAAGATGTGCTGCAAGTCCTGCGCGATGCGCTTTTGGCCCTTAAGCAAGTGCGGGTGCATTATAGCGGCGGGTCAGGTGGCCCGCGCCAGCGCGACCTGATCCCTTATGGCATTTTGTTTGGCGGCGAGGCCTATCTGATCGCGCGCGAGGCCCATATGGAGGAAACGACCGCCCCACGCATGTGGCGGATTGACCGCATAAGCCAACCGCTCATGCTGGATTTACCGGGCGGCGCGCCCGACGGCTTTGAACTACAAGCCTATTCCGAGCGGTCCTTTGGCGTCTATCAGGAAGACACAGTCGATGTGTGCCTGCGTGTTTTCCCTGACTTTGCTGATGAAGCCAGCCGTTGGGTCTTTCACCCGCAACAGAGCTTGGAACGCCAAGCCGATGGGGCCTTACTGGTCCGTCTACACGGCGGGGGCTTGAACGAATTAGCGTGGAGCTTGTTCCGCTGGGGTGGCAAGGTGGAGATTCTAGAGCCACCAGCCTTAAAGCGGGCTATGGCCAATGCGCTCGAGCTTGCGAGCACAATGATTAAGTCCTGATCGGCCGCTTGCCCCCTCACTGTTTGTTGCATTTCCTTGGCTAATCAAAACACACTAAAGAGCGCCCATGACAACGCCATTCCCTGCCCCCAAACTGCCTGCTGCCGCGCCCGCGCCTTTTTGGGGTGTTTTGCTGATTGTGGTCGTCCTTGGTTTGGATCAAGCCACTAAGTACTGGGTCCTAAACCATCTCAACCTTTTGACCGTTGGCAAGATTGAGATTTCGTCCATTTTCGATCTGACGATGGTGTGGAATTATGGCGTGAGCTTTGGGGCCCTTAAAGCCCATGCCGACTGGCAGCGTTGGGGTTTAGTCGCCATGTCTTGCGTGATCGCAACTGTCTTTGCCGTTTGGCTGTTCAGGGCCCAACGCCGTCAGACCTTTATTGCCTTGGCATTGGTGATCGGTGGGGCGATTGGCAATCTGATTGACCGCGTCCGATTCGGCGCTGTCGCAGACTTCTTGGACTTCTCGGGGTTCTTTTTTCCGTGGGTGTTTAATGTTGCCGATGCTGCAATTACGGTCGGCGCGATTTTGCTCGCCATCGATATGCTGATAAACCCCGAAGACACGCCACAATCGAAACAAAATTCTGGCTCAAAAAGTGAGTCAGAGCCGCCAGCGGCGTGAAGATCTGGACCTTCGGGCGGCCTTGCGTCTAAGAAGGTCCGGTGCAAACGGTTTGAAGGGTAATGGAGAAGGTTAGTTGAGGGGCCTGCGAGCAAATGCAGCCTCAAGTCCCGATCCAGAACGGTGCCCTTAAGAGACAAGTTTTGAGAGACAATGGAGCGAGTGCTGTGAAAAAATCCTATTCTGGCCTGTTGGCAGTCACTGGTTTGGCCGTCATCGCTTTGGGCGGATGCACCAGCGTACGCCAAGCTTTGGGCAGCGAGAAAACAGCGCCTGACGAGTTCCGCGTTGTTTCAAAGGCTCCTTTGGTCGTGCCACCTGAGTTCAATCTCCGTCCACCTCGTCCAGGTGAAGCCCGTCCAATGGAATTGCGGGCCGATCTTCAAGCCCGCAGCGCTGTCTTCGGCGTTCAGATGGGCGCGACCGCATCCGATGGTGAGCGTCTGTTGGTCGAGAAGGCCGGCGGTACCAATGCGGACCCCCGTATCCGCGCGGTGATTGATGAAGAAACCGGCGGCGTTGCCCGCAAGCCGACCAATCTATCGGACCGGATCATGGGTCTCGTCACCCCCGCCCCAACCCAGCCCGCTGACCCACTGCTGGCCGAGGCGGAA
>CAMDDL010000044.1 GCA_945891505.1 Maricaulis salignorans | reverse complement strand
GCTTGCCATGACTGCCCGCAAAGTTGATCTCCGTGGTGTCCTGCGCGCACACCACATCCAACCCCTGTGCCGCCTCGCGAGTCCGCTCCGATGCCGTGTCGATAATCGCCTCAACACTCGCATGTGGCGACGACAGGAACCGGTGCGCCCCCATCTCGCCCGCTCGCCCCGCACCAAGCCGCCGCAGGTTCACCGTTCCCAATCCACTGATCGCCTCAATCAACGCCTCACCACGCCGCGCCGTGCGAATATCTCCGTAACCAGCCATGATCACCCCTGCCAAAACAGGCCTTGAATCATGATCTGCCCAAAAAGGGAATCACTTCCGTGAACGCCGTAGCCCAATGGGAGAGGGGAGCAAATCGCCAATGTGGGTGAAGCCGGTGAAGGGGTGGTTCTGCCCCAACTTCGTCATCCCGGACGGCGATGCCGATCCGGGACCTGCATACGTAAATCCACCGGGGTCCCCGCTCTCCGCTGCGCTGCGGCGGGGATGACGGATGAAACACAAAGCCCCCTACGCCCGCCCCAGCGCCAGATCACTCACATAGGGGTTGGTTTTGCGTTCCCAGCCGAAATTGCCAATCTCGCCATGGCCCGGCACAAAGTGGATATCGTCGCCATAAGGCCAAAGCTTGCCCGTGATCGAGGCGACCAAATCGTCGAAGCTGCCTTTGGGAAAATCCGTGCGACCGATAGAGCCTTTGAATAACAAGTCACCGACAAACGCGAGCTTGGCGTCTTTATTGATAATCGCAACATGGCCCGGCGTGTGGCCGGGGCAATGGACGACGTCAAACTGATGGCCCGCGAGCTCTAACTTATCGCCATCTTTGAGATAGCGGGTCGGCACACAATTCTCATAGCCCGTCGTCTGACCATATTTGGCCCATTGCGCGACGATATCATCCAGCAGCCATTGGTCATCCTCATGCGGGCCAATGATGTCGACCCCCAAAGTGCGCGACAATTCCTGCGCGCCACCGGCATGGTCCAAATGGCCATGGGTCAACCAGATCGCCACGACCTTCACCCCCAAATGCTTCACCGCCCCTAAAAGTCGTGGCACCTCACCACCTGGATCCACAAAAACCGCCTCCTTCGTGGCCTGCGACCACAGAAGCGTCGTGTTCTGCTGAAACGGCGTGACGGGGATGATAGAGGCTTGCAGGTCGGATGGATTAGGCATGGTGCGCGCGTCCCTACAACTTCGCCTGCAGGCCATTGGCCCAAGCAGTAATATCACCCGCACCGAGGCAGACGAAGATGTCGCCTGCGGTGCATTCGGCTTTGAGAAGTGCAGGTAGGTCATCGGGGGACGCGAGCTTCAGGGCGCGCTTGTGGCCATGGTCGCGCGCTGCGCGTACCAAGGCATCGGCATCCACGCCCTCAATTGGGGCCTCGCCTGCGGTATAGACGTCGGCAATGGCTACCACGTCGGCATCGTTGAAACAGCGGGCGAAGTCTTCAAACAGGGCTTGCAGGCGGCTAAAGCGGTGGGGTTGGACGACGGCGACGACTTTGCCGGCCGTGACTTGGCGCGCGGCTTTGAGGACGGCGGCGATCTCAACCGGGTGGTGGCCATAATCATCAATGATGCGCACACCCTGCCACTCACCCACTTTGGTAAAGCGGCGCTTGACGCCTTCAAATTCTCGCAGGCCCTTGGCGATCTGGGCATCGGTGGCGCCCAGTTCGCGTGCCACGCTGATGGCGGCTAGGGCGTTGGTGACATTGTGCAGGCCCGGCATGGGCAGGTGCAGGCCGTCGATTTGATGGGCGGGGCTGGCCCGCTTAGCCGCAAAGGCGACGCTGAAGCGCGAGCCATCCGGGTCTGCTTCCAAGTTCAAAGCGCGCACATCGGCCTGCGGGTTAAAGCCATAGGTCACCACGCGCCGGTCAGTCGCGCGTGCCACCAAGCCCTGCACGCCTGGATGGTCGATGCACATGACGGCAAACCCGTAGAAGGGCACGGAGGCCACAAAGGTCTCAAACGCGGCCTCCATCGCCTCAGCCGTGCCATAAAAGTCGAGATGCTCTGGGTCCATATTGGTGACGATGGCGATGGTGGGGCGCAATTTGGTGAAGGTGCCGTCGCTCTCATCGGCTTCCACCACCATCCAATCACCCGAGCCAACCCGCGCATTGGTGCCATAGGCATTGATGATGCCGCCATTGATCACGGTGGGGTCTTTGTCTGCGGCATCGAGAAGTGTTGCCACCATGCTGGTGGTGGTGGTCTTGCCGTGCGTGCCGCCAACCGCAATCGTCCAGCCCAAGCGCATCAGCTCTGCCAGCATCTCAGCCCGGCGCACCACAGGAATGCCTTGATCGCGCGCGGCCACAACTTCGAGATTGTCGGGCTTCACAGCGGAGGAGATCAACACAATCCCGGCCTCGGCCACATGGGCACCATCATGGCCGACAAACACTTTGATACCCGCCTTGCGCAGACGGTCGAGATTGGCGCTATCCTTGGCGTCAGAGCCCTGAACCTTATGGCCCCAATGGGCGAGGACTTCGGCTATCCCACTCATCCCAATCCCGCCAATGCCGACAATGTGGATGGCACCGATATCAAGGGGGATGGAGTTGGTTCGCATGGCTTAGGACTTTCAGTCGGGGCGGAAGGAGTACATGCCGTTAGGCAACTTTGTCAGAAACTATTGTGATGGCACGATAGACCAGATCGGCCAAGGCTTCCGCCGCATCGGGCTTGCCGACGCTTCTGGCGGCTTTAGCACGCTTTTGCAGTTCATCTGGAGCTGTCAGTAGGTTTTCCAACAGCTGGGCCAAGGCATCGACGGTAAATTCCGTCTCCTTGATCACATCGGCTGCGCCGACACTGGCCAAGGCTTCGGCATTGAAAGTCTGGTGGTCATTGGTCGCACCGGGTAGCGGCACCAAAATGGCGGGACGACCGACCACAGCCGTTTCTGACACGGTGGAGGCACCTGCCCGGCCGATGACCAAATGGCTTTTGGCCAAACGATCGGCCATATCTTTGAAGAATGGCCAAACCTCGCACTGAACGCCCGCTTCGGTATAGGTGTCGCGGGCAAAGTCGCATTGCTCTTCGCGCACTTGGTGCGACACGAACAAGCGGGCACGCAAATGCTCTGGCAAAGCGGTGATGGCTTGGGGCACAATGCTACCCAGCACGCGCGCGCCTTGGCTGCCGCCGGTTACCAGGATGCGCAAATTGCCGCTGAAAAGATCGGGATAGCCGTCCAAGCGGGCATCGACGATGGGCTGGCGCACGGGGTTGCCGACGACGACATGTTTGTCTGGATGTTCTAGCCCGTCAAGTTGGGCAAAGCCTGAGGCAATGGAAACAGCCTTGCCTTGAAACAGACGGTTCACCCGACCGAGCACCGCATTTTGCTCATGCACGATTACGGGGACTTTGCCGCTTGAAAACAATACCGGAAACGTCGGATAGCCGCCAAAGCCAATAATCGCTGCAGGCTCATGGCTTTTGATGAAGGGGCCGACGAGATTCAGGCTTTTCATGACCGCAAAGCCCGCATCAATCTTGCCCTTGATCCCGCCTTCATCGGCATTGGTGACAGGCAGGATCAGAACTTCTTCGGCGGGAAAGCCTTCGGTATAACGCTTGCCACGTGGGTCGGTGACCAAAGCGACACGACCGCCACGGGCGACAATGGCGTCAGCAAAGGCGCGGGCCGGAAACATATGACCGCCAGTGCCACCAGCAGCAATAATAACAAGGGGACCCATATCTCAACTTCATCCTTGGAGAGGCAATGGCCGGTTCTTTAGAGCGCTTTGAGGCCAGATTGAAGCGATTTGGGCGGTAAGTGACTGCTGAATGAGGAAAGTGCTTGCGCCTTACCAGCCGACCCAGCCTTGTTCCTTACCATTGCGCAAATCTTGCCCGGGCCGCTTGCGGGTTAAAGCCAAAGCCAGACCAATGGTGACAGCAGAGCCCAAGATCGAGGAGCCGCCATAAGAGATAAACGGCAGCGTCATGCCTTTGGCGGGTATCAGATTAAGGTTCACCGCCAGATTGATCGCTGCTTGATAGCCGATCAAGGCAAACAGACCTGTTGCGGCCAATTGCGGGAAGTTTTCGCTTTGCCGATTGGCGAGCAAGAGGCCACGCACCACCAGCGCACAGAACAGAATGACAAGGCCTACGCTCGCAATCAAGCCAAACTCTTCTGCGGCAACTGAATAGATAAAGTCGGTATGGGCGTCGGGCAGAAAGTGCTTGATCTCGCCCTCGCCCGGACCACGCCCCAAGAAATCGCCAGCGGCTATGGCATCAAGGGCCCGATCGGTTTGATAGGTTTCGCCTGCTTCGGGATTCAAAAAGCCTTGAACGCGCTTTTGCACGTGTTCAAAAGCAAAATACAAAATCCCAAGCCCAACAACTGCTGCGCTGGCGAAAGCCACAATCCAGACCCACGACATGCCAGAAATAACAAACACAGTGAGGAAAGCCATCGTCAACAGGCCTGTTTGGCCAACGTCAGGCTGGGCAATCAATAGGGCGACTGGCACGACATAAAGTGCCAAGCCGATGCGAGCTGCGGGAAAGGTCGGTGTTTCAATTCGTTTCGAAAACAGCCAAGCCGCTAGCACAATCAGGGAAGGCTTTAAAATTTCCGACGGCTGAAACGAAAAGCCACCAATGCGCAACCAACGCTGTGCCCCTTTGGCTTCATGCCCAAACATCAGAATATAAACCATCAAGACCACGGCCAATAGGTAGAAAACGGCCGCGGCCCGTCGTGCGCCTGTGGGGCTTAAGAAGGACAAAGCCACCACAACCGCTGCGCCGAGTGAGACAAACATTGCTTGGCGCAACACAAAGAAATACTCATTGTTGAAGCCCAAGCGCCCTGTTGCCGCACCGGATGAGGCAAAACTGAACACCAGTCCCATGGTCATCAGAACTGCCGCAATCAAAACAATGGGGCGATCAATGGTTCGCCACCAGTCAGCGATAAAGGTGAACTCAGCGCGTGGCAGTCTGACAGAAGCGAGCATCGCCATGGGATGGCTCCAAAAAGGACGTGAGGGCGCTACGCCGTTTCGGCGGCAGCAAGCGCTTGCGCCGATAGGCCATCATCAGGGTTAATGAGTCCTTTCACGCAGGCGGTAAAATGCCGTCCTCGTGCCTCAAAATCTGGAAATTGATCGAAACTGGCGCAAGCGGGTGACAGGATGATGATCTCTTCGCTTTGTGTCTCTTGCGCATCGGCATAGGCCCGCGCGGTCGCCACATCGATTGTACCGCAAATCTCAAACGGGACGTGGCCCTCTAGGGTCTTGGCAAAGGCTTCACCGGCCTCGCCAATCAGATAGGCTTTGGTGACGTGATCAAACAAAGGCGAAAGGCTTTCGATCCCGCCCAGCTTGGCTTGCCCACCGACAATCCAACGCAATTTTGGGAAAGCCGCCAAAGCTTGGGCGGCAGCATCTGCATTCGTCGCCTTGGAGTCATTGTAAAACCGGACCGGGCCCACTTGGCCAATCTCTTGTAAGCGATGTTCAAGACCTGGAAAACTGATCAGCGCTTTGGTGATAGCTTGCGCGCTGAGGCCAAGTGCGCGGGCAGCCGCATAAGCAGCGGCTGCATTTTGCGCATTGTGAGAGCCCGGAAGCGCATGGGCATGGGCAAGGTCGACAACCATTTGGCTGCGACCATCCAAATTATCCCACAACATAGAACCTAGCGCACAAACCCCTTTGCCCAGCGCTTGGAAGGCCGAAATCGGCACCACAACCCGCTGTGCCCCGGCATTCATGCGCGTGCACAGCGCCATGCCCCAATCATCATCCACGCCAACAATCGCCCAATCGGTCGCGGTTTGATTGTTAAAGATACGCCGCTTGGCAGCGGCATAGCGCTCCATCGTGCCGTGGCGTTCCAGATGGTCTGGCGTCAGATTGAGGTGGATGGCGGCTTTAGCTCGTAAGCTTTCGACGAGATCAAGCTGGTAGGAGGATAGCTCCAGCACATAGATGGCGTCTGGACGGGGTGGATCGAGGGCGAGCACGCCTGTCCCAATATTGCCCCCCATGCGCACATCCTTGCCATTGGACGACAGAATATGGGTGATTAGAGCGGTAGTCGTGGATTTACCATTGGTGCCCGTTATGGCGACCACGGCAGGACGCTGAGCTTCAGGAATGGCATTGAGTTCACGGGCAAAGAGCTCAACATCACCAATCACGGGCACATTTGCCGCTTCGGCCTTGGTAACTGTCCAATGTTGCTTTGGGCCATAGATCGGCACACCCGGGCTCATGACCAAGGCGGCCATATCCTCAAACGCGGTTTCGGACAGGTCAACCGGCGTCAAGCCTTGGGCCACCGCCGCCGCCCGACCGGCTTCCCCGTCATCCCAAGCCAGAACCTGCGCACCGCCTGCTTTCAGTGCCACAGCTGCTGCAATCCCCGTGCGCGCCAAGCCGAAGACGGCGACTTTTTGGCCTTTGAACGTGGTGACAGGGAACATAAGCTTCGGTCCTTAAACTCTAACGCAGCTTCAAAGTGGTCAGACCGATCAAGGCCAAAACAGTAGCAATAATCCAGAAGCGGATCACCACTGTGGGCTCACTCCAACCCAATTTCTCAAAGTGATGGTGGATTGGGGCCATTCGAAACACCCGCTTGCCGGTAAGCTTGAAGCTGGTGACCTGTACGATCACCGAGACCAACTCCAACACGAACAGACCGCCGACAATGGCCAGCACGAACTCATGCTTGGTTGCTACAGCCGTGATGCCAAGAAGACCGCCCAGAGCCAGCGAACCCGTATCGCCCATGAAGATTTGCGCTGGGGGCGCATTCCACCACAGGAAGCCGAGGCCAGCACCCAAGACCGCGCCTAGAATAATGGCAATCTCGCCCACGCCTTGTACGAAATGGAGCTGCAGATAATTGGCGAAAACGAAATTGCCTACGAGGTACACGATCAAGCCAAACGTGGCCGATGCGATCATTACCGGCATAATGGCTAGACCATCTAAGCCGTCGGTCATGTTCACAGCATTGCCGAAGCCGACGACAACAATCATGCCGAAAACCAGCGTGAACCAGCCTAAATTGAGCAAAAGGTCCTTGAAAAACGGAAAGGCAATCGATGTCCCGAAGCCCGGTGGTGCGTTGTCCCCGGCATTTTGTAGCTGGGCGATGAAATAGACAGCGATGAAAGCCACCACAAATTCGCCTGCCAGTCGGAAAAGCGAGGAGACACCATCGGTCTTCTGCTTGGCGACCTTGGCGTAATCATCGAGAAAGCCAATGAAACCATAGCCCGCCGTCACACCTAAGACGATCCAGACATAGGGGTTTTTTAAGTCTGCCCACAAAAGCGCGCCAACAAAGATGGACAACAGGATCATGGCCCCACCCATGGTGGGTGTGCCGGCCTTTTTGAAATGGGTTTCTGGGCCGTCGGCCCGGATCGGCTGACCCTTGCCCTGCTTCACCCGCAGCCAGCCAATCATTGGCTTGCCGAAGACAAACATGATCAAGGCAGCTGTGACCACCGCACCTGCCGTTCGGAAGGTCAAATAGGTGAAGATGTTAAAGTGGGTGTGCAGCAATTCGTACAGCATCAGCTCTCTCCAGCGGGGGCTTCAAGTGCTTGCAACGCACGCACAACTTCGGCCATCTTGGACCCATTTGATCCTTTGACCATGATAACGTCACCTGCTTGCACCGCTTGGGCGAGTATGGGGGCAAGCTCGGCAGCGCTTGAGGCATAAGCCCCGCGTTGGGCGGGGGGCAAAGCATCCCACAAATGTTTCATGCGGGGGCCAGCGCAGAAGACAAGGTCAATATTGGCGCGGATGACATCGTCTGCCACGCCAGCATGATAGGCGTTTTCCTTTGCACCCAATTCCAGCATGTCGCCCAAAGCGGCAATGCGGCGTAAGCCAGCGCGCTCGGTTAAAGTAGAAATCGCTTCGGCCATCGAAGCGGGGTTGGCGTTATAAGCCTCATCCACCAAAACAAAGAAGCCACCGGTCGCGAGCGAAATCGGTCGCGACACACCGCGACCATCAATGGCACCAAAATGCGAAAGTGCAGCAGCGGCGGCTTGCCCATCACCCCCGGCTAGCACCGCCAAGGTCAGCGCGCAGAGGCCGTTATGGACCCAATGAGCCCCTGGCTCTTGGATTACCCAAGTAAGCTCTTGACCCAGAATGTCGGCAGTTACACGCCGACCTTGCGGCATCTCGTCAATCGCGACGACGTGGGCGTCAAAGCCTGGTTGCATCCCAAATGTCACAATGGAGATACCATCGCGGTCGCGGGCGCGCGCCGCCAAGCGCGCAGCATGGCGATTGTCACCGGGGATGAGGGCTGTGCCGCCCGCATCAAGGCCTAAGAAGATTTCTGCCTTAGCATCAGCAATGCCGGTCTCATCGGCAAAATGTTCAATATGGACGGGCGCGACCATGGTGATAGCGGCAATATGGGGCCTGACTTGCGGCGATAGGCGCGAGATTTCACCACCGTGATTCATCCCAATCTCAAACACACCAAATCGGGCGTCGCCCGGCATGCGGGCCAAGGTCAGCGGCACGCCCCAATGGTTATTATAGGACTTGACCGAGCGGTGGGTCTTGGCCGTGGCGGCTAAAGCTGTCGCCGTCATTTCCTTGACCGTCGTTTTGCCAACCGAGCCTGTGATGGCCACACGAGTCGCAATCACGTTGCGACGACGCGCCTGCGTGCCGAGGCTTTCAAGCGCCAGCAATGTGTCGGGCACCACCAAGAGCGGCGCGCCTGCATCCGCGCAAGAGGGGTCGACCACCATGGCAGCGCCAGCACCCGCAGCTAACGCATTTCGTACAAAGCTGTGGCCATCGCGCTCGGCTTTGAGCGCAACAAACAAGTCCCCGGGCTCCACCGCACGACTATCAATCGAAATGCCGTTAATGGCCCACTGGCCCTGCGCTTTGCCCGAAACGGCGAAAGCTGCAGCCATCGAGGTCCAGAGAGGGTCAGTCAAGCGTGCCTCCCCGCGCCAGAAGCGCGGATGCGGCAGCTTCCTGGTCAGAGAATGGCAGAATTTGTCCCTGCACCAATTGGCCGGTCTCATGGCCTTTGCCTGCAATCAACAGACAATCGCCCTTTTTCAACAAGCCAACAGCATGGGCAATCGCCTCACCGCGATCGCCAATTTCTAGCGCATCCGGGCAACCCACCATGACGTCTTTACGGATCTGGGCGGCGTCTTCGGTGCGGGGGTTATCATCTGTCACGATGACGACATCGCCAAACTTCGCCGCTAAACCACCCATCAAGGGCCGCTTGCCCTTATCCCGGTCGCCACCGCAGCCAAATACCAGAACCACACGACCGGGCGCATGCGGGCGGGCTGCACGCAAGAGGACATCCAAGCCGTCTGGCGTATGGGCATAGTCGACAAACACATGGGCACCATCTTCGGTGCTACCAATATGTTCCATCCGACCTTTGACCGTTTTCAGGCCAGCCAAGCCTTCAAACACCTTGCTGGGCTCTTCGCCAAGGGACAAAGCGAAGCCAGCAGCCATGACCGCATTGAGGGCTTGAAACTCTCCGATTAGGGGGATTTCAACGGGGTAGGTCTTGTTGGCGAAACGCAGATCAACCCGCTGGCTTGCAGGCTTGGGCCAGAGTTCTTCGATCTTCAAAAAGTCGCCACGCCAGCCCACTAGTTTCAAGTCCAGTGATTTGGCTTTGGCCGCTTCTTCAAAGGCTAAGGCCTCGACGGCGTCGGCGTTTACAATCGCTGGCTGACCGGCGCTCAATAAATCATTGAACAAGCGCAGCTTGGCTTGGCGATACTCTGCCATGGTGCCGTGATAATCGAGGTGATCTTGGGTCAGATTGGAAAAGCCCGCAGCGGATAGGCGCACACCATGCATGCGGCGCTGATCCAAGGCGTGGGAGGAGCTTTCCATCGCGATATGGGTGATGCCCTCATCAGCCAAACTCTGAAGCGTCGCATGCAACGCAATCGGGTCTGGCGTTGTGAAGCCAAGATCAATGCGGCCTTTGGGGCCAATGGCCCCTAAGGTTCCAACGCTGGCTGCCGCCCTGCCCGCATGGGTCCAGATTTGACGCAAGAAGTCGACGGTGGAGCTTTTCCCATTGGTGCCCGTAATCGCCACCACGCAAGCAGGCTGGCTTGGATAAAAGCGCGAGGCCACGGTCGAGAGAGCGGCGCGGGCTTGGGGCACTTCAATGACAGGCACGCCGCATTCGGGCAGGTCCGCTTCAGCTAGAATCGCAACAGCACCAGCGGCAACGGCTTGGTCCACATAGGCGCGGCCATCGCTTTGCGTGCCCGTCAGGGCGGCGAACAAGTCCCCCGGCTTCGTCTTACGACTATCAGATGATAGGCCGGTGATGGTGAGGTTTGCAGCTGGATGTCCCGACTCTAAGTCGAGGAGATCGGCGAGGTTCATGGCTCCCCCTGCGTCGCTTTCTGCGACGGATTGGTCTTTGGTGGTGGCGCAGACTTGAGCGTCGGCGCGCGCGGCGGCTCCATCTGAGCTAACGCGCGGTTTGGCGCAATCCCCAGAAGCGGTGCAGAGCGCGCGATGATCCGCGAAACTGAAGGCGCTGCCGCAAATGCAGCCGTGGCGGCACCTCCCGACACTGCATAGCCCTTTGGCTCATCGAGCAAGAAAACAATGGCGTAACGGGGGTCGCTTGCAGGGAACACGCCGGCAAAGCTTGAGACGCGGCGATTGGAATCGTAGCCGTTTGGCCCTGCTTTCTCTGCGGTCCCCGTTTTGCCGGCAACCTCATAGCCCAGTGCATCCGCGTTCTTGCCGGTACCATTGGTCACCACTTCACGCATGAGTTTCACGACGGTTTTCGACGTCGCAGGCGTCAGGACCACACGGCTGGATACCTGGACAGCGGGGTCGCGAGCGACAAAGGTCGGGCGAATATAATGACCGCCATTGGAGACAGCCGCATAGCCACCCGCCACTGCCATGGGAGAGACCGCGATCCCGTGCCCGAAAGAGGCGGTTGCGGCGGCAATCTCGCTCCAACGCTTGGGCAGAATTGGCCGGGCATTCTCCAAAAGCTCACCGCCCGCTGCTTCCATCAAACCAAGGCGCGAAAAGAATTCTCGTACGCGTGGAGCGCCGACCGAACGGGCAATCCGCACGGTGCCGATGTTGGAGGAGTGGGCTAAAATTTCCGAGACCGACACGATCTTATTCATCCCGTGAAAGTCTGAAATCAGCTCCGAGCCAATTCGCATCGGCGCGCGGGCGTCGAATACCGATTCAGGCGTAATGATATTGTCTTCAAGGCCAATCGCCACAGTAAAGACCTTGAAGGTCGAGCCCATTTCAAAGCGCGAATTGGTTACCCGATTATTCTGTTGGTTTGGTGTGTTGGCCTCTGGCCGATTGGGGTCCATGAAGGGCCAAGAAGCCGAGGCGATAACTTCGCCGGTTTTTGCATCCAGCATCACCGCCGCACCGCCCTGTGCCCGGAATGCGCTGGCGGCTTCGCCCAGTTCACGCTCCAAGATGTATTGCACGCGCATGTCTAAGGACAGGCGCACAGGTTCTGCGCCTGATCCCGTGGTCAGACGGTCATTTAGGGCGCGCTCTATTCCATTGATGCCTGAACCATCGGGATGCATTGAGCCGAGCACATGGCCTGCAAAATGGCCCATGGGATAAATCCGCTCGGACTCTTCAATGAATTCAAGGCCGGGCTGTGCCAATTCCCAGACGGCTTGCTTTTGTTTTGGCGTGAGGCGGCGCTTGATCCAGACAAAGCGCGAGCGGCTCGAAAGCTTTTCAACGAGGCTCGCCTCATCCATTTCTGGGAAGACCTTGCGCAAAGCACGCGCGGCCTCAACCGGGTCCCAGATGCGCTTTGGATCGGCATAAAGGGAATGGGCAACGAGCGAAATGGCCAGCAATTGGCCATTACGGTCAACAATATCGGCCCGCTTAGAGGGCGGTGCGACGGCGGCCCGCGCGGCCGTTGCGGCCTCATCAACCGGCCGGAACAGACCAATCTGGACGGCACGGAGGCTCAGCAGGCCAAAGCCCGCACAAAAAGCAACAGCGAGTGCGATGGTGCGCCCCCGCATGGTGCCAATTCCGCCTTGATCACGCGGGGCTGGCCTAGGCCATTCAAAGCTAGGTTCTGGGCGGCGCGCGTCGCTCATCGTGCCACCACCGTCGCGACGGGGGCGGGCATTGCCGCAATGGCTTTTGACTTATCGGCGGCGGGCTCCGCCGGCTTTGGCGCGATCGGCTTGGCGTCGACGGTTGGAGGTGCAACACGCAAGGGCGCGATCTGATCAAGATCGTCTAAGGTCGCGATGCGATCAGCAGTCATCGGAACTAAGCCCAGTCTGCGCGTTGCTGCCGCTTCTAGCCGGTCTGGCCGTTCAACCCATGTGAGTTCTGCTTCCAGAGTTCGCACGGCGCGACGCTCGGTATCGACCTCATCTTGTAGCACCAGCACTTTTTCGCGTACCGCTTGGGCTTCTGCTTTGGCCCAATAGAGCGCAAAGGCCAGAGCCACGAGGCCGACAAATCCAAACAAATGGGTGCGGGTCAGTGTCATGCGGCCCTCTTAATCTGGTCGAGTGATGGGACCCCGGCAATGCCTGTGACGCGGCTCGAGCGCGCAGGCGCGCTGGTGCGGATAGCGGCGCGCAGTTTGGCTGACCGCGAACGCGGATTAGCTTCAACTTCACCCTCGGAGGCGATCAACGGCTTGCGGTTTACAAGGCTGAACGTGGCGGCGGGGCCAGCTTGGGCCGGGGCATGGCGCGACCCTGGGGCTTCTTTACTACGGTCATTCAGGAATGTTTTGACGGCGCGATCTTCAAGGGAGTGAAACGTCACCACCACCAAGCGACCGCCTTGCGGCAAAACGGCTTCAGCCGCCGCCAAAGCTTTTTCCAACTCACCAATCTCGTCATTCACATAAATGCGAAGCGCTTGGAATACGCGGGTTGCGGGATGAATATGGTCCTTATGTTTACGGCCGATAACCCGGGAAACCACGCCCGCCAGTTCTGAGGTCCGCAAATAAGGGGTCGCAACCCTGTCAGTGACGATGGCGCGCGCAATCCGACGTGCCTCGCGCTCCTCACCGTAAACATGGAACAAGGTGCTAAGCTCACCCTCGCTTAATTGCGCCACAACATCGGCCGCACTGGGACCGTCCTTGCCCATGCGCATATCTAACGGCCCATCCTGCATGAAGGAAAAGCCGCGCTCTGGCTGATCGATCTGAAAAGACGAGACACCAATATCGAGGACCACTGCATCAATCTTGTCTTGCAGTTCGTCCAATTTAGAAAATTGGGTTTCAACGATGGTGAAACGGCCAGACATTTCCTGTTCGAGAGCTTTCCCGCGCACGACCGCATCGGGATCTCGATCAAGGCCGATGACCTGACAGGGTGCGGCAGCCAGAATAGCGCGCGTATAGCCACCGCCGCCAAAGGTGCCGTCGACAATCACCTGACCCGCTTGCGGGGCCAAGGTCTCAAGCACTTCAGCCATCATGACGGGTAGGTGGCCGCTCATTCGGGCGCCCCTTCCCGCACTTTACGCCGCGCCATAGCAAAGATTTTGGCTTTGGTGGCTGCGGTTCGATCGCGCGCGGTCTGAGCCATTCGGGCTGCAACTTCTGGGCTCGCGATGCGGAAATAGGGTCCAAGACCAACAAAGCTGACGCGATCTACGAGGCTTGCATGCGACACAAAGGTTTCTGGCAAGACGATCCGGCCTGCCCCATCTAACGCCAGCTTACGAGAGCCGCCCAAAATGGCTAAGGTTGCTGCCTCTGCTGCCTCTGGATCGTCCTGCGCCAAGTCTTCAGCGGATTGGGACAGCGCAGCGATAAAGCGATCATCCGCCCCTTCCAGCCAATCGCCATCACCGGGCCAAACACGCACATGATCTTGCGCGTCGCCTTCGGCCTTCAACCTGGAGCGGAAGTCAGCCGGCAGGGTTACCCGCCGCTTGTCATCCAATCCCGCATCATAGGTCGAAACAAAGCGCATGCAGCCCCCAAAGCAATTCATCTTTGGGATAACATGGGATTTAGCCCCATTCAATGGGATTATGCGGATTCAAGGGAAGATTCAGGCCCTGACCTGCATTGCGGCAGGGTAAGATTGAACCTGCCCTAGGAATCTAGACCAAATAGTCTGCCCGTAACTTCGCAATTGCGGCGTCTGTCAGGCCAAATTGCTTCTTTGCCAGACCGACCGGCCCGCCAAATTCACGGTCCATGCGACCAAGTGCATGCTGCATAACACCGGGGTCTGATCCCAGAATAACTTCGGCAATCGGGCGGGGCAAACGTGCAAATGGGCTGGTTTGGGCTGCGGTCGCGCCAGAAGCCTGATTAAGATAGTAAGATGGCGGCACAAAGGTCTGGCTTAGCGCATAATCGGCAACCACTGTTGCGCGGTCTACACCCAATACGGACAGGATCAGAGCGCTTGCCACGCCGGTCCGGTCTTTGCCTGCCGTACAATTCACCGCCAACGGGGCCTTATTCTCGAGAAGGTTCTCAAACATCTCTTTATATTGCGGCGCGAGCGTCTGGGTGAAATCGATATAGGCATCGCCAAAAATCACGACCGCTTCTTCTTTGGTCTTCGCCGCCATCAGCTTGTTCAAGGACGAGCCCATCTCATAGTCCTTAGACAGCGTTTTGACTCCGTCGCTTCCGAGCAAAGCGCTTGGCTCGCTAGAACGCTCTTGCCCGCTGCGAAGATCACAGACCACGGCGATACCAAGGCTGCGCAGATAGGCGGTGTCATTGGTCGTAAACTTCGCCATCACCCCAGAGCGATAGATTTTGCCCCAGCTTACATTTTTACCGCGGTGCGCTGCATAGCCACCTAAGTCGCGGAAGTTGCGGCCGCCTTCAAGCGGCAAAAGACGCTCAGCAATTCGAACTTGCCCGCCAGAGCGCGTGCGGATCAGGAAGTATGGGCGCGGAGAAATAGCGGCGGCGACATCGAGCTGCCCATCTTGTACAGCGGCAGCAAGCTCCTTCATCGCGAACAGATTGGCATTGGGTTCGCTCGACGTCAGAACACGGGCAGAACCGGCGGACGCATTCCACGTCAAGCGCACTTTGGCGGGGTCGAGGCGTGTTGCAGCCGCGTTAAGGCGGCTTGCGGCTTGGGCGTGTGTACCCGCTACAGCCACGCCAGACGATAGGCCAATTAGAAGTGTGCGACGATCCATTGTAAACTTCCCCTCCGTGAAATGACCTTTCGGGCCTAGCTACGCTATTTGACGGTCTGATCATCAAATCATGAAGCTTTCGCGATTTTAGGTCGATATTGGGCCGGCAAGTTGGTGCGCCTATCCGATACGCTCAGATCCGTCCACGAAGAATGCCCTAGCCCTTGGCGTTATAGCCCCCGTTCAGATAAACACCTTAAGCAAGTTCGACGAAGTAATGCGGTAACATAATACCACATATCTAACGTACTGTTTTTATATCAATTTCAGCAAGCCTGTTGACAGGAGTTTTCCCCCCGCCTAGAAGCGCCGCTCTCAAGTGGCCGCCCCTTTCGGGCGGTCGCGTTCATTTGGAACTAACTCCATGAAGACCTTCAGTGCCAAGACGCACGAAGCCGACCGTAAATGGATCGTGGTAGATGCCGAAGGGGTGGTTGTTGGCCGCCTCGCGACCTTTATCGCCATGCGTTTGCGCGGCAAGCACCGTCCAGATTTCACGCCTCATGCTGATGTTGGCGACCATGTTGTGGTCATCAATGCAGAAAAGGTTGTTTTCACCGGCAACAAGCTGCGTGACAAAGTTTATTATCGCCACACCGGCTATGCTGGCGGCATCAAGGAAACCACTGCTGCGCGTTTGCTCGGCGGCCGTTTCCCAGAGCGCGTGCTCGAAAAGGCTGTTCTGCGCATGATGCCAAAGGAAAGCCCTCTGGCTCGCTCGCAATTCGGCAAGCTGCGCGTTTACGCTGGCACCGAACACCCACATGAGGCCCAATCTCCAGAAGTGGTAGATTTCAAGGGTCGTAACCGCAAGAACGTCGGGGCCGCATAATGGAAGAAGTAGCAAAGAGCTTCGAAGACCTCGCCTCCATGGGCACCGGTGAAGGTGTTGTGGAAGTGGTCGTTCGTGAACCCGAAATCGACTCCTTGGGTCGTGCTTATTCGACCGGCAAGCGCAAGAACGCAATTGCGCGCGTTTGGGTAAAGCGCGGCACCGGCAAGATCACCATCAATGGCAAAGACCAAGGCACCTATTTTGCGCGCCCAGTTCTGCGCATGGTGATCAACCAGCCGATGCAAGTGACCGATCGCGCCACTGAGTTTGACGTCATCGCCACCGTAAAGGGCGGCGGTCTGTCAGGCCAAGCTGGTGCTGTTCGTCACGGTATCGCAACCGCTTTGACCCGCTTTGAGCCCGGCCTGCGCCCGGTTCTGAAGCCGTTCGGCTATCTGACCCGCGACAGCCGTGTGGTTGAGCGTAAGAAGTATGGCCGCGCGAAAGCACGCCGTAGCTTCCAGTTCTCCAAGCGCTAAGACCTACGCGTCGAACATATCCATGTTTCAAGCGGGCGGCCTTAGCGGGCCGCCCGTTTTTCGTTTTGGACTTTGAAGGCAAATCCCATGACCACCCAGACCCTGAATGCCGTAATCCTTGGTGCCTCTGGCTATACGGGGGCGGAGACGATCCGCCTGCTCGCCCACCATGCCAACGTCCGCGTCGGCGCGATTACGGCCAATGCGCAAGCTGGGCGCTCTTTGGGTGACCTCTTCCCGCACTTGCACCCTTTTGCCGATCGCACCTTGATCAAGGCTGAAGATGTCAATTGGGACGGCGTGGATGTGACGTTTGGATGTTTGCCGCATGGGGCCAGTGAAGAGCTCTTGGGCGAGCTGCCATCGCATGTAACCGTGATTGATCTTTCCGCCGACTTCCGGTTCCGCGATCCAACTGCCTATGCCACGGTTTACGGCCGCAACCATCTTCATCCGGAGAAGACCCGCAACGCGGTTTATGGTCTGACAGAGTTTGCACGGGCAGAACTTGCCAAGAAGCCCGATATCATCGCTTGCCCCGGTTGCTATCCAACCGCAACCCTACTGGCAATCAAGCCTTTGGTGGAAGCGGGCGTCGTCTCACCGCGTGACATCATTGTGGACGCAAAGTCTGGGGTTTCAGGTGCTGGGCGGGGCCTGAAGGAAGGTAATCTGTTCTGTGAAACAGCCGAAGGCCTGCACGCCTATAGCGTTGGCAACCACCGCCACGCGCCCGAGATTGAACAAGAATTGTCCCACGCCTCTGGCGCACCCGTTTTGGTGAACTTCACGCCTCACTTGGTGCCAATGACACGCGGCGAATTGGTGACTTGCCATGTGAAGCTGGCCAATGGCGCGACTGTGGACGATGTGCGCGTGACACTGGAACGGCGCTATGCTGACGAAGCTTTTGTAAAGTTGGCCCCAAAAGGTGCGTCGCCAGATACACGCTGGGTAAGGGGGTCAAACCTCTGCATTCTGGCGGTCTTCCCCGACCGGATCCCCGGCCGCGTCATTGTGGTGGGCGTGATCGACAATCTGGTCAAAGGTTCAGGTGGGCAGGCTATTCAGAACATGAATGTTGCCTTTGGCTTGCCTGAGTCACAAGGATTGACGATGGAGCCCTTGTTTCCGTAAAGGAGAGGCTGGCCTGGATCGGGCCTTGTCGCGTGTGCGCAACGTTTTGCACGCGAGGCTTTTGGCCTTGTTTGGCGGATGAGAGAGTCGGGCAAATATGGCAAAACCGATCCTGCGGCTGGGGCCCATAGATGAGCTGGACGATGAGTATGACCCGCTGCTGGGACGCTCTGTACGCGATGAGCCAATGCCCGTTGCTTCGAGTTCTGCTGCTCCATTAGATCCAGACCAAAGCGTATTTGACGAGCCAGCCCCTGTTTCCGAGCCCGTGCGGACAGAGGAAACAGCGCCGGTAGCCAAGGCACCGCCCGCCGCTGAAGCCAATCCGCCCAGCCTACTGGATTGGATCGAAAGCGCGGCTGACAAGCAAGCGCCCGATCCAGAGCCTGAGCCTGAGCCTGAGCCTGTACCAGAACTTGAACGCGAATTGGGTGCAGAAGTTGAGGTCGATGCGCCATCGCTAGACAGGCCTGAAGAAGCCGTTCTTGAAATACCTGTCGCGGAATTTGAGGTCGAAGCTGGCGAACCCGATCTAACGGCTCAGCCGGACCAAGTTGCCCATCCCGCGGAAGACATCGCGCAGGAAACCAGCCCAAGGGGTTGGAACGAGACCGATCCCGAGCCTGATGCGACACCTGCGCCAGAGCCCATCGCCCCAGTCGAGGCCGAAATCACAGACACGCCACCTGCTGCGCTTGAAAACGGGCCACAGAACCCCGAACCGGCTTCAACCGCACAACGGATTGAACGAGCAACCGGCCCATCAAGGGCAGCACAGCGTCGCGCGAATGTGAAGCGCAGCCCGATTGGGCGGCGTCGGGCTGCGCAAAAGCTGGCAGCAATTGTGACCGGGACAGCCCTCTTCGCCATCAGCCTGTTTTTTACCTTGCTGTCCTTCCTAGCGCCCTTGGGTTATCCGTTTGACGCGGTGTCTAGCTATCGCTGGTACTGGACGCTCTTGGCGCTAGCTGCCGGTCTATCGTGGGCGTTGGTACGTGGCCGCAATATGATGATCGCTTCAGCCTTAGTTGGCCTGATCAATCTGATCGTTATTTTACCGTCATTAGGTAGCGCTCCTAAAGGCGGACAGATTTCAAATGCGGTTGTGGCTTGGGCCAATGTTGCCGGTGATGACAAAGCGCTTGAAAAAGTGTTGCGTGAGGCTGAGCGCCAAAAAGCTGGCCTTGTATTGATTGCCAAGGCTCCAGAAAGTATTTTGAGCCTGCCCCAAGGCTGGAATGTGATTGAGCAACCCAATTTTGCAGATCCGACCAGCATTGCGGTATTGTCGCGCGGGGGATGGCAGTCCTCGACGACACCTGGTGAGCCCACAATTGCCCGCACAGCAGCAGGCGACCTGACCATTATCGCCACCCTGCCACCACCTTCAACGGGCGGGACAGGGGTAGGGGCTGCACGGGAGTCGCAGTTGAACCGCGCGGCAGTTCGCGCTGGTGATCAACTAGGCCCTGTCGCAGTCTTAGGCGATTTTGGTGTAGCCCCATGGGACGGCGCGATGAGCCAATTCCAAAAATATGGCAATGTGACGCGGGTGCGGTGCGGCGGCTATATGGGGGCCACAGTCACCCAAGCCTTCGGGCTCATTGGAATTGCCCATGATCACGCCTATGTGCGCGATGTGAAGGTTACGCATTGCCGCTTGGGCGGACCACTCAGTCGCGGCGGACATCGGGCGATTTATCTTTACCTCGCCCCCTTGGATGCTACCAAATAGACAGCGCAGCACGCTAAATGCGCTGCCGCGCAACCGCCCATACAAGCCGCAGCTGGCGCTCAATCAAGCTGAGGCTCGCGACCTGCCGGAACGGGTCGTTGAGCGCATGAAACGCTTTGGCGTAGGGCAGGCCCAGTGCGGCGTAGGCTACAGCCGGGAAGGCTTGGCCAAAGACGGCCGAACGGCACGCTTGGTTGGCGTCTTTGTGTGTGGCCAAGACATGGCGGTAGGCCTGCTGAAGCGCACTTGCCAGTTCACGGCTGGTCTTGCCTGCAAAGGTCGCTTCAATATCTAAGCCTGCTTGCGCTTCCACCGGCAACCAAAGCTGACGCCGTTGCGTCCAACGCGGCCATTGTGCCATCAGGTCACATAGGCGCCACAGAATGCCAGCGTGGCGTGCAACCCGGTCTAAAGGCGCGGAAATGGCTGGTGCCCCCGCAATCAACAAGGCCAAGCGGTTAAAGTTTCCATAGGTCTGGTCGCCATGCTCGGCCAGCTCAGTCCAAGTCTCAAACGGCACCTCGTCTTGCTCTGCGCCGAAGGCATCCACGAGGGCATCAAACCAAGGCCGAGGCAGATTAAAGGCGCGGATGGTTTCAGCTAGAGCTTGCGCGGTCGGTTGGGCGCGGACGGTCTTGCCCGTATAAATTTCGTCCAGCGCCTCGCGCCACCATTGCAGGCGAATAGCCGCCAACATCGGCTCTGAGACCGCTTGGCGGGCGCGGGCGACTTCATGGGTAAACAGGATCAGCGCGATCATACCCGCCCGCGCCTCAGGTGCCAAAAAGCTCGTCGCTAAGTTTTGGTCCGGTGCGACTTGGGCGGCTTGTTCAATCATGTCTGCGCTAAGGGTGATCATGGCGGCTCCCATACAAAAACGGCCCGCACGGAGGCGGGCCGCTTTCAGAGGATGGTTTGGGCTTTAGCCCCACATGGTCTGGCGCATGGTC
>CAMDDL010000043.1 GCA_945891505.1 Maricaulis salignorans | reverse complement strand
GGGTATGGCGGGTCCTGTTTCCCGAAAGACACATTAGCTTTGATGCGTACTGCGCAAGAGGCGCATGCTCCAGTGACCATCGTCGAAGCGACAGTCGCTTCAAACACAAACCGGAAGAAGCGTATGGCGAGCAAAGTCATCGAAGCCTGCGGCGGAGATGTTAGCGGCAAAACGATCGGGATTCTAGGTTTAACCTTTAAGCCAAACACGGACGACATGCGCGACTCACCAAGCCTTGACATCGTCCCAGCCTTGCTTGCAGCTGGCGCAAAGATTCAAGCCTACGACCCAGAAGGGATGGAAGAAGCGAAGAAGGAGTTGACCGGCATTGAGTTGGTCGAAGGCCCCTATGCCGTGGCAGACAATGCTGATGTGATCGTCATTCTAACCGAGTGGGATCAATTCCGGGCCCTCGACTTTGAACGGCTCTCTGAGCAGATGAAACAACCCGTTATGGTAGATCTACGGAACATCTACAATCCAGACGATCTGCGCCAAAACGGCTTCACCTATGTAAGCATCGGTCGCAGATAAAACATTGAGGCAGAGCTTTACACGGGGTGACCTGCGGAGACCAGAATGGGCATCATAGAAGACTGTCGGAGGTTATGGCAAACGTTGCCTCTTTCGACACGCCTCAAGGTCGGAAAACGGATTCGCTTTCTGACAGAGCCATTGCTGGCTGCCAGTATCCCTGCCGCTGTGCCCTATCCGCAGCGATCTTTTCGATCCGTCACTATTCTTGGCTCATTTTCCTCTCCGATAGGGCAAGGGATCGCGGCGAAATTGCTTGACTATGAATTGCGTTCCCGCGGGATAATCGTCCGGCGGATCGATGCGTCTGAATGGATTGGGGCCCCGATCGACCCAAAGTTGGCTATACGGTCTGATGACCCTGCTCCAGATGATGTATTGATCATCGCCTTAAACCCCGACGTCGCCATTCATGCTTTGGCTAAATTGGGCAAGGATAAGCTGCGAAATCGAAAAATCATCGGCTATTGGGTTTGGGAACTGGAAGTCGTTCCGAGCTTTTGGAAACTTGCCGGGCGCTTTGCACATGAGATTTGGACACCAAGTCAATTCTCCGCGCAAGCTCTCGAAAAGCTGTTTGACATTCCGGTAAAGGTTGTGCCTCATCCCGTTTCCCTGTTGCCGCCTCCTGTAATGACAGAAGAGCGACGTGTTAAGTGTCGGGAGGCACTGGGGATCCCTGCATCGGCGTTTGTAGCAATTCAAAGTTTTTCACTTGCCTCTAGCCTAACCCGAAAGAATGCTATTGGTGCAATTTCTGCTTTTGTGGCAGCATTTCACGACCAACCTGACGCGCGGCTTGTTCTTCGTCACCTATCTGGTGATCGTTTCCCAAACTCGCTGCATCGTTTAAGGGAAGCCGCCCAAGTGGCAGGGCAACAAATTATTTTGCGTCCGGCGGGCAGTGGTCTTGATGACTTGCACGATTTGTATGCCGCTTGCGATGTCTATATTTCGCTGCATCGTACCGAAGGATTTGGTCTGAACCTAGCCGAAGTCATGTTGGCAGGGCGCCCGTTGATCGCGACCAATTGGTCCGGCAACCTCGATTTTATGGATAGTGAATGCGTTGCATTAGTCAACGCCGACCTTGTGGCGCTCGACGATCCTGACAGGGTCTATACTCAGAAGGCAGCTCGCTGGGCTGAACCTAGAATGGATGAAGCGATAAAATGGTTGCGGACGCTAGCCTCAGATCCTGATCAACGTCGTGAGTTGGCGGATGCAGCAAAAAGCAAAGCGATTGCAGCGCTTGGGGGCAACGCTGTTGAAACGCTGCAGCGAGACGAAACCCCGGACTATTAAGATAAAAATCGGGCGATTTATTCGACTGTTCGAATATCAACGCTCTTTATCATCGTTTGATCGCCGCGCCGCTTGAAGTCAGGCAGTATAAGCTGCAACCACATCAAGGCTGCTGTTTCTTTATCTTTCCGTGCTGCATCAAGCACATGGTCGATAAGTGTGCGCAGATTTTCGGGGGGCTCGACTGGATCACTGGCTAACAAGACCCCTTCAACAGAGGTAGTCTCGACACGTTCGAAAGCGTGGAACAATTCTTCATGCAAACGCTCACCTGGTCGCAGCCCTGTCTCTATGATGGCAATGTCACGCCATGGCTCCTTGCCCTTCATCCGGATCATGGATTCCGCCAGTTCCACTATTCTTACCGGATCGCCCATGTCCAACACGAACTGGCCACCATATATCTCTCCACCTTTCTCGGCACCGATCGCTGCTGCCTGCAAAACAAGAGAGCTCGCCTCCTCAACAGTCATAAACCAACGTGTCATTTCCGAATGTGTAATCGTAACGGGACCACCGCGTGCAATCTGACGCTCGAATACCGTCATTACGGAGCCGCTCGAACCTAAAACATTGCCGAATCTCACAGAATGAAAGGCACCTTTGGTGCGACGGGAGCAGTCACGCACATAAAGCTCAGCAACACGCTTTGCTGCGCCCATGACGTTGACAGGATTAACGGCCTTATCAGTTGAGATAAAGACAAACGACTCAACATTGGCAGCTATAGCCGCATCAGCGACCACACAAGTCCCCCCTAAATTGACTTCCAGTGCCTCGCAGAAATGACCTTCCATCATCGGCACATGTTTGTTTGCAGCCGCATGGACCACCACATGAGGACGATATTTCTCAAAGATAGCGCTGACGCGCGGCCTATCGCGAATATCACATAAGCGAACAACTAGGTCGATATTGGGGTACCCTACCTTTATCTCGGAAGAAATCTGGAACAAATTATTCTCAGACGAATCGACAAGAATAATTCGATTGGGCGACAACTCCGCGATCTGTTTGACGATTTCGCTACCGATGGTGCCGCCAGCACCTGTAACTAGAACTTGCTTAAATCTTACAAGGCTCCGCGGCCCACTTAAATCTAGCTCACGGCGGCTACGGCCCAGTACATCTGACGGGTGCACCGCACCCAAGGTTGCACCAGCCCCTTCAGGAATCCGCATCAAAGCAACGCCCTTTCGGGATGCAACTTGCAGCGCGACTTGGGCCGCGCGCCGAGCTGGATCGCGCCCAATTAGCGCAATACGAACTTCGGAGTTACGGGAAAGGGCATCGGCGACCAAGGGCTCGAGTGTTTCCAGCCCGCCAAAAACACGTGCACCAGCGAAGATCTTTCCAACTTGAGTGCCCATAGTCGAGACAATTGCAATAGGTCGGATTGGTAATGGCCCGGAAAGGCGAGCTGCATGTATCGCCTGTGTGATGGCTTCAGTCGGGCCTACCAAAATCGTAGCAGGAGCATTTGGAGCTATGGTGCGGAAAAGCGCGCGAAGACCACCACCCGACAACACACGGGCAAAACCGCGCGCTGCCGCCATCAAAACAAATGAAACCAAAGCAGCCAATGCAGGCGTAATTCGAGGCACAATCACGGACGGGTCAACAAAGAACAAGACGGCTACAGTTCCAATGCTGGCAGCAGCAACAGCCTGAGAAAGACGAACTAGGTCATCCGCCGATGTCCAGCGCCAAACTAATTGATTTAGCCGAAAAGCAACCAATGCCAAAGCAATGGAAACTCCATAACAAATAATCGCAACAATCGTAGCCTCGACTGATGCCGGCTCCATCCCAATCCCATAGGCCAAATATAGCGCAAGCCAAAGACCTGTTAACGCCAAAAGTATATCAATAAGGTAACCTGTGGAGAACAATTTTGATTTATGGCGTGTCAATCCAAATCCTCGAGCATTAGGTCCCAGCGCAATATAACGTCCTTTTGAGCGCTGCTGATCTTCGTCATACAGAGCAACTGAAGCCGCCGGCTCAGAGCCCTATCTGGCGAAAAAACATCACTAGCCTCTTTTATAACTGTATCAAGCCCAGAACACCTAAAACGCCAAGTGTTCCGCATTGGTGTACGGATCAAAATGCTCTGTCCATCGCGGCTCTCTGCGGCGATACAGCCTTCACCGAGGTCAAACAAGAGGCCATGCAACTGCAAACGGGTGCCGCTGGAGCCCGCCAATAAGACGTCTTCGCCAGAGATAAAACGGCCGTTACTGCTAATCTTCATGGTACGGATATGATTATGGAGTTGGCCATCGACTTCAAAGCTAACTTTGCTTTCCAGCAAAGCTTGCCCATCCTCATCACGACGCCGGATTTGCGGATCAAACATTTGAAGCGATCGATCAAACATGAGCGCCGATAGTCCAAACGAACTATTGGAAAAGAGTTCAACACCACCGGATTCTACTTCGCAAACAGGCCCTGTGTCTGAAGGCCCCGACGGGGTGCGCATCCAGATGCACACTTGACCTGCTTCAATCAGGCCAATGTGTCCAGACTTGAGAACCGATGAACGACGCCAACGACCGGGCCCCAATACAGACTTAACCAATCCGCCATAGCCACGTTGCCCATTGAACGTGACGAGCGAGCCATCAGACCGCTGCAGGGTGGCAAGCGCCTGTCGAACGCGCTGATTTACGGGGTCGGCTTCGACCACTCGCGTCAACATCGCAAGATCAGCAGCGGCTGATAAAGTGCCCAACGGCGAGCCGTCAACAAACATGCCGTCCGGTGCGATCAATTCCTCAACCCGGTCTAGAGCTTTTGCAATTGTCGCCTGACGCAGCAATTCCGGCGCACTGTTGCTGACGCCTAAAAGGGCAAATGCCTTTGTCCAAATAGCGCGGGGGCTCAAGGGCTCCAAACCGCCTGCTAGGCTGGCCAAGAAGCGTCGGTCAGGCTTAATCAATCGCCCAATATCGACTAAAAGCCCATGCCAAACTCTGCCTTGGAGATTCGGTGAAAGCGCCGGCATCAAGGGCAAGAGATGGGCCAACCAATTGATAACGCGGCGGCCCCGCCAAATGAGGGCGTCCGTACGGCTGGGGCCGCTGCTCGCGGCCTTCCATTTTGCTAAGCCGGATTGGGGCTCCTGAGTTTGGCGGATGAACCACTGATCCAGCCAAAGCTCCAAAATAGGGATTAAATCGCCATAAGAAGGCGACAAATCGCGCAAAAACTCAAACGAAGCAGTCCAACAATGGTTGATGGCAGAGGGGATCGAAAACGGCCCAAGAAAAGGGTCGAAGTTGCCAAGACCTGTATGAGCGGGGGTACGACCCTGAAGGAGCTCTAGTCCCACTTCTTGAACTGAAAGCCGGAAATCTGGCAAGGGATGCCATTGTCTTTGAACCAATGATCCGTCGTCATTAAACACGCCTTCCTCAAATAGTCCGCGCAATTCTTGGCCGAGGCGCACTTGACTGCCCGCCCCTGATTGATGCTCGGCTTTGATTGGCATCTTTTAGCTCTAGCCTGCTGCTGCTTTGAGGGCGGAGATATTGGCCTGATATTGCTGTGGGCCACCCTTAAATACCGCTGTCCCTGCTACCAATGTATTGGCCCCAGCATTGTAACAATCGCGGGCCGTTTGTGGATTGACCCCACCATCAACCTCCAGAAGTATTTCCCGGCCTGTTTGGTCGATCATTTTACGCAGAGCCTCAATCTTAGCCAATTGGCTGGGCAAGAACGTCTGGCCGCCAAAACCTGGATTGATGCTCATCACCAAAATGAGGTCGACCATATCCATGACATGTTCCAACACAGATTCATGGGTCGATGGGTTTAAAACAACACCCGCCTTCTTACCCAAGTTCCTGATCGTTTGTAGGCTGCGATGTAAATGCGGCCCTGCTTCGGGATGGATAGAAATGATATCCGCCCCTGCCTCGGCAAAAGCCTGCAAATAAGGATCGGCAGGAGCGATCATTAGGTGCACGTCAAATGGCTTATCAGAATGCGGTCGCAGAGCCTGCACAACTTGCGGGCCAATTGTGATGTTGGGAACGAAATGGCCGTCCATCACATCGATATGAATAAAGTCGGCACCCGCTGCGGTGATAGCCGCGACCTCTTCGCCTAATTTGGCAAAGTCTGCGGACAGAATGGAGGGGCTGATAAGAAGCTTTGACATCTTATGTTCATGCGCTGTTTTGGGTGGTAACTGCAAGATGGCAATTAGGTTTGTAAGCCAAAAGCCTACATCGGCTTTACAAAACGCGCGATAAAGAACCCATCCATCCCGCCACGATCTGCCCAGTAGTGCGGCAAAATGCGAAGGTAGCCTTGGTCAGTAACCGCCCGGCCTAAATCTGGAACCTCGTCCGATGTAATTGGCGCGATCACCAGTCTCGACTCAAGTGCTGCAGCCACAGCAGGATCGGCTTCCTCTGGTTCCAAAGAACACACGGCATAGACCAGACGCCCACCGGGCTTTAGGGCACCAGCCGCTGCTTTCACCAGTTCGATCTGCACCGCGGCAAAGCGCGCTACATCGCTAGGCGTCTTGATCCAAAGAGCTTCTGGATTACGGCGCAATGTACCAGTTGCACTGCACGGGGCGTCTAGCAGAATGGCATCAAAATAGGGCTCTGCGTCAACCGTGCACGCATCTGCAACTTGGAGACGGGCTGTGAGGCTCGTTCGCGCCAAGTTTTCCGCTACCCGATTGATCCGCCCTGCATCGAGGTCAAGAGCTGTAACATCTGCACCGGTCGCGGCCAATTGCATGGTTTTGCCCCCCGGAGCGGCGCACATGTCCAGCACTTTTTCACCAGGCTTGGGTGCCAAAAGGCGTGCAGGAAGGGCAGCTGCCACATCTTGCACCCAATAATTGCCTTCACCCCAAAGCGGCAAAGTGGTCACATCGGTAGGTGTTTCCTTAAGCCGGATGCTGCCAGTGGGCAGAACGATGCCGTCAACGGCTTCAGCGATAGCTGCGCCGTCGCCTTTTGTAGTCAGATCGAGTGCGGGCTGGCGCGACAGGCTTTCAGCAATCGCATCGGCGGCCTCGCTACCATAAGCCGTGCGCCACCGGTTCCACCATAAGGCAGGCACTCGCTCACGGTCATGAGGTCGCACTAAGGGCTCCGTTGCAATCCGGCGCAACACGGCATTAATCAGCCCAGCAAAGCCACGTCCCGTGGCCTCAAACTTGGCCAAATCAACGGACCGGCCGACTGCAGCATGGGGTGGGGCCAAGCCTTCAATCAGCTGTGCAGCACCAACGCGTAAAAGAGCCTTCGCAAAATGGGCACTATCAGGCAGAGGCTTAGCTAATTTTGTCGCCAAAACCGCGTCGACGAGGCCAAGCGCGCGCAAAGTCGCCAAGGTCAAATGGGCAGCAAAGCCCCGGTCCCGCCCATCGAGGTGAACGAATGCTTGCTCTTTTCGCATCGCCTCTTCCAATGTCCAACGCTGATCGACAACATGGGAGACCAAGCAGACAGCGGCGAAGCGGGCAGGGTCGGGATTGACAAGCGGGCGAGGCGGGCGACGGTCACCTGTCCCACTTTGGCCGGAATCGCGGCGAGATGAACCAGAATGGGCCTTACGGGGACGCGTACGTTCAGGATGAGGTGGATCAGACGGCATAGCGCAGGCTCCTGCGCGTCCAATAGCTTGGGGTCAAGTGCTAAGGCAGATGGAGCCGCACGCAGGCGCACCCTCAAGGATCATCCCCAAGGGCCTTTTTTGCTTCCCCAAGGCCCAGAAGACCGGCCTGCGCCCTCGTCTAACCCCAGCGCGTTACCCGGCAAGTCATTGCCCTTCAGGGCATGCAATTGCGCCACACGGTTCTCAGTGGCGGGGTGTGTCGAGAACAAGTTATCGCGCAAACCACCTGCCAGTGGATTGATGATAAACATATGGGCCGTTGCTGGGTTACGCTCAGCCTCTTCATTATGGACATGACGAGCCCCGTGCTGGATCTTCTGCAGGGCAGACGCTAACCATTGAGGATCGCCAGCAATTTCAGCGCCCAGACGGTCCGCTTCATACTCGCGAGAGCGGCTAATGGCCATTTGGACGACAGCAGCAGCCATGGGCGCAAAAATCATCATGGCGATCATCGCAATAGGATTTGGCCTTTCACGGTCGCCGCCAAAAAACATGGCAAAGTTAGCCAGCATGCCAATCGCCCCTGCCAAGGTGGCGGCAACTGTCATCGTCAAGGTGTCATGGCTCTCCACATGGGCAAGCTCATGCGCCATGACGCCAGCAATTTCCTGGCGGGTCAGCATAGAAAAAAGACCCGTGGTAGCCGCAACGGCCGCATTTTCCGGATTTCGACCGGTGGCAAATGCGTTGGGTTGAGGGTTCTCGATCACGTAAATTCGCGGTCTGGGCATTTGGGCCTTTTTCGCCATGGTCAGAACGTCCTGCGCATAGGTCGCAATTAAGGGGTCACGGTGATCTGGTCCAACTTCGACGGCCCGATAGGCACTCAAGACCATTTTGTCGGAGTTCCAATAGGAGAACACATTCATGCCAGCGGCGACCACAAAAGCGATTGCCATGCCACCTGCCCCGCCAATCAGATAGCCCACGCCCATAAAGATAGCGGTCATAGCTGCCAGTAGCATAAAAGTCTTTGCGGTGTTCATGGAAAGCTCGACTCCAGTTAAGCTGTGCCTATATGTAGGGGCTATGATGTCCGAAAAAAGCGCCAATCCTGTCTCTTCTTCTTCACCTGTGCGTGAAGACCAATCCTATGACATGGACACTCCCGCTGGCCGCGCCTTAGCCGAAGCAGCAGGGCGGCGAGCAAAGGCCGAAGCTGACCTAGCTTTAGCCCATGAAGTCAATGGCCCAAAAGGGGCAGAGCCAACCCGCTTCGGCGATTGGGAACGCAAGGGGATTGCCTACGATTTCTGATTGCTTATTACTGTCTTAGATCAAGTCACGAAGTCGCCTCATAAGGTTTTGCCGAAGTTCCATTGCACCCTAAATTCCCCGCACGCGGGCAAAGCCTTGAACTTTCTGACTTTAGCGGCCTTTTAGGTGCTTACGCCGGAAATTTGAGCCGGGCCACAGGATGTGGCCTGCCACTAAAGGGGGTCAGAATGACCAAAACTGCTTTTATCGCCACACTGATGGCACTTGCCGCTGCTGGACAAGCCACGGCAGGCGGGATGACAACCACCGCTGGCGCAAATGACCCCTGCCTTCTCGGAAATGCCGCCAATTATGCGGCTTGCGCGGGCATGATCCGCGTTGCCCCCGAGATAACCGTACAAAGCCAAACCTACAGCACTTCGTCCAACAAAGGTTCCAGTAGCCAAAACTCGGGCCCGACCGTCTTGTTCGATCCAAATCGCGGCTATAGCCACGCTGCAGCACCAGATTCTCAACCTCCACCCATGCGAGCCATGGTGGCACCCAGCGCGCCGCCCCAACAAACTGTGACGGTGACCTCCACCGTCAACGGCAACACCTCGCAGGCTGCCTTTGGCGGTCAGACTGTCACAACAACAAGCACGGCACCCGCAAACCAGATGGTTTCAATGAATTGTGTAGCCCCGGGGGCAGGCGCTAATATTAGCTGTCGCGGCTATTGGGTCCCGGCTCAACAAGGCCAGCCCGTCCAAGCTCCTCAGCCACGGATGATTGTTCAACCGCAATTTCAACCCCAGTTTCAGCCACACCCTGCTCGAGTCGTGACTCTGCAGCCTCCTAGTGCGCAATCGCCCTTCATGCTGCCACCTGTGCCATGCTGCCAGCAGCAAGAGGTGACCCTGATCCCGGCGAGCTTCTTTATGGGTGGCATGATCTACGGCGTCGGCTTCCCAACTGAAGCTTCCTACAGTTATGGCGGCAGCGGTTATGCCTTTGTCGGTGGCGGCACGCGCTTCTCAGGCGTACGCGAGCGCGTCCATCTGGCCCCGCCACCACGCAAGCCCCGCACACCACCACACAAGCCGTGCGGTTGTCATTAAGGGCTAAACCTTAGTCGGCATGCCGGAACTTTTGCACCTGCGATTTCATAAGGCGCAGGGCTAGGCCGTCGGGCAGCAACTTGCCAATCGCCGCAATGGTCTTGTTGGTGGTGCCCGTCACAACTACGGGCTGATTGGCTTCCAGCGCGTCATAGCCAATCTGGGCAACGCTCTTTGCATCCTGCCACAACCATTTCGGCATGGTGGAGACTTGATCGCGCATGCCGTTAACGTCGTGAAACTCGGAATAGGTAAAGCCAGGGCAAAGCGCACTAACATGCACACCATTGTCGATGTTTTCTAAATTCAAAGCTTGGCTAAACTTGATCAGAAACGCCTTAGACGCTCCATACAGCGTAGCACCCGCCGCCGAAGGCAGATGTCCGGCAAGGGAGGCGACATTCATGATACGGCCAAAGCCTCGTGCCTGCATGCCGGGCAGCACCCGATAGGCGAGTTCGAGGGGGGCCTCAACCAATACCTGCATGAAAGCCGCGTGATCTTCCCAACTAGAGGCAAGATAATTGCCCTGCAGACCATAACCCGCATTATTGACCAAGGCGTCTACTGGCCGACCGGCAGCTTCCAAAGTCGACACAATCTGCTCGGGTGCAGCCCGGTCAGCCAAGTCTGCGGCAATCGTGATGCTTTCTGCGCCCCAGGTCTGCTTCAGCTCGGCAGCGAACGCCTCCAATCGATCAGCCCGGCGGGCTGTGAGAGCAAGATCATAGCCGCGCTCAGCGAAGATGCGGGCAATTGCCTGACCAATCCCTGCCGAAGCGCCAGTTACCAAACAAAGTCGTCGTGCCATGATATGCTCTCCTACAGCCAAAACGAGTTAGCTTGTGCCTAGGGTGGATAGACGGCCCCTGCACGTCCGTCTAGCGCAGAAATCGTAACGGCCTTGGCAAGGCTTATGGCAAAGTCAGCAAGAAACGCGCGGTAACACGCGAAATCCAACAATCACCTCCACCTATTGTGCTTGAGCATTGAAGCCATCGGACAAAAGGCGTATTGGCGCCGCCTACAAACGCGTACAAGCAGCGGGTCGGGCGTCCGACTCACTGTGTTCGGGGAGCCAAGATGGCATCGCCTTCAAATATGTCAGCGGACCAAGAACCCTCCAAGGGCTTTAGCGATCCAGCCAGCGGTGCCCAAGGTGGCGGCCATGGTCATGGTAGCCAATCCGCCAGTGGATTTTTCATGCTCGCTTTGGGCTCAGTCGGTGTCGTGTTCGGCGACATCGGGACTAGTCCGTTTTATGCGATGCGCGAAGCGCTGGCCCACGCAAAGGGCTCCGGCAATCTTGAAGTAGCTGTACTGGGGGTGGTATCCCTCGTGCTCTGGGCTTTATTCCTAATTGTGACCTTGAAATATGTCGTTTTCCTCATGCGGGCCGACAACAAGGGTGAAGGCGGCACCTTGGCCCTCATGGCGCTGGCCCAACGCGCAATGGGCCGAAAGTCACCATGGGTGTTTTTCTGCGGCGTGATGGGCGCAGCCTTCTTCTATGGCGATGGCATCATCACGCCCGCCATTTCCGTTCTGGGTGCGATTGAAGGCCTAAAGATCGCGCCGGGTGTCGGCAATCTGTTTACGCCATATATTCTGCCGATTTCAGCAGCCATTCTGATTGGCTTATTTCTGGTGCAATCCAAGGGCACGCATAAAATTGCAGCTTTGTTTGGCCCTATTACTGCCTTGTGGTTCCTAACTCTTGCAGGTCTGGGCATCTATCACATCGCCGATGATCCGCGTGTCTGGCTCGCCTTTAACCCAATCTATGGCTTCCGTTTTTTGTTGGAGAATGGCCTTGTTGCTTTAGTCATTCTTGGCTCAATCTTCCTCGCTGTAACAGGCGCTGAAGCCCTCTATGCTGACATGGGCCACTTCGGGAAGAACCCGATCCGTGCGGCTTGGTTCGTCCTTGTCTTCCCATCTTTGGCGCTGAACTACTTAGGTCAAGGGGCATTTGTGCTGGCTAATCCAGCGGCAAAAGCAGATCCCTTCTGGATGATGGTACCAGAATTCGCCTTCTGGCCTGTGATGATTTTGGCAACAATGGCTGCCGTTATCGCCAGCCAAGCTGTGATCACAGGTGCCTTCTCCATGACGCAACAAGCGGTCCAGCTTGGCCTTCTGCCACGCATGCAAATCCGCCGCACCAGCGAGACCCAAGCTGGGCAAATCTATGTGCCCCAAGTCAATACCTTTTTGCTGATTGGTGTCTTGGTGTTGTTGTTCTCGTTTAAGTCCTCAGGCAACCTGACATCCGCTTATGGCATCGCGATTACGGGGGCCATGTTCATGGACACGCTTTTGGCGGTGCCAGTGGTTACGCGTTTATGGAAGTGGAGTGGGTTCCAAGCTGCCCTATTGCTGGTTCCCATTGCAGCCTTGGATATGGTCTTCTTGGGGTCGCAAATACTGAAAATTCCCCATGGTGCGTGGTTCCCGCTCGTGCTGGGGGCAGCCATTGTGGTGATCATGTGGAGTTGGCAAGAGGGCAGTCAAATCCTGTCTGAAAAGACAAGGCGAGATTCGATACCGTTGAGAGACCTTTTAAAGACCCTTATGGCCCACCCACCGCATCGAGTTGCAGGGACCGCCATTTTCTTGACGAGCGACCCTGATCTAGCGCCGGTGGCGCTGATGCATAACCTCAAGCACAATAAGGTTTTGCATGAAAAAATTGCGATCCTAAGCGTCCGCACAGCCGAAACACCACGCGTGGCCGATGCTGACCGGATCGAAATCGAGGAAATCATACCCGACGTCCGCGTGGTCATCGTCAATTACGGCTTCATGGAAAGCCCCAATATTCCTAAAGCGCTGACCATGTGCCGGAAGCAGGGGCTGAAGTTTGACATCATGTCGACGAGCTTCTTCTTAGGCCATCGTACGATTGTAGCGTCCAGCACGTCGGGCATGCCTTTGTGGCAAGATCATTTGTATATTTTCCTGTCAAAGAACGCGACCAATGCAACGGACTTCTTTCACATTCCTTCTGGGCGTGTGGTGGAACTGGGCACGCAAGTTGTGGTCTAGAGCTGCACCTGTCGCTCTGATCTAAATCGCGCTCAGAACCCCTATCCAAGGGGACGATATGGTGCTCTAGTCAGTTGGGTGAACCCTCTCGATTTTTCTCACTTTTTGCTGTGGACCGGGGATTTATGTTTTGTCGCCGGTCTCATCTTGATGGCCTTGGTTTCGGCGTCCGCTGCGGCAAAGATTGATCCCGGGGCGCAAGTCCCAATGCAATTTGGGCTGAACGGAAAGCCCACTTGGTCAGCGCCACGGCGGCTAGCGCTGTTGTTCGCCCCTGCACTTGCCGCGGGCTTTGGGCTACTCCTAACCTTTTTCGCGCATTGTGTGCCAAACGAACAATTGACTAAAGAGGCTGTTTCTTTGGGAACGTCTCGGGTGTTTATGGCCTTCACCTTTGTGCTAGCTCATATGGTGCATCTGGCTTTTGCCCTTAAATGGCTCAACAAAGACAAGCGACACTAAGACTATCGCGCGTACTGCACAGAGGTCGTGGACCAGATGTTGCTTTGACCGCTTGATCTCACGACAGGGATTGCCTAGCACGACACCCACGCTCTTCAGCCTTGGAACCCAAGCCCCATGACCACCCAACGCAAAGTCAACAAAGTCGTTCTAGCATATTCTGGTGGTCTCGACACCTCGATCATTCTAAAATGGTTACAAGAGACCTATGGCTGCGAAGTGGTGACCTTTACGGCCGATCTAGGGCAGGGCGAAGAGTTGGGCCCAGCACGTGCCAAAGCGCTAGCGGCAGGGGTAAAGCCAGAGAATATCTTCATCGATGACCTGCGTGACGAATTTGTCCGCGACTATGTATTTCCGATGTTCCGCGCCAATGCGCTTTATGAAGGCGTCTATTTGTTAGGCACCTCGATTGCGCGGCCATTGATCGCTAAGCGCCAGATCGAAATTGCAAACCTTGTGGGGGCTGATGCCGTCTGTCACGGTGCAACCGGTAAGGGCAATGACCAAGTACGGTTTGAAGTCTCCTATTATGCGCTAAAGCCCGATGTTACCGTCATCGCGCCGTGGCGGGAGTGGAGCTTTCAAGGCCGCCCGGACCTGATCGCCTATGCCAAAAAGCACGGGATAGAGATTGCAACTGGTAAAGAGCAAGACGCGCCCTTTTCCATTGACGCCAATTTGTTGCACACTTCTTCTGAAGGCCTCGTGTTGGAAGACCCCAATGAGCCCGTACCCGATTTGGTGTCGAAGCGGGCAGACCGTCGCACCATCACGCCTGAAGAAGCGCCAGACAAAGCAACTCTCATCACCATCGGTTTTGAGCGCGGCGACCCAAATTCGATCAATGGCAAAGCCTATGGCCCTGCGGCATTGTTGGCTGAACTCAACCGTATTGGCGCTGAAAACGGCGTCGGCGGCCTGGATCTGGTTGAAAACCGCTTCGTCGGCATGAAGTCGCGCGGCTATTACGAAACCCCGGGCGGCACAATTTTGTGGCAAGCCCACCGCGCGATGGAGAGCATTACGCTAGACCGGGGTGCCATGCATCTCAAAGACGAATTGATGCCGCGCTATGCTACCCTAATCTACAACGGCATGTGGTTCACGCCAGAGCGCAAAATGCTTCAAGCCGCCATCGACGCCAGCCAAGAAGATGTCTCTGGCGAAGTCACTTTGAAAGTTTATAAGGGCGGGGTCTATGTACAGGGCCGTTCCAGCCCGCTCTCGCTCTATAATAAAGAACTCATCAGCTTTGATGCGGCAGGCGGCTACAATCAAAAAGACGCTGAAGGCTTTATCAAGCTCAACGCGCTTCGTCTTCGGATCGCAGCTTGGCGCGATCAGCGCGCCGGCAAAAACGACTAGAATTAGCGCTTGGAGATACGCTCCGCGCGTTTGGCGATGCGGATCAAGAGCTGTTCAACCAAAGCGGTGTCGGGGGATCCCGCCCGCTTGACTTGCCCATCGGCCTCCAAGGTCGCGGTTAAGACATCTTCCAAGGCCGCACGGCTCCATAATCCGACTTGGCGGGCGACCTCGGCTTGGCGCTTCCAGAACACACCCATCTTTGGATGCTTTAGGATGTCTGCAGCATTGCCGCCGCCCTCAACCCCGGCGCGAACTTGCATCAACAAGCGGACACGGCGGCCTGTCCCATTCAAGATCGCAACGGGATCAGCCCCACCGCCAAAGGCCTGCTCGAGGCGCTGGACCATCAAAATCGGATGACCCGAAAATGCAGCGTCAATGGCTTCATCCAAGCCGGCCTCACGCCCGCCAGAACCCACTGCTTCAACACAGGCCAAGTCGATCAGCCCAGCAGGGCCTGCATAAACGGCGAGCTTTTGCACCTCCGCAGCCACAGAATCAGTATCTTGGGCGACGGCTTCAAGCACGGCTGACAAGGCGTCAGGCTCTATGCTGGCACCCGCGGCCTTAGCTTCGGCACGGGCAACACCAAGCAATTCATCGCGCGTTGTCTCATAAAGTTGCAATGACCAAGCATGACCAGAGTCTTCAAAGGCTTTGCGCGTCTTTGAGCTCCGACCAATATCGCCGACGTCTAGGATCAGCACGCCTTCTGGTTTGGGGCCACCCTTTTCCACCCGCTCGAGCAATCCCACAAGCGAAGAAGCGTCCTTTTCACCGCCCACCCGCACATGGGCAATCGCCGCGCCACCAAAGAGCGATGGGCTGCTGATCGCCTCTTCCACACCACCCGGATTGGCCTTCAAGTCATCCTCGGAAAAGCGCTTAAACTCTAGCTCAGGATTTTGCGTCTGGTGGCGGATCGCAATCCCCTCTGCCAGCCGGCGCAATTGGCCAGAATCCGGGCCGGAAAGGATCACAAAACGCGGCGAAAGGTCCTTTTGCGCAGCTTTCGTGGCCGCAGAACCTGTCAGCTTCATCGTGCTGCCCGCACTTGCCGTTGCAGATCGAGCCAAAGCCGCTCAGCGATCTGTCCGGCAACGCGCTCTTCAGCATCTGCCTGCAACGCCACATCGCCATAGGCTTGATCGAGGCTTTCATAGGCCACATTGGTCGTAACGCTGCCGCGAATGGCCGGCAGCGGCGGCGCAGCGGCCAAAGTATAGGTCGCCGTTACCGTCATCTCGTTTCGAGTTGAAATGCCATCGGTGCCTTGCGCAGCGGGCGTGAAGGTCCGCTCAAATTTCACGACCAAAAGCCTAGGACTGCCGGTCCCCTGTTCCAATACTGCGCGACGATCTAGCTCTTGACGTAGATAATATCCGGTGCGGCCGTCAATTGCGGCAATTGTCACCGGCCCGATGCCAGAGCCTTGCGTGCTATAGACCGGCTGAAAGCCGCAGCCTGCTATAGCGACCGACAAGCCAAATATCCAAGCAATCGCTCCAAACTTTGCCAAAGCCTTGCCCATCCTATGCTTCACGGGTCACGATGTTGATGATCCGATCGGGAACCACAATGAGCTTAGCCACAGTTCGACCCGCAAGGAAATGTGCCGTCTCAGGTAAAGCCAGAGCCAGAGCTTCCAACTCTCCCTTGGAAGTGCCTTTTGCCACATGCAGCTCGCCGCGCTTCTTACCATCGATTTGAACCGGCAGCATGATGGTAGCTTCTGCCAACAGGCTTTGATCTGCTTCTGGCCAAGGCGCAGTTGACACAAAGCCTTCGCCGCCCATGCGCGCCCAGGCTTCTTCAGCCAAATGGGGCGTAAAGGGTTGGATCACGCGGGCGAGAATGCCCAAGACTTCCGCCCGGGCCGCCAACATGTCCGCACTCTCATCACCCTCGGCGCGACGGATATGGCCAACCAATTCATGGAACTGGGCGATAGCGCTGTTGAAGCGGTAGCTGTCAACTGCCAAGCTAATAGCTGCAATGGCCTTATGGCCAGCACGACGAAGCTCGAGCGCCGCGCCGCCAACACCCTGCGCGACCTGTAAGGGGCCAGGTGCACCATCCGGCAGGGAATCAAAGGCGGCCCAGATTTTCTGGACAAAGCGCCACGACCCCTCAACACCCGATTCCGACCATTCCACATCCCGCTCTGGCGGAGAATCGGACAAGACAAATAGGCGGGCGACATCGGCACCATAGGTGTCGATGATGTCTTCGGGATCGACCGTGTTGCGCTTAGACTTCGACATCTTCTCAATGGGGCCGACCACAGCAGGCTTACCAGTTGCAATTTCTACTGCACTGGTGCCCGTGATTTCGACTTCTTCAGGAGACAGCCAAAGGCCTTCTTGCGACTTAAAGGTCGCGTGCGTTACCATACCTTGGGTAAACAGGCGGCTGAAGGGTTCTGAGGTCGGCTGATGACCAACTGCCTTCATCGCGCGGGCAAAAAAGCGCGAATAGAGCAAGTGAAGCACGGCGTGCTCAACCCCGCCAATATAGTGGTCCACTGGCAACCAATGAGCGACAGCTTCTAGGTCAGTTGGACGGTCCTCTGGCTGGCCACAGAAGCGGGCCCAATACCAAGACGAATCGACAAAAGTATCCAGTGTGTCCGTCTCACGCAAGGCAGGTGCGCCGCACTTTGGGCAATCAACGTGCTTCCAGCTTGGGTGATGGTCCAAAGGATTGCCCGGTTTGTCGAACGTCACATCGTCGGGCAAGGTCACAGGCAATTGGTCTTCTGGTACACCGACGGGGCCACAGGTTTTGCAATGAATGATAGGGATCGGGCAGCCCCAATAACGCTGCCGCGACACACCCCAATCGCGTAAGCGGAAGTTTACTGTGCGCTGGCCTGCTCCCAAGGCTTCCATCCTATCCATAGCCGCCGACTTGGCCTCATCACTGGTCATTCCATCCAAGAAATCAGATTTAAACACAGTGCCATGGCCCAAATAAGGACCGTCGGCCAAAGTTACTGCCGAAGCATCAGCACCGTCGGGCAGGATCACAGGCTTGATTGGCAGATTATATTTTGTCGCAAACTCATAATCGCGCTGATCATGGGCGGGGCATGCGAAGATCGCGCCCGTCCCATAATCCATCAAGACAAAGTTGGCGATCCAGACCGGCAAGGTCTGGTTTGGGTCAAACGGATGAACGACCCGCAGGCCCGTATCAAACCCACGTTTTTCTTGGGTTTCGATGGCTTCTTCGGAAGTCCCAGCGCGACGGCAGGATTCACAAAATTCTGCCAAATCCGAGTTGGTTTCAGACAATGCAATTGCAATCGGATGATCGACCGAAATCCCGGCAAAGGAAGCCCCAAACAAAGTGTCAGGCCGGGTTGTATAAACCTCCAATCCTTCACCCACAGGCGAAGGCGTGGACGGATCAAATTGAAACCGGAACCGCAGACCCTCGGACCTACCGATCCAATTGTTCTGCATGATGCGCACCTTTTCAGGCCAACCGGTCAAGCCTTCTAGCGCTGTGATCAGTTCCTCGCCATAACGCGTGATTTGGAACATCCACTGTTCTAGATAGCGCTGTTCAACCAGCGCGCCAGAGCGCCAGCCGCGACCGTCTACTACCTGCTCATTAGCCAGCACCGTGTTTTCAACTGGGTCCCAATTTACTTTGCTCTTTTTGCGATAGACGAGGCCAGCTTCGAGAAAATCGAGGAACATCTTCTGCTGGTGGCGGTAATAAGACGGCTCGCACGTTGCGAACTCACGCGACCAATCAATGGCAAAGCCCAATTGCTGCAACTGAGCGCGCATGGCGTCGATGTTTTGGCGAGTCCAAGCGCCTGGATGAGCGCCACGTTCACGGGCAGCATTTTCAGCTGGCAAACCGAAGGCATCCCACCCCATCGGGTGAAGCACCTGATCGCCCGCCGCACGCCTGCGCCGCGCGATCACATCACCCATCGCATAGTTACGCACGTGGCCAATATGGATACGCCCGGAAGGATAAGGGAACATTTCCAAGACATAGCATTTGGCGCGCGATGGGTCGGGCGGGCCAGCCTCGAACAATTTAGCAGCGTCCCAACGCGCACGTTGGTGCGGTTCGGTTTCGCGGTGATTGTAACGTGCAGCCATGAAAGACCCTTATTGCCTCAAACCAAATGGAAACGGTGAACAGCACCACGCCGACCAGCCAAACGAGCTCTATGCCTTTGCCCTAAAAACGGGCGTGCTGCCAAGCAGACACAGGCAGTTTATCCCGCTCTGATGCAGAACCTAGAGCGCTATTCCTACCTTGAGGTCGAGCTTGGTCGAATTATCGCGTTTCGAGCTGGGCGATGCGCAGCTGGCGGGCCCGGGTCAAAATCGCATTCTCAATTTGGATCGCCGTGTCAGGATCAACGGTCGCGTCGACCCAAGCGCCGGACACGTCTCTGGCCTGACGGAAAACTTGTACCGAGAGACCATCTGCACGCAGACGTGTATCGAGAATATAGACCTGCACCTTAAAGCGCTCATCCGGCTTTTCAGCGACAGAGTGCCAATCCGTTACATAGGTGCCGCCGAAAGGATCGGAATCCAATAATGGCAAGAAGTTCAGCGTATCGAGCGTTGCGCGCCATAAAAAGGCGTTTACACCAATCCCAGCTTCCCCGGTGCCCTTAGGAGAGCGACCGGAAAATAGGCCGGTACGAGCCTTTTTGGCTTGTGGTGCGGCAGCGGCAGCAGCGGCTTGATCAGTCGAGGTCGTTTTGGCGCGCGTGGCACAGCCACCCAAACCGGTTGTGACCATGAGTGCGGCGATGAGTGTAGGCGCGACAACGCGCATTGGCATGCTCCAGACTAGCTCCCCCGCCCGCCCCGGACGGAAAGCAAGGGGTCTATAGCATGAAGCTGTTCTTGCGCTAGAGTCAAAGGTGCGATCCGATGCCGGACATACTTTTCACAATTCGATATCATACAAAGGGCGCGTTGCAGATTCATCACTATAACGACGCGATGGTCATCAAAATCGCTGGATTGCAGAAGTTCACAACAATTTAGGATTGCTCTCAAGCGAGCAAGGAAATAGTAGAGAGTTGCAGTCATCTTTGTTCACGAGATGGCGAAAAAAGGAAACAAGGCGTGTTTGGAAGCCGTTTGATCATGGCAGGAAGTTTGGCAGCACTCATGGTAATGAGTGGCGGACAAGCCCTTGCGCGTGACCAAAAGACTGCAAACTCAGCCCCAACAACCGCCCAATCCGCACAGGCACCGTGGTATGAGCGGTTCACTTTTGGCTCTGAAGTACGTGATGGTGCGAATGCTTGGGTCCCTCGGGGTGAACTAAAGGCCGCCGTAAAGGTTGATCCCCGCAGCCGTTGGGGCATGACGTTTGGTGTTCAACAAGACCCAACGACAGCGTTGACCCCGCGCAATGGCCAGAATTCAGGCCGTACAATGGCTGGTGCGTTCTATCAGGTCTCCCCTAAGTTCCGCGTCGGTGGCGAAGTTGTTGTTCCGAACGAGCAATTGGGCGTCTCCCAAAGCCGCGAGCGTTCGCAACGCCGTGAGCCTGGCGTGAAAGTCGAATCAGCCTTCAAGTTCTAGTCTTGTTTTTGGCTTGGGACCCAGAGCCTAGCTTCTGAACATCATTCAGTCAGACCACTGATCAGTGCCACGCCATAAAGTCCGGTTCGTGCCAGACGGCGCATTGTTCTGGCTTGAATGCCCCCCAAACCATAGAGATCGCAAGCCGGAAAGGCCTGTTGCAAAAGAGCCAATCGAATCGGCCCCTTTGCTCTACTGGCACCCGGCCTATTTGCGCTAGGGCTCTGGCTAGGAAATGCCACCGAAAGCAGAATTGCTCGGATACCCTGTTTGTTTGCTTTTGCGATACTCAGACCCCGATGGGCAGAGGCGGTCTCGATCAGGCCGCCGATCGCGCTTCGACG
>CAMDDL010000042.1 GCA_945891505.1 Maricaulis salignorans | reverse complement strand
ATCACCACTTGGGTATAGAGCTGCTGATACCAAGCCACTGGTTTCGACGTGGAGGCACTAGACCCGCTCGCAATTGGTTGGCTGATGGCCAAGGCATTTCCCCATAGGTTTATCGAGTGACTTAGTGTCGTTGTTATTGGGAGAAATTTAGCCACATTTTTAAGGGACGTAAAATTCAATCCCTAGAAAATTAAATGCATTTAAATCATTGGTTTAGTTAGTTTGCGCCACTGATATGTGCGATTTTCCGCACTATCGCGTTGCCAATTGTGTGATTTTCCGCCACCACGGTTGAAACGCCAGTTCGGGTTTGGGGAACGCGCGAATGAGAAAACCGACTTCGAGGCTGGTTGTAGCTGCAACCCTTGTAGCAGGTATCATCCTGATTGCAGGAAGCTTTGTATTCTCCGATAACATTGCCCGCAATCGTGCTGTAGCGGAGGCGGGCAAGCGCGGCGACGTTTCCGCTGAGCTCCTTGCTTCGGCCCTAGAGCGGGAACATGAACGTTTTCGCTTGGCAACGCTGGTGCTCGCCCAGGATGCGGATGCGCGCGCGGTCCTCGCGGGCGATGATGGAGAAAGGCTTAAAGCCTTTAACAAGAAACTCGAAGCGCTCAGTCGCGACATGGGGGCTGCAGCCATCTATCTCCTTGACCTAAACGGACTCACGCTGGCTTCGAGTAATTATACCAGACCTGAGACGTTCGTTGGACAGAATTACGGCTTCAGGTCCTATTTTCGCGAAGCTATTCGCAAGGGACATCATGAGCAGTTCGCGCTTGGTACCGTATCGCGTCGGCCAGGCCTCTATATTTCTCGCCAGCTTCAATCCGGCGGTCAACCTATCGGCGTCATCGTCTCCAAAGTTGAGTTCGATAATCTGGAAGCCGAATGGCGCAAGGCAGGGGTGACGGTATTTGCGACCAATGCCAATGGCGTCATTCTGATTACCAGCCGAGGCGAGTGGCGGTTTAAGACGGTCCAACCCGTGAGCGAAGCAACTCAGAACAAAATGTTGCGCGATCTCGACTATGGGCCCAACCCGCTCGAGGTGCTGCCGATTTATCAACGAGGTGAAGTTGGTGCCATCAAAGACGCCAACATCGCGTCAAAGAAATATGCTGAGGCCGTCAAGCAGCTCGCCAATGACTGGCAATTGCATGTGCTGACAGAGACCCAAGAGAGCATTCGTGCCGCAGTGGCATCCAGTCGGATCAGTGTGCTCGCCAGCTTGCTCGCCTTATGCGCGCTGGCTCTCGCGATGATGTATATACGACGTAGTGCCGCCTTTAAGGCAGAGCGCAATCTCGCGATCCAACAGCGCGATATGAGCGAGCGATTGGTTCAGCTCAATAAACTTGCGGCTCTAGGCCAAATTGCTGCAGGCGTTGGCCACGAGATTAACCAGCCTCTGGCTGCCATCTCTGCCTATACCAGTAATGCCGTAACCTTTTTAGATCGCGGCCAGACCGATGATGTCCGCGACAATCTGAATCGGGTGATTGGCTTGGCCTCCCGCATTGGCACCATCACCGCTGAACTCTTAGGGTTTGCCCGCAAAGCGACAGGGACTATAACGGCTGTCAGCCTCAATAAAGTGATCGAAGGTGCGCTTCTTTTGCTGCGTGATCGGATCGCGACTTTGAATGCGATTGTGCATCAACCGACAGATGATGCCCTCGTCCAAGCGGAGGCCGTGCGCCTAGAACAAGTGTTGGTCAATCTGATGGCTAATGCCCTAGACGCAGGACAACGCGGTGTCGAAATCGACCTCTCAATTGAGTTGAAAGACGGCTTTGTTGAGTTGAAGGTCGCCGACAATGGCCCTGGCCTTTCGATGCAGACCCGCGAAACCTTGTTTCAGCCCTTCTCAACAACCAAGCGCGATGGGCTCGGGCTTGGTTTGGTGATCTCGCGGGACATTATGGCAGACTTTGGTGGGGAACTCGTAGCTGCCACCCCAGAACAAGGCGCAGCTTTCATCATGCGCTTGAGGCCTGCCGCATGACATCTATCAGGCCCGATTCCATTCTACTGATTGATGACGAACCCGACGTCTTGACCGCTCATGGGCAGAGCTTGGAACTTGCCGGGTTCAAAGTGCACCCGCTCAGCTCTGCCGAAGCAGGGCTGGCCGCTTTCTCGGACAGCTTTGACGGCATTGTGGTCTGCGATTTACGCATGCCCGGCATGGATGGGCTTGAGCTTTTTCGCCGTGTGAAGGAAATCGACCCCGACGTGCCGGTCATCTTAGTCTCCGGCCACGCCGACATTGCAACAGCGGTCAATGCGGTTCGCCAAGGTGCGTATGACTTTTTGTCCAAGCCTTTTTTGCCTGAACAATTGGTGCTGACCGCGCAACGGGCTCTCGAGCGTCGTGCCTTGACCCTCGAAGTAAGGCACCTGCGCGATACGCGGCCAGATGTTGATGAAGGTGGGCCGCTTTATGGGATTTCCAGCGCCATAACAGCCTTGCGACGAACAATTGCCCAAGTGGCTGAAATCGATGTCGACATCTTGATTGAAGGCGAAACAGGTACTGGCAAAAGCTTGATTGCGGCGATGCTGCATGCACAAAGCACCCGCAGTCGACGGCAGATGGTCACGATCGACTGTGGCGCAATCCCCGACGCTTTGCTGGACGAGGAATTATTTGGTGTCGCCCAAGGGGCTTATCCTGCAGCTTATAAGACGCGTGTCGGCCGGCTAGAATTGGCCCATCGGAGCACACTCTTTCTCGACGCGATTGATGCCGCGCCGATGAGGGTGCAACAAAAATTGCATCGCGCCTTAGAAGTGCGCGAGGTTACGCCTTTAGGGGCCAATCAATCCCGGCCCTTTGATGCACGCATTGTGGCCGCTAGTTCCACCCAACTGACAGAGCGTGTTCAAGAGGGTCATTTCTTTCCAACCTTGCTCTTCCGCCTTAATAGTCTGACGCTAAAAATACCGCCCTTACGCCAGAGACGGGAGGATATCCCCCTCCTCTATGGCTTGTTCCTCGATCAAGCGGCCAAGCGCTATGGCCGTAAACCTGCCACCCTCACGCCCGAAGTTTACCGCTACTTGCGAAGCCATGACTGGCCCGGAAACGTGCGGGAGCTGCAAAACTTTGCCGAGCAGAATGTCCTGGGTCTATGGGATGAAAAATTGGCCTCGCCGCACCTAGATCACAGTCCAACATCGGATAAACTCAAGACGCGGGTGGCAGAGTTTGAAAAGGCCTTTATCGAGCAGACCTTGAAGGAGGTTGGAGGCGACATTCAACTGGCGATTGCCTCCTTAGGCCTCCCCCGCAAGACTTTTTACGATAAAGTAAAGCGGCTAAATATCGCTCTGAGTGACTTCAGAGTGCGCCCATAGCCCCGCGCAGAAAACCACCGGGGGTGCACCTTGTTGCCCGAAGGCAGAGGGGCCGGGGCGCGTGGTGTGCGCCAAAAAGGGTGGGCCAGATTAACGGACTGGCCCGGAATACGACGCAAACCATGCGCCCCGGCTGAAATAAGTACGCGTGCCCAAGGGAAGATCATGAGCCCTCCTCTGTGGTGACATTTCCCCCGCCTGTATATGAAGATTTCATCTTAAGCGCGTTTTGATCCAAAGGATCAAAGTTGCGCGGCAACAAAATGAAACGATCCCGCGAGTTTTGTTGCAAGCCTATTGAAAGACTTGACCTCCGGCTTCACACGGCAGTCGGTCTCGAGCACACCGGGCATAAGGACAGCTAATCCTTATGAAAACACGAGGTAGCCACGTCCACCTCGATTAACCCCGCTTACCCATCCCCAACCGGTGTCGCCGCTGCAGCAACAACGCCCTCTCGTCGGAGATGGGCTTAGGTTAGGGGAGGTTTGGTGGGAGGGGGATAAGTTTTGTTTTGTCCCCTCCAAAGGACCGCGCAGCACGAGCTGCGCATGGGAGCGCGTCCAGATGCGCAGCTAGTGGCTCACGCGCTCCAACTTACCCGCGTCATCCCCGCCGAAGCGAGAGCTGCGAGCGGGGACCCCCAAGGACTTTGCGGCACAAGATCTGGGACTCGGCTGCGCCGTCCGCGACGACAGTCTTGGGACTGAAGGGGTATTTGCGCAAAGGCGCGCGACGCCGTGCACCGAAACCGCACACCGCACACGACGAGTGTATTGCTCTGGCCCATGGGCTTGTCGCGCTCTGCGAAGTCAACATATAGCTGTCTGTATTGCATCGGCGTCAGACCGTCGTGCCTTGCCAGGGAAGCTCTAGAGCCATGAAGCTGATTAGTGACGATGTGCTTATCGATACAGGACAGATAGACCCAATCCATTCGGCGGCCTATCCGAAGATTGGCGGGTTCCAGTTGGGCAATCCTGCGTCTTGGACAGGCGGGCATCCATGGGAGTTCTATCGGCAACTTCGCGAGGACGCACCGGTGCATTGGACCCCCGGCTATCGTGGTATCTCCGGGTTCTGGTCGGTCAGCCGCTATGAGGATTTAAAGTCGGTTGAGCTCAACCCGCAGGTGTTCTCGTCCCAGCGCGGCAGCATCAATTTGGGAATTCAGGCGCGTGAGAAATGGAAGCCGAAGAAGCTGATCCCGGCTGCGCTCAATTCTCTGATCAATATGGATGCACCCCTGCATATGGAAGCCCGCATCCAGCAGAAGGATTTCTTCATCCCGGCCTATGTGGCCAAGGTCCGCGACAAGGTCAGCGCCCATATCGACGGCTTGTTGGACGAGATGGAGCGTAAGGGGCCAGAAGTCGATTTCGTGAAGATGTTTGCCGAGCAGGTCCCGCTATTCACCTTGTGTGAGATGCTCGGTGTCGATGAAGCAGACCGGCCGCGGATCGTGCAATGGATGCACTACCTCGAAATGGCGTCGCAATATCTGGCAAACCCGTGGCAGACGATCTTGAAGGAACCCCTGTTTCCGTTCCGGTTTTTCAATATGGTCGATGCCATGTTCGCTTATGGCGAAGGTGTCATGGCCGACCGACGCGCCAGCCCTCGTGAGGATCTTTTGACTGCCATTGCCCGTTCCAAGCTGGGCGGGGAAGAGTTGCCGCAGGAACATCTCGACGGTGCATGGCTTCTGATCATCTTCGCTGGCAACGACACCAGCCGCAATTCACTGACCGGCACAATCCAGCTGCTCCACGACTTCCCTGATCAGCGGCAAATGGTGCTAGATGATCCAAAGCTAATCCCGCGCATGGCCGAAGAGGCGCTGCGTCTAGTCTCCCCTGTGAAACACATGCGCCGCACCGCGCTTGAAGAAACGGAATTAAACGGTCAGAGGATCGCCAAGGACGAGAAAGTGGTGATGTGGTATGGGGCCGCCAATCGCGATCCTACGATGTTCCCGGACCCTAACCGCTTCGACATGATGCGCGATAATTATGACAAGCACCTGGCTTTCGGCCATGGGGTGCACAAGTGCCTTGGCTCTCGGATCGCGCAAATGCAGCTGCGGTTGTCGTTTGAAAAAATCTTTGAACGCTTCCCCAAAATTGCACCAGTTGGCCCGGTGGTTTATGCGCCCAACGCGCTCGTCAATGCGATGTCGAGCCTTAAGGTCAATCTGTATGGCGTGGATGGTCGGCGCCCGACGATGGTGGCCGCGCGCGAAGCTAGCTGACGGTATGGTTTGGCGCGCGTGGACGTCGACAGCTGCCGCATTTCAGGCGGCAAAGCACGAGAGAATGACGAATAGCTAAAGCAAAATTGACCGCTTTGACGATTGCAAGCATGGTGGATCTTGATGCTAATGGTGAGTCTAGAACAATCTATAAGCAGTCAAAGCGGGACCCTGGGGCAATAGGCTAAACAGTTGTATTGGTCTCCTAAAAAGACTTGATCCTATCTGATCGAGACACGTTAAAGGGGAAGTAGACATTATGGATCGGCGAACTTTGGTCACAGCTGTTGCGATTGGCACTCTATCGGGTGCTGGTGCAGGCATTGCTGCGGCGCGCGTTGCAGGTGCCGGAGCGGGTGCCGCTGCACTGGGCACCACGGCTGCACAGGGCGCGGTTGCTGGGGCGGTCCGGCTGAATATGGTCACCTCTTGGCCCAAAGGCATGCCGGGTTTGGGCATGAGCGCAGAGCGTATCGCACAACGTGCGCTGGCACTGTCAGGCGGCACGCTGGATATCAAAGTTTATGCGGCTGGCGAGTTGGTTGGCGCGTTTGAAGTGTTTGATGCCGTGGCGACCGGCTCCGCCGATCTCTATCATTCAGCCGATTATTATTGGCAGGGCAAAAACCCTGCCTATCCGTTCTTTACAGCCGTGCCCTTCGGCATGACAGCCATGGAGCAAATGGGCTGGCTCGACCATGGCGGTGGCCAAGCTTTATGGGAAGAATTGGCAGCAGGCTTTGGCATTGTGCCCATGGCAGCGGCAAACACATGTCATCAGGCGGGCGGCTGGTTCAAGCGCGAGATCAATAGCTTGGCAGACCTCAAAGGCCTCAAAATGCGGATCCCTGGCATTGGCGGGGAAATGATCCGCCGATTGGGTGGCGCTGCTGTGGCGATGCCGGGCGGAGAAATTTATCAAGCGCTACAATCTGGTGTGATCGATGCGGCCGAATTTGTCGGGCCTTGGAATGACATCGGCTTAGGCTTTTATCGCGAGGCCCCGTATTATTACGCGCCAGGCCTGCAAGAACCCGGCGCGACCTTGGCGGTGGGCGTCAACAAGGGCAAATTTGATAAGCTCTCCCAAGTCCATCAAGAAATCCTGCGCGCGGCCTGCCGGGAAAGCTACGCCATTTCCATCGGCGAATTCACCTATCAAAACGGCGTGGCCATGGAAGCAATGAAGACCCAACACGGGGTCACTTTGCGCCGCCTACCCGACGATGTTTTGAAGGAAGCTGCCAAAATTGCCCAAGTCATGTGGGCTGAGGCAGGTGCCGCTGACCCTCTGGCTGGCCGTATTTATCAAAGCTGGCTTAAAGCCTACCGTGCCATGCGACCTTGGAGTGAAGAAGCTGAAGGGATATATCTCGCTGAACGCAAACGCAATTTGAACCTTGGTGCGCCATGAGTCCGCAGGTTTTAGGCGAGCCCCTTGGGGCGATAGCCATCGTCATTCTTGGCGGATTGTCACCCTTTTTATTTGCGCCTCTCGCCACAGCAATCTGGGGTGAGCCTGCGGCAAAGGTCCAGCGGGTTTTAAATGGGATTGCCGAGGATATTTCGTCTTGGCTTGGCCGTTTTGCGCAAGGGTGCTTGCTTGTATTGGCGCTGGGGATGCTGACCACTGTGCTGCTGCGCTATATTTTTGGCGAGAGTTTTACCCGCCTCAATGAAACCGTGATGTATGCCCACGCCCTTGGCTTTCTGATGGCGGCACCTGTCGCCTTGATTACAAATGCCCATGTTCGGGTCGATATTGTCTATGAGCAAGTCAGCGAACGTACGAAGGCCTTGTTGGATCTAATCGGCTTTTGCCTCCTTCTGGCCCCCGTGATGTTGTTGTTGCTGATCTATAGTGGCCCGGTGGTCGAGTTGGCTTGGCGCATCGGCGAGAAGAGTCCAGAGACAGATGGATTACCATTTGTGTTCCTATTAAAGACGGCCATGCCAATCTTTGCTGTCACCATGCTGATGGCAGGCGTGGCTCATGCAGGACACGCCGCCTTGCGCTGGCGCGGGCTTGAAGCATTGGACTCTTCATCATCCGCTCATCATGTGGGGCCGTAACAGATGGACCTGCACGGGATTTTAGACATTGCCATGTTTCTGAGCCTCATCATCGTATTGATGATGGGCTATCCAGTGGCCTTTACGTTAGCAGGTGTGGCGCTGGCTTTCGGGCTTTTGGGCATGGCACTTGGCGTATTTCAACCCTCTTACTTTGCCGCCTTCCCCCAACGTGTGTTTGGCACAATGGGAAATGCGACGCTCACTGCGGTGCCGCTGTTCGTGTTGATGGGGGTGATTTTAGAACGTTCCCGGATTGCCGAAGACCTGTTGACGACCATGGGTGACTTGTTTGGACGATTTCGGGGTGGCCTGTTGTACTCCACCACTCTTGTGGGCGCGCTTTTGGCGGCTTCGACCGGTGTTGTAGGGGCCACCGTGGTTACAATGGGCCTGTTGGCTTTGCCGGCTATGTTGGCGCGCGGCTATGATGTGAAAATCGCCACCGGCTCAATCGCGGCATCTGGAACATTGGGTCAGATCATTCCCCCATCCATTGTTTTGATCTTGCTGGGCGATGTCATTGGCAATGCCAATCAGCGCGCGCAGATTGAAATGGGCAAGTCAGGCGGCGAAGCGGTTTCTGTAGGCGATTTGTTTGCAGGGGCGATTATTCCGGGCCTCGTATTGGTTGGGCTCTATCTGCTTTACCAAGTCTTTATTGCGTGGAGCCAGCCTAAGGCAGCCCCTGCTGCCGGCGGCGATTACCCCAAATTGTCGCGCGTAATCCAAGCTTTGTTAGCCCCCTTATTGCTGATCTTAGCTGTTTTAGGTTCCATTCTTGCCGGCATTGCCACCGCAACAGAAGGGGCTGCAGTGGGCGCTGCGGGGGCAGCCATGCTCGCGGGTCAACGGATCGAACAAGACGCAGGCAGACCACGCAGTTTTCTGGTGCGGGTCATATTGGTCGGTGCTGCAGCGCTGGCACTTTTGGTCGCATTTCGCTTGTTTATCGATATCCCAAGCCTCACCGCGCAACCCAGCTTCTCGGGTCAGCTTGTGTTGTTTGTTTCGGTGACATTAAGCCTGTTTGCAGGTGCAGCTGTGATCGCAGGACTTTGGACCCTGCACAACGCCAAGTCGCTTGGGCCAGCTTTAAAATCCACCGCCGACATCAATGCAATGGTGTTTACGATCCTGATTGGAGCGGCGCTATTCACCTTGGTGTTCCGGGGGCTTGGTGGCGATGAGTGGGTCGAAGGGATGCTTGAATCTGTTCCAGGTGGCCTGACCGGAGCGCTACTGTTCACTTTTGTCGTCATGTTTATCTTAGGATTTTTCCTCGACTTTATCGAAATCTGTTTTGTTGTTGTGCCACTGGTAGCTGTGCCACTGATTGTGATGGGCGCTGATCCGATTTGGTTGGCAGTAATGATGGCGATGGTGTTGCAAACGTCCTTTTTGACCCCACCCTTTGGTTTTGCCCTGTTTTACTTGCGCGGCGTAGCCCCGCCGGAAGTCAAAACCTTGGACATTTATCGCGGCGTTATACCCTTTATCGGCTTACAGCTCCTAGCTGTTGCCTTGATTTGGTTCATCCCAAGCTTGGCAACTTGGCTACCCAATCTATTGTACCGATAAGGAATGGGGTGGTAAAAGCTGCCTTTGATCGAAAGGCAAACTCGAACTCAGGGTGCATTGGTCCGGACGTCTGAGCCTTGGACCATTCTGTCTAGGCGGCGACGCAAGTCATCTTGGAGTTTCGCAGGTGCTTTTTGCGGCAAGAGATTATTCAGTTCATGTGGATCGCGTTTCAAGTCGTAAAGCTCGTCCATTCCAGAAAGAGAGCTATACCGAATAAACTTATACCGGTCTGTTCGAATTGCTTGGTAGCCCATGTTCTGTAGACGCGGAAATTCCTTATCCGTGTAATACTCAATCAAAAATTCATTGCGGATTTTTGAGGATGGAGACTTGATAGCTTTGACCATTGACCGCCCGTCTAAGTTTGTCGGCGCGGGAACCCCTGTAAGCTCTAGTAAAGTTGGCGCTACATCGACATTGCTCAATAAGGCATTAGGCCTCGAACCTGGACGCGCTAGTTCTGGATAGCGCACAATGAACGGAATTCGTATGCTGGGCTCATAAGCAAGCCTGCGCTCTTGAGCCAGACCGAACTCGCCATAGAAAAAACCTTGATCACTCGACACTATAAAAATCGTTTGATCAAGAACGCCTTTTGCCTCGAGGGTTTCAAAGAGTTTTCCGATGCTTCGATCAACGGCACTGAGCATACGCAATCTATCTTTGACAATAGAATCTGGAAGCCCACCCGCTGGACTGCGGGGGTCGCTGAAGTCAACGGGCCGCATGAGAGCGGGTTTACCCGTCATCGGAGCTCGCCAACTAGGTAGTCTTGGCAGGACTGCGCCCTCGTAGAGTTTGTCGTCGCCGGGCCCAGCAGGAAAGGTACGCACCTGATTTGGATGAACCTCCGGATGGGAGGCCTTCTGCGAGATAAATGCAAGAAACGGCTTATCTTCTGGTGATTTTTCGATGAAAGAGACGGCGTAATCGGTCAACACATCAGTCATATAGCCAGTGGCTTGAACCCTTTGTCCATCTACATTGAGGAATGGATTGAAGTATACGCCTTGTCCGATAAAGCTCACCCAATTATCAAAGCCAGGCCGAGCTGTGTCGTCATCATGGCCCATATGCCACTTACCAAAAAAGCCAGTTCGATAGCCAACATCATGCAGGAGCTTGGGAAACGTAATAATCTTGTGGCTTTGCTCGGCCCGCTCACCATTGTCGATAATGCCATTTTTATGAGGATATTGCCCTGTCATAAAAACCGCCCGGCTTGGCGAACATAAGGGTGCCGACGTAAAGAACCTTTCGAACGATGCGCCTTCGCTAATCACGCGCGAAAGGTTCGGTAAGCGAACAAATGGGTGGTCGATTAGATCATCATAGCGGACGTCATCGAGCAAAACGAAGACTATATTGGGTCGCCGGTTAGGCTTGCCCTTCATGGTAAGTCCAACAGATGTCTGGCCAACATGTGCTACCGGGAAGCTCATGTTCGCTTCGGGAGAATAGGAGGTAGCCCTTTGAACTGGTTGTGTGTCCGAAATCGCAGGGCCCGATGCCAAAGTGAGCGCACAAATCAACGCTAACGCGCGCTGGAGAATGGTAACGTTTGATGGCATTTTACTCCGCCTCACTCTCGATGAAAAAGCATCGCTTGCCGCTTTTAATTGCGTAGCTCTCGCAGATTCCACGAACCTTTTCCAAGGTTGGCTTTTGCTTGCTGCCAATCCAGTCAACCAATGTTGCAAGCGTAGCTAGATATTGGCTATCTGAAAGCCCGCTATGTTGGTCTTCACTTGTTAAAAGCTGAAACAACAAATGTGACTGACCTGCTTGGGCCACAACATTTTTAAAATGGGCCTGTGCACGGTAAGAGACGATAGGATCATATCTCGCATGAAGCGTTATGGTCGGCGCGACCAATGTTCCACGCACATCGGAGTCAAAGGAAATTAGATCGCGAGCTTGGACATCGCCCGAAAACCGTTCCACGCCTCGGTTAAGCGCATCGTCCTCGCCGGATCCACGATACATTGTCATTGTGTTGGTGAATGGGTTTTTGCCGCCGAGAAAATTATGGACAACGTCTTGAAATCTGAAAGTCGTGAGTTCCATTCGATGCGCGAATTCTCGCTCAGTTAGTTTTGTAGCCCCTAGAATTGCTTTGAGGTGCCTCGCTTGCTGAACAGTTCTGGCCTCGGCCTTTTGATCAACACCTGTGCACTCATTGACCCTTTTGCGAGCCTCAGACCGCGGACTCGTTGATTGTTTCGGCAGGCCCTGCCAGGCGGGATATTGCTCTTCATTTGGATAGGGCAGGTTCTTGCAAAAATACTGATAAATGACCCTCAAGTTGATCAATTGGTCATAGGTGTCCAACCGCTTACCTACGGCACCACCGGTCAGCATAACACCATCGTAAAGGACCTGGCCTTTCTCATTGAGCGCCGCTGACTCCGCCAGCTTTGCAACGACATTTCCACCATAGGATTGGCCATGCAGAATGGTCATTTTTGGGCGGCCAAACTGCGTCCAAAAGATCTCACGCGATACATCGACATCTGTGGCCGCCAATCGCACACCATAGCCGCCAGTCCGATAAGTAGACCCAATCCAAGAATAGCCTTCCTTTACCATGGAGGCATATCGCGTCAGATCCTCATCTGATCCATTAGGAGCAGGGTCCACGTGCCTTGGGCCCCCATGCGCGTGAACAATCAAAATTCCATTTGGCACTTTCGGACGGGCAATCAGGAAGTAGGCACCATTATGGTCCCTCCCCCCATAGCAAGTAGCCAGTGCATCTAGATCGGCAGGGCATACGCGCTCAGACATACTTTCAGCCGCAACCTTTTGCTGGTTGTCCGCCTCGGTGGCGTAACTCGTGCTTGCCAAAGGCACGAGTGCTAAAACCCCTAAGCCGATCTGATACAAAATTCGGTTGTACATGCGCATAGGCTGGCTACCTGCTTAATACTTTAGCCCCAGACCAACATAGACAACCCGGCCACGTGGCGAATGTACCTGTTCGTCAAAGCCCGGACGATTGTCGCCAACGTTGGGTGGGTCATTATCAAAGATGTCTTTGACGCCAATTGTTAGTTTGGTGTCGGCCCCGAACATCTCTTTAAACTGATACCCATATTGCACGTCGAAAGTCACAAACTTCTTGATTTTTGGAACGGCAACCAGGCCGACTGGATCGTCGTTCCGGTAAGCACTGGTGTAGCGCGCGACAGCAAAGAGATCATGGCTCCCGCGCTCGAAAGTCCCTGTAATGTTACCCCGCCAGCGCGGAAGCGAACCAAACGAACCGCTCAGAAAGTTACGCGTGCCAGCAAGTTCAGCGGTTGTCACGCCAGTCTTGAAAGCAAACTTGTTTACGTAGGTCAGCGAAAGTCGTGCACCGACTTTCCCGAAATCCGTATCGGTCCGATAACTTAGAGCGAGATCGACCCCGTCGGTTAACGCTTCATCTGCGTTTTGCAGCGCCAGGATTATCGAAGTTGGTTGCCCATTAGGTTGGCGCGTAATCGACGTAGACACCTTTGGGGGTTGGCCAGTAGCGACGCCTGCGCAAGACTCATCCAAAATAGCTTGGGCATTTTGGGTGTTCACAATTAGGTTTGAATAGCTGTACCGCCAATAATCGATGCTTGCATCAAACTTGCTGGGCTGGAAGACAAATCCCAGATTGGTGTTCTTGGCAGACTGGGGCTTTAAACTGCCGACCGGACGGCCAACTTGTGCAACGATAAAGCTTGAAAGTTCCGCCCCGCCACAAGTCGCGACGCCGCCAACGGTTCGGTAATTGACCGAGCCGCTTGTGACAATGCCACCTTGCTGGTTTGAGGATGGAGCTTGGAACGAAGTGCCATAGGAGCCGCGAAGTGCGATCCAGGGCATTGGCTCGTACCGGACAGCCACTTTCGGGTCCAAAGTGGTACCCACCACCTTACCATGGTCTTCATATCGAATGGCGGTTTGGACTTCCAGATTGTCTTTGAAAGGCAATGCAAGTTCTGCAAACGCAGAATTCACATCTGTCTTACCCAAAATCGTGGGGTCAGCTACCGCGCCATCTGTGTTGGGATCTGGATCAAAGCGGAAGGTCTCGCTTCTGCGCTGCAACCCCAACGCGATACCGGCTGAGCCACCTTCAAGATCAAACAATTCGCCATTGCTGACCAGCACGTCATAAGTAGTCTGTGTTGCTTTTCGTTTGGTGACCAAAGTCGTCAGAGCGCCATAGGCAGCCAGCTTATCATAGTCGTTGCCGGCCAAGATCGCCGGGTTCTTAAGCGATGTCGCAGTCGGATTGGCTTCCGCGCTACCGAACGGATTGATGATGCCCTCATTGAGAGCCGCCTGAAGCCGCGACCTTACAAAGTTTCCAGGAACAGACCGCGACGATTCATGCGAATGATACTGCGCCCAAGCGCTGACGTTCCACTTCCCGTAGTCCGCATTTAAGCCCAACATTGCGCGCTCAGAGTCGTTGGTGAAAATTGAATCTACAGGAGCGTTGCGCCCAGAGACGCTGGTCCCTAGAGGCCGGATCTGATCTCTGGTTGTTACGGCAACGGGGACACATGTGCCGCCTTCGTTTCCGACAACAGTATCAAAACAGCCAGGTGCCCAACGGATACTTGTGCCGCTTGCTACAAAATAATTGAAAGGATGATTTGCTGGGATCGTGTATTTGCCGCGGGTTGGACCAGCCGGGGCAGTCAGTGGCCCGGCCGCCCGGTTCGCCGTATTTTGGGTTACCCCGAGTTCGCCAAACACCGACATACGATTGCTGCCAAGCAGATTATTTGCGAGCTCATATCGAAACTCTGCAAACCCAGAATAGCGTTCTTCGCCGGAGATCGGGCCTGATTGTTCGGCAAAATCATACAGGCAATTCGGGGAAACAACATATCCGCCAGCTGCAGCACAATCAGGATCAATCACTGCTGTGCCAGTTGGAATACCCGTCGTGAAATTTCGATATTCGTCGGGTGCACCCGAGGTCGATAAAAACCGGGAGTTAACGAGAGCACCATTGGCTGTGGTATCGACAACGCCATCACCATTTCGATCGATCAAACGCTCTACAAGGAAGTCAAAGTCAGTATTGAAGGTCTTTTCAGACTTGTAGTAGCTGCCATAAACCGCAAACGCGCCACGATCATTTTTTGCGCCATAGGCCAAGTCAACACCATGGCTGTCGCTAATACCAAAATCCGCGCGGGCATTGAGTTCAGCACCCTCAAAGCCAAGCTTGGTAACAACGTTCACAACCCCGGCGACCGCTTCCGATCCATAAATAGCGGAGGCACCATCCGTCTGGATATCAACCCGCTTCACGACCGTCGTCGGTAACGTGTTCAAATCGAAAAACTGGTTGCCCAGCGCGTCTGCCAATGGGCTTTTGCCTGCACGCCGACCGTTTATAAGGACCAAGGTGGAGCCCGCACCGAGGTTTCTCAGATTGAAATTGGCAGCCCCGATAAGATTTGGGTTCTTGGTCCCAACATTTGACAATTGACTGCCGGCGTTAGCGGGCAGATTTCCGACAAAGTCGTTGATGGTCGCCGCAACAGCAAACTCAGGGGCACCAGATCCAAACACCTGTACGGGTGCTTTTTCGTTGTAACCACTACGTCGAATATTCGAGCCCGTGACAATGATGACGTCCACATCCTCTGGTTCGGCAACCGCAAAAGCATTGGCAGCAGGTGTTGGCGCATTTTGCGCTACGGCCGACCCAAACGCGCAGCTCAGTAATGCAGTTGATCCCAAAAGGAATATCGCTTTTTTCATCGTGGCAGTCTCCCAAATTTGTTTTTTCTTCACCGAAACGGTCACACCGATTGCCAAACTGTTGGCAACAGTTGTCGGGGTTAGCTAAGACAAATCATGAGACCGCGGCTCGAAAAATCACACCCGTGGGAGGGGGATCATTCGAAAGCAATTCCTGACAAATAGCCCCCCAAGCAAGATGTAAGCATCAAGCGTTAGTTGGATCAGGCTAACTTGAAATCGACTCAAGTCAAAATGAGCTTTGGAGAATTAAAAAGTTCAATGAATCAATATTCAATAAATCTCCCGATCCAAAAATGTGTGGTTTCCCGCACAAGAATTCCGCATTTTGTGCGGAAAGTCGCCGATCAAGTTCAAATAGCCTCGCGCCGAACTAGAATAGTTTTACACATTTGACCCAGCCTCTGAGAATGCGGCCAGAAGTTTGACGCATTTCAAATCAAAGTGACACACGCGCCCTCACCTCGCCTCCTAATGCATCCCGATCTCAAGGCTAGACAGGCATCATGCCAGCTTGCGGCGCTCCAATACAACTGGAACTCAAAACAAAAAGGACCATTTTTCAAGCATCCGTAGAGCTTAACTCTCCAGAATTCATCAATTTTATTGGTTCTATTTAACCGGATTGCAACCCATACCAATTAGAGCGAGGACGTGGAGTGAAATCATGGCAGTGCGTTGGCAGGCATTAAAACGGGGACAACGGGGTCAGCTCGCGCTGATTACCGCACTCATTGCCATGCCTACGTCTGTGGCAGTCGTCTTTGCGGCAGAACTTACGGCTCTTTCCGGCGAACGCAGCAAAATGCAGGCTGCCGTTGATGCCGCCGCTCTTGCGGGTGCGCGCGAGATTGGCGTTTCCGGCGGTGAGGAACGCGACATTAAGGGCTATACGGAACAGTTTGCGAAAGAACTAACAAATCAAACCATTCCCCATGTTACGACCACCTTCAAGGCCGAGCAATTGGCAGACGGTGCTGTAAGAATTGATGGCGTCGGCACGCGGAATTCGTTTTTCGGGAATATGATTCCCAAAGGCGGCTTTGTCATCAAAGTTCGGGCCGAAGGAGAAGCCCTAAGTAAGCGGCCTTTGTGCGTGGTAGCCACAGGCAGTTCGGACGTAAAACGGGCGCTTGATGCCAAGGAACAAAGTCGCATCCTCGCTCCGAATTGCTTGATACATTCCAATGCCGATATGGAACTCAGTGATAAAGCCGCAATTGACGCTGGTGCCATCCAAGCCTCTGGCATCGCGGAAGGGCTTGGTTATTCGCCAGAAGCCGATGAAGGTGCCCTCGTCCTTCGTGATCCTTTCCAATCCCGTGTGATTAAGAATAAAAAGAGTAAGTGCAGCCAGGGGTTAAAGGACGGGGTTGTGCAGCAGCGGCGGGAGACAAAAGGCGTCCACAAGTTGTCCGCTGGCATTAAAAGGTGGCAATATACTGCGACAGGCACCGCCGAGTTTCGCTTGGGACCTGGAGAGCATTACTTCTGCCAGCCTTTGACGATCGAGCAGCAGGGGAAATTGACTGGGGATAATGTCGTCCTGATCTTTGAAAATGGTGCCCTCACTGCCACTGGAGATGCAAAAGTAACGCTGACAGGTCGCCAGACGGGTAACTGGGCCGGCTTCGTGTTTGTTTCGGATCGCGACAACGAAGCCGATACAATTCTTTCCTCTTCATTTGTGGATAAGTTGTTGGGGATCATTTATCTCCCCAACGGCGATCTATTCATCAATGCGAAAGGCAATGTTGCGGAAGATTCGCTGTGGAGCGTCGTGATTGCCCGCAACATTGCGATGGCCGGCGGTTCAACTTTGGTCATTAATGACAATTATGAAGGATCGGGTGTGCCAGTCCCAATGGGCGTTGGCAGTCAAACCCGCAGTGACGAAGATGGAACGCGGCTTCGACACTAGACCTTGAAGGTGCTTCCTTGTGCACCGGCCTGGCTGAAGCGAGCGGTCAGACGATCAAAGGACTTTCCAAAACCAAGCCCTCGGCAACATTGAGCAACAGCTTCATCATCGGGGTTCTGCGTTGTTCGTTGGAGCAGACCAGATAGCCGGTAAAAACAGGTGTCGGCGAAGCAATGGCACGATACACCAATCTGGGGTCGGGCGGACACTCAGCAGAATAAAAGAAACTGTAGCCGACCCCCAAAGCAATGGCTTCGCGGATCGTCTCACGTGTATGCAGCTCCAGGATTGCACATGGTTCGACGCCTGCTTGCGCCAGCGCTAACAGCGCTGTGCTGCGCGTGCGCGATGTTTTCTCACGCACCAACAAACATTCATCGCCTAAATCCGCCAAATTGATGTCGACGTTGTTGGCCAATGGATGACTTGCATTGAGAGCAATCGAAAGCTGATCCCGGTACAAAACTTGATAGTGAAGGTCACTTTCAAAAATTGGGTCGCTACAAATTGCTGCGTCTACTTCGGCAGACTTCAGCCAGGTTAGTGCCTCGCTTGCATTGCCAAGGCGAACTTTGGGCCGAATGAAGGGATCGATGGCCTGCAACCGATGCACCATCCTAGCCGCATAAGTTGGGCTATCGGATGCGAGGCGGATTTCTTGGCCGCTTGGTTGCACCGCATACCCGAGATAATCATCAATTTCGCTACTGATTGAAAACAGTTTTTGGGTCCGAACAAACAGGTCTCTTCCTGCCGTGGTTAGCGTTAGCGGCGGACGCCGCCCTTGTAAAAGCGCCACTTTGTGCCGCAGTTCCAGCGCCCGCAACTGCTCAGACACCGTCGATTGGGTAATGCCCAGCCGACGCGCCGCTTGAACGATCGAGCCTTCGCTCGCAACCGCGTGAAAAGCGCGAAGATGTTGAAGATTAACAGCCATAGGTCCCAAACCAACTGCTGTTCCCCTATAGCGACCAAGTTTGAAGTCTATGTGACGCATCGGCCAGACCGATGCCCTCCCTCGAAAAGACCGACTCACTGGGCTTGACCGAAGGTTCTAAAGTTAACCACGAGGCGGGAAGCCAGCGGCTAACACCCACCTAGAGTTCATCCACCATGCGAGGGGATCGTCATGACACGCAAAACAATTGTAGCTTCAACAAGTGCCGTTGCACTTTTGGCCAGCTTGATGCTGGCACCAGCGGGCGCGCGCGCTCAAGCAGCACAAGCGACAGACACGCCGGAATCCGCAAGCGCAGAAGTAGTTGTTGTAACTGGCCAGCGCGTTGCGCGTGGCAATAACGTGATCACACCTGTTCGCATTGAAACCTTGGCCGGCGGACAGAACATTGTGGACGCCATCAAGCTTGTCCCCGGCGTCTCTATTCGCGGTTCTGACACACTGAACAATGACCCATGGACCTACGCAATCAACATCCGGGGTTTTGAAGTCAATCAGCGTAGCTCCAAAGTTGGCCAAACTCTGGATGGCATGCCGCTTTTCAACGCGTCTTACTATTTGGGCGGTTCGCCGGCGCAAAAATACATCATTAGTGAAAACGTCTCCCAAATTGTCGTTAGCCAAGGCACAGCGGACGTCGGCTCGCCTGCCTCAAACGCTTTGGGCGGCACTTTATCTTATTCCAGTCGTGCGCCTTCGCTAGAAGCAGGCGGCCTCGTAAAAGTAACAATCGGCGATTTCGACACCCGACGTTATTTTGGGCGCTATGATTTTGGCGAGATGTTTGGCAACACGCGCATCAGCGTTTCGGCTCAAAAGCTCGATGCCAAACTGTGGCCTCACAAAGGCTCAACCCCAGCCGCGATTGAGCAATTCTCCGTAGAAGGCAAGAGTGTCACGGACTTTGGCAAGCTCACCATGACGCTCTTTGCCAGCTATAATGACAGCGATGATGATCCTATCATCGAATTGTCGCGCGCCAACATCAATCGTTTGGGCCTTGATGTTGATGGGTCGTCAGCGACTTGGAACACATTGAACAACGCGCCGAACGAAAACTGGGCCGACGATTGGGCCGCTGTTCGCGAAAATACCTTCGCTTATGCCAAGTTCAATTATGAGTTTAGCGATGCGCTTTCGGTTGAAGTCGCACCCTATATCCAAAAGAATGACGGCGTCGGGGAGTTTTCACCGCCAGGCCTGCAGCCACGCATTGTAACCAATGCAAGCGGCGTGCGCGAGCAAGTTATGTTTGGCAATTCCAGCTCACGGTCACGGACAGCAACGTATCAGAATGCTGCTGGCAATGCTGTATTCAACTACACGGGCGGTGTTGCGGACACCTATCGTGCGCTGGATGGCAGCACGGTTTCGTCCGCTGATTGCTACAATGTGGATGGGTCGTTGAAATTGACCAACGGCGCCCCAACCTGTGCGCAAGGCCAGTCTTACCGCAACAGCCTTTATTATCACACGCGCTCGGGCGTTGTGATCAATGGGCAATATGAAGTGGGCAACCACAAAATCCGCGCCGGTGTCTGGTTTGAAACCATGGATCGTGATTTCGGCCGGGCATGGCTACGCTATGATGACATCCGTAAAGGGCCAATCATCGTGGCGGGCTCTACGTATCGGCAAGACTTTGAACAGAACTTCAAAACCGATCTGATCAAGCTTCACATTGCAGATGACTGGACCGTCAATGATCGTCTGACGGTTAGCCTTGGCTTGCGGCACTTCATCATCGACATTTCTGGTACAACCAAAGATGAGAGCCGCTATGCTGCAAATGGCACCTATAATGGGCCAACCAGCGCATCGGCAAACAGCGATAGCGAAGACATTTTGCCATCAATTGGTGCTGTTTATGATGTCACAGATCATCTTCAAGTGTTTGGCGGCTATTCCCGCAACTTCGGTGCAATTGGTGATTGGGCTCTCGAAAAGACAGGGACCGATTTCAGAAATCTCGAGCCAGAAATCAGCCAAAACCTCGAAGCCGGGATCCGCTATACTTCAAGCCGCATTGCTGCTGCTGCAACCCTGTTCAAGACTGAGAATGACAATGCGATCATCTTCTTGGATGAGACATTCGCATCGTCAACGGGTGGCATTAATTACAATGTCGGCACCGGTGGCACCTATGTGAATGCACCGGGCGGTATCGAAACAACCGGGATTGAAGCCAGTGCACGGGTGAAACTCACCAAAGAGCTCGGCGCTTATCTCTCGCTAACTTCCCTGAACAGCGAGTATAGCGCCGCGTTCAATGCTGCCAACTATGGTGCAAGCCGTCGCACGGTTGTTGCGGCAGGCAACAAAGTTCCAGGTACACCGGATATCTTGGTAGGCGCCGCACTAGACTACCAAAAAGGGCCGTTCAAAGGTGCCGTGACGGCTCGCTACGTCGGTGAATCTGAGGGCGACGCTCAGAACCGGCCTGAACTGGTCGTGCCCAGCTATACCTTGGTCGATGTCTCGGGAAGCTACCGGTTGGAGACTGCCAATAATGGCTATGTTGAAGCGCAGATTGCGATAAATAACATCACAAACGAACGCTATATCGGCGGGATTTTGGATGAGTTCAACCAACGTTACACACCGGGTGCACCACGCAGCGTGCACTTTACACTCAGCGTTGGTTTCTAGAGTCTGAGATAAAGTGCAGGCGTGCTCCATTCACGAGCACGCCTGCACGTGTCTTCACTCACTAAGGACAATGAGATGAATGTTTCTGATCGCACCAGCGATGTCATCGTCGTTGGTATGGGGATTGTTGGTTTAGCCCATGCCCTTGCGGCCGCCAGACTTGGCAAAAGCGTTACAATTATAGACCGCCAGCCCCATGCAGTGGGTGCAAGCGTTAGGAACTTCGGATTTGTGACAATCACCGGGCAGGAGCGCGGCGATTTTTGGGGCTTGGCGCTGCGTGCCCGCGACATCTGGGCTGAACTCGCAGAGGCAGCACAAATTCCAATTCTGCACCGCGGCTTGGCCATGGTGGCAAAACGACCAGAGGCAAGTGATGTTTTAGAAGCCTTTATGGCAACCGAAATGGGCGAAGGATGCGAACTTTTATCTGGCGAAGCGTTCAAAAGAAGCCATTCGACACTAGACCTCAATCCGTTTGAGAGTGTTCTCGTCAGTCCTCATGAGGTGCGGGTGGAGCCACGAACGGCATTAAGCGC
>CAMDDL010000041.1 GCA_945891505.1 Maricaulis salignorans | reverse complement strand
TGCTCCACCTCCTGCCCATCCTATTGGTGGAATGGCGACCGCTATTTAGGCCCCGCCGTTTTGCTACAGGCCTATCGCTGGCTGATCGACAGCCGCGATGAAGAAAAGGGCAAGCGCCTCGACAATCTGGAAGACCCGTTCCGGCTCTATCGTTGCCACACCATCATGAATTGCGCCCAAGTCTGTCCTAAGGGTCTCAATCCCGCCAAGGCGATTGGCGAGATCAAGACCATGATGGTTGAGCGCGCGCTCTAAGTCTAACTGGTGACAACGCCTTTTTGAGCGTTAGGTAGCTGAACCTTTACAGCCGGATCGCGCTTTGGATCTTTTGGGCCAAATGCGCATATTGGGGATAGTCCTCGCACAGGATCTGCAGGAAAACGTCCCAAGGCGGAATATTGCTCATATAGACAGGCCCTTCGAGGCCCGCATAAGCGCCACCGCCAACCTCTGCTGAGAGACCGCCACCTGGTCCGGTGTAGAGGCCACCGCCTTGCCCTGTGTAGAGACCGCCACCGGGCTCCCGGCTGAGACCACCGCCACGACCATTGGAAAGGCCGCCGCCGGGACCTTTGTAGAGACCACCGCCCGGACCATCATAAAGCCCACCGCCCGGTTCTTTGGATCGACCGCCGCCCGGGCCCGTATAGAGCCCACCACCAACGGCTGTGCTGCGCCCGCCGCCCGCTCCAACAGATTGATTACGTGGCCACATGTACTTTACTCCAATCGATATTCTTCGCGATACTAGCTTTGAATGTTTAACTTTGACTAACGTTGAGACTAAAAGACGAAAGGCCAGAGGATTTCTGGCCTTTGTTACTCTTCAATTCTAGTTGAAGCCAACCTTGGGCACCGCACTCACCGTACTGCGCTCATTGCGATCAAGCTCAAAAAAGGTGCGCTCAGCAAAGTTGAACATCCCCGCGACGATGTTGCTGGGGAAAGACTGGATTGCTGTATTATAGGTGGCCACAGCCGCATTAAAGGCGCGACGTGTCGCACCCAGCTTGTCTTCGATATCTGCTAATTCACCTTGCAGAGTTTGGAAATTGGCGCTGGCCTTCAAGTCTGGGTAATTCTCGGCGACAGCCATCAGATTCCCCAACGCGCCAGATAAGACCTTTTCCGCCTTTTCCAATTGGTCTGGCGAACTAGCATCCAAAGCACCCGCACGCGCCGCGATAACGGCGGTAAGCGTGCCGGATTCATGGGTAGCATAGCCTTTGACGGTTTCGACCAAGTTCGGCACAAGGTCGTGGCGCTGGCGCAGTGCCGCATCAATATCGGCCCAGCCTTGATTGCAATTCTGGCGCGCTGCCACAAGATTATTATACATGCCGGCAAATAAGAAGATCAAAACAATCGGGATGCCGACTAAGATAAACATTTCCATCGCTACTTCTCCCAACAAAGGCCTCTTGCCAGGCCCCGAATGGCACAGGATGACCTATAAATCGTTAAATCTCGTTGAGCCTGTTTGATTTGATCTGCAATCTTGGTTGCTTTCTGTTTACTTGGCAGTGTTAAGTTCGCTACCCATGAGACATCAAGCGCTTTTTGATCACGTGATGACGAGTGGACTTCGCGATTGGCTGGACAGCCAAGCGACCGTGCGCGACGAGGCCAAGCGCCAAAACTTGCAGACTCTAAAGATCGGGATGGGCATTGCGGCGGCTGTCGCCATCGCTGTTATGGCTTTCATGCCCACCGAACCCCAAAACGGCTTGGTGGCCGGGGCTCTCATTGGTGGGATTACTTGGTGGATCGCAAACCTGCCTGTTCAGGCCATATCGCAACAGATTAAAGTGCGGGCGAATGAGGAATTGGGCGCAGCCCTTGGCTTAACCTATCACCCAAATGGAACCCCCGGCAGCGATTTTGACCTTGCCACCCGCCTGGGCCTTTTGCCCACTGATCCCGACCACGCTGATTGCAGCGACTTCTGGGTAGGTAAGTTTGGCAGCTCAGAGGGCACGCTGCATGAAGCCCATCTGCAGAAATATGAGCAGGAGGGCAAGCGTCGCCGCCTCGTCACCGTGTTTCGAGGCGTGGTGATGGGTTACCAGTTTGCGCGGCCGTTTTCCTCCACCACATTGGTGCGCCAAGACAAGGGCCTATTGAATGGCCTGATTAACTTCGGCTCGCGCATGACAGGCCTTGAGCTTGAACCCGTTAAGATGGTGCATCCAGACTTTGAGAGACGCTTTGAAGTGGTCTCCAGCGATCAAGTAGAGGGCCGCTATCTCCTTCACCCCGCTTTCTGTGAGCGACTGATGGAGATGGAAGCTGCTTTCAAGGGCCACAATATGCGCCTCGCTTTTGCGCAGGGCAGGGTCGTTGTGGTGATCGAGACCGTCGATATGTTTGAAAGCGGCGGCATCGAAGCCGCCGGCGACGACGCCCGCTTTGCCACCACCATCGACCAACTCGGCAGCCTCATCGACCTCACCCAAGCGCTGAACGAACGGCCGCGGTGAGGGGGGACACCCTTGAGTCAGTTAGGCAGCTCCCTATCTAGGGCCCGCCGAACCAATACATACTTGCCCATAAAGATATATCCTTGCCTTGAAACCTGCGGCTAAGCGGGGTTAGAGTGGCTTATGACCTTGCCGAGCGATTATCTGACTTACCCCAAACGAGGCTATGGCCAAGATATCGATCGCTATACGTGGCGGCAGGCGGACCAGCGGACGCCGCTTCACTGGCCCGGCGATAAGACCGTAGCGGCCTTGATTGTGATTCCACTTGAATTCTTCATGCTGAACCCGTCGGGCAAGCCGTTTAAGCATCCAGGCGCGATGGTGACGCCCTATCCAGACCTGCGCCATTATACCAGTCGTGACTATGGTAATCGGGTCGGTGTATTCCGCTTGTTGAAGGCGTTGAAGGTGGCGGGCTTGAAGGCCACTTTTGCGGTGAACGCCGTTTTGTTGGACAAGAAAAAGCCTTTGATTGAGGCGGTTTTGGCCGACGGGCATGAGATTGCCGCTCATGGCTGGGATACAGATTCGATTCATTGGGGTGGCATCGACCCCGAAGTCGAGGCTGCTTACGTGGCCCGTACCAGCGACGCCTTTACTGCTGCCGGGCTCAATCCGCGCACGTGGTTGTCGCCCGCGCGCCAGCAAAGCGAGCAGACCCCTGATCTGATCAAGGCGGCAGGCTTTGACATCTGCCTTGATTGGGAAAGCGACAGCGTGCCGTGGCCGATGGCGACCGCGTCGGGGCCTCTCACCTGTGTACCGCTGGCCAATGAATTGGACGACCGGAAGCTATTGATCGACCAGCGCCAGAGCGAGGCCGAATGGCGGAACCAAATCCTCGCCGCCCGTGATTTACTGGCGGAGGAGGGGCCGCGCTATGGTGGCCAAGTGATGTCCTTCACCTTGACGCCCTATGTCACGGGCCTACCGTTCCGTCTCTGGGCGGTGCGCGAGGTATTTGCCGCGCTGGCCTCCGATAGTCAGGTGTGGAGCGCGACTGCACAGGAGATTGCCGATGCCGCAATCTGAACCCTTTACTTGGGAGAGCCTGCGGGCACTCGCCTTGTCGCTCAATCTGCCCAATGTCGAAGATGCCGTCTCATGGGGCCAGCCCAATTTAAAGGCGCATGGCAAGATGTGGGTGTGGTGGAGCCCGCAGGAAAATGTGCCTGTGTTCAAAACTACCTTTGAAGAGCGGGAATTCTTGATCGAGGTCGATCCCGAAACCTTTTACTTTACACCTCATTATCGAAGCTGGCCTCTCATCCTTGCCCGTCTAGATAAAGTCGATCCCGACTGGGTCGTGGCAAATCTCAAACGTGTCTGGCGCGAGCAGGCGAAAAAGACTTTCCTGAAAAAATGGGATGCTGAGCAAGCGGGAAACGCTCAAGCATGAACCGCCGCGACGTCCTTATGACCGCCTTAGCCGCTGGAGCCAGCTTAGCCATGACCGATGCCACTGCCCAAACCTCGCCCACGCGCTACTCGGCTTTAGCGCTGCAGACGCGCTGTGATGCCGTTAATCAGGACAGCACCAAGGAAGCCGCCCGCGCCCGCATGAATGCGACCATGGCGCGCGTTTCCAGCCAGATTGGCGCAGCCAAAGGCTTTCTCAAAGGCTTTAATGGCTATGATCTCAAGCTCGTGGTTTTGCCCGAATATTGGCTGACGAGCTTCCCCTTAGGCGAAACGCGCGAGCAATGGCAGGCCAAGGCTGCCATCGACATGCAAGGGGCAGAAGCCGACGCGATTGCCGCGATCGCGCAAAAGCACGGCCTCTATCTGTGCTCTAATCACTACGAAAACGACCCTCATTTCCCCGATCTCTATTTTCAGGCCAATGTGGTCTATGGGCCGACGGGCAAGGTCGTCTTGCGCTATCGCCGCATGATCTCGCTTTATACGCCGAGCCCCTATGACGTGTGGGACAAGTATCTCGATGCCTATGGGCTCGATGCCGTCTTCCCGGTGGCCACGACCGAGATTGGCACGTTGGGCACGATTGCGTCAGAAGAAATCCTCTACCCAGAGATCGCGCGTATGGCCGTCTTTAAGGGCGCTGAAATCTTGCTGCACCCCACCAGTGAAGTGGGTAGCCCCAATTTGACCCCCAAGCACATCTCCAAAATGGCCCGCGCGGTTGAAAACATCGCTTATGTTGTCAGCGCCAATTCGGCAGGCATTTACGGTACGCCGGTGGCAGCCAATTCGACCGACGGCATGTCCATCGTGCTCGATTGGTATGGGCGGACGCTCGCCGAAGCCGGTACGGGCGAGACTTTCAACGCCAATGCGGTCCTCGATATCCCTGCATTGCGTGAAACGCGGAGGAAAACGGGCATGACCAACACACTCTCGCGCTTGCCATTGGCAGCGTTTGAACAGACCTATGCCGATACCCGTTTGGCACCGGCCAATAAAACACCAGACGGCAAGATGATTGAACGTGTTGAGGTTTTGACGCGCCAACGCGCGGTAATTGAAGACATGGCTGCCAAAGGAATACTGCGTTAGCGTAACGTCAACTACATTAAGATGGTCATATCAATGTATTTGGGTGTAGAATTCCACAATTACTAGGATCATACTCTTCAGTAAATTTATGGGAGAAGGGTGTTATGGGCCAATTCAGTTCCGAGCGAGGACTGCTTGAAATCATCGATCGCGCGCAGCTCATCCTCACGAGCTGGCAGGCTTTTGTTGAAGAACACCCGGAAACCCAGCTGCACCCGGCCCTCGTGTCGATCTCCGATGAAGTCACGGATTTGATGGCAGCCTTTTACCTCGAGGCCTCAGAGATGGCGCTAGATCAAGCCCCAGTGTCTGGCCTTGCAACCGACGTGAAAATGGTCAAAAAGAACCAGATGATGTGAAGGCTGCAAACTTGGGCAGAAAACCAAGTCGTCGCAAAGCCTTTCCTATCAATGCGGGCGTAGTTCAGAGGTAGAACGTCAGCTTCCCAAGCTGAATGTCGTGGGTTCGATTCCCATCGCCCGCTCCAATTACTACAATAAAAACAGAATATTGCAAGTGGCCAAAAATTCGGTTCACGATTTCGGGATAATTGGGTGGGATTGGGGCACAGATTTCTGAACTGGAAGGCAGCCTTGTTTCCCGAGTTGGCTTCAGCTCCGGCTCAGCTTTAGCTCCAAGCTGACTGAATTCCGCCGCACGCTCCAGGTCCCAATAGGAGCGGATCTCATCCTTACTGCGTTGAAGGGTCTCAGGCCGCTGCTTCATGTCCAGCGCAAAAGCGACACCAGCCTTGGAGCGTGTAACGAGCCCCATCCGCTCAAGATGATTGATCCGGCCCTGTGCGACGGCCGTTCCTTTCTCGCCTTGCTTCAAGACGAACGCTTTCTGGGCGTCCGTGAACTTCGATGCTTTCGTGCCAAACCCCCTCGTCCAGCCAAGGAAAATTACGGCAAAAAACTCCAATTCCGAATGGTCCAAATCTCAGGTGGCAGAGCAGCAAAACGTGGCGTCGCTCGTCTACTCGCAGACTATGAAGATGCGTGAATTTGATAGCCCACAAGGGGGAGGGGCCTTACATCCCATTTTTTTGACCTCGAATGCGATAGCCGTGACCAAAGCAAGGTCAGAAGGTGTGTTTATCGGCTGAGCGCCGAAAAGTCGCTAAACGTCACGTACCATGCGCACAAGGGCGGTAACGAGTTGGTCGATATCGCTCTTTGGCGTGAACATCGTGGGCGTGACACGAACGCAGGCCCCAGATGCCACACCATTGCGGTGAACCGAGAAAATATTGAAATCGCTCAATAATTTGGCAGCGCGTGCCCGGTTTGCTGCCGAAGTGGTTTCGCCCTTAAACCGAAATGACGTCAGCCCGCAGGTTAGTCGAGGATCGGAGGGTGTTAGGACGGAAATCCTTTCATGATCGGCAAGCTGGCTTGTCCACAAATCTCGCAGATAGCGCAGGCGGGCTTCCTTGGCTTTGACACCAATGGCTTCGTGGAAATCAAGCGCGTCCTTGAGCGCGAGAAAGGCCGCGAAATTGGCTGTGCCTGTATGGATTTTGGTCTCTATCTGACGGGTCGCGTGCGCATCAATGTCCATATAATCGTCAATGTCGTCGAGCCGGGCCTGTTTTATGTAAAGCACACCGACGCCGACCGGGGCGCCAATCCATTTGTGGGCGGAAAAACCCGCAAACTCGACCCCCAGATCACGCAAGTTAAAGTCTAACTGGCCCCAAGCATGGCCACTATCGAGAAGCACATCGACGCCGCGCGACTTGGCAAGCGCGACAAGCTCAGCGACTGGCATCACGAGGCCAGTTCGGTGACTGACATGGGTCACCAGCATGAGCTTTACTTGTGGGTTGGCGGTCAAGGCTGCACGATAGGTGTCTAAAATGCCTGCGACGCTCGCAGGTTCTGGTATCCCAATCTCAATGATCTGCGCCCCGCGCCTGACTTTGAGCCAGCGCATAGCCGTCTGCATGGCGTCATAATCGAGGTCGCAGATAAGGACACCGTCTCCAGCTTTTAATTTGTGATAGCCGCTGATCAGGGCTTGCATCGATTCCGTGCAGCCACGGGTGAAAGCGATTTCTTCTGCATCCACGCCCAAGGATGCTGCCACCCTCTGGCGGATAGGAACCAGCATTGGATCAAACTGACGACGTGAAAAATAGGAAGTTTGCTGATTAACCCGCTCAATGTGGCTTTGATAGGCGCGCTCTACAGGCCTTGCCATTGAGCCAAAGTTTCCTGCCTCCAATTGGATAAAGTCGGGATTGCGCGTGTAGTGCTGTCCGACAGTTTGGGTCCAATAGGTCTCGTCTTTAGCCAAAGCGGCAAAGTCAGCTGTGGGCTGCGCCGCTGATGCGGCATGGGCTGCCAGACCCATGAGCGAAGGGCCGCTTGCGACCGCTTTGGTGAAAGAGCGGCGAGACATTTGGCCTAAATGATTGTCGACCATAAAATGCCCCGCCTTGTTCAATTCCGGATTAGAACTTGGTTTCAACCCGGAAGTAATATTGACCGCCATCGGTGTCGTAGTTTGAGTTACGTGTGTAGATCAAACCGCGGTTGGCTTGGAACGTTGCTTCGTCTGGGTAGGCATCAAAGATATTCTCGCCACCGATGCGAATCGTCAAATTCTTATTGACCTCATATTGCACCGACGCATCGATAAAGGTGATCGCACCAATCTCTTGGAAAATGTCGCCTGCACCATTGGTGGCCGCATCAGCAAATGAGCCATAATAGCGCGCGCGGGCTGAAAAGCGGAACTTATCGAGCGTGTAATTGGCACCCAAAGTCGCACCATATTTCCCCCGCCCTTCTTCAAGACGACGCTTTTGGTCGAGGCTTGTGACCACTGACCCTGTACCGCCTACGACTTCTGTCTCATTGAAGTTGAAGGCAGCGGTAACATCCAAGCGACCGGGGCCGATGTTGGATGCATAAGAGCCCGCAATATCAATACCACTGGTCTCAGTATCAAAGGCGTTGATGAAGAAAAACACCCCGGTATATTGGTTTGGATTGGGTCCAAGCGCCTCAATCTCCGCGCGTGAGAACACCCGCGATTCAGCAAATCGGTTGTCAACATTGATTCGATATAAATCGATCGTACCGGTCAGTCCGAATGCACTGCGCCATGTGATCCCGCCGCTGATTGTTTCAGACTCTTCGGGCTCTAGCGGCTTAACCCCTAACTTAGCGGCCAGCGGATCAGCGGATGACAAGCGGCCCCGGTTAAAGATTTGGCCTGTCAGCGTATCGAGGCCCTGCACAACAGTCGTTGAGTTAATCTGGCCAGGTGTCGGTCCACGGAAGCCCGTGGAATAGGACCCGCGGATCGCGAAATCAGAGGTGAATTCATAGCGGGTGGCAATTTTGCCGTCCACCGTTTCGCCAAAGGACGAAAAGTCTTCGTAGCGGATAGCTGTTCCAACTGTCCAAGCATTCGTCAGGGCGAATTCGCCATCGACATAGCCCGCAAAACTCTCAACATCCCATTCGCCCGCTTGTTTGGGATCAAAGCCCGGGAAGCCGTTTGATCCAGGCGCCAAGCCTGCAATTGCGCCCGGTCCTACGACCCAAGAGGCTCTTTCGCCTTCCTTGATTGTATAGGTCTCAATGCGGCGCTCAAAACCAAAAGCCAGATTGACATCTTTTGCGAGGCCGGGAACGGCCAACTGATAGACAAAATCAGCATTCACATTCAGCTCGTTTTGCTCCAAGATGCCGGGCTTGAAGCTCGTGGGGCTTGCGGGACCAAGCGACGCATTGACGGTGTTTGACAAATTATAGTCAACCGTACTGCCACCTTCAGACACACTAAAGTCCCATGTAAACTTCTCGCTGCCGCCGCGAACACCGCCAACAATCTGGCGGTCCTCGTCCTCATAGCCAAATATGGGCGAGAAGCCGACGGGGAAACGGGTCCGCAAATCATAACCTGGGAAAACCGAGGTAATGCCATAGACGGCGGCATTGGCTGTTGGGCTTGGCAGGCGATAATTAAAGTCGGTCTTGCCTTCACCTGCTCCTAAAGTCGCAAATGCATAAACATCAATCGTGTCATTAATCGGCATTTGGAAATTGGCGCCAAAGCGCCAGTTTGACAACTCAGGTTGACCCCAGCGTTGCGCTGGATTTGGCACCACCAATGATGGATTGGCGGCTTGGAAGGCTGCTGCATCAGGGCGCTGGCGCGAGCGCGAGGTAATTTCGCCTTCATTCAGCTCTAAGCTGACGACCAAGAAGCCTGAATCGCGGATTTCAAAGCCAGCTTGGCCACCGATTTGGGTTTTCCGACCGTCACCCTCGAAATATTCAGAAACCTGGGCATTGAGTTGAAACCCAGGAGTCGTATCAAGCACGATATTGATAACCCCGGCAATCGCGTCAGACCCATATTGGGCCGAAGCGCCATCGCGCAGCACTTCGATGCGCTTAATGGCAAGGCCTGGAATCTGGGCTAAATCAGGGGCCTGCGCACCACGGCTCCCCAAGACCGCAGAGCGGTGGAAGCGCTTGCCGTTGACAAGAACCAAGGTCTGGTCTGGCGATAGGTTACGCAAAGACGCTGGACGAACAAAGGTCGCGCCATCGGCCAAAGGCAAGCGCTGTTGTACAAAACCCGGAACCGTGGCCGCCAAAGCGTCGCCGACTTCCGATGATACAGTCTGATCCAAAGCGGCAGCCGACAGCACATCAACGGGCGCCAATGTCTGGAATTGCGTGCGCCCGGCCTCGCGCGTACCCGTCACAACAACGACTTCGGCCTCAGGAGCGGGCGCAGGAGCTGGTGGCGCGTTTTGCGCAAAAACAGGACATGCGAAGGCGGATGCGCCCATCGCAAAAAGCAAAGCGCGTGCTGATACAGTCATGATAATATCCCCTTGGGCCTCTGGATTCCCCGTTAACCCGGGATACATACTCGACATCTTGCCCAAACTCAAGGCAGAGACAGCTTTAGTCAAAGCTCCGAATCTAGGTTAACTCAGTTTAGCACTTAGCAGGTTTGCGAGGTATTTGGGGTCCCATCCGGCGCGCTTTCGGCGTAATTTGAGGCTGGACTTATCTTTTGCCGTGCGGATGAGATTGAGGCTGAAGCGTCTGACGAGAGCCATGTTGATGGCTCCATGTCCATTTCGTGTTCGACATTGATCATCGTTGAATGTGACATTAAGCACCCAATGGAAGCTGTTTTCGATTCTCATCACCCGCTCCAATTACGTTGGGTGCGAACCAACATAAACGACCTCCGGAAGTGCCTGACCAAGGTGCATTCCAAGGCTGGAATGCACTCGATGGCGCGAAGCCATTGATGGTCTAAAGTTCAGCCCAAATTGTATGGCCCACTCTGGCGGAAAGTCTTGGCGTGGTGCATCGAGGCTAGAAAGTAACAACTAAAGCGGCATAGCCAAAAAGGGTTCGCCCTTGCTTGGGCGCGTTAGGGGCGGTCTTGGCAAAGCGGCCGGGAAATAGAGCCGACGCGCCGGTTTCCGCTCTCACGGTGCCCGGCACTACCCAATAGCGCATCCGACTGTCCCAGGAATGGCCAATAAAGCGGCCCGACAAACCCGATGGGTCTTGCAGTCGCGCATCGCTCCAAAGGTCAGTTGCACGTGCCAGATACGCAGCTTTATAGGACACTCTGATGTCTAATCGTTGTGACGGCGCAAACTCCACCCTTGCTCCCGGCGCATTGATATTGGCGGGCGTCAGGGGGCCATGAATGCCAGTGTTGCCAAGGTCTGTCCGCCGACCGCCAAACAAACGTTCAAATCGGTCAAAGCGCCCATCCGTTGGGCTTTTATCACCGCTTGCAAAGTCGTAATCGAGAGCGGCGCGCCAGTTCCAATCGCTTTTGAAATTCCAAGCCCAATGGGCATGGAGTGTCCAAGCATTGACATCCAGGTCACGAACATCTGTCGTCGCATTTGTGGCACGACGCGATCCTGTGCGCCACGATGCCTCGACTTCAAAGTCGGATCGCCCTTCCTTCGGTGCACGAAACACGCGAAATCCGGGCTGAACGTAGTCTCGATTGGGCGTTGCAAAGTCCTTGGTGTCCCGCTCCTTGAGGCGATAAATGAATCCTTCAATCCAAGTATCGGGAACCAGTGATTCTAGGGCTTTTGGGTGGCGATAATGTGCGCCCCAAAATACCCGCCCCCATTCCTCTTGATCGGCAACGACTTCATTGCTAGCCAATTCGGGAAAGGTTGATGGCAGTCGGCCAACGGGCGAGACATAGACCACATGCCATTCATTCCCGCGCGCTGAGACGCTACGCCAATAGGCACCGGTATAGGCAAAAATGACGTTCGCCATATCCACGCGTTCGAGGATACGACGGCTGCCGATATCTAAGGTCTGCCGCCCCAAGGTCAGGCTTGCATCCTTTTGGCCGAGCGCGCCATCAAGATCAAAGCGCACATAGGCCTGTAGGACGTCGAGTGCATTGACATTACTGGTAGACAAGGGCGTCCCTGCATCGTCCAGCTCTAGGCGCGAGTCTTGTATTTCCAAGCCTGCAGTTACCTGCGGCAGCTCAAGTGGAGCCAGATTGGCCTCAGTCAACAACAAGGTTCGAAACGCTAAGACCTGATCGCCACCTTTTCCGCCAGCACGAAACTGGCCGTCCAATGTCTCATAACGTGCTCGCGCTTCGCCGCGCACCGTCAACCAAGCTGGCAGGTCTAATGCCTGATCGACCTTGAAGGGGGCTGGAGGCGTAACTTGGGATGTCGCCAGATTGGGTGCCATTAAAGGCAAGCTGAACAGCAGCCAGAGCAAGAGTTTATAAGGCATGAGGTGCGGTCTTCTTGACTAAATCCGATAATTCTGGAATCCTCGTACCATGAAAGATCAGGAAGCTATAGAGGCCTTATCCGCGCTTGCACATCCCACACGATTGCGGGTGTTCAAGCTCTTGGTTCAGGCGGGCGTGCAAGGCGTACCTGCTGGCGACATTGCCCGCCAGGTGGGCGTACCAGTCACCACGATGTCCACGCATCTGGGCATTTTGAGCCGCGCGGGTCTGATCCGCCCAAGCCGGGAGAGTCGCATTGTCTATTATGCGCTAGATGTTGGCGGGACACGCGACCTGTTTGCCTTTCTAATGGCGGATTGTTGTGGCGGACGGCCTGATTTGTGCCAGCCAGTATTTGCTGCCGCCGACCTCGCGTGCTGTGCGCCAATCCCAACAGAAGTGACTGAACATGAACCTGTTTGAGCGCTATCTCACGCTTTGGGTTGGTCTTGCGATCCTTGTAGGCATTGGCTTGGGGCAGGCGTTTCCTGCCGCATTTAGTTCGATTGCGGCTTTAGAAGTAGCCCAAGTAAATTTGCCAGTCGCTGTTCTGGTTTGGGCGATGATCATCCCGATGCTGTTGCGGATCGATTTTCGTGCACTCGGTGGCGTTGCCGCCCATTGGCGAGGGATCGGGATTACGCTTTTCATCAATTGGGCCGTGAAGCCGTTTTCAATGGCAGCGCTCGGCGCAATTTTCATTGGTTGGCTATTTCGCCCGCTTTTGCCGCCTGAGCAAATTGAGAGCTATATTGCAGGCCTCATTTTGTTGGCAGCCGCTCCCTGCACCGCCATGGTCTTTGTGTGGAGTAATCTCACCAAGGGCGAACCCCATTTCACGCTCAGCCAAGTGGCGCTGAATGATGCGATTATGATTGTCGCATTTGCGCCGATCGTAGCGCTATTGCTGGGCTTGTCTGCCATCACGGTACCTTGGGAGACACTTGTTCTTTCCGTGGGCCTTTACATCATTGTGCCTGTCGCGGTGGCACAAGTTGTTCGCTGGCTTCTGCTGCAATCGGGAGATTCCTCGCGCTTGGAAGGCGCGCTAAAGGCACTTGGCCCGGTTTCGATGACAGCCTTGCTGGCTACCCTCGTTTTGCTGTTTGGCTTTCAAGGCGAACAAATCCTGGCCCAGCCTTTGGTGATCGCGCTTTTGGCGGTACCAATTCTAATCCAAGTCTTCTTTACTTCTGGCTTGGCCTACCTCCTTAACCGCGCCAGTGGCGAGGCGCATTGTGTGGCCGGTCCATCTGCTTTGATCGGGGCCAGCAATTTTTTTGAGCTTGCGGTTGCCGCGGCCATCTCGATTTTTGGCGTTAAGAGTGGCGCGGCTTTAGCGACAGTCGTCGGGGTCTTGATTGAGGTTCCCCTCATGTTGGCGGTCGTCGCGATCGTGAACCGAAGCCGCGATTGGTATGAGCGTGGCAAGGCAGTGCAAGCTAGGCTGAAGGCAAACATGCCATGAGTGACGTCTTTCCCATTGTTATCTTCCACAACCCAGATTGTGGAACGTCGCGTAATGTCTTGGCGATCCTCCAAGCAGCGGGCTATTCGCCGGAAATCGTGGACTATCTGCAAGCAGGCTGGACCCGTGGGCAGCTTTTGGCTCTATTTGCTGCTTCAAACCTGACACCGCGTGCAGCTTTGCGCGAAACAAAATCGCCGGCTCAGGACTTAGGGCTTTTAGAGGATGGTGTGACGGACGAAGCCATCCTCGCCGCCATGCTGGATCACCCGATCCTCGTCAATCGTCCATTGGTTGCCAGCCCAAAGGGGGTGCGCATGTGCAGGCCAAGTGAAGTCGTTTTGGATATAATGGATCGTCTTCCCAAAGGGCCATTCTACAAGGAAGATGGCGCGGTCCTGATTGATGAGAACGGTGTTCGCGTTAGTTAAGTTGGCTTGATCAGCAAACTGCGCCGCACGTGATCCAACACCAGCGGGACCGCCCTCTAAGCAAACAAAAATGGCCGGTAGCACTTGAGGCGACGCGTCGAACGACGACCTCACCTGCTCTATGCCCGCTTGGCGGCCACAACCGCACCAAGGCCTTCCAAAAGGCTTTGGCTGATGGCTTCTTGGCTAGGCTCCAGCGTCGCTAGCAATTGTATGGTCTTGCCATGCACACCGATTGCTTCCCAATCCCATTTACCGGCGCTCATGATTTCATGCACTTCGCACAGCGACTGTGCGGCGCGAGCGACCCAATCTGCTTTTACAAAGCTTGCGCTAGAGATGATCTGGGATGACATCTCATAGATGGTGCGAATGGATGCAGGGTCCTTGGCTCGCACAATATCGGTGAGCTCTTCGATCTGGTTTCGCATAACCACTTCGAACTCTTCTTGCATCCCGTCGATGTTCACTTGACTGAGCGCTGACAAATCCTCAACAGACAGTTTTCTGACCTTGGACAATTTGCGTTTCAAAGAATTATGGTTTGGCTTGGTCGTCATAAGAGGTTTACCCGAACTGGTTTTAACATGTCATCAATTCTGCTTTGATCAAGATTTTGCCCAGCAATCTCGCTGACGGTCGCATCAAGATCTGTGGCACGGCGTCCTTGTGTAATCCCTGCGGGTAGGCCGCTCGCCCGAACACGGCGGTCCGGCCCCCTGAACGTTGGCGTATTGACCAAGTCGCGCGTATCTTTTGCGAGCCAAAGGATGCGCTGCAGCAAAATCCCTGGGGCTACAGGTTTGGCCACAACAAAACTCGCCCCCGCATCGCGGTATTGGCCGATTTGAAGCTGGCTGGCATGGCCGGCAACGGCGAGAATTGGCGTCTCGGACTTTTCACCCTCAAACTCCATGCGGAACCTGCGGGTGATTTCGATGCCATTCATCTCGGCGGTCGAGCAATCGAGTATGATCAAGTCGATAGAATGGATCTTGTGATGGTCAAAGGCCTCCGCGATGGTGCGCGCTTTGAAGCGTTTGGTCATGCCAAAGCCAGAGGTCACGGCCGACAGCATATCCATGGTGTGGGGCCCATCGGTTAACAAAAGAGCCGTTAAGCCCGTTTGGGTTGGGGTTGAGGATTTGCTACTCACGCTATCAAACCCCTCTTAGAATAGCTCTGGATCCACCAGCATGGTTGTTCGGTGGGCAAAACCATCCGGCTTGTTCGCCGGTGCATCGCCAAGGCGATCGGCCATTTGGGCCAAGGGCAGTTCTGCAACTGCGCGCTCAAACGGTGTTCCTTGCGACAGCCCTGTCAACAATGTCGTCAAGCCGTCAAGGGATTGCAGAATATGGTCAAGCTTTTGAGCTTCAACTGTGCCAGCGGGACCAAGACTGGCGGCACCAACACTGACCAAACCCTCCAATGAGGCGGTCTCAGCCCGAATGGCCGTAAGTTCTTGCGCGAGCTTTGCCAGAATAGGGGCCGGTAGGGCTGTCATCAGAACAGCTCCACATCGCCGATAGAGGTTTCCATGACCGGTTTCGGTGGCGGCGGCATGACTTGGCTAACAAATTTCTGGAAGGCCCGGCCGGTCGTTGGCCAAAACTCTACGCGGCGCGCGCTGGTCCCCTCGGTGCTGCCACCCAGAACGGGTATGCCTTCGTCCATCAGGAGTTTTTTAGCAAAGGCAGCATTGGCGGCACCAACATCGCGGAGGCCTTGGAACATCTTGCCACCGCCAAACACTTTGGCTTTCAGCCGCGACTTAATCGCGCCCAACGACATCAGATCATTGATCAAAAGCTCTGCCAGATAAGCGCCATAGCGGCCATGCGCATCATAAACGGAATCGGGGTTCTCGGGCAAAAGGAAATGGTTCATGCCGCCGACTTTTGCGGCGGGATCGTACAGACAAATTGAGATGCAGCTGCCCAGAATTGCAGTCAGGCACACCTCAGGGTCACTACTGGCGTAGTGTTCGCCCTGGTTCACATGGACACGCTTGGCAAATCTGGCGACGTCTGTTGTCAAGCTCATGTCAGCTTTCCAAAAACACTCTCAAGCTTGCCTCTGAGCTGGTCGGTGGTGAAGGGTTTTACCAGAAAGTTGTTGACGCCGAATTGCACCGCGCGCTGAACCAGTTCCGCATCCGCTCGCCCTGTCAGCATGATAAAGGCTGTATTGGCGATCGGTGGGTGGGCCCGGATCGCGCGCAAAAAGGCCAAACCATCAATTTTGGGCATGTTATAGTCGGAGATAACAAGATGGGCAGGCTTGCCAACTAACTCGCGTAAGCCCGCCTCTCCATCAGCGGCGTCGCGAATTTCCTTGACCCCAATTTTGTCTAGGCACGTCTTGACTAAGAGCCGCATGGTGCGGCTATCATCGACAATCAAAACGTTCAATGCGCTGGCGGCTGGCATGGTCGTGTTCCCTAAGTAAGATTTTTTTTGGATGGAACAGGTTGATAGAATAGCTTCCGCGATCCGGCGGAGTGGGACTTGTCGCTTCTATAATGAGTGGTGTCGCTGAACCCGAATGCTTTCTCGAGGTCCCAAGTCACCATCACATTGACGTTGTCGAGATAATAGGACTTGCCGTCGGCGGCACCTTTGTGGGCGGTGACCATTTCGCCGGTATATTCTGCCTCGATCGACAAACCTCTAGGCTCTAAAGTGCCACGCAACCCATCAAGTGGCTTCTTACCTTCGGCAAGAACAGGCGTGGCTGCCTGAAACAAAGCCAAAAGACCCGCAATGGCCAAGGCTCTCGTCTGTAGCTTCATAACCTGCATCTCCCGCTTTCAAGCGATCGACGCGTCTTCGAGAGGTTCCGCACCTTATTAATTTTTATAGTGGTGGGTCCCAGTGGCCGAAGACCAGAACTCTGATCGAAGCCACCACGATCGCGCGAATTTTTGCTTCCGAAAGTCCCACGAATGCTCAGAATTGAGCCATTGAAATCATAGTCGCAGCTAACTCTAAAATGCTTAATAAATGGATATTACTCGATGGTGCTTGGAGATATTGGCGTAGTCGTATTGATTTATTCAATACATGATCATCACAAAATCTATCGAATTCAACGTGATAAATGCCAGTAAGATTGGCATTTTTGACTTGTGGTTACCTCAAGAAATTGCACATTTTCTGTGCGACGTGCTTCGATTTCGAGACCAGCGGCAGTTCAGCGGCCTGTTTGCTGATAGTTTGTATTTATTGAATTAATTCATTCAATAAGTTTGCTTTTATATGAACGCGCTCTATGTCGCGCTCGTGCTGTTCCATGAGTCGAACAGCCAAGGAGAAAAAATAAAATGTTAACTGTTGGTGACACCCTCCCTGAATTCACCGTAACCGGCGTAAAGCCAGGTTTTAAAGCCCATGAAGAAAACGGCGAAAGCGCTTTCTTCGACATCACCCAGAACAGCTTCGAAGGTAAGTGGAAGCTGATCTATTTTTACCCCAAGGACTTCACCTTTGTTTGCCCAACCGAAATCGTTGGCTTTGACAAATTGGTGGGTGAGTTTGGTGACCGCGACTGCGTCGTGCTTGGTGGTTCGACCGACAATGAATTCTGCAAGCTGGCTTGGCGTCGCGAGCATCCAGATCTAGCGAACATGAAGCAATATGCCTTCGCAGATACCAAGGGTGACTTGGTCGATGGCTTGGGTGTTCGTGAAAAAGATGCAGGTGTTGCTTTGCGCGCAACCTTCTTGGTCGACCCAAACAATATGATCCAGCACGCTTCGGTCAATAATCTGAACGTCGGCCGCAACCCAGACGAAATTCTGCGTTTGCTCGACGGTTTCCAAACCGACGAATTGTGCCCGTGCAACCGCCCAGCTGGCGGCGCTGTACTCTAAACCAGATGCGTCGGATGGCGGGCCTGCTTGTCCATCCGGCGCCCTTTCTTGATCGGCCTCCCCAAGGATTTCCCCCATGACGCTCGAACAATTGCGCGAACTCATTCCCGACTATGCGAAAGACATCCGGTTAAATCTTGGCTCGTTAGCCAATGAGACGACCTTAACCGACCAGCAAAAATGGGGCGCGTTCTTGGCCTCTGCCATTGCGATTGGTCAGCCCCAGGTCGTGAAGGCTTTTGAGCAAGAAGCCGCTACGCGCTTGACTCCACAAGCCATAGACGCTGTGCGCGCCGCTGCCGCCATTATGGCGATGAACAATGTCTATTACCGCTCTCTGCACTTGTTGAGCAATAACGAGTACCAGACCCTGCGGGCAGGCTTGCGCATGAATGTGCTGGCCAATCCAGGCGTCGAGAAAGTCGACTTCGAGTTATGGAGCCTCGCGGTCTCGGCGATCAATGGCTGCGGCATGTGCCTCGATAGCCATGAAGTTGAACTGAAGAAGCATGGGGTTCCAGCCCTCAACATCCAAGCAGCCTTGCGCATTGCGTCGGTAGTTGCTGCAGCCAGTGCGGTTCTTCGCTCGATATAGTAAGAGAAGCTGTACTATCTACCCGTTTGAAGGGCGCGCTGGTTTTTTGGCCGACGCGCCTTTTTTTAAAAGTCGAAGCTGATCTGATCGGTGGACTTCTTGGCGCTTTTTCGTGCCTGTGCCTTGGCCTCTGATACTTGCTTGATCCCAGACTTTCGACTGCCGTGTTGTTCTTGAATGACATGAGCTAGCGCCGTGTGCCCATCGGCCTTGCGGACGCGATGAATTTCGGCCCGCGCAAACGCCCCCGCCGCCACATGATCGACTAACGGGGCGGGATAGGATTGCGGCACATCGTCTGCCAAAGCTTTCCAAGGTTCATGGATGAGGGCGGTGGGCAGATGGGCCAGCTCTGGCACCCATAGCCGGATGAAAGACCCTTCTGGGTCTTGATCAAGGGATTGTTTGACCGGATTATAGATGCGCGGAGTGTTGATCCCTGTCGTGCCCGATTGCATCTGCGCTTGGCTATAGTGGATGCCGGGCTCAAAGTCGGTGAAACGGCGGGCAAGCAGGGTAGCGGGTAAGCGCCAATCCAGCCAAAGATGATAGCTCGCAAAGCTCATAACCATCGCGCGCATCCGGAAGTTCAGCCAGCCCGTTGCTGCCAGCGACCGCATGCAAGCGTCAACAAAGGGAAAGCCAGTGCGACCTTCGATCCAAGCTTCTGCTAGCGCTCCATCTTCCGGACGCTGTGGCCGAAGACGGTCATAAGCGGGGTGCATATTTTTAATTTGAATTTCAGGCTCATCTTCCAGTTTCTGAATGAAGTGGCAGTGCCAATGAAGGCGGGCCAAAAAGGAGGCGATGGAGGCGGCATAAACTTTGTCACCTCCCGCAAGGTGTCGCGCTCGCGCACGACTCGCAGCCTGAAAAGCCTCGCGCATTGAAATCGTGCCAAAGGCCAAATGGGGTGAGAGGCGAGAACACGCTTCAGCGCCTTCAGCGGGACTGGACATGGCCTTCCGGTAGTGCCGTCCGCGTACTGAGAGAAAGCTTTTGAGGAGACGGACGGCCTCGTGCCGCCCGCCTTTTTGCCTATATGGGCAAGGATCGGGGGCGATGTTGAGGCTTTCGGCCTTGGGCAAGGCGCCGCTAGGCACCTCAGCAAAGCGGATCGCCACTGGTGCTTCCACAGGCGCAGTCGCCATTATCGTGTCCCAGCGCTTGGCCCAGCCGTTTCGGGTGCTTGGGCCGCGCCAAACGCCATGTTGGCGGTACTCCAACACGGGCACACCAGCCCGCTTGGCCCACACCCGCACCAACTTGTCGCGTCGATAGGTCCAGAGCAGGCCCGTTTCCTCATGTGCATGAATGGCGCGAATTCCATATTGGGCATGCAAGCGGGCAAAGACGTCACACGCCTCGCCTATTTCCACCACTAAGCCTGCACCCCGCGCCTGCAGAGCCGCATCTAAGTCGGCCAAACATTCCGTAAGAAAGTCAAAATGGCGGCCAGAAAGTTCAGGTTGAACCCACAGCTCAGGCTCAAAAAGATAGAGTGGCAGGACCGGATTGCCGCTTTGTTGTGCCGCCAGCAAGGGGGCGTGGTCGTGCACGCGCAAATCGCGCTTGAACCAGACGATCTCGATCATAAGTGCCCCAAGTCGCGCACTAGACTGGGCAATTTCTCTTTCAGCTTAAAGAAGCCCCCGGTTGCCAACGGCCACGTCCGGCTGTCCCAAGGCCGGCGCAGGCGCACAAGCCTGACGCCATGGACGGCTAAGGCGCGCTTTAAGTCCGCCAGATGCCAAGCGATCGGCCCAACTGGCGCATAAGGTGTTGCGATCTCGCGCACGCCCAGACCCAGCGCCCAGTTCAGCGCCTCGTCTAGTGAGGTCATCTGCGGAGCATCTATATTGAACGCGTGCTCGAGGCGGGTGCAGGCGTCTTGTTCCGCCCGGCGCAGAAACTTATTTTTGGCCCCATCTACAGGGCCAATTTCAGGCACAAGTAACAGGCCCGCGCCCATCACTTTGGCCGTCAAAGGCAGCGACTCTGGATGTAGATCATCCCCGTGGAGCAACAGGCCGACGCGCTCTTCAAACAAAATGTCACCAGCGGGCAGGGTGCCGGGGCTGGTTTCCAAAAAGGGTTCGCTTAAGGGCAGCGCGCTTTCGGCTAGTTGGCCTGCAGGGTTAAAGCGCGCCGAGGTGTGGGTCTCAATATTGCTGGCGCGCGCGACATAATGCTTGCCCTTGGTATGCAGACCCGCGACCCAGCGCCAAGACAAGGTGTTGGACGCCACATCGGCATCGAGAAGATGCTTAAAGAAGAAATCCGCCCCCAATTGCCAAGGCAATTCCAGCGTGAATATCCAGATACTGGCAAACCACATGCGCGCATGATTGTGCAGCCAGCCCAAAGTGGTCAGTTCGCGCACCCATGCGTCAAAGCAGGCAATACCAGTCTCCCCCGCCTTGGCGCGTAAAAGCTTTTGGGCAAGCTCATGGTCTTCTACGACCACTTGATTGAGGGCGAGGCGGCCTTGGTTAAAGCGCGTCAGCACTTGCGGCCGCATCTCCAGCCAGCCCTTCCAATAGCTGCGCCAATAGACTTCTTGGATGAATTTCTCTGCCTTCACAAAGCCGTGGCTCGCCATCACGCGGCTGACGACTTCTTCTTCGGTGATTAAGCGGCGCGCGAGCCAAGGCGACAAGGCAGACACGTTTGATCGGTCATCTGGCCCCAGGTCGCTATTGCGCGTGCGGGTATAGGCCGTGCCTGCTGCGGGCAAAAATGCCTCTAAACGTGCCAACCCAGCCGCTCGCGTCCCCGTCCAATCAACGCGGCTTAAGGCTTGTGGGGTGGGGTCAAACGGTAAGGACGGCATGGGGTTAGATACGCAGTGGGCGAAGCATTGGTTCAAGGACTGGTGTGAAAAGGGGGTAGGGTGATGGTCTCCCCTGCGAAGCGGGGAGAAACAATTTCTGTGTTCGAAGGCTTTTCAAGTGAATCCACTTGCTGCAGGCTGAGGCTCTGCTTAACCCGTGTGCGTGACAAAATTTACATACATTTGTATATACAATTGGACGCGACTATGGCATATGAGTGGGATGACGCCAAAAATAGGCAAAACTTCGCCAAGCATGGCATTCGTTTCCAAGAGGCGATTGCCATTTTCGATGGGCCAGTCCTAACGGCGACCGACCCACGCGCCTATGGGGAGCTTCGAGAGATCAGCTTTGGGTGGCTCGGATCTCGCGTTGTGTTGGCGGTGGTTCATACCGACCGCAGCGGCGTTCGGCGTATCATCAGCGCTAGGTGCGCCAGCGTTAAGGAGAGGAGATTATTCTATGAACATCTCGAAAGAGCGGCTGGCCCAGATTGAGGCGCTGCCAGAAGATCAGATCGACTTTTCGGATATCCCTGAAATGGATGCGGCATTCTTCGAAACCGCGCGTCTAGTCATGCCAGCTGGAACCACGAAGCAGGCGATTTCGATCCGCGTGGATGACGACGTGCTTCAGTGGTTTAAAGCCCAAGGTAAAGGACATTTGAGCCGCATGAATGCGGTGCTGCGCGCCTACATGCTTTCCAGCGCCAAAGAACGGACCTGACCATGAAAGACTTTATCGTCCTGATGCATGCCGACATCTTGCACCCAGAGCGCGAGGAAGACTGGGAACCCTATATCGGGCGACTGATCGAGGCGGGCTGCTTTCAAGGCGGCAGCTCCATCGGGCAGGGGCAGGCGTTTCGAAAAGAGGGCGAGGCGGCCCCGCTCACGCACCAGCTAACGGGCTATATCAAAATCCAAGCAGACAGCCTTGAAGAAGCTAGTGCCGCCTTGAAGGGCAACCCGACCTATGAAGCGGGTGGCACGGTTGAAATACGGGAATTGGTACAGGGGTAGGGGGGACTCGGGCCCCGTCTCGCAAAGGAGCTCTCCCCTCTCCCATTGGGCTACGGGATTCACGGAATTTGGTTTGTTGTGGAGTTGAGTGCGAGAGTATAGCCGGTGAGGGTTTGTGTTAGGACGGACCAGCCGGTGCGCATGGTTTTGGGGCCTGGTGGTTTGTAGTAGCAGTTCCAACCGCCAAGCCTTGCA
>CAMDDL010000040.1:20000-22293 GCA_945891505.1 Maricaulis salignorans | reverse complement strand
TCCAAAAGCGGCACGGGCAAAGCGAGAGCGATCAAGCTTCACGTCAAGCTTCACGTCAAGCTTCACGTCAAGCTTCACTGGGCTAGTTGGATGAGCTTCCTTCATATTCTTCGCTCCTCTAGGACGAACACTGCAATCAGGGCTGCAATGGACGTGCCATTTCTTTCTGATAATAACTTATGGGTACGGCGACATTCTCGTGATTGGCGAACCGTTTCGCGTCTTAAGCACTTTACCCTTTTGACGTGCAGACCAAACTATTGTTTCAATTTGGGCCAGTTTTGAGGGGGATGGCTCGTGAAAATTGGCTTAGAATTTTTTTTTGATTGCTCCAGTCCGTGGACCTACTTGGCATTTGTTCGACTGTTAGAGCGTGCGCCTCACTTACCCATTGATCTTATTTGGAGGCCCATCTTAGTGGGTGGAGTTTTCAACAAGGTAAACGGTGATGTTTATTCCCAGCGTGCCAATCCAAATCCAATCAAGGCGGCTTATTATCGTAAGGATCTGGCGGACTGGGCGCGCCTGGCCGGAGTAAAGCTCATTTCGCCGACCGTTTTCCCGGTACGTTCTGTGACAGCCATGCGGGGTTGTTTCTATGCGATGACGCAAGATCGCTTGGTCCCCTATGCCAAGGCCTTGTTTGAAGCCTATTGGGAGCAAGATCGAGACATAGGACAAAATGAGGTCATTGCTGCGTGTGCGGAGCAAGCCGGGCTTGATGGGATGGCCTGCCTTGAAGCCTCTGCAAGCCCGGAGGCAAAGGCGAGCTTAATTGCAAATACCGAGGAATTAATTGCACGTGGTGGTTTCGGCTCACCCACCTATTTTGTTAATCATGATGATATGTTTTTCGGCAATGATAGGCTGGAGTTGGTCGAAGCAGCGATTCGGCGGCTTGTAAGTGAAGGATAGATAAGTGGCGCAGGATATGGGGCTCTATCGTGAAGGCGCACCGTCAGACGGCAAGGAGGCAGCGCCACCTCACTCAGAGCCACCCAAGTCAACACAAAAGCCGCGCGAGCCGATCTTTAACCAGATGCCCGTAGGTGTCGCCATGCTGATCGGGATCATAATAACCGCCCACCTCGCTTTCTCGCTGCTCAACCCTGTGGCACAAGCGAAGGCACTGGCAACATTTGCCTTGAGCCCTGCGCAATTTGCGCAAGACATCTCAGCGGGTAACTGGACTTCTGCTCTGGCGATGTTGTTTGGCTATCAATTCCTACATGGCGGTACGCTTCATTTGGTGATGAATTTGGCAATGCTGTTGCAAGCGGGCCCAATCGCTGAAGCAAGCCTGCGCCGCAATCACGCCAGCACAATCCGCTTTGTAATCTTCTTTCTCTTATGTGGAGTAGGAGGCGGCCTAGCTTTCTGCGCGTTTAATCCCGGGGCAGAGGGTGTTACGATCGGCGCTTCCGGGGCGATATCAGGCATCTTCGCTGGCTTTTTATGGGGTGCCATTGGATTAGCCCGGCCTGGCCAAGCGATGTTGATGCCCGTTTTGGCTTCTGCTGTCGTATTCTTGTTGATCAATGTCGGCTTGGCAGCCTTGGCGCGCGGGTTCAATTTTGTTCCTATTGCTTGGGAAAGCCACTTGGGTGGATTTATATCAGGCCTGATTCTCTACCCGCTGTTTGCACGTCTTGGCCGCCCTCGAGAGGCTGCTTAGCTTTAAAGCGCGAGCCTAAGAACTATCCGACCCACTTCAACTCACTTTTAAATTGCCAAGACCTATTTTCGCGCGCACCCTGCCTGCAAGCTCGGCCAAAAGAGCCGACGCTCCCGGAGGAGGGAAGGCATCATGACGATTGCGCATATCCTAAAGCATAAGGGTGGCACCATTATGAGCGTGTCGCCAGATCATAGCTTGCAAGAGGCAGCAGCGATTCTGACCGACAAAAGAGTAGGGGCCCTCGTTGTCCTCGATTCTAGTGGTCATCTAGAAGGAATCTTATCGGAACGCGATATTGTGCGCCTGTGCGCGCAAGCGGGTGCAACCGCCATGATGACCAAAGTGGCTGATGCCATGACCAAAGACGTCTTGACGGCAGCTCCAAAAGACAAAGTGGATAGTGCGTTAGCCCGAATGACCGACAGGCGGATTCGTCATTTGCCTGTTCTGGAGGGGCAAAAGCTGGTGGGTGTGGTTTCTATCGGTGATTTGGTGAAAGCAAAAATAGATGATGCACGACAAGAAGCAGATGCTATGCGTGCATATATTGCAACGGGTTAGAACCAAAACAGGGCAAGAATCGCTAGAAATAGCCAAAAATAGCCTGAAAATTCG
>CAMDDL010000040.1:0-15000 GCA_945891505.1 Maricaulis salignorans | reverse complement strand
GCATAAGCCTGCCTGACTGCGAGACTGACGAGTCGAGCAGAGACGAAAGTCGGCCATAGTGATCCGGTGATCCTGCGTGGTAGGGTCATCGCTCAACGGATAAAAGGTACTCCGGGGATAACAGGCTGATACCGCCCAAGAGTCCATATCGACGGCGGTGTTTGGCACCTCGATGTCGGCTCATCACATCCTGGGGCTGGAGCAGGTCCCAAGGGTATGGCTGTTCGCCATTTAAAGTGGTACGTGAGCTGGGTTCAGAACGTCGTGAGACAGTTTGGTCCCTATCTACCGTGGGTGTCGAGACTTGATAGGATTTGTCCCTAGTACGAGAGGACCGGGATGAACATACCTCTGGTGGACCAGTTGTCGTGCCAACGGCACAGCTGGGTAGCTAAGTATGGACTAGATAACCGCTGAAGGCATCTAAGCGGGAAACTAACCTAAAAACGAGGTCTCATTGAGAGCCGTGATAGACCATCACGTTGATAGGCCAGGTGTGGAAGACCCGCGAGGGTTGAAGCTGACTGGTACTAATCGCTCAATCGCTTGATCCTACGATCTCATACGCAGTGAAGACTGCGCCGTTCATAAGCACTCAGAGTGCGTGTTCCAAAATCTCTTCAGGATTTTGGTAAAACTATGCACCGAAAATTGTGCTATTCCAGACGATGTCAGACAATAAGATACGAGTGCATTCCGCCGACCTGGCGGCTATGCCGGGGGGTCCCCACCCGATCCCATCCCGAACTCGGTCGTTAAGTCCCCCAGGGCCGATGGTACTGCGTCTTAAGGCGCGGGAGAGTAGGTCGCTGCCGGGTCTGCCGAATGCACTTGGTATCTTATTCAAAACACCTTCCTTTCCAGACGATGTCAGATCAGACCTTCAAATACCACTTGTCGCGGGGTGGAGCAGCCCGGTAGCTCGTCAGGCTCATAACCTGAAGGTCGTAGGTTCAAATCCTGCCCCCGCACCCAAGTATCTCGTTGGCCTCGCTTATGCGGGGCTGTTTGCGTTTGCAGGGTAATAGTCAGCCCGGTAGCTCGTCAGGCTCATAACCTGAAGGTCGTTGGTTCACCCCCGCACCCAAAATCTTCGAACCAGCCTCGCTCATGCGGGGCTTTTTTGCGTTTGGGGGTTCTGAGAGGCCTGCTTGGAGCTCGAAAGGCTTTACTAGCCTCGTTCGGCCTTCGCCAGCGAGCCCTGCGCTCAGCCGCTAATCAGCTTCGGCTATGCTAATTCAGCACTGGCTGCGCCCTGTGCGCTTAGTCATGGCTGGGGGTCCTAGCCCCGATGATACCGGGCCACAATCACGGCTAGCGACAGTGTCACTAGGTTAAAGGGCAGTACTTGGAAGAAGTAGGCCGCACCATCCACCCAATAATTGGTGACCATAGAGGCCACCATCATCAGTGCCGCCGCAACCGCTCCAACAAAGCGCATGCGTGGCACCAAAATCAGTCCGCCAATGACGATACAAATCAGATTGCTTGCGGTGTTAACCCAGTCTGGCAGCGGGTCTGCCGTCGCCTGACTTCCCGAGCCAGAGGCTGCAAGCCCCATGGCGAAAGCAATGGCCAAACACATGATCCAAAGGATACCGCGCCGCAGTGGGGTGTCAGGCGGAGAGCCAGGATTCGGGGTGTTGAGGTTGTTTTTCATAGTGTGCATGCGGTCCGCGTTGGGGGGTTACTCGACCTTGACCAGTTGGCCCCGAATGTCGCCGAAAAAGACCTGACCCTTGGTGTGCAAATTGAAATACAACTCGCCCTGTGCGGCAATCTGCGCAAGGCCCGCGATGGTCGACACACGGTCCATCGGGATCATGGGGACAATTGGGCATCCCGCGGTGAAGGCCTTCGTAAGCCCGCGCCCGTGTTCAGCCGCCGCCACAATGTCTTTATTGGTAATTTCAACCGAAAGCACTCCATCAGCAAACGCCTGCGGCAGATCGGTGTGGTGGCCCAGATCGACCAAGATCGGACCCAACTGGCCGGGCCGGCCGCAATGGATATGGAACATCACGATGTCTTCAGGTTTGATCCCGGCGATCTGCACATGCACATAGGCCCGGCCCATATCCCGGGTGATGGCAACGGTGCCATGCCCGCGCGACCGGCGGTCTTTACGATCAACCGAGGGGGCGGTCGAGCGGAACGCTTTTGGCACGAGGGCAGGCGTGTCGGCCTCTTCACCGCCTTGCTGAAGCGGGCTCAACCAAGCTTGATAGACGACTCCAATTTCCTGCCCCGCATCCGGGCGCAGTGTAAGGCCGTCGCGCGGCGCAATCTCGTCAGCCATAACAGGAAGCACCGCTAACAAGGCGAGTGCCGGTGCGGCCCAAAGTAGTGAAGATGATTTCATATTTCCCTCGTTGACAGGATGAGTCCCCTTACTCTAGCCTGTGGGCTATACCCAATAGTCAAGTGGTTTTCAGAGGGCGAGAATGCTAATCGGTGATTTGGTAAAACTGACCGGGTTGTCAAAGGATGGCTTGCGTCATTACGAGGACTTGGGCCTGATCCATTCGCGTCGCGTCCCTGCGGGGTCGCGCAGCTATCGCCGCTATGATGACACCACCCCGGAACGGCTGGCCTTAATCGCGCTGGGCAAGCGTCTGAATTTTCAACTGCGGGAGATGGCGATGTTCTTGAATCGGCTGCTAGCAGACCAGATCAGTCGTGATGAACGCAGGGAGGTACTGTTGAACAAAGTGGCGCAAGTTGACGCCAAAATAGCCGATTTGCAGGCGGCGCGGACTGAACTGCTGGCTTTTGCGGCCACGCCTGACAAAGAGGTGGTGGATCTGAGGCTGAAAGAAATGGGACTGGCGCTGAAGTAAAAGCCTGAACTAGGCGGGCTGCGCAGGTCGCCCGATAGCTCGTCAGGCTCATAACCTGAAGGTTGTAGGTTCACCCCCGCACCCAAGTGTCTTGATGGCTTCGCTCAGGCGGGGCTTCTTCTATTTTATGGTTTCTTGAATCTCACCTCCACCCCTGTTATATGACTTAGTCATACCAATGGGGATAAAATGACCGTTAAAACGACACTTAGCTTTACAGATCGCCACCACCACTACGTAACCAATAAGGTTGGCCAAGGCGTGTTTGCGACGCAAAGTGCCGCGGTTGCTGCTGCATTGGAGCAGATGATGCAGGATGAGGAAGAGCGCGATTTGGCCCTAACTTGTCTAGCGCACGAAATTCGCGCCCGTATGGAAACGCCGCCAGCATCCTTTATTGACGAAGAAAGCGCGTTTTCGGCTGCCCGTCGCACCATCCAGGCAGCCCTTTAAGCGTGAACTACCGGATCAAATTTCACCCACTTGTTGCGCGTGATCTTGATACCATCGCAAAAGCCATCATTGACTATGCAGGCCCTGATATAGCGGCCCGTAAATTGGCCGAAATTGAAGCGGCAGTAGCAACGCTCAAGACCACGCCCCACAAAGGCAGCATCTGCGACGAAATCGCCCCAGGCTTAAGAGCAATCCCAGCAGGCCGGAAGGCTGTCATCGCATTTGTGGTTGATGATGATGCCAAAGAAGTCTTGATTTATGCCATCACCTACGGCGGCGCAGACTGGATCGCCCGAACGGGTGCACGTGGGGGTTAGGGGTTTGCCCCCGCCCCAAGTCCCAGGATAGCCTCGCTCATGCGGGGCTTTTTTGCGTTTAGGGGGATAGTAGTCAGCCCGAAAAGCTGCCGCCCTAACTCTGGTATGTCGTCGGAGATCGTGCACTTCAACTTGTTCGAGGAGCCTACAAACTTATGGCCGCAACATACCGGCCAACCTCACCCCTCCAACGCCTTTATCATATCCACCCGCGTCCCATGACGGCCGCCTTCGAACTCGGCGGACAGGAACGCGTCAACGATATCAGACGCGAGACCAAGGCCAACTACCCGCGCACCAATGGACAGCATATTGGCGTCATTGTGTTGGCGGATCATGCGGGCGGAGAAGGTGTCCATACATACGCCACAGCGTACACCTTTGACCTTATTGGCCGCCATCATAATGCCCTGACCTGTGCCGCAGAGCAGAATGCCAAACCGATACTGCCCTGCAGCGACAAGGCGTGCGGCCTCAGCACCCCGTTCTGGATAGGGCGTGCTTTCGGGCGTCATGAGGCCGATGTCATCCACCTCCCAGCCTTGCGCGGTCACATGGTCATAGATCGCGCGCCGCAGTTCTATTGCGGCGTGATCACTGGTCAGCACGAGGCGCATGGGCAGGGTCATTTACAGGGCCTATTTGCCGTGATGGTTGCTAATGCTAGCCTTGATGCGCTCGAGCGTTGCACCGCGAATGGCGAGCTTATTGCCGTGATAGGCGTGGCCGGGCAATTGGGCGAGCTGTGCCGCTAAGGCAATCGCTTCAGCCTCCACCTTGTCCAAGCTGGTGAGGTGGTCGAGATAGCCGGCTTCGACCGCACCTTCGGAATCATAGATAAAGGCTTGCACCACGGCTTTGGTCATGTGGAGCGGGTTCAACCGGTCTTTTGAGAGTTCTAGCGCAAAGATCGGCAAGACCATGCCATTGATGGTTTCATTTGCGCCAATTTTATAGGGCCCAGCCGCGCCAATACGGGTGTCGCAGGCATGCAGGATAAACACGCCCATCGCAATCGCATGACCAGTACAGGCGGCAACCACGGGCAGGGGGTTGCCATAGAGGCGCACCAAAAGGCCCGCGCCGGCGTCGAGAAGCGCAATCGCGGCCTCTGGTCCAGAACCTGTTAGGGCTTGCAGATCAAAGCCGCCAGAGAAGCGGCCTTCGCGGCCGGCCAGCACGATTGCCTTGGCTTTGGCTTCGGCTTGATCCAAAGCCGCATGCAGGGAAGCAACCATAGCTTGATTGATCACATTGGCCTTGCCGTCATCCATGCGGATGACTGCCACATCGCCAATGAATTCCACGCTCGCACTCATGCTCTCACTCCCTGTTTTGTTGTTGGTGTATTCTGTCCAGACTAGAGGAGATATCGCTTTGGCGGTCAATTGGAAAGCTGCCGGTGCTGGCTTTCCGGAGGCTATTTTCCTCTAGCCACCTATAAAAATGACGCTATAGTCACCTTTGGCAAATAGAGAGGGTGATTATGGAACTCATCACGAAATTGGCTTGGGCACTTTTGGCCCTTACTCATCTATCGCCTGCCGCGGTATTTTTTCTGCCCCATTTGACGAAGAAGCTTTATGGCATTGACGCCAATGGGGACTTAGGTGTGTTGATCACCCATCGCGGCGCGCTTTTCCTGGCTATTTTTGCCGCCTGTGTTGCCGGCGCGCTGGACCCCGCTGCCCGCCGGGCTTTAAGTGTGGTGGTTGCGATCAGTGTGATTAGCTTCCTTTGGCTCTATTTCCGCGCTGGCATGCCGTCTGGCCCCTTAAAGACCATTGCGCTGGTTGACTTGGTTGGCCTTGCCCCCCTTTTGCTCGTTGTTTGGTCGGCTTGGCGCTTTGGTGCGAACCAAGCCGTCTGATCGCAACATCCGTGATTTGACCTTGGTCGCCTCCCTCTCTAATCCATGCGGCATTGGGGTTGGATAGAAGAGGGCGTGAAATGATGGATGTGGCGACGCAGGGCGATGACGTACAAACAAGCTTGACCCGCCTCACGATACGTCGGCCTGATGATTGGCACGTGCATTTGCGCGATGGGGCGATGTTATCCGCTGTTGTCAATTACACGGCGCGCCAGTTTGCCCGAGCCATTGTCATGCCAAACCTTGCTCCACCAGTCACCACGACAGCACTTGGGGCAGCCTACCGCGACCGGATTGTGGCGGCGGTTGAACCGGGGCTCAATTTTACGCCCCTGATGACCTGTTATTTGACCGATCACAGCGATCCGATCGATATTTCCGATGGCTTTCAAACCGGCGTCTTCACCGCCTGCAAGCTCTATCCAGCGCACGCCACCACCAATTCCAGCCATGGCGTGACGGACTTTAAGAAGCTCTATTCTGTGTTTGCCGCCATGGAAAAAATCGGCATGCCGCTTCTATTGCATGGCGAAGTAACCGAATCTCACATCGATATTTTTGACCGCGAGGCGGTGTTTATCGACCGCATCTTGAGCCAGATTGTACGCGATTTCCCGGGCCTCAAGATGGTGATTGAACATATCACAACAGCCGATGCCGTTGCTTTTGTGGAGGCATCCGGCCACCCGATTGCCGCTACCATCACACCTCATCACCTTGATTTTAATCGTAATGCCATGTTCGAGGGCGGCATTCGCCCGCACTTCTATTGCTTGCCAGTCGCCAAACGCGAGATCCATCGTTTGGCCCTACGCAAGGCTGCCGTTTCGGGCTCGCCCAAATTCTTCCTTGGTACCGATTCCGCCCCGCACGCGATTGGCGACAAAGAATCGTCGTGTGGCTGTGCCGGCATTTTCAACGCGCCTTTTGCCATCGAAAGCTATGCCAAGACATTTGAAGAGGAAAGCGCACTCGACAAACTCGAAGGCTTTGCCAGCCTCTTCGGTCCACGCTTTTACGGACTGCCTGTGAACGAAGAACGCGTCGTGCTTGAGAAGGTGACCGTCGACGTGCCAGCCACTTTGTCCGCCGCCGGAACCCAAGTCGTTCCCTTCCATGCGGGGCAAACTTTGGCTTGGCAGTTTATGGGGTGAGGCTCCGCCCGCGAGGGGGCAGTTCAGAACGGAAGTGCCAGACGACTGGTGCCACAGGGGAGGATTGAACTCCCGACCTCATCATTACCAAAATTGAACCCCTCGTTTTTTCGCGTTTTCACGGCTTGTCACGATTTTTCGTAATATATTGCATCACATAGATTTTCTTGTAATATTATGGGGCAGCTTGTTACTGAATTTTTCCCATTTGGTAGCAAATTGGTAGCAAAAAAAGCTGAAATTGGGTCCAAACTTCGCCATTTTTGAGATGATGGTGTCGCGTGATGGGGTCGATTCGTAGCATAAAGATGGCATAGGATGTTGACAATGTCAGACGTTTTGAAGGCGAAAATCAACAAGAGATTTGTCGATTCCGCGATGCCGCCCGAGACCGGCGACACGCGGATTTGGGACATTGAGTTGCGTGGCTTCATGCTTCGGATCTCGTCCAGTGGACGAAAGACCTATTGCGTGAAGTATCGCGTGAACCGTCAACAACGATGGATGACCATTGGCGAGCATGGCCTGCCCTGGACGCCCGAGGCTGCACGTAACCGCGCGCGAGAAGTCATTACTGAAGCGACCAAAGGCGTTGACCTATCAGAGACGCCAAGTGAGCGGGCAAAGTCTTTGGCTGGGAAGGGCGGGCTGGTCATAGCTAAAGCTATGCGCGACGCGACCATCGGCCAGTTGTTCGAATTGTATTTCCGCGATGGACCTAATGATAAGCCGTTAAAGCGGGAATCGTCTTGGTCGGTCGATGCCACATCGTACAAGCGCCACATCAAGCCTCTTCTGGATGATGTTGTCGCGAAGGACATTAGGCCCAGTGACCTCGCCGCGTGGCAAAGAGACATTGCTGACGGCAAGACTTCACAGGATGTAAAGACGGGGCCACGAGGCCGTTCTATTGTCAAAGGCGGACCGAGTGCCGCGTCCCGAGGCCTAAGGTGTCTGTCTGCGATGTTTTCGTGGGCGATTTGGCGAGAGATATTGGAAACCAATCCCTGCTCCAAAGTCCAAAAGCTGCGCGACAATCGCCGTGAACGATCCATGACGACAGAAGAGGCTCAAAGGCTCTGGAACGTTCTTGATGAAGCACAAGCAGCATGGGTGATCGCGCCCAATTATGCCAACATCATTCGCTTAATCATGTTGACTGGCGCGCGCCGTAACGAAATCACCGAACTAAACTGGTCTGAAGTTGACATCGAGCGCTCGCGACTTGTTCTGCCGCCAGTGCGAACCAAGATGGGTAGTCAGAATAAATCACGTACGATCATTCTGTCGGAGCAAGCACGGACGATCCTTGAAGGCCTTCCGCGCTCTGGGCCTTATGTATTCATGTCTCAGATCTCCGGTAAACCGGTCTTAGGGGTCAACAAGGCTTGGCTTAAAGTCCGGGAACTTGCGGGCCTCTCTGACGTCCGTCTTCATGACCTGCGCCATAGCTTTGCAACATTCGCGGTCGAAGATGGTGCATCGCTGTATCTAGTAGGTCGAGCTCTAGGTCATGCAAACGCATCATCGACGGAACGCTATGCCCACCCCGGCGATACTGCCGCACGGATTATTGCTGAAAAGGTAGCCGGACGGTTCGCCATCGGGCGGGAGTGATGCAGCCCTTTGGTGATAAAGTATCAATCTCTGAGGCCAAGTTGACGGAATATATTCTGTCTCCGACCCATCGAATTAATTCCAGCAAGGCAAGAGTGTTTATGCTTGCATCGGGCATAGGGCTGGAAACTTATTCATGGCGCCAAATCAGCTTTTGTGCGATTATTACGGGTGATGTGGACTGGAGACGACGTCGCAAAGTTTGTTTCGGCCTTTGGTGTGAGTGACAGGCAAGCCGGATCTGAGGACAAAACAATGACTAAAGTGCAACCCAGTTTGCTAGATGCCGTCGCGCTTTTGAGCGATCAGAGCGACTTGGGTCTCGTGCTAGGCCAGGTTGGAACCGTGGTCGAGTTTTTGGATGACGACTTTGCGCTTGTGGAGTTCTGTGACCGAGATGGCGCGACTTTTTCAATGCCGACTTTGCCAATCGCTTCGCTTCTTCGTTTGTCCTATGAGCAAGTCGCGGCCTGAGGCAGCTATTTGACGGTTTCAAGTTCCCACCCATCAGCCGATACCCACTTCATTGAATTTTTCATATTTTATGATAAGTTCATATTATGAATACGAATGTAGCATCAAAAATACAAAATGTCCTTGATAATTGGCCAAGCAAAGGCCTCGTCACTCAAGCATGGCTGACCCAGCGAGGGGTGTCGTACAGCCTTGCTAACCAATATGTGAAAAGCGGTTGGTTGGAAAGGCTAAGTCCCGGCGTGTTCCAGCGCCCGAATGATGAGTTGACGTGGCAAGCGGCCCTTTCTGGTTTGCAAACGCAATTAGGTTTGGCAATCCATGTCGGGGGTCTTACGGCCCTAACCAATGATGGCTTTGCCCACTATGCGCGGGTCGACGTTGAACCAGTCCATTTGTTTGGTCCCAAAGGCGCGACGCTTCCTAAATGGTTCAAAGCCGCTTGGTCGAACGAATTTGTGCATTCCCAGACAAACTTTCTGCCACCGCATCTCGGTGTCCGCAAAGCGACTTATGAAGGCTTTCAGCTTCAATCCTCTGCGCCGGAGCGGGCAATCTTGGAGCTACTCTATCTAAGCCCCAAGTATGTAAGTCTGCTGGAAGCGTGTGACATCATGGACGGTCTGCGCAATCTGCGGCCTGAACTCATGACCGCGCTGCTTGCAGGTTGCGGCTCATATAAAGTGAGGCGACTTTTTGCTTTCATGGCTCGCAAGCTCGATCTGCCGATAGTTCAAGAGCTAAATCTTGACGGCTTGGATTATGGCTCGGGTGTTCGGGCAATTGTTCAGAACGGCGTCTATGATGCACGTTCGCAGCTCATGCTGCCGCGCGAACTTATGGAGCGTGAGAATTGAGACCCGTTTACGAGGACCAAGTCAGACTTCTTTTGGCGGTCTTGCCATTTGTGGCCGCTGAGCGTTGCTTTGCGCTCAAAGGCGGTACGGCCATCAACTTGTTTGAGCGGGATCTGCCTCGCCTATCGGTGGATATTGATCTGACCTATGTTGGCTTAGAAGGCCGCGAAGATGCACTAGCGATAACAAGAGATGCCCTTAGTCGCATTGCCACCAATATCGAGCGAACATTGCCAAACACCCGTGCCCGTTTGGTGCACCAGGTCGATGCTGGATTAGACGTCAAACTGCATATTCAAAGGCATCGCACGCAGATCAAAATTGAGGTCAATCCAACGCTTCGCGGCATCGCCTCTCCGGTACGCGATATGGTTTGCTCAAAGAGTGTCCAAGAGCGCTTTGAGACATTTGTGCGCGTGCCGGTCGTGTCAAAGGGTGAGCTGTTTGGCGGAAAGATATGCGCAGCACTGGATCGGCAGCACCCACGTGATCTTTTTGACGTTAGCCTCTTGCTTGCCGATGGCGGGCTAACACCGGAAATTCGGATGGGCATGATATTAGGGTTGGTATCTCACAACCGTCCTCTAGACGAATTGCTCCGTCCAAACCTGAAAGATCGAACTCAGGCTTTCAATGGCGAGTTTGAGGGCATGACCTTCTCGCCCTTTAGCTATGACGAACATGTCGCCACCCTGCGCGCCCTTGTCGCGGAGATCCATGCGACTTTGACGGAAGCTGATCGCCAGTTCCTGATTTCATTTCATGAGGGTGAGCCAGACTGGACAATCTTGGGAAATCAAGTTGCCGCCCAATTGCCTGCACCCGCGTGGAAATTAGAAAACCTCAAAAGGCTGCGTCTGGAGAATCAGAAGAAGCATGCCGAAGGTCTGGCTCGCCTTAAAAGCATTCTGAAAAGATGATGCTTTGCCGATTGGCCAATATTTAGGCACCCGCGTCCAGATGTTCGGATCTACACTAAGGCACCTTTTGACCGCCATCTAAAGATGCTTTATCCAATTAATTTATCTTTAACTTTAGAGCGGCATTTTGACTCAAATTGTCTGGAACTCATTAGGGCTCTGTGAATGATAAATCTAAATCCCAACTTGGGCAGCTTTAACTTTTCAGGTGCGATAATTCCGCCGCTACAGCCCCTTGGCTCAGAACCTCCGACGGATAACCCTGGACCGGTTTATGAAACTATGCCAGATGGAACGAAGCGCGAGGTCGATGTAATCATCGTAACAGCAAAGCGAACAGATCCATATAAAGCGCTAATGCCATATGGTGGGTTGACAGGTGCTGAGGAAAATGGTCGCCGCGACGCTGAATTCGCAAATATGTCGCCAGAAGATCGCGCTCTTGCACTGGGCATGAACCCATTTGACAGTTTGGATGTTAGTCGGGATGCTGAAGACCCATATCAAACCTTGGAAATTGACAAGCCTGAAATAAAGTTGAGTGAAATCGTGACCTACGATTTCATCAGTCCAGTTCTCCAATCTATTGGCTTGGAACGAATTGATTTATCGTTCGATGCTTATCGTCATATTCAATTGGAGCATTCAGGCGCTTTTAGGGGCGATAAGTCAGACTTCGATGATCGCTTGCTGCCATATGCCACTTTTGCAACACAAGTTTTGGTTCCGATCCTGTCGAACCCGCTAAGCTTTAGTAGACAAGGTAGCAGGCTTGTGGTCGAAGGCAACCTTCCTAGGATTGCTGGAACGGATCGCGATGGTTACAGCACGAATTCAGTTAGGATAGTCCTTCAACCGTCCAAAACTGGTGGGCCGAAGAACTTTGATGTAGTTACTGCATATCCTATTCCGCAGCGGTGGTAGTAGCATGCCCGACCAAAATTGTAAGATTGAAATTGGCCCCTTTTTACTTGTTTCAACTTCCCATGGCGCACAGCCATTTTCGGCTATGGGAGACCAACTTGTAAGTGACCAAATGTATCAGCTCACGATTCTCACTGGGTCGGGTCCTTACCAACATAAGTTTGACGTTTCCCTCGTTCATTTCTTGGAGATAATTGCAGTGGCTTTCTTGGAAGCCCTGCTAAAGAAGCCGGACGATGGAGCGCGGATCCTGCTGATGGATTACAGCGAAATGGTTCATGTGCAAGTTTGCGGGTCGGAACTGCATATGTCCATAGATGGTGTGATAAAGTTAGAAACCTTTGACTACGCAAGCATTTTAGCTGGAACACTCAAATTGCTTCAAATACAAGTCAAGAGGGCAATAAGCGAAGGACGAACAAAAGATCCAGATATGATCCGTTATGGACTGGATGTACCCATTTGGCATTTGTCTGACCATGTTGAGTAGTCTTCTCTTCTAGCCTCTAGATTCAATCTCTTGGGTCGCTGTAAAGTAGGAGTGGAGTGGACTGCACTTCTCAACCAATCCGCCGCCGGTGGTCACCGCTGCCGGACTGTATTTATCGGCAAATCGAACTTTTTGCTGATAAATTCGAAAATTCAAAGCACTTTTAAGTTAGCCCCGTGTTCGACCTGCCGGAGGCAAGGTCGAGGGGGTGAGGACGGGACGCGCCCCGTGTCCCGACACTGAAAAGTGCGCCAGAACGTAATGGGCGGGTCAAGGTGGGCAGAGCCCCCTTCAAGAAGGTTACCTTGACGCGCCCAAACGCTCTGGCATTTGGCGAAGATCGGCAATGCAAGAGCCTACCGTCCGTATTGGCTGGTATTGGCGAACATGCGCTCCTGCGCCCACACATCAAGCGCGGTGACGAGATAACGGATCAACCGGGGGCCATATTTGATAAAGGGAGGGCCTTCACCGGTTACGCGCCAGCGGTTCAAAGTGTGCTTGGAAATCTTCAAATGGGCGGCTGCGTCTTCAACAGTTAGAAGTGTGTCGGTATTCATGAGTCTCATCCTCTATCAGGCTCGACAAGCATCGCGGAACTGCGATCTCGCAAGACCAAGAGAACTCAGAAAAACCACACTAATCCAGCATGTTCACCAAAATCGGGAAGCCCAAAAATCGGGACTTATCCACCTGATATCCACAGATGGATCGATCTGTTTCGATGAGTGCCAGCGCGCACCAGCGTAGCCAAATATGGCCCGCCATGCCCCATCGCCACAATACTCGCGATTGGGGAATTTGGTGATGCGACGAGCTAGATTAAGGCTGTCAGAAGTAAAATTTGGAGGGGGTGACTGCAAAAAAGCTTGGCTAGGACCATAAAATGCTGACGGGTGCTGTGAAAATACGTTCGCTAACTTCTTGGACGGAATCACCGTCATGAAGAACAACGCCAAGCTTAAATTGGTCTTCAGCTGTATCGCGTAGTTTTGTCAGACCTCTGATGTCTGCAGGTCTGATTGTTGCGCTCGCTTTGACTTCAATCCCAATCAGATGGCCTGGAGAGCGCTCTAGCACAAAGTCCACTTCCACCTGGTCCTTGTCCCGATAATGACTGATGGAGGTGTGGCGGGCAGTTAAGCTCGCAGCCTTGCGCAATTCACCAAAGACGAAGGTCTCCAACAATGGGCCAAGGAGTTGTCTGTCGCGTTCAAGTTTCGCATGATCAATATTTTGCAACGCTGCAACCAAACCAGAATCGAAGAATTGTACCTTGGGGGCGCGCACAAGCCGCTTCAGGGCATTGGAATGCCATGCTGGAACTCGTGTTATCAGGAAAAGGCGCTCCAATAGGCCAAGCCATCTTTCAATAGATTTTGCATCTACCCCAATAGTGCTCCCCAATGCTGAGAGGTTTAGCAATTGGCTTGCTCGCACAGCCAGATTGTTGACTAGCGCCAACATCTGATCGGGCTTCGTGATAAGTGCCAACTCGCCCACATCACGCAAAGCAAGTGATTGGGCATAGGACAAGAGCCAGTCTGAACGACGCTTGGCATTGGCGCGAGCAAGCGCCTCTGGATATCCTCCAGCAAGGACAATCTCGGCTAGATTGCTAGTGGCGAACTTCGGAGTCTGACGCGTGATGAGTCCTTCAAAGGCGTTATCCAGAAACCGAGAAGGTCCTGATTGAGCAAGCTCGCTCTGCGACAACGGCAACAATTCAATGGTCTCGACACGGCCAGCCAAAGAGTCAGGCGTAACGCTTGTGCCAAATAGATCGGCCGATCCTGTGATCAGAAACCTGCCGAAGCGCTGATCTTCATCAACCGTTTGTTTGATTGCCAAAACTAAATCGGGAGCCCGTTGAATTTCGTCGATTACGGCCCGATCTAGGCGACGGATAAAGCCGGTTGGGTCTGAGTTCGCAAATGCGCGGGTTTGGTTATCGTCGAGGGTCAGAAACTCCAGACCTTCGCGTATGGCTATCGCCTTAGCCAGTGTTGTTTTGCCCGATTGTCGTGGTCCTACGAGTGCGACAACACGTGTATCAGAAAGTGCGAGGTCCACTAGGTTGGCAGCGTGGCGAGAGAGAAGTTGGCTTGTCATAAGCTTGATGTCCGGGACGGTCGCTAGAGTGCGCTGATTCTTGTAGGGACAAGTCTATACTACCGTCCAATCCGGAATGAAAGTGCGTCCAATCCGGAATCTTGGCCCGTCTATTCCCGCATGAGAAGCGACAGTTTAAGTCTATCGAGCTACCTAAGTTATTCTTTCGGCAATCCAGTCAGACAGATCGGTCCTTCGATAGCCAATGGCCCTGCCGCCTAATCGCACAAATCGTGGCCCATCTCCGCGCATACGCCATTTTTTCAAAAGGCTGAGTGAGACCGACAATAGCGACGCGGCTTCGACTGGCCGCACGACTTCAGGGGGAAGGGTCCCGAGACTCTTGCGCGGGGACGGTTCTACTTTGACCGGTGCGCGCGGATGTTTCGGCAAGTCATCAGATTTAGGAAGCGGGGCAGCCGCAACGGGCAACGCCTTCTCGACCTTTGGCTTCTCGCCAAGCGCCAAACCCTCGCCAAACAAACCAAGCTGGCGCTGGTCCACATCTGCTCTGAGCCGTCTTCCCATTAGACATCTCCGCGTTCGGATTGGGATCGGAGCAAGTTTTGGGCCAGCTTTTGAGAGCGGCGGGCGGCGAGCCAAAGTGGATAAGATAAGCTCGCCTAAATGACTGAAGCTGGCCGATTGCGGATGGTCTGGTTTGGAGTTGCGATTGGGTGAAAGCGGACGTTCCTATGCCTTTCAGCTTTCAAGCCTCTAGCCGATTTTGGGCAACGTGTTAGCTTTCGCGCACCGAAGGACGAAATATGAAACACTACTTATTCGTATGCAGCCAAAACCGGCTACGAAGCCCTACTGGACTTGCCCTGAAAAAGTGGAGAGCGGTTTCTTAGAATTTGCTAAGGAACGTATCCATGACAGAGAAGACCAAGATTGGCGCAGGGCGTCAGAAGCGATTTACCGATGCCTTCAAGGCGGAGGCAGTGCGGCTGGTGAAGACCAGCG
>CAMDDL010000039.1 GCA_945891505.1 Maricaulis salignorans | reverse complement strand
AAGCCCAAACTGATATCGGAGCCTATATCGACGCCTTCTACAACCCCCGCCGCAGGCACTCAGCCCTAGGCTACAAAAGCCCAATCGAGTTCGAGAACACAACTCCCGAACCCGTCACATAAACCCGAGATCGCTCTCCACTTTTTCAGAGCAAGTCCATACCGTAGTCACCTAAGAAGCCAGCTACAGAACGCCAATCCATTTGCGCTGTGTTTGAAATCTGAACCTGAACTTGTTCTGCCCGAATTATTTCTAAATTAAGCTCACGGCAGTTCATCTGTGAGATCTCCGAACTGGAAAGCGGGGTAGCGATAGGATAGCGCTTTGTAGCGCAGGCCCCAAGTGCCATAACGCCAACCAACATAGCGCCCACTAAATATTTTTTCATTTTTAGCCCTCAAATTTTCAGCCTTTGCCAACACGGCGAAGCTAAGATGGCTCCGATTAGGTCAAGGCGCCAAGGCTTCAAAACCGAAGATTGATCACATAAAAGGTGAAGTCGCTGTAAACTGTAATGCTACTGAAAAACAGACAACAAACAACAATGTCCGTTGGTTTTGGTTTAGTCGTGACTCATTGCTTTCAAATCTACTCAAGTTCCATCCAAAACTTGGATACTCATCACCGCTGAGCCCAAGTTTTAGCCTAGCGCCGTAGAAGGCGTTCCATCAGGAATGCACCGCTTTCAAGCAACACCAAAAATTTATCCTTGTTCGCGTTCAGCCCAAAGACTTAGAACGGTTCAAGGCCGCACTCCGCTTGCCTTGAAGCCGTCCTTCAAGTTTTACAGCCAACTCAATCGCGTCAAGGCTCGCTGCGCTCATAGGCCTTGACCCGCCTGAGTTGGCGGGCATCGCCCCGAAGCAATGGCCGTCTGTTTGAGGCGGTCAAGGGCAGAAGCGACTTGTTAAGCCCTAGCCTGAAAGGCGGCGGCTAAATCGACCCTTGAGGGCCTCAATCAGATAACTTCTGACTCGATGAAGCGCTTTTGGACAGGCGCAGCCTGCACCAAAACGCTTCCGATGCACTTACTTTAAGCTCATTACCAAAGGCACCGTCAACGCACAGGGATGGTGCAGTCCTACAGGACTGCACCCTACAGCTAAAGCGCTGCGCCCCAACCAACCGGCCAATAAAACCCTGTGTCCAACCTTAAAAACCCATGTTAGGCTCCACCTTAGGGCTTCGCTGGTTGGGGGTGGAATGGCTTGTAATCGACATGTGCTTTCGCTTGGTTTGATCTTTACGATGTTGTTGGCTGTGACCGGATGCGCGAGCGATCCATTGATGCTCAATATTGTTAGCGCGCCGGAGGCTCTCAATCACGGCAAGCTCAATTCCACAAGCGATACCAAGCCAATCTCCGATCTTCCCGGCGGCGGCATGCTCTATGCGACCGATCGCGCCCCGGTGGGGAGCTCTGAGACCGGGTTTTATGGTGGCGTTCGCAGTCAAGCTTTGCGGGTTGGCCTGGCAAAGTTGGAAGTGGGCGACAGCGACCTGACTTGGGAACAGGCGCGAGAGATTTCCATTCTGAAGAATAAAGCGGCTAATTATCCGCTACGCGTGACGGGCGTGGAAGAATTCGGTGCCCTAGACCGCCGCACGCCTTTAACCGAGGATGGGGTGAGTGATGAGGCGGGCGCTGCGCGGGCCCGCTTTGCAAAGGCGATCAATGAACGTCTGGAGCAATCGTTGCAAAAAGACGTATTCATCTATGTGCACGGCTATAAAGTCGTCTTCGAAAATCCGGTGCTGGTAAGTTCAGAGCTCTGGCATTTCTTGGGTTATGAGGGTGCGTTTATTGCGTTTTCTTGGCCATCGACGCCCAAAAGCACCGCCTATTTTGGCGATATTGACGCAGCAGCTGGCATGGCGCGCAATCTTCGTGAACTCATCGAGTTTGTGGAAACCTCCACCAAGGCAGAGCGGATCCATATTCTGGGTTATAGCGCCGGCACCCGCATGGTCGCGCGCGCGATGGAGCAAATCTCCCTGATCAACCGGGGCCGCGAGGCGGACCCCAAGCGCCTCGGCCACAAGCTTGAAAACGTCATGCTGGTCAGCAGCGATATCGACCGGGATGTATTCTCGGCCTATTTGGCGGACGGCATCCTTGGGTCTCAGCGGCATCTCATCATTTACGGATCACAGCGCGACCAAGCCTTGCAGATATCCGGCTTAGTAACCGGCCACAAGCGGCTGGGGTCCACCATGACATCCAGCGAACTGACCCCCGCCTTTCGTCGCTTGTTGACAGACAATAAGGAACGAATTTCCTACATCAATGTCTCCAATGCTGAAGACATTACGCTCGATAACGGACACGGCTATTTCCGTTCCAGTCCTTGGGTCAGCGGCGACATTTTGATGAAGCTCGCCTATAGACTGCCTCCGGAAGAAAGAGGCCTAGTGCGCGACCCGTCGACCGGGATCTTGTCGTTTCCCCCAGACTATCTGCAACGCATGGCTGCGATACAATCGGCGAGCTACGCAGCCCTGTGCTCAAACCAGTCCACAACAACGGCACATACCCCAAACTGTAAGGCGAAACCGCTGCCTACGCCGTCTAAGAAGTGAGATCAAAGGCGCGGGTTTGGTCGCGTGTATTCCTTTCGGGGGGTTAGGTCTAGCTTGTGGCTTGGTCTACCCCTCCAAAAACGCCAATAGCGGCACGATACTCGCCCCCGCATCCTCCTCATGCGGTACATGCCCAAGGTTGTCGAAGGTCGTCAGCGATGCATTGGGCAATGCTTTGAGATAATCTTGGGCATTCGCTACCGGGATCAAAGCGTCTTTTTGGCCCCACATCAGCAAGACGGGCTGTGTGATTGTGGGCAGGATCGGACGGGGGTCTAGGAGGACCGTCTGCTGCATGCGGGCCAACAAAGCATCTCGGCTGCCGGGGGCCAGCGTAAGGTCGTAATAGCGGTCAAAAACTGCCTCGGTCAGGCGCTTGGGGTCGGCGTAAGCGGCCTCAATATTGGGCCGATAGAGGGCTTTGGGCAGGACATAGGACATCACAGACAAAAGGGCCGGCACCTCGGCCTTCTGGCCATAGGCAAAGCCGGGGCTTGCAAAACCATCGGGCGAGATCAACACCAGCTTGCTGACCCGGTCTGGATGCTTGGCCGCGAACGTCCACGCAATCCTGCCGCCCAAGGAATTGCCGACAAAGACGGCTTGTCTGATGTCCAGCTTGTCCATGAGCTTGAGGATGAGGGCTTGGGTGCGCGCGTCGGTATAGTCTCCGCTCGGGTCTGGATCAGATAGGCCAGCGCCAGGCGGGTCAAAGCGCACCACGCGATACGCGCGTTCTAGCGGCCCTGCCCAGCCGTCCCAGCTCTGTAGGCTAGAGCCAAAGCCGTGCAGGAGAATGATCGTCAGGGCAGATTTAGGGCCAGTATCGCGGACATGCAGACGAAAGCCGCCGATATCGACAAGGTCGCTGGGACTGTTCAGATAGCGCGCCTCAAGCTGATCCCGTGACCGATCCGGGGTCCAAAGCCAGAAGGCTAGCGCTAGAACAAGGATCAGGCCGATGGCACCTGCTAGCTTAAGTGTCATTGCATCCCTGCCTTCATTACCTTTTTACTGATCGCACAAACTTGCTTAGAAACCTAGTTGTTACTCTATCCTAGATACTTATGATGGCGAGGTGTCTGCACCAAGCGAAGGAGTAAGTCGTTGAAAAAAGCGATCCTGTGTCTGCCCTTGCTACTCGGTGCCTGTGTGTCGCCCTCTGGCTTGTCTGGCACGGTGCCAAACCCAGAGGATGCTAAATATAGCTCGCCTAATTGCCGCGCTATCCGCGCAATGGCGGCAGAACATGACTTCACGTCTGCCTCTCGTTCGGGCTTGGCCTTGGGCACGGAAGAACCACGCGGGCGGATAAAGACCGTCCCTTCAACTAAGGATGTTGCCGCTTATCAAGGCCGGCGTCCTATGATTGAAGCTGGCGTGCGGGATCTGTGTACTTCCTAACGCTTTAGGCCCCTCACCTTTTTTGGCGCGGCTGATCACGCCGCCAGTCCCAAGGGGCTTCAAAACTACCATTCCACATGCCTGCCTTGGCGGCCTTAGCCTCTGCTTCATAGGGTCGGTACGCTTTCGAATAGCGCCGAAAGGCCAGTGCATGGCCGTTGCGCACCATCCAAGCCTGTAGGTCTTCCCCCGCCACCGAACATCGCGCCACGACGCGGTCATAACGGTCTTTGCCGGTCGGCTGGCAGGAGACCACCCGCGCGCCCACTTTATCGGCCAAAGCAAATGCCGCGCGCTGGCCACATCGATAGGCTTTGCCCGATTGATCCAGACAGGTTTGCGCAGATTCCGGGGCGTCTATGCCGAACAGGCGAATGCGCGTGCCTTGAACTTCCAAGGTATCGCCATCAACGACCGAGGCCCTGCCCTGCACGGGCACCGCCGATGCTTTGGCTGCCGCCTCCATGGGAAGCCAAATCAGGCCGCAAAAAGCGACTAGACATAAAATACTTTTAGTTGTATTATTTATTGCGCTACTTTTAGGAAAACACATGAACGCGACACACTTTAAAACACTACTGGCTGGCCTCATCATGGTTTGTGCGCCAGTGCAACTCCAGTCTTCGCCCGTTCAGGCTGGCGTCGTGAGCGCGTCGGAATATAGTGTCGGGCGTTGCAGCGGCTGTGGCTGTCGCGGAGGCCCCGGCTGGCGCTCTAAGCGCACAGGCCAATGCGTGGGCTGGGAAAACCTCGCAAGAGAATGCGGTAATCCTCCGAGCCCAAAGCGGTGTACGAAGGAAAACTAAATTTACTGAGGTGTTTCGGCTACTTAGGCGTCGAAGCCAACAAAGGTGGTGGCGTCGGCCACACTCTTGCGCTCTGACACCACCGCATTGGCTGGGAAGGTCTCGTCTGGCCAGCCTAGCGCAATGCTCTTCATGATGACTTGATCGTCTGCAATGCCGGCATGTTCGCGCACGACGGGTGATTGCATAATGCCTTGGCTGTTGATCACAGCGCCCAAGCCACGCGACCAAGCTGCGTTGACCAAAGCGGTTGCCACTGCCCCACAATCAAACGGCGTATCGTCACTGCCATCGAGGACTTTGTCATAGGTGATGATGATACACACCGGCGCATCAAACTGGCGAAAGCCGCGCAGGACCCAGTCCTGCCGCATGACTTGATCTTCCCGCGCGATCCCCATGGCGGCGAACAATTGCTTGGCAACGCCCACTTGGCGATCCCGGTGCACGCCCGCAAAGGCCCCGCCAATGCGGAACTCCCGCGAGTGCGGCACGCCAGCCAGATTACGCTCCGTATTGCCAGCGCGAATGCGGTCCAAGGGCTCACCCGTCAGCACATAGAAGTTCCAAGGCTGGGTATTCATTGAAGATGGCGCGCGCATGGCCAGCGCCAAAATCTCTTCGATCAGCTCTTTCGGCACAGGGTCAGGCTTATAGCCACGGATACTGCGACGCCCCAAAACAACTTGATCGAATTCCATGTGATACCCCCGAAGCATTTTACGCGTAACAAACTTATCCCTTTCCTACAGGGACTCAGGCGGAAAGGTCAAAATGCCGTAGCGGGAACCTGTTAGCGCGCGCCCAAAAACCAAGCCTCTAACGTTTCCGAATTTACAAAGCCCAGAAACGCGCCCACATTCCATCAAAAGCACCCTCGATTTCAGATCAGAAGCAGGTGCAAATGAAGGGGGCGGACATGACAGACGGGCTTAGCACTCACTCAGACGGCACAAGTATGAGGGCGAGCGCCCCACCGCCTAGTCTGGCGACGAAGATTTCCTATGGATTTGGGGCAATTGCTTACGGTGTGAAGGACAATGGCTTTGGCTTCTTTCTCCTGATTTTCTATAGCCAGGTTTTAGGCGTTGATGCGCGCCTGATCGGGCTAGCCATAACGATTGCTCTGTTATTGGATGCTCTCAGCGATCCAGTTGTTGGCTATTGGTCTGATAATTTTAGATCTAAATGGGGCCGTCGCCATCCCTTTATGTATGCATCGGCTCTCCCGGTTGCGGCATCCTTTTTCCTTCTCTGGAACCCTCCAGAGGGTTGGTCGGATGTGGCTTTGTTTTGGTATGTGCTCGTGATTTCCGTTTTGATCCGAACGTGCATCACCTTCTACGAAACACCGAGTTCTGCCCTAGCCCCCGAGCTAAGCGATAATTACGACCAACGCAGCGGACTATTAAGCCTCCGCTTTTTCTTTGGCTGGACGGGCGGCAATTTGATGGCCGTGATTATGTTTGTGGTGCTGTTTCCAGCTTTTGCGACCCCCACCATTCCAAATGGCCAGTTCAATAAAGATGCCTATTCGACCTATGGCCTGATCGCTTCGGCGATGATTTTTGTAGCCATTATGGTCTCTGCTCTCGGAACCCATCGGCGCATTGTGCACCTCAAAGCCCCACCTCCCGTGCGCACTCTGTCGATCGGCGTCGTCTTCAAGGAGATTTTCGAAACCTTGTCCAATCGGTCGTTCATCGCTTTATTTCTCGCGGCGATCTTCGCGTCGATTGCGTCGGGCCTGTCTGCGTCCATGACCTTTTACTTCACCACCTTCTTTTGGGGGTTCACGCCTCAACAGACCGGATTTTTGACCATCAGTGTCTTTGTTTCTGCGATCATCGGGGCTGTCATGGCCCCCATTGTGACCAAGTCCATCGGCAAGAAGCAGGGGGCCATGATCATTGGGTTGGTCGCTTTTCTGGGAGCACCTTTACCCATCGTCCTGCGTCTTCTTGGGGTCATGCCAGAAAATGGCGACCCAACTCTGTTCTGGATCGTCATGCTCGCCAATATGGTCGATACCGGCTTGATCATTTGCTTCCAAATTCTGTCGGCATCCATGTTGGCAGATTTGGTGGAAGATGCAGAGATTAAAACAGGGCGACGGTCCGAGGGCATTTTCTTTGCGGCATCGACCTTCATTCGCAAATCAGTTCAAGGGCTTGGCGTCATCACGGCTGGCTTTGTCTTGGCCGCGGCGCAATTCCCGGCCGGCGTCAAGCCAGACCAGATACCCGAAGAAGCTCTAACCCGGCTTGGCCTATTCTATGTGCCAACCATTTTATTCCTATGGTTGACCATGCTGGCAATCATGTCGACCTATCGCCTCAAGCGCGAAGATCATGAAAACAACCTGCGTGAGCTTGCGTCGAGACAGAGCCAAGTTGCCGACTGAGAGAGGGCTTTACACAAGACCGCTCAGCAAAAAGGCCAGCCCGTTGGGCTGGCCTTTGAGTATGTCTCTATTTGGGTAAGCTCTAGAGCTTAGGCCGCAGCCTTTTCCCCAGCGCTCAAAGCTGCATAGCGCTTCAAATGCCAATCGGCGCTGCCGGCTTGGGTATCGATCATGGTCAAGCGCTTGAAGTAATGGCCGATGGCCAACTCGTCCGTCATGCCCATGCCGCCAAAGATCTGGATGGCGTTTTGGCCAACAAAGCGGCCACCGCGACCGATTTGCGTCTTGGCGCCAGCGCAAGCCTTAGCACGTTCCAGCACGTCATCTTCGCCACAACGAATGGCGGCGAGATAGGCCATCGAAGTCGATTGCTCTGACCACATGAACATGTCGACCATGCGGTGTTGCAGCACTTGGAACGAGCCAATGGCGACGCCAAACTGCTTGCGCTGACGGGCATAATCCACCGTCATGGCATGGGCGACGCGCATGCCACCGACGGCTTCAGCGCACAAAGCCGCGATGACATTGTCTTGGGTCTCTTCCAAGGCTGGCAGTATCCCGTCGACTGGGCCGATGACCGCGTCAGCGCCGACCGAAACATTTTCCAGATAGACGTCGCTCGCGCGCAGGCCGTCGACGGTTGGATAATCCTTCGTCGATACGCCAGCTGCAGTTTTGGACACCAAGAACGCCGTCAGACCGGCACGCTCGCGCTGGCCACCTGCCGTGCGGGCGATGACGATCAGCGTATCAGCTTGCGGCCCACCAATGACAACCGACTTATGGCCGTTCAAGACATAGCCTGCGCCGTCCTTTTTCGCGGTCGTCGACACATCGGCCAAATCATAGCGGCTCTTAGGCTCGCTGGTGGCAAGGGCATAGATCCCCTCACCCGTGGTGATGCGACCGCCATGTTCTTCTTGTTGGGCGGCAGAGCCTGCCACGCGCAACAGATTGCCACTGGCGACAACGGATGGAATGAAAGGCTCAACCACCAAGCCTTTGCCAAACTCTTCCATGATAACGAGCGTGTCGATTGCACCACCGCCAAGGCCACCCATGGACTCAGGCAGTGGGGCCATCATCAGACCCATCTCAGCCATTTCAGCCCAGATCTCAGGCCGCCAGCCTGCTTCGGAATGAATGGCCTTGCGACGTGTATCGAAATCATACTTTTGCTGGACCAGCTTTGCGATCGAGTCCCGCAGCATGTTTTGTTCGTCGGTAAAATTGAAATCCATGTGGACGTTCCCTGAGTTCGTGCCTGTTCAGGCTCTGCATTATCGATGAATTGATAGCGCGTTTAGCGCACGATGCTAGAGGGGAAGCGCGGTTTAAGTCAGGCGATTACACATCAAAAATGCAAACAAGCCCGCAATCAGGCGGGCTTGTTCAACAGGTTGGATGCAAAGACTTAGCCCAGACGGGTCAAAGCTGCTTCGTATTTCTGCTTTTCAGCTTCGTAAGCGGCGCGACGCTCGCGCTGCTCATCAATCACCTCAGCGGGTGCTTTGGCGACAAAGCCTGGATTATCGAGCTTGCGGGAAACCGTCTCGATTTCCTTGGTGCAGCGGGCAATCTCTTTGGACAGGCGGGCTTTTTCTGCGCCAATATCCATGACGCCAGCCAAAGGAATGGCGACAATTGCTTCACCCAAGACAAAGGTCACACTGCCAGCAGGTGCAGCATCAGCCACCACCGAATAATCCAAGCGCGCCAAGCGGTCGATTTCGGCTTGATAGCGCTCCAAGCGTAGCGCGGTTTCTTTTGACGCGCCGATCAGAAGTGCGGGAACCTTTGCCCCAGCAGGGACATTGGTTTCGCTGCGAAGCGACCTAAGGCCCGTGACCAGATCGACCACCCAGCCGACTTCAGCGGCGGCGGCTTCATCAATCAGGCTGGTATCGAGTTTGGGCCAAGCTTCATTGATCAACAAGCCCATCCGCTTTGGGCCAAACTCGGCTGTCTTGTCCCACAATTCTTCGGTCACAAACGGCATGAAGGGGTGCAGGATTTTCAAAATTTGATCGAGAACCCAAGCCACCGTCCGGCGCGTTTCAGACTTGGCTTCCTCGTCTTCGCCATTCAGCAAAGGTTTGACGAGCTCAAGATAGAGGTCACAGAAAACACCCCAAACGAAGGCATAAGACGTCTGGGCCGCTTCATCGAAACGATGGGCTGAGAGAGCGGATTCGACACCATGAGCGGTCTTGGTCAATTCCGACACGATCCAGCGGTTGAGCGTGTGCTTCACTGCGCTCGGCTCAAAGGCCTCCCACAGGCTACATTCATTCATCTGGGCAAAGCGGGCGGCATTCCACAATTTCGTGCCGAAATTCCGGTAACCTTCCACCCGCTTATCGCTCATGCGGATATCGCGGCCGGGGCCTGCTGCAATGGCGAGAGTGAAGCGCAGCGCGTCGGCGCCATAGGTGTCAATCAGAATCGTCGGGTCGATGATATTGCCCTTGGACTTCGACATCTTCTTGCCGTTCTCATCCACAACGCGGGAGTGGATCACAACGGTCGAAAAAGGCGCTTTGCCGGTGAAGTGACAGCCAAACATCATCATCCGGGCAACCCAGAAGAAGATAATGTCAAACATCGTCACCAAGGCACTGGTTGGATAAAAGCGGCTCATCTCCGCCGTGTCTTCAGGCCAGCCAAGCGTCGAGAATGGCCAAAGCCCAGAGGAGAACCAGGTATCGAGAACGTCCTCGTCTTGGATCAAAGTGACATCGCGGCCATGTTTGGCCTTGGCCGCCGCATGGGCTTCGGCTTCGGTTTCTTCGACAAAGATTTGGCCTTCCTCATCATACCAAGCCGGAATCCGATGGCCCCACCAGAGTTGGCGCGAGACACACCAAGGCTCGATATTGCGCATCCATTGGTAATAGGTCGCCGTCCAGCTCTCGGGCACGAACTTGGTCTCGCCGCTTTCCACCGCCTTCAGCGCATTGACGGCAAGCTTGGCTGCATCGACATACCATTGGTCGGTCAACATCGGCTCGATCACCACGTCAGAACGCTCACCCAAGGGTTGGGTGATCAGCTTGTCTTCGACTTTGAGCATCAGGCCGCGCGCATCAATATCGGCAACCACTTGCTTGCGCGCTTCAAACCGGTCGAGGCCGCGATAGGCTTCGGGGATATAGTCGGCATCCAACATCCGACCCTTGGTATCGAGCAGAATGAACATCTCAATATTGTGGCGACGGGCAACCTTATAGTCGTTGAAGTCGTGCGCACCGGTGATCTTCACCGCACCTGAGCCAAAGTCTGGGTCTGGATATTCATCCGCAATGATAGGGATCAAACGATCTGCCAGCGGCAGTAAGCAACGCTTGCCCACAATCGACGCGTAACGCTTGTCACTGGGATGAACCGCGACCGCGCCATCGCCCAACATGGTTTCAGGGCGCGTGGTAGCAATGGAAATATAGTCGCGGGTTTCAAACTCTGTTGGCTCGCCGTCTTCGTCAAACGCGATGGGGAACTGAAAGGTCTCGCCATTTTCCAGCGGGTATTTGAAGTGCCAAAAATGCCCTGCCCGCTCTTCATTGACCACTTCAAGGTCCGAGACGGCGGTTTCAAAGTGCGGGTCCCAATTGACCAAGCGCTTATCTCGGTAAATCAGACCTTCTTTATGGAGTTGGACAAAGACCTTGCGCACAGCCGCAGACAAGCCCTCATCCATGGTAAAGCGTTCACGGCTCCAATCGCACGACGCGCCTAAGCGCTTGAGTTGGGTGGTGATCGTCCCGCCGCTTTCGGCCTTCCAAGACCAGACACGCTCTAGGAATTTTTCCCGCCCCAATGTCCGACGATTTTCATTGGTGCCGCTTTGCGCCATTTGGCGCTCAACCACCATTTGGGTCGCAATCCCTGCATGATCGAGGCCCGGTTGCCATAGAACCGACTTGCCGCGTAACCGCTCAAAACGACACAAAATGTCTTGCAACGTGCAATTCAACGCGTGGCCAATGTGCAGAGAGCCGGTAACATTCGGAGGCGGAATAACGATGGAGAAAGTCTCAGCGTCTGGATCGGCCTTGGACTTAAACGCTCCGGATTGTTCCCACGCCGCATAAAGGCGAGGCTCAGCAGCTTGTGCGGAAAAATGACTTTCTAACATGTGTGTCCCGAGTAAATGTGGTGTGGGCGGCGGGGATCAGCCCCACTGGCACCAAACAAAAGCGACGTTGGCATACCATGCCAACGTCGTTCTTTTGAAGACTTTCTGCTGTTGGAAGCAGCCCTTTAGGCCCAAAGCACAGTCTTAGAAGGAGCGACGGGCGATCCGTGCGACTTCGGCTTCGACTTTCTCTTCCACAATGCGGGGCAAATTCGCATCAAGCCAGTCTTTCAACATTGGCTTGATTAGCTCGCCCACCATGGCTTCCACCGTGTTGCCCGAAATAAACATGCCGGGCAGCGTGGTGTTGGGAGCCAATTTCGCAAACACGCTCGACGTCTTGTCCGCAATCGGATTGCTGACGAGACCCTGATCGAACGGGAATGGAGATGGTTCAGGCTCTGGAGCCGGCGCATAGACTGGGGCTGCAACCGGTGCTGCTGCGACAGGAGCTGGCGGTGGCGGTGCGACTGGCTCAGGCTCTTCCCAACGATCTTCGACAATAATTTCTTCCAGCGCGACTTCGGGCTCATCCTCGACTGGCAAATCGTCAAAGTCGAAATTAGGCGAGACCGTTTCCGGCATTTCCATAACAGGCTCATTCAGTTCCAGAACTTCATCACCGAAATCCGGTTCCGCCATAGGCGCGGCATCAGCTGCTGGAGCTGCACTATCATCTTCAGAAATAATCCGGCGGATCGAGGCCAAGATTTCTTCCATAGTCGGTTCGGCTTGTGCGTCTGCGGCGCTCATAATATCCCCATGGTGTGCGAATCGCACATGAAGTTCAGTAAGCTAGCTTGGATTGCCAATCAAAGTCTAGCGATGGCCCGAATCTGACAACAATTCGTTAAAAAGCAAATGCTGGTGCGATTGAAAAGCCTGGCAATAGAGGAACTGTCGCATCAAAAACGATCCGCCCAGCGACACTTGTTCCACTCTTGGTAAAGATATTGGCAGTGCCCATTGGTCCTTTCAGAACGACGACGCACAAGCGGCCCTGCTCTGCCAAAATGTTGGTCCAAGCATCTGGGAAAGCCTCAACCCCACCATCGACGAAAACCACGTCAAACGGGCCAGCTGGCGGGGCATCTAAGGCACCCACCACGCTGGTAACGCCGGGAACATCGACGGCTACATCATCCAGCACCGTGACCGTACATCCCAAAGCCGCGAAAACCGCCGCACTGTAACCACCAGCGCCACCAACCACCAAAACCTGCTCACCCGCCATAATGTTCGCAGCTTGGGCAAGCTTCGAGAAATCGCGCGGCTTCCAAAGCCAGCGGCCAGACGGCGTGGGCGAGGTGACTTCGGCATAAGCAAAGTCGCGCTTTTCCGCGACAACAAATGCCTCTCGCTCTACAATTCGCATGGCCCCTTGCAGTGCCAGATCGCTGACATCATTGGTACGAACCTGGCTTTCGATCATCGTGTCGCGTGCTGCCGCAAAATCCATGTCGGTCCCCGTACCCTTGCTCTAAGCTGCTCAATCCAGCGTGCGGACTCATTACAAGGAATTGGGTCTTGCGGGCAAGAATGGATCACTGTCCAAAGTTTGCCGTATCGCGCTTTAGTTGCAGCACCAACCTGCAGACATTCATTGCCGCTTAAGCCCTGCTCTGTTACATCGCCCATCCACCCGCTTGCTTCTGCGTCAAGAAGGCCTCGTGGCGGAGTGGTGACGCAGCGGATTGCAAATCCGTGTACCCCGGTTCGATTCCGGGCGAGGCCTCCATTTTTATTTTATTCAGACTAAGAAGCGCGCTTTATTTGCCTGTTGTCATCTTAGCGGACGCGAACAACGAAGGGCTGATCCAGTCCAGTTTATAATCGGACCAATCAGCAAAACAGCGCGGCTATGCTTGTTGCCTATCCCCCTTACAGTCCTCCCTATTCCATCGCGCCCGCACGCACCCCAGATGACACCCAATCGGCAATGCGCTGATCACCAGAAGGAAACTCTCTATGCTTATCGATCAGCTCAATTGGCGCTATGCGACCAAGAAAATGGACCCGAGCAAAAAAGTCAGCGAAGACAAGATTGCGGCGATCCTTGAAGCCATTCGCCTTACCCCCACTTCAAGCGGTTTGCAGCCTTACGAAGTGATTTTGATCACCAATCCAGAAGTCCGCGCGCAAATCCAAGCCGCAGCATGGAATCAGGCCCAGATCACAGAAGGCTCGCATGTTTTGGTTTTTGCAGCTTGGGATAATTATACCGCTGACCGTATCAACCACATGTTTGACCTGACCAACGAAGTCCGCGGCTTTAAAAACGATGGCTGGGAGAATTATCGCAACATGCTGTTGGCGACCTATCCGCAGCGCGACGCGGAAGCCAATTATCAACACGCTGCCCGTCAGGCCTATATTGGCTTAGGTGTAGCGATGGTTGCTGCCGCTGAAGCCCACGTGGATGCCACGCCGATGGAAGGCTTTGACCCAGCCACTGTGGACAAGATTTTGGGCCTTAGTGAGCGCGGTCTGCGCAGCGTTGTGATTGTACCCTTGGGCTATCGTCAAGATGAAGGCGATTGGCTGGTAAATCTGCAAAAGGTGCGTCGTCCCACTGCCGATTTCGTAACAGAAGTGCGCTAGTAAAGCGGAGTTCTTTACCAAGAAGTAATCGACATATTAACCGAACATTAAGGTTAGAATCATATTAACTGGTGTTGTCTTCTTAGGAAGACACCCCACCATACCCGATCTCAACGGGGGGCCTGCAACGGCTCCCCGCTTTTTTTGGTGTTGTGGATTAAGGGGCGTTTGGGATCATGTTCTGCAACTTGCTGCATTCAATCCGCATCAAAGGCTTGCACGATCCGAAGGTGGCGGTATAAGGCGCGCCTCCAAGTGTTCCCCGATAGCTCAGTTGGTAGAGCAAGCGACTGTTAATCGCTTTGTCGTAGGTTCGAGCCCTACTCGGGGAGCCACTTTCCTCCACTCCTGAAAAGTCACTTTGGGCCAAAGGCTCACCTGTTAGTGGTCAAGTTTGTGCGGCGTGGGGAATTTCAGCCACTACTGGTGCATTCATGCGGGCCTGCATCTCCCACAATTCGGCATAGACCTCGCCCTTAGCCAAGAGCGCCTCGTGGCTGCCGCGTTCAGCGACTTTACCATCAGCCAGCACGATGATTTCGTCCGCATCGGCCACAGTGGACAAGCGATGGGCGACCACCAAGGTCGTGCGGCCTTTGGCAGCATCTTCCAACGCTTCGCGAACTTCGGCTTCGGTCACAGAATCGAGGCTGGAGGTAGCCTCATCGAGCACGAGGATCGGCGGATTCTTCAAGAGGGCGCGGGCGATGCCGACACGCTGACGCTCCCCACCCGACAGTTTTAAGCCCCGCTCACCCACCTTGGTTTGAAGCCCCATGGGTGCTGCGGCGATTAGGCCCTCTAGGCGCGCCATTTTGGCCGCTTCGGCTATTTCCTCTTGCGTGGCGTCAGGTCGCCCATAGGCGATGTTATAGGCCAACGTGTCATTGAACAGCACGACGTCTTGGGGCACGAGGCCAATGGCCGCGCGCACGCTCTCTTGGGTCACATCGCGCAAGTCTTGGCCATCAATGCGAACCGCCCCGGCTTGTGGATCATAGAAGCGAAACAGCAGGCGCACGATGGTGGACTTACCCGAACCAGATGGGCCGACAATTGCGACAGTCTTGCCCGTAGGGATGGTAAAAGAGACGTCAGAGAGCCCCGCGTGGCGACCGTCATGCACAAAGGCGACACGGTCAAATTCTACCTCGCCTTGGCTGACGTTCAAAGCTATTGCTGTCGGCTTGTCGGCAATGTCAGGCTGTTCATCAAGGAGTGCGTACATGGCTTCCATGTCGATCGAGCTTTGTTTGATCTCGCGCCACGCAAAGCCCAAGATATTGAGTGGCCCATACAGGTTCAGCATGACAAGCGTGACAGCGGCAATATCGCCTGCCCCCATCGTGCCACGGGAAATCGCATAGCCTGCAGCTGCCACCATGGCTGCCAGGCCCAAATTCTGGATAAAGCCTTGTGCAGCGTTGAGGCCTTGGAGGGTCGCGTTGGATTGCACGGAAGCTCTGGCATAGGTTCGAACCGCTTGATTATAGCGCTCAGTCTCGCGCGCTTCTGCGGCAAAGGCTTTGACGGTTTCGAAATTCATCAAGGAATCGACTGCCCGACCCGTTGCCTCGCTGTCGGCATCATTCATATCGCGACGATATTGCAGGCGCCACTCGGTAATCGCCAAGGTAATGATTGTATAGACCACGACGGTTGAAGCCGCGATCAAAGCAAAGAACCAGCCATAGCGAACACCCAAGACAAGCGCTGCCATCACGAGCTCAATCAAGGTTGGCCCAATGTTGAAAGCGACAAAGCGGGTCAAAAAGTCGATGGCGCGAACACCGCGTTCAATCGTGCGCCATACTGCGCCCGTGCGCTTGGATTGATGGAAACGGATTCCAAGGGCATGCACATGGCCGAAAACGGCAACCCCTGCCCGCCTTTGTGCTTCTTCACTAACAGGCTGGAAAATAGTGTCGCGCAATTGGGGTGCACCAGACCCCAAGAACCGCATCAACGCCCATGCGCCAATCGCCATCAGAAAAATAGCATCCCAGGACGGATTGTTGCCGCTACTTAGGCCATTCACGGCATCAGCCAGAACCAAGGGTGCGCCGACAATGAAAACCTTGGAAACGAGCGTTAGGCCGAGGGCTAACCCCACCCGAACACGCAGCTCTGGTGTATCCAGCCCACCGATCAAGCGCACCAAGCGCGTTAAAGCCCGTCCGATGGGTGAAATCTCATTGGCTGCGTCGGAAGCTGTGCGTTCACCATTTCTCATACTTAGCACATAGGCAATCTTGGCCGGGATTGAACAGCCCAAATGTTTTTGCTGGCAAGGCCTGATGCACAATTGTCAGGAAACATGCATATAGCGCACGCAAAATCAGGTGAGCCCCTGACGTGAGTCGGGCGCACATTCGGACGTCCACTTAAGGAACACGCCATGACCAAACTGAAATCTGTGTGCGTCTATTGTGGTTCATCCAACAAAGTAGATCCTGCATTTCTCGAGCTCGCCACCAAAATGGGCGAAGAGATTGCCAAACGTGGCGTCCGCCTCGTCTATGGCGGCGGCAATGTCGGCTTGATGGGGGCATCGTCTCGTGCTGCGCATGAAGCCGGTGGTGAAGTTCTCGGCATTATGCCGCACTTTTTGACCAAGTGGGAAAAGCCAAATCCCGCCTTTGAGACCCGTATGGTTGAGACGATGCACGAGCGCAAATGGGGCTTGTTTGCTGAATCCGACGCGTTCATCGTCCTGCCCGGCGGTATCGGCACTTTGGAAGAAGTCGTTGAGACACTGTCTTGGCAACGCTTAGAGCTCCACCATAAGCCAGTCGTGTTTGTGGGGCGGGCTTTCTGGCAACCTTTTGTCGATTTGATTGAAGCCACGATTGAGACGAAATTCACGCCCGAAGCATTTCGCGACTCCTTCTTCTGTGTGGACACACCAGAGGAAGCGATGGACGGCTTAGAAGCAGCCAACGCGAAACCGTAAAGCCACCTTCGCAGCACCGATAACAATTCCCTGTTGACAGCGTTGCCAGCCTCTGGCGCGACGACCCACGTTTGCCCGCAAATTTGCGGGTAACAAATAACCTAGAAATTCAAAAATACGTAAAAGTAAATTTGATTAGATTTTTTGTACATTGAGATTAAAGTTTCTATAAAATGTATTTAAAATTTTATACTACACGCTTTATCGGCGAAACTAGTGAATTTTTAATGCATAAATTACTGATTTTGCCGGTATTTTAAACGTTAACTGTAATTGAATATTTATTTTTAATTTGATTCGTTTTATTACTTATGTCGCAACTAAGTAAACACTTTACTTTTCGGTAATTTTGCCCCACCAACTCTTAAGATGGCCTCGGGTCGCAGGCAAGCAGGCCAAAGGGTTTAGATGCGGCAAAGCGATCCTTCGGGGGCCAAGTCCGGCTCACGGCTGATTGGATCCAAAGTGTCAGCTTGGGGGCATAGGCACCGGCCGTAACGCAGCTGGGGAAAAAGAGGCTGTAAGTCGATGAAACTGGATAATTTTACGCTTGCGCTGCAAGAAGATGAGAGTCTGGGCGGAACAGCTATGGAGGCTGAAGGCGGTGCCCCCGACGTTGGCCTCTTTTTCGACAATCAAGTCCGACGCTATCTCAAGGCCGCAGTTCGCCGCCATGACCTGACAGCCCGCAGAAATCGCACGCTTGCAAGCGTTCTGCAGGAATGGACAGAAGTTGGCTATGTAAGGGCACAAGTTGCTAGCATCGCAAATCGTGCCGGCATGTCGACGGCAACCCTTTATCGGCAATTCCCAGACAAGACAGTCCTGTTTTGCGAAGCCCTCAAATTCGGCCACTCAATCTTGCTGGATGCGCTTGCAACCTATAGCGAACATCCAAACCCGATCCGCGACTTAACGGCACTACTTTGCAATTATGCTGAGACGGTATCCCATCCGGCACCCCAACAAATGTTGTTGGCCCAAAGTATCATGTTGCTTGAGCCGGACCTACAAGCCGATGTAAGCGCGATTGCCTCTGAGAATTACACCAAGGTAAAGCAGATTTGGTACGCAAAAATCCAGAAAATGGCTGATGACGGATTGGTCCGTGTTGATCAGCTTAAATGGCAACGATGCCGCCTAGTTGGTGCTGTAGAGATACAGACCGTAAGGCGGTTCTTGATGGGTCAGACGCCGATTGCACCAAATGACAAGTGGCAAGCAGAGGCCCAGCAAATCGTACACGACTTCTTCAAGCTTTACGGTACCGAAAAATTTAACCAGCAGAACACCCTCTATAATTGGGATTGGGGCATTTATGCGAGGCCCTAATGAGATTGCCGATGTGGACCGATTTTTATTCGGCCAATTGGAACCCATGCTGACTCCAAGAACCAACCGATTGGACCCAACCAATCTGCGACAACGTATTGCGGCAGCGGTTATCTATGAGAATTTATTTCTAAACTTCAGCCAAATTAGTATGCCAGCGATTGCAAAGCGGGCGGGTGTCTCAACCGCAACTTTGTATCGCCTCTTTCCTGATGTTGAATCCCTTTACACTGCCGCGTTTCAGTTAGGCCTGCAACTCGTCATCCTGTGGCTAGCCTTAGATAGTAACCATCCCAATCCCTTGTATCGCCTGACGGAGCTATTGGCTCGTGGCGTCGATATTTGGACCCGTCCCCGTGCCAAAGAAACAATCTCGCCGCTCTATTATAGGCTCTGTAACCGCGACTCTGGGATCAAAGATCACGTTTCGATTTATCGCAAACATTCAGAGAGTTTTTGGCTGGGCCAGTTTCAACGATTGAAGGTAGAAGGTTATCTTAATTTAGACCCTAATTTGGCTCTGATCGAGATATTCTGGGGCCCAGTCGTAAGCCTTTTCTTCTATCCGGCTTGCCTAACCGACGTCCCTTACGTCTCGCAGTCGTCAAATGCTGAGGATTGCTGGCGAGCGGCAGACGATTTCTTGACGCTCTATGGGACGCCTCATTTTCACGCATGCCGCAAGAAGTTCAATTGGGACGAAGATCGCGCCGCGTTCCAGTCCACAAAGACAACCTAGGAACCAAAAATGATCAGCCTTTACCTCTCCGACCAACTCACTCGACTCGCATTCTATTTGGCCCAACGGTCAGCGGAAAAGCTCGGAAAGGGCTAGTCATGACTGCTGCATCAGCACATCATAAGTCGTATCTGTTTTTCAAACAGCAGATATGCGAACGATTGTCGGTGCCGATGTCCCGTCAAAATGACGGCACGCGCTCGTATCTCGTTTTGGCTGCAGTCCTGCAAGAATGGGCGGAAATGGGCTTCTTAAGTGCACAAATTCCAAGAATTGCTGCGCGCGCTGGTTTAACGCCTGCGACCCTTGAACGATTATTCCCTAATCGCGACGACATGCACCTCGAAGCGCTGGCGCTTGGGCAACAATTGATTGTTGAGGCGATGAAAAAATATCCGCCGCACGACAATCCGATGTTGGACCTGCTTGAATTCGCACAACACTATGCGTCCATCTTGCAAGAGCCCTATTTCAAACAATTCTCGCTTTGCCAAACCATTCTGGTTCGGATGGATTCCCACGTGTCGGAGCAGGCCAGTGTCATCGCTTTGGCTGGCAATGCCGAAATCAAGCAGTTTTGGCACGACCGCATCGCTGTGTTGATACAAGAAGGCTTTCTGCGCCCCGCCTCTCTCTATCACATGATTTTTCGTCTAACCGCCCCAATCGAAGCCCAGACATCGCATTGGTATCAAACGAGCTATAGTAGTTATGCTCCCGACGTGGAATGGCTCCTAGAGATTACCAACATCGTTGAGGGCTTCTTTGAGATTTACGGCACAACAAAGTATCCGTTTCAGCGCCCGAGACTTGGCCAAGCTTGGTCTAGCTTAAATGCCACCCCAGACGCTCAAACAATGGGCAAACATGGGAATTGGGAAGCAAATTTAGAGGCTCAGATAATGCCTCAGCAAAACCCACCTTGAATTCTGACTGAGAATGGCCTTACCAGATAGTCGGCCCTAAGTTAGGATGGGACTTTCCCATTTACTTCGCCCGACTGTTAGTGAAAAACACAGCCAGAACAAAAAATGCCAAGTTCTCGAAAGAATACAAATGAACGCGCTAGTTCAGCCGGCTAATAAGAGCCGTAACTTCGAAGCGAAAATTCAAGCGCTTTTGGCGGCACAAGCCAAACGGCAAGATGACGATGCGCGCAAAAAATTGATCTGCGCGAGCGAATTAATGGAGTGGCTGGAAGCTGGCTTCAACGAGGCCAATGTAACAAGAGTTGCCGACCAAGCAGGCGTGTCGACGGCTACGCTCTATCGTCTCTACCCAGATCGCAATCAGCTTTTCCTTGACGCGCTTAAGCTAGGTAATCAACTCCGTTTGGACATGGTTCTAGACGCCCCCCAACATCCCCACCCATTTCGTAATCTCATTGAATTCACTTACCATCTCACGTCGATTTGGCAGCAAGCCAGTGTCCAAATGTTTTACTTTATCCAGGGCTTTATCCTGCAAACCGAAACTGAGATCACGGCAGAGGCGCGCGTGATTGCAGCGGGGGTCAGTCAAGAATTCAGACATTTTGTGGATGCAATTCTTGATCGTCTAGTTGCTGATGGCTTTGTTGAGAACCGAGATCGGCAAATCATGTTCGTCAGGCTGGCTGGTGAAATATCAGTAAGAACCAGAAGTTGGCACGGCGACCTTGGCGCGCCCTATAAACCTGCAATGGGTTGGTATGAAGAAGCCATCAAAATCGTTGAAGAATTTTTCTTCTTGTATGGCACTGCCAAGTTCAGGTCCGTGCGGCAGCAATCGCCGATCGGATTCTTGGATGGAGGGTCCCTGCAAAAGACGCCCATAGAAGAAATCAACAAAGCAAAATTCTATGCAACATTAGAACGTGATCTTCCGTTTCTGAAGGACATAGAGACTTCGTTGCGGGAAAAGCCGACGCCGGCAAGTGCGCACGAATTGCTGATGCTAGAGTTGCAGCGCATGCTGACCAAAAGCCCCAACAGACTGGACGCGACCAATCGCCGGGGCCGCATCGTCGCCTCTGCGGCTATTGTTATCTATACACAAGGCTTTCAAAATCTAAGCATGGCAAGCATTGCCAAACAGGCCGGTGTCTCCACCGCGACCCTTTATCGCCTCTACCCAACAAACTGGGATCTCTATCAAGCTGCCTATGGGCTAGGGGTCAGCATTTACTTCGCTTGGCTCGGGCGAGACATCCAAGCTGCCAACCCTTTGATTCAATTCACGCACTATAACTCCATCTATTTTGAAGCGTTTCTTGATGCCCAATCCAAAAATGCTTGGTCCTTGGACCATTTAAAGGGCGAGCCATCGGAAATTGAGCAAGTGCAGCGCTATAGCGAGATTAAAGTCCAATACGAAAATTTGATCTGGCAAAAGCGCTTTTCTAAGCTTTACGCTGAAGGTTACGTTAAGGTACCGCCAAGCTGGGACATGATCCACACCTTCCAAGGACCGACCGCAATCATCATTGGCCTGTTCATGCGCGATGGCGCGGCCGCCTTGCCCAAAAGCGCTTGGTTTGAAGAATCTTGGCGTATCACAGATGAGTTTTTCCAAATCTACGGCACACCCCATTTCCACGCGATGCGCAAGAAAATGAATTGGGACGCAGAGTTAGAAGCCCATCGGGCGAAGAGTACCTAGGACGCTTTGCCCGCCAAGCGGCTTGCCGCACGCTCTGGGCCGATCAGCATAAAGATCCACTTCATCTCCGGCCCATGTTCTTGGCCCGTGAGAGCCTTGCGCAAGGGCATGAAGAGGCCTTTGCCTTTTGCCCCGGTGGCTGCCTTCACCGCCTCGGTAAAGCCTGACCAAGATGTTTCATCATAAGGACCAGCAGGCAGAAGGCCCAAAGCTGTGGCGATGAAGTCTGGCTCATCAATTTGGGGCTCAATCGGGCCTTGGACGACTTTGGCCCAAAGCGCCACATCGTCAAACTTTGCTAGGTTGCCGCGAACGGCCAGCCAGAAAGCCTCACCCAGATCGCAGTCGATGGCGGCTAAACGTGGCTGGATCGCCGTATAATCGGCATGCTGCAGCAATTGGGCATCTAGGCGGCGGACGTCTTCGGGGTCAAAGCGGGCTGGCGCGCGGCCGATCTTACCAAAGTCAAAGCCAGCAATCAGCGCGTCTAGATTGTCGACGGCCTCGACCGGGTCCGACGTGCCGATCCGTGCCATCAAGGACAAGACCGCCAAAGGTGCAACTCCCTGTTCGCGCAGGCTTTCAACCGATAGAGAGCCAATCCGCTTGGACAAGGTCTCGCCATCAGCACCAACCAACAGTGGGAAGTGGCCAAATTCAGGGCGCTTACCGCCCGTGAGCGCTTCAAAAATCTCAGCCTGTGCGCCTGTATTGGTCACGTGGTCTTCGCCGCGGATCACGTGGGTGACGCCCAAGTCCACATCGTCTACGACTGACGGCAAAGTATAGAGATAAGCACCATCTTCGCGGATCAGCACGGGGTCGGACATCGAGGCTGTATCGACCGTTTGCGCACCCCGGATCAAATCCTGCCAAGCCACGCGCTTGCCCGAGAGCTTAAAGCGCCAATGGGGCTTGCGCCCTTCGGCTTCAAAGGCGGCCTTGTCTGCATCTGTGAGGGCGAGCGCGGCACGATCATAAACTGGGGGCAGCTTGCGCGACAACGCGATCTTGCGCTTGCGGTCCAATTCTTCAGACGTCTCATAGCAGGGATAGAGCAGGCCAGCTTCGATCAGCCGGTCACGCGCCTTGTCATAAATATCAAAGCGTGCCGACTGGCGGGCTTCTTCATCCCAAGTCAGGCCCAGCCATGTCAGGTCCGTGCGGATACCATCCTCATAAGCTTGGGTAGAGCGCGCCGTATCGGTATCATCAATCCGCAACAGGAAGGTGCCGCCATGTTGGCGCACAAACAACCAATTGCGCAATGCCGTGATGACATTGCCGACGTGAAGCTTGCCGGTGGGCGAAGGGGCAAATCTGACTTTCATGTTTCTTTCCTATCACGGCTGACTTAGCAGTCATGCCGCCGACAGGCGAGAGGGGCATGTGTAGGTAAGCCATTTTGGGGCTGCGGAAAAATTTTCATAAGGCTATAGACGAAAAAACGGAACAGAGTTAGAACATCGCTACTTTGTTCGTGCATCGTTCACGGTGCCAGCGGATTTGACAGGGGCCAAGCGTACGCGCGCGCCTCGCAAGATAGGGGAAGTTGATGCTGACGTCCAAACAACGAGAGCTTTTGCTATTCATTCATGAGCGTCTCAAGGAAACTGGCGTCTCGCCTTCCTTTGACGAGATGAAGGATGCGTTGGACTTGGCATCAAAGTCGGGCATTCACCGCCTGATTACGGCTTTGGAAGAGCGCGGGTTTTTGCGCCGCCTCGCCCATCGCGCCCGCGCACTGGAAGTCTTGAAACTGCCCGATAGTGCAACCACGGCCGCTCCACCTAAGGGCCGCCAACCCTTTACGCCACTGGTGGTGGGTTCCAAACCTGCGCCCGCAATCCCGGCCATCCCGCCTTCAGCAGCCAATGATATCGCGGTCTTGGGTCGTATCGCAGCGGGTGTCCCTATCGCGGCCATTCAGCATGAGATTGATCGGATCGCCGCGCCGGACAAATTGGACCCTGCCCTGCACTTTGCCTTAGAAGTCAAAGGCGATTCCATGATTGATGCCGGCATCTTGGAAGGTGACTTTGTCATCATCCGCCGCACCGATGACGCCCAATCTGGCGAAATTGTCGTTGCCTTGGTCGATGATGAAGAAGCCACCCTAAAGCGCCTGCGCCGTCGCGGCCAATCCATCGCTTTAGAAGCCGCCAACCCTCGCTACGAGACCCGCATCTTCGGGCCAGACCGGGTAAAGGTTCAAGGTGTGCTGGCGGGGCTTTATCGGCGGTACTAGCAACTGTCTTGACCAAGGTCATGCGGGTGTCAATTCAGCGTTGATTTGATTGTTCCAAGGCTGTCCTGAGCGGATCATGGCGTTGAGGTGTGTGAGGAGCTTTCTGGCGACCGCGATGATAATGGCTTTGAACGGACGCTGTTGGTTTGAGAGTTTGGCGCGGAACTCTTTAAGGACAGGATCGCGGCTGCTGGCGATGAAGGCGGCGAGATAGAGGGCGCGCCGTATCTAGGCGCGACCGCCCCAGATATGGCGAGAGCCGCGTCGTATGCCGCTGTCGCAAGCGTGTGGTGCGAGACCTGCAAGGCTGGCGAGAGCTCGGCGGTTGGTCGTTCCGATTTCAGGTAGGCCGGCGACTAAAGTGGCGGCGACAACAGGGCCGATGCCAGGAGCACTTTGGAGGGCTGCATCAAGTTTGGCGAGTTGTGCCGCAGATTTGATGTGGGCAGCTATTTCCTTAGTCAGGGCTGCGAGACGGGTCTTGAGGAAGGTGAGCGTGGTGGCGATATCGTCTTTGATGAAGAGATCGACCGTGGTTCCAAGTCTCTGTTTCTCCTTTGTTATGTATCCGATCAAGGCCTCACGGCGCGCAACTAAATCGGCTAATCTTGCCCGTTGTGGATCAATCGGATCATCGGCTTTGAGGGCAAACTTTGCGCCCATATCGGCCAGCATGCGCGCATCGACAGCATCGGTCTTTGCCAATCGGCCCGTTGCGCGCGCGAATTCTCGCGCTTGTCTTGGATTGACCCTCGCATAGCCAACTTTGTGGATGGTGAGTGCGTGAAGTAACGCGCGCTCACATCCGCCTGTGGCTTCGAGCACGACCACGACGCCTTTGCTACTAAGCTACGGGATTCACGGAATTTGGTTTGTTGTGGAGTTGAGGGCGAGAGTATAGCCGGTGAGGGTTTGTGTTAGGACGGACCAGCCGGTGCGCATGGTTTTGGGGCCTGGTGGTTTGTAGTAGCAGTTCCAACCGCCAAGCCTTGCACAG
>CAMDDL010000038.1 GCA_945891505.1 Maricaulis salignorans | reverse complement strand
TCGCTCCTACTTTCGCGATCACGCTCTAGAACTTTGCCGCCTTGGGCAAGGCATTTCTTGCTGTGACGCAAAGTCTATTGCCGCAGGCGCAACGGTCCATTGGCACCACCGCCGGCTTGATTACCCACCCCGGTAGGCACAGGCACTGGTGAACCCGCATAATCGGAGTTAATGACCAGACGTGCATTACCGCTAAGATTGATGTTTCGGGCAACAATCACGCTCCATTGAGAGCCCTCCGCAATATCCCCATTGCCGCTGACTAGAAGCCTTGCCATGGGTATGTAAATTGTACCCAACAACTTATCGACCCTGACAGAGGAGAAAGAATGGTTTGCATAATTGCCGCGCGTTGACACCAATACAAAGCCGGCCCAAGGGCCGGATTGGCGGCCAGATAAAGATACATAAGCGTTGCCAGAAGCCGATAAGGCGGTCCCGGCTGTGAAGAGCAACACCACATCCTCACCCTCTAGTCCGCCCTGGCCAAGGACCGTCAGGGACTTGCAGAAATAATGCTCACCTGGTTCCAGCCGTAAGGTGGCTTGTCCGGTTACGGTATATGCAGTCCGGTGAATGCCCGGTTTTAAAGTGACCGACTCAGTAGCTGTCGCAATCGTCTTTTTACCGCCATCAGGCACTTTGTCGCATGGCGTGGGCGGTTCTATGGTTCTGGATTTGAATGGATCGTTGACCTTTAGGGCACCGCTATTTGCTGCGGGCTTGAAGCCAAAGCCCGTGGCTTTACCCACGGCGCGCGAGGTGCCGGCCTCAACAGTCGCATTCATAAGCAACTCAAAATTACCATTGGCGTGCACGATACAATTTTGAGCGCGAAGAGTGCTATTGTCGGTTCCGGTAATGGCTTTGCCGGTAAGGTTGCCATCATCGCCAACCACACACAAAGGCTGCACATTCATGGATTCGGCGATCGATTTCACTTCAATACGAAAGCCGCCCTTCGGCACTAAATTTCCGAAAAATGAGGGCCGAATTGCAAGTCCTTCAACCGTGTAGGAGCCGTCATTGCCTTGGACTGCCTTAAACGAAACCGTCGCGCGGCTTGCGAAGGTACCAACTTGAGCCATCGCAAATTTTCAACATCCGCTGGCTTTTGCCTAGCGCTTGAGCCAACTAAGATTAAATTCTGAGCCCCTGACAAGGCAGCAGCGTCTGCGGCCGATTGCATCAAGGCTCTTTCAGAACTCAGCGACGCAAGCTCGCTTGTCATGGCAACAATCATAGCCAGCGGCACGATCGCGATGCCAGCCATAATGGTTAGATTGCCAGACTGAGCCCGGGCCTTCATTGAAGATCGTGATGGTAAACGCGGAAACATTCGAAGCACCCAACGCATCAATTCTGTACGTGAATTGTCACTTTAGCAAAGTTTCCTTCTAGTTTGATTAATTGAACCCTAAAAAATTGATCTAGCCCATCCAATACTGAAACACTTGCGAACAAATATAAGCTGCCTCCAGGTCAGGCCTAAGTCGTGCTAAAGTGGAGGGCTTTTAAGGGTAGAAGAGAGCAAACAGAAGCATCAGAAATGCCCTTTGGAAGGCTTCTTGGACTAGGGCTCGAGGGCTTCGTTCCCAACAGACAGGATCACCCCATCCCCACACCTTGCGAGTAGCGCCACAGATGGGCTAGTCAGCGCCGATGGCCAATCGTCCCACCAGTCGTTTTTCAGCTCAAGGCCCTGCCCCGCTCAGTCAAGAAGAGCAGGACTATATTCGTGACTTGGTTTTCTTTGAGGATGATGTGCTCATCGCCTTTAACAAGCCGTCGGGCCTACCCGTTCAAGGCGGATCAGGGATCACGCGGGACGTTGATCGGCTTCTTGCCGCTTTCAAGACCCGCAAAGGCCGAAAGCCCAAACTGGTCCACCGGCTGGATCGGGAAACATCTGGCCTGTTGATCGTTGCCAAAACCAGCCCCGCTGCCGCGCATTTATCCGCCCAATTTGCTGGACGCCAGCTTGAAAAGCGCTATCTGGCGCTGGTTGGCGGCAAATTGACGGCAAACGAAGGCCAAATTGACCTGCCTTTGGTCAAGATCAAGTCCGGTGGACTCGATCTGATGCGCGCAGCCAATACAGGCGAAACAGACGCCCAAACGGCTCTTACAAATTATCGCGTGCTGTCGTCTGGCCCCGCTGCGTCCTTGGTCGAAGTTGCGCCCCAAACGGGCCGCATGCACCAAATCCGGGTGCACTTCGCCGCCATAGGCCACGCTCTGGCCGGGGACACCAAATATGGCGGGCTACTTATGCTCGCCGGCAAGCCCTGCCCGCGCCTGATGCTGCACGCAGCGACGCTAGACTTCACCCATCCTACGACGGGTGAGCCGATGCGCCTTAGCGTCCCTCCGCCCGATGACTTCTCGGCGTTTGTGGAGCTGGTGTTGCCCGCCTAAAGGGCTGACAAGCTTACCCTACGGCTTGCGCATCCTCGCCGCGCTCACGCTTAGCCCGCAGCCGAGCCAAAGCGCTGGCATAGGCCTTGGCTGACGCCACAAGCGTATCAGCGTCAGCAGAGCGAGCGGTGACGATCCGGCCATGCTCGCTCAACCGCACCGAGACTTCGGCTTGCGCGTCTGTGCCTTCAGTAACCGCATGGACCTGATAGAGGTCCAAGACCGCGCTATGGGGCACCAAAGCCGAGATGGCGTTGAAGACGGCGTCGACAGGACCATTGCCACGCTGGGTCGTCCACGCTGGCTTGCCGTCGATTTCCAGATCGATTTCAGCGGTTTGAGGACCATCAGTTCCCGCAACCACACGCAAGCGCATCACTTTGATCGCGTCATCATAATGGGCAGCCGCATCGTCCACCAAGGCGATAATGTCATCGTCATAGACGTGCTTTTTACGGTCTGCGAGCGCTTTAAAGCGACCAAATGCGTCTTGGAACGCATTGTCTGACAATTCATAGCCCATATCGCGCAGCTTATCTTTGAAGGCATGGCGACCAGAGTGCTTGCCCATAACAAGATTGGTCGCGCCCTGGCCAACATCTTCAGGGCGCATGATCTCATAGGTCTGGGCATGCTTCAGCATGCCATCCTGATGGATGCCGCTTTCATGCGCAAAAGCATTCTTGCCGACAATCGCTTTGTTATACTGGACTGGGAAGCCCGTGATGCGGCTGACCATTTTGGAAGCCATCATCAAGCGTGTCGCATCCACAACCGTTGAATAAGGCATACCATCGCCGCGAACCCGCAACGCCATGATGATTTCTTCCAGCGCGGCATTGCCTGCGCGCTCGCCCAAGCCATTGATCGCGCACTCAATTTGGCGAGCACCGCCTTGGACGGCTGCCAAAGAATTGGCAACAGCGAGGCCCAAATCATTGTGACAATGGGCGGAGAAGATCACTTCATCTGCGCCCGGAACATTGGCGATTACATCGGCAAACAACGCCCCATACTCGCTGGGGAAGGAATAGCCGACTGTATCAGGCAGATTAATCGTGGTCGCCCCAGCGCGGATCGCGGTTTCCACTGCGCGCAACAAAAAGTCACGCTCTGTCCGGGTTGCGTCTTCTGCCGACCATTCGACATCGTCGGTAAAATTCCGGGCCAAAGAGACTGAGCTATGAATGGCTTCGAGAACCGCTTCAGGCTCCATCTGCAACTTATGCTTCATATGGATGGGCGAAGTTGAGATGAAGGTATGGATCCGCTTCAACGGCGCGGGACGCACCGCCTCGGCGCAGCGCTCAATATCCTTGGCCCCTGCCCGCGATAGGCCACAGACTGTGCTTGTTTTGATGGTGTGTGCAATGGCTTGAACGGCTTCGAAATCGCCTTGGCTTGCAATGGGGAAGCCAGCCTCAATGACATCGACGCGCATATCTTCGAGCAATTTCGCGAGCTCGATCTTCTCGTCATGGGTCATGGACGCGCCGGGGGATTGCTCGCCATCGCGCATGGTGGTGTCAAAAATACGAATAGATTGGATCATGATGCTGTGTCGCCTGATTTGCTGATTTTTTGAAGAGGGGGCCTTCTTTCGGCCCTTTGCGGCGCTTTACCCCTGAGCGCCGTCACCCGACCGATTGGTCTAGCGACTCTTGCGCGCCCAAGGGCTGATAAGCAGCCCTGCCAGCTTCAGATTAAGTCGACCTGCATCCAATAAGAGGGAACCAGCCCGTTGGGCCAAATCATATTGCGCAGCCGCAATCTCCTGCCCAACCCGTAAGGTTGAAGCAAAATCTTGTGAGCTCATCCCTTTAAATGGAAAAATTTTGCGCATAGTTAGATTTTCGACCTCGTTGACAGCAAATTAATCCAAAACTTGCGCTTAATCAAGGCCCTCTTGTGCTTGGCCTTTGCCTAGCATCGGCCGCACTACCAAGGCTAGCACCAGATAGATGATTGCTGCGGCGACAAAAAACCAAATCGCGCCTTGGTTTTCACCTTTCAGGACCTCGCCGACGCCATGCGCGCCAAAGGCGACGAGACAGATTTTCGGCAGGATTCCAATCCCCGTGCCACCGATAAACGATGTCAGCCTTACTTTGGCCGCTCCCAACGCCATATTGCAGACAATGAATGGGCCCGAAGGCACCAACCGGATGATGAGGCTGGCTAGAAAGCCATTCTTGCCAATGAAGCGCAGCGCCCGGCCACCACGACCGCCTAAAAGCTTAGATAGGGCGGCAGCGCCGCCTACCCGCCCGAGCATGAAACCGACTTGCGCCGAAAGCAGAGTTGCCACCCAGCTTAGCACAATCCCTTCAGACGGACCAAAAACGGCAACGGTTGCCGCAATAAGAACAACTTGGGGCGCACCGACAAAAGCCAAGGTGATGAAGGTTCCCGTGACTGCTGCTGGTGCCCACCACGCATCGCGTAACCCACGCAGAAACTGGGCAATGCCGCCTTGGTCTAGATCGATGAACATCATGCCCGCAGTCAGCACAACGCCGGCAATTGAGAACAATATGAAAGCGACCCATACCGCTCGTGCAGCGGTGGAGTCCATTTCGGTGAAGAAGCGATAAAAGCGGTCCAGCCAGCCCGACATGGCCTCAGCCCCGATCGCGCAGCAAGCGCCCCTGCTCTCGCTTCCACTCGCGCTCCTTAGTTGAATCGCGCTTGTCGTGATCCTTTTTGCCCTTGGCGAGCGCGAGCTCTAGTTTCACCATCCCGCGCTCGTTGAAATAGAGCTTCAGAGGAACCACCGTGCGCCCTTCGCGGTCGACGGCGGCGAACAATTTATTGATCTCCCGTTCGCGCAACAGCAATTTGCGCTTGCGCCGAGGCTCATGATTGAAGCGTGACGCCGGACCATATTCAGGCACATAGGAATTGATCAGCCAAACTTCGCCATGCTCTGGGCTCGCATAGCTTTCGGCGATATTGGCGCGGCCAAGGCGCAGACTTTTGACCTCGGTGCCGGTTAGGACCAAGCCCGCTTCATAGGTATCTTCAATATAATAATCAAAGCGCGCGCGCTTGTTTTCAGCGATCAGCTTGCGGGGTTGTTCTGGGCGCATGGCCTAATTGCCTCGTAACGCCCCGGCTGCGATCATGGCCGTTTGTACTGCAACGCGGGTCGCAGGAATGGGGGGCACCAAAGGCAGCCGTAAATCTTCAGCGCAAAGGCCCAAAGTCGCCATGGCGAATTTCGCCGGGCCTGGATTGGGCTCAAGGAATAAAGCCCGCTGCAGGGGATCCAGCCTCTGGTTCAAAGCACGCGCTTCTGCCAATTGGCCTGAAGCCAACAGGGCCTGCAAGTGCGCGCATTCCTTGGGCATGATGTTGGACAAGACGGAAACGCAGCCCACTGCGCCATAGGCGGCAAAGCCCAAGGCGAGATTATCGTCGCCAGCAAAAATCGAGAACGGTTTGGTTATGCGTGCCAAATGCAAGGCCGTACGTGAAGGATCGCCCGCGCTGTCCTTTAAGGCCACGACGTTGGGATGCTTGGCAATCTCGGCCATCGTGTCGGGCAAAATGTCGACATTGGTGCGACCGGGGATATTATAGACCATGATTGGTATATCCACGGCATTTCCGAGCGCATTGAAGTGCGCGATCAGGCCTGCTTGGCTTGGCTTGTTATAGTAAGGGGCAACAATCAAAGCCCCGTCTGCACCAGCCTTTTTGGCCACTTGCATATGACGGATCGCCGCTTGGGTGTCGTTAGAGCCACAGCCTGCAAGTACTGGCACGCGCCGATTTGCTGCCTCAATCGCCAAGTCGAACAAATGCCAATGCTCAGCGTCATCTACGGTAGCGCTCTCCCCCGTCGTGCCGACAGGAATGATTCCGTGTACACCGTTTTCAATTTGGCGTTCGATTAAGGCCTGAAAAGACGCATCATCGACCTTGCCATCTTTGAAAGGCGTGATCAGGGCGGTGTAAACGCCTTTAAAAACCGTCATGGGTCGAACTGGCCTAGCTGAAACGTGAGTGGATCGTGAAAGCCCTTCTCGACCGCAATTCATATGGATGCAAGACCCAAGGGCAGGCCAAATGGCGTGCATAGGGCTGTGCTTGCCCTGATTTTTTCACACATACGACTAGGTTCAGTGGGATTTGATCGCTAGACACGAAAAGCGATTCCAAAGATCAATCCTTTCTGTTCCCTCTAATCGGCCATTTGGTCGCAATGCGAAGACAGCCCTCCCCCACCCAGTGCTGATCCTTGCCGGAGTATTTTTGAAATGTCCGTGTTTGACACGCGTAAAGCCGCTTTTGCCATTTTTGTGACCGGCCTTTTGACCTCGAGTCCGCTTTTCTCTGGCATGGCATTAGCCCAAGAGACCAGCTCGCCCACTCCAACACCTGTGCCAGTTCCTACTTCAGTACCGGTGGATTTTACGGCGGCACCTGTGCCAACAACTCCGATTGAACTCCTAAGGACCTCCTTACGGGCTGCGGAGCGCGGTGATTGGAGTTACGTCCGCGCTACCATTGCCACCACCAGTGACGCGCGGATTCGGAACCTCTTGCTTTGGCGTCTAGCTACTGCCGATTCCAACCCAGCCAGCTTTGACGAATTGCGCCAAGCGCTCGACCAACTGCCATACTATCCGAGCCGTCAAAACATTCGCATCCGCGCCGAACAACGCCTCGCGCTGACGACGCTTACCCCCCAAGCCAAGCGCGCATTTTTAGAGCGCAAGGAGCAAGGCCTCGACCACGCTGGCCCGATTTCTGGCGAAGGAAAGCTGGAACTCGCATCCGTCTTGTTTGCCTTGGGTGATCGTGAAGCAGCCAAGCGCTATTTGGCAGATGGTTGGCGCAGTCATCGCTTTGATAGTGCGAGCCAAGCGAATTTTCTTGCCCGCTTTGGCAGCGAATTGACCACCGAAGACCATGATGCCCGGGTCGACTTCTTGTTGTGGACGGACCGTGTCACCCAGTCCAAGCCGCTTTGGCCGCTGATGAGCGAGACCGGCCGCTTGAACGCCCAACGCCGGGTTGGCATTCAAGCTGGTGACACCGTAACCCTAACTGGCGTCAGCCTCGACGATCGCGGCATTCAATATCAGCGCGTCCGCAATTTGCGTCAGGCCGGACGCCGGGCCGAGGCCCTGTCCCTCCTCACCCAAATCGACTCGCGTGGTCTCCCCGAGCCCGGTCAGGATTTGATCTGGACAGAGCGGCGCAATCTTTTGAATGAAGCCATTGTGACGCGCGATTGGCAGTCGGCTTATCGCATCGCCTCCAGGCATGGCTATCAGCGCGGCGAGCGCTTTGCTGACGGCGAATTCATTTCAGGCTGGGTGTCGTTGCGGTTCTTGAACCAACCCACTGTCGCTCTGGAGCATTTCAAGCGCTTGGAAAGCGGGGTTCGCACGCCAGTCTCGCGCGCACGCGCCGCCTATTGGCTAGGGCGTACCGCAGAAGTGCTGAACCAGCCAGACATTGCACAAAGCCACTATCGCGCGGCAGCGGCCTTCCCAACCGTCTATTATGGGCAGTTAGCTGCGGTGAAACTCGCCGAAACGCTAGGCCAAGTTGCACAATTGACTTTGCCGCCTGAAAAGAAAGCGACGCAAGAAGATAGTGACCGCCTGAATGGCCGGTCGATGATGGCGATCATCAACCTCCTTTCTGACGCGGGTGAGAACCAATTCTTCCGCCAATTTGCCCTTGCCTTGGATGATGAGCTGGATACCGAAGGCGAACACCAAGCGCTTTCAGAATATGCGCGAGCCAAAGATGAACCAGCGCTGGCAGTTCGGGTAGCCAAGGCCGGGCTCAATCGCGGCATTCTAGCCACCGAAGCTGCCTATCCCCTCATGCCAATCCCCCGGATCGTGGGGTATGGCCAGATTGAAGATGCCTACACCTTGGCGATCACACGGCAAGAGAGTGAGTTCAACACCCGCGCTGTTTCCTCAGCCAATGCTCGCGGCCTGATGCAATTCTTGCCCGCGACAGCAGCTAGCCAAGCCCGGCGGATGGGTCTTGAGCATGACACCAGTTGGTTGATCAGCCGGCCAACCCACAATGTGACCCTAGGCTCTGCTCACCTTTTTGATCTGGTCAATAACTTCTACGGCTCCTACGTCATGGCTGCTGCAGCCTATAACGCGGGACCGGGCCGCCCTCGCCAGTGGGTGCAGACCTATGGTGAGTTACGGGAAACCGATCTTGAGACCGCCATTGATTGGGTAGAGAAGATCCCCTTCTCTGAAACCCGCAATTATGTGCAGCGCGTGCTGGAGAATATCCAAGTCTATCGTGCACGCTTGAATGGCGGCTCTGCCCGGATTGGCATTGCCGATGATTTGCGACGCGGCAAACGGCCACCGCCGATCTTTAACGTGACCATTGCGCCGGGCGCGGATCAACCAAGTGGTCCGCCGCCAGAACCGACCCCGCCAGCAGACGTGCCTACACCGGACCCCAAGCCGGCACCTTAAGGCCTTTACCCCGCTTGACGATAAAGTAGGGTGCCATCGGGCCCTTGCTCAACTTTGGCTTGCCCACGAGCAATTAAGCAATTGAGGTGGGCAATCGCCTCCCCTGTTGCCATGCCGAGGACTTCGCCACCAATGGGGCGCTTAAACAAAGGTGAGAAACAGTCGATCACCCGGCGCGGCGTCGCGAGCCAGGCTGCAAGTCGCGCCAATGCTGTTTCATGATTGTCGATCAAATCGTCCAAGCGCTTATGCAGCCCGTAAAATGGCTCGTTATGCGCTGGCAGAACCAACACATCATCAGCGATGACGCCTTTGAGTTTATGGCAGGAATTGATCCAGTCAGTCATCGGATCGCCATTAGGCTCTGTCGGGAAGACGGACACATTGGACGAAATGCGCGGCAGTACTTGGTCGCCTGAAATCAGAACTTTGAGGTCGGGTTGATAGAGGCACACATGCTCTGGCGAGTGGCCGCAGCCTGTAACCACATGCCAAGCCCTGCCGCCAATTTCAATGCAGTCGCCATCGGCCATACGTTCAAAAGAATCTGGCAGACGCGATACGGCTTTCCCGAAGCCACCAAAGCGGATGCGATAGGTATCGAGCGCATCCTCATCCCAGCCCGCCGCGCGATAAAACCGTACGCCGTCTTCGGGCGCTTCACGCCCTGTATCAGCAACCAATGTGCGACAGGTCAGATATTCCAGCCGTGAAATCCACAAGGCCGCCCCGAATTTACGCGTGATCCACCCTGCGAGGCCTATATGATCGGGATGCATGTGCGTGATCATCACCCGCGTAACGGGAAGACCATCCAGCACCGAGTTAAAAATCGTGCGCCAATGCAGACGGCTTTCTTCGGTCGCGACGCCTGTGTCCACAATCACCCAGCCATCGCCATCGCGCAGGAGCCAGAGGTTGATCCATTTAAGGGCAAACGGCAGCGGCATGCGGACCCAGTAGACGCCATCCGCGACCTCTTTCACAGTCCCAACCTCGGGCGGTTCGCCACATGGATAGGTCAGGCCATTGGCTGAGGTGAGTTCAAGACCATCCATCGACATGAAGCAAATTCCTTTTGGGGTATCTATCGTCCCGCTCCTGACAGGCTAGCCGCATGCGGGCACTGGGTGCAAGACCGCCTCGGCGCTGATCGCCTGTACTGTAATAACATAACATTCCCTCTTCGCATTTAGCGCGATTGAGAGTATGCCGATCCCGTGACCATCCCCTTCCCCCAACACCACCCAATCTCACTTGAGACCGGCATGCAGGATCTAGCGATATGAGCTTGATTTTAAATGATCTTGCAATTGGCTACCCCAATCATTTGGTGATGGCAGGCATTGGTGGGACCATCAGCACAGGCAGTGCGGTTGCTTTGATTGGCCAAAATGGCGCAGGCAAATCCACCCTGTTGCGGACGTTGGCTGGTGATCAAAGCCCTGTCAGCGGTTCCTGTGTGTGGGATGCCCCTGTGAAGCGCCATCGCAGTATTGCTTGGCTTTCCCAAAGCCCCAGCCTTCGCCCCGATGCGCCCTTGACGGTGCGCGATTTGGCAGCGATGGGCTTGTGGGCGCGTCTTGGATTGTTTGGTAAGCCCTGTCGCCATGATCAAGACAGGATCGACCAAGCCCTTGACATGGTTGGATTGAGCGATCTTGAAAACCAGCAAGTCAGCACTTTATCCGGTGGGCAGTTACAGCGCGCCTTGTTTGCCCGTCTGAGCGTTCAAGACTGTGGTCTGATTTTGCTGGATGAGCCGTTCTCGGCCGTCGATACGGCTTCGCAAACAAAATTATTAGAAGTCATCCAACACTGGGTCGGTGAAGGCCGCACCGTGATTGCGGCCATCCATGACCTTGATTGCGCGCGCCAGTTTCCGCTTTGGTGGGAGCTATCGAAATTTGGCGCCATCCTGCGGCGCAGCGACGACAAGCCCCTTAGCAGCATGAGCCAACCCTTACGCGCAGTGAGCGGCGTTGCTCAATCGTCATAGGGTTTAGTGAGGGTTTGGGCGTGGTCGGGGTTTTTGCTCCCTTTTTTGACTATGAGTTTATGACGCGTGCCGCCTTAGGCGGCGTGGCGCTCGCCCTTGCCGGCGCGCCCTTGGGTGTATTTCTTGTGATGCGCCGTATGAGCTTAGTTGGCGACGCCGTGGGCCATGCCGTTTTACCGGGGGCTGCAGCGGCTGCCTTATTGAGTGGCGGGAGCACGTTATGGACAACACTGGGTGCCGCCTTGACGGGCACCATGGTCTTCATGACCGCAGGCCCTGCCAGTCGCGCGCTTCGCCTGCCAGAGGATGCAGGATTTGCCGTCTTCTACCTCACAGCCTTAGCTATTGGCGTCATGATCGCGAGCATGGGTGGCGGCGTGATCGATCTTGATAAACTGCTTTTCGGGGCAGCCCTAGCCATCGACAACACCGCTTTAGCGCTAGCCTGTGTTGCAGCACTGGTAACCACAATCGGCATGCCCTTGGTCTATCGTCCGCTCCTCATCGATACGCTCGACCCACAATTCTTGCGCGCATCTGGTGGTGCCAAATGGGCAGGCCCTGTCGCACAATCCGTCTTCTTCGGCCTTTTGGCATTGACAACTGTGGCCTCGTTTCACGCCTTAGGGGCGTTGATGAGTATCGGGCTGACGATCTTACCCGCCATTGCTGCGCGTTTTTGGGCCAAGAGCGTACCGCTGATGATCGCAAGCGCGGCCATTTTAGGCATGCTTGGAGTGCTGGCAGGCCTTCTGGTTTCCTTTAACCTCGCCGCCCCCGTCGGTGCTGCCATTGTCTCTTGCTTGGTTGCGATGGTGCTTGCCTCAAGCCTTGTTGGGCCGAACCAATCCTTATTGACCCGCGCATTAGGTAGGGCCTCCCTTGCTAATCGCGCGCCGTAATGTCCTGACCCTTGCCGCCACAGGCTTGCTGGCCTGTGCCTGCAAACCTGCTGCGCCCACGCAGGTCGCATTACGCGCACAAGCTAAGCCCAAGGTCTTGGCCACCATGTCGATCTTGGCAGACGTTGCTCGGCAGATCGGTGCCCCAGACCTTGAGATCATCTCCTTAGTGGCCCCCGACAGAGCAGCCCACCACCAAGACCCGACGCCAAAAGAATTGGCCAGCTTCGGCGACGTGAGTTTGCTCTTGCATGTTGGCTTTAACTTGGAGGGCTGGATCGATCGCTTGCCCGAAAGTACGGGTTATCACGGGCCAATCGTTCAGGCGTCAGACGGCATCAAACCCATTCTGATCGAGGGGCGTATCCCGGACCCTCATACCTGGCAGAGCTTTTCCGGTCTAAGCAGCTTTGCTCGGACTATTGCAAACGCCTATGCAAAGCTTTTGCCCGGTCTCGCGACAAATTTTGAAACGCGATTAAAGGCTTATCTTGCCGAGCTAAAGACCGCACAAGCACAAGCAACGGCATTGCTTGCCCCCCTGCGCCAAGGCCGTCGCCTGATCATCGTACCCCATAACTCATTCCGGTATTTAGGCCGGGAGTTCGGGCTGGAATTTCGTGGCATCTCATCGCTGTCCACGGGTGCGCAGCCCTCTGCCAAAGCGCTGGCAGACCTACTCGACGAGATCAAAAGCGCGGACGCCGCGGCCTGCTTCATTGAAACCGAAGCAGATCAACGCCTGATGGGCCAAATTGCCGCGGAAAGTGGCGCGAAGCTGGGTGGAAAACTCTACACAGACTCGCTCTCAAAGCCTGACGGCCCTGCTGGAACGAGCGTGCTTATGCTGGCTTATAATGTGGCGACCATCGCAAAGGCACTCACGCCCTAGCGCTTCAAACCCGGTCAAAGTCCGGGGTCAAAGGTCGCGATGTCAAAGACCTGATCCATGCTGTCGGCTGGGTTTTCACAACACGGTCCACCCACGGGGCGGGCTGGGATGCCTGCTACGGTGCAGCCGTCGGCTACTTCGTGCAGCACGACAGAGCCAGAGGCGATACGAGCGCCCTCACCGACTTTGATATTGCCCAAAATCTTAGCCCCTGCCCCAATCAGCACGCCCGCGCCAATTTTAGGATGACGGTCACCGCCTTCTTTGCCGGTGCCGCCTAAAGTGACGTTATGGAGCATGGAGACATTGTCGCCAACAACAGCGGTTTCCCCGATCACAATGCCCGTCGCATGGTCCATGAAAATGCCTTCGCCTAAGCGGGCAGCGGGGTGAATATCGACTTGGAACAATTCAGCCACCCGACTTTGTAGGTGAAAGGCCATCATCTCCCGACCCGTTGTCCATAAGTGATGCGCGACTCGATGTGCCTGCAAGGAAGCAAAGCCTTTGTAATAGAGGAATGGCTGCAGATAGGTGCGGCAGGCAGGGTCACGCGCTTTGATCACACGCACATCAGCTTGGGCGCTGCGCACAATTGCCGGATCTTCTTTGAAAGCCTGCATGCAGACTTCGCGCATCTGCAGCGCATTCATATCCGCCCCACCCAGTTTCTGGGCCAAGAGATAGGCCAATGCCTCATCAAAATTGGTATGATTGAGGATGGTCGCGTTCAAAAGGCTCGCCAACAACGGCTCTTCAGCAGCAGCTGTGGCCGCTTCAATGCGCAAATGAGTCCAGACGTTGGTCAAGCCCGCAGCCATGCCGCCAACAAGTTCTAAGCTTGCACCTGCCATAGTCACTCTCCGTCTGGGTGGGCCAACATCATCTTGGTCAGCGCAGCTGGCAATTGGCTCGTCTGTGCTAAATGGTACGTCCGATAGACAGTTGCAACCGTCAGCGCATCACGAATTCTTCCAGCTTCGACTTCAGCCAATAATTTGGTGAAATGAAGCTGCTTGATGGTCAAGACTTCCGTTCCTTCCGGGGCCAAATTGCCGCGCGATAAACCAAACGCCACAAAACAAATAGCGATTTCATCACTTACCGAATTCGACAAATCCATGTCGAGAACCTTGATCAAGGTTTCAGCCTTAATACCAACCTCTTCTTCAAGCTCACGCAGGGCACCGGCTTCAAGATCTTCGTCATAGGGTACACCCCCTTCTGGCATTTCCCAAGACCAAGCTTCTACGGGCCTGCGATATTGTCCAACCATCCAGACGTTACCCGTCTCGTCAATCGGCAACACGCCAACGGCGCGATTGGCAAAGCGAACGATGCCATAAATGCCGGGCTTTCCGTCGGGGCGCAGCACGTCCTGATGTTCCACTGTGATCCACGGGTTCTGGTAAGCAATATGGGACGCAAGGGTCTGGAAGGGATCATTTTCAGACATGGAGAAGAAAAACTTTCAAAAGGGCGATGCAAACGCGCTCCCGATGCCTTATGTCTGAAAACAATGACAATTGCACCCTCAACCTTGCCGCCCCCGCCCGTCGAAAACGACGCTCTGCCCCAACAAGGCCCCGACGCAGCCTTTCTTGCGCGATTGGCGCTGCGCCGATCTACCAAGGTAGCGCATCTGGCCTCGCCAGGCCCAGAGGGTGACACTTTGGATGCAATCCTACGCCTTGGGGCACGCGTGCCCGATCATGGCAAGCTAGGACCCTGGCGCTTCATCATTCTTTCTGGCGACAATCGGCAAGCTTATGGCAGGAAAATTGCGGCGCTTTTGTCAGACCGCGGTCACGTAAAGGACGCAGAGCGCCTAGCCCAAGAAGAAGGCCGTTTCCTGCGTGCGCCGCTGGTGATCGCGGTGGTGTTTTCGCCCGTTGAAAGCCCGAAAGTTCCAGAGTGGGAGCAAATGCTCTCTGCCGGAGCTGTGTGTTACAATTTGCTGCTGGCGGCGAATGGGTTTGGCTATGGTGGCTGTTGGTTGAGCGAATGGGTCGCCTATGACCGGGAGGCTTTGGCCCTCTTAGGGCTCTCTGCGACGGAGAAGCTTGCTGGCCTTGTTTATCTGGGTACACCAACGGAAGCGCCGGTTGAGAGACCACGCCCCACCGCTGCCTCTCGCGTGACGCACTGGGCTCCTTAAGATTGTGGCGTCTCAAGGGCTACGGCCTCGCTAAGAGGCTCTGATGGCGCTGGCACACTTGGCACGGGGGGCGATTTAAGGCGCGGTGGCGGTTCCAGAGGCGCTTGGCTTTCAAACAATTTCCGCAGGAAACCCGGAGCCAGTGCTGAAATCGGATTGGTTCGCAGCTTTGGATTGGCCAGACTGCCTTGCGCTGTAAACGTCAAGCCAACGAGACCTTCATCCTGCCCGCCGCCTAACAAGCTGCCAAACAAGGGCATCTCACCCAAGGCGCGGTTTAGACCGCCGGGGGTCGCTACGCCACGTATATCCAGTTTTCCGTCTTCAAGATCGACATAGCCAGAGGCCTTAACCGTATAGGCAGCGCCATCGGCTTTTCCATCGCGTAGCGCGATGATGCCGCCATTTACCGTCATGGGCAGGCGCACCAAGTCAAACAAGATCGGGTTTTGCTTTGACGGGGCATAGGAGACTCCCTTGACCTCAAGCGTCAACGTGCCAGCACTGTCAGCACCGACGACAGGCAACTCTCCTTCGATCGTGCCAGTACCCCCAGCCAGTGGTGCGCCGGGATAAATTAGGCCAGCAAAGAAGCCAGCATCTGACAAAGTGCCGACAATATTGCGCCGACCATCTTGTTGCTGGCTCATCACGACTTGGGTTTGCCCGGTCGGGGAATTTCCCGTCATGGTGAGCGACCGCCAACCGTCCTGATCGCGCAAAATGCTAGCCTCTACATTGTCCAGAGCAGCCGATTGCCCCGTCGCAAGCCGTTTAAAAGAGGCGGACAAATTGAGGGGGCGATCCAATAAGTCGACGGTCCGCTCAGTCACGTCACGTTTGATCAAAAACGGACTAAGATCAAGGAACTCACCCTTTGCACTGACTTTCAAGCCATTGGCATCTTCTGAAATCTGTAAAACCATGTCCGCTGCACGCGCGATGGCAATACGGGAAAAATCAGCGGCCACCAAATCCAGCTTCTCAGAGAAGGCCAAATCACCTCGAACATCAGCACCTTTTGCATCAAAGGCTAGCTGATTGACGGCCCAACCACCGGTATCTTGGGTTGTCACGCGTGCCGTAGCATGACCAGCTTCACCCTCAGGCTTGGTCCACAGTGAACCGGGCAGCACCATTGTCGTGGTCTTGAAATCGGCGTCTAAATCCGCCCCAATCATTTTCACACCGCGCGATTGCGCGTCAAGCTTCAGGCGAACAGGACCTGTCGCATAAGCGGTCACATCGACCCCGATCTGGATTAGACTTGCCAGATCAACCATCCCGTCAGCCATTAAGCGCGTGCCGGGCTTTAGGGCCGTTTCAGGCTCCGAGACCCACGTAAAATCAAACGGGTTACCGGCAATCCAAGCTTGTCCGTTCACATCCACGCGGCCATTATCAATTGCCAGTTGAACCGTGCCGTCATTGGCGTCGAGCCCGGCAAAGGCGTTCTGCAGGCTAGCTTGTTCGAACTGTCCACGGGCTTGGACCCTAATGGCATCAGGCCGAAGGCGGTCGGATAAGGGCAGACTTAAGTCTAACTCCAGACTGCCTTCCCCGTCTAATCTAGCTGGGTCGAATTGAGCTTTAGATAGTAAGCGCAGGGGTTCGCGATCAGCTTCTTGCGCCATCAAGGCCACAGAGCCCGCCACTTTCGCGTGCACCACGCCTTCTGTGTCTTTGGGCTGAAACTTGGGGATGGCAAAGGAAGATTCTGACAGGGTGAGCTCGCCTAACTTGCCTGTGTCGATGGCGACATGGAAGCTATCGCCGGTCAAACGGGCGCGGCCTGAAACTTCGGTTAATGCGGTCATTTGCGGCAGATAGAGCACGGTCGCGTCTCGGATATCAAAGTCCAACGCGATGGAATCCCGCCCGCCGGGGTCCCCCTTCAATAGCCCTGCAGGAATGCGCAGCACCAAATGATCGGTTTCACCAACTCCTTCTTTGACCACATTGGCGATGGCATTGCGCGTCTCCGGCAAGAAGCCTCTGGGCCATGCTGCCATCAGGGTTTCGACATCAATTTCGCCATCAATATCGGCGTCCAAATTGACCATGGCAGAGCCCCGCCGCGCCAATCCAACCTCAACATCACCTTGAGCCGTGACACCGCGATGGCTCAGACGGAAAGCAGGTAACCGGACCCCGCGCGGCAAAACATCGCCCGCCAGATCGACGTCACTCGCCACAAATGGTCGAGACAATTTTTTAGGGCTAGTTAGAGTCAAACTTGGCGTTTTCAGCCACGCTTCTGTTAAGCCATCTGAACTCAATTTGCCGGCGACCGCTACCGATCCCGTGGCAATTGACACAATAGGATTGTTGAAGGCAAAACTGTCAGCTTGGAAGCTTGTTAGGTCAAATGTTCCATCGCTGGTTCGTGTGGCTTCAATAACAAGATTGGCTCCAGCAAGGCCCAGACCTCGTGCACCGGACTGGTTTGTGGTCATGGCGTCGACGCGCACCACCAGTTGGCCAAAACTGGCTGAACCCGTGCCGTTCCACTGCAGTGCCAAACCGCGCGCATTGGTTTGCGGTATGGCAAGGCCCCGACCGGCCAATGTCAAATTGTTGAGGCTGGCCTGCGCGTTCCAAGGGCTGCTAGCCGAAGCGCGATCCAGCGTCATCTCCAACCCAGTGCCACCGCCAAATGCGCCTTGCCGATCCCCCAAGGACAGACGCGCCGACTTGGCCTTAACGTTGACTTTGCCACCCGCGAAGACACTCTGCGGACCGCCTTTGGCTTGGGCGCCTCGGGGTCCGCTGGAGACAATTTTTACTTCTGCTTCTAACAGCTTCGCACCTGTAGAGTTTGGATGCGAGAGGCCAAATCCTTGAGCAACCAGATCCGCCGAAATCAAATGCATATCTTCGGTGAGCTGGACTTTCCCACTTGCCCCTTCGCCAGCGACGCCACCAGCATTTGGGGCGTCTAAGGAAAAGGATTTCGCTGCAAATTCCAAGCGGCGTTGCCCGGCGCTAGCAGGGTAGAATTGGCCACTAACTCCACTTGCTTGGATACGGTCGCTGACAATATCGAGCCGATCTAAACGGATTATGCCGGTGCTTTCTGTCCACGCACCAGTGCCCTCTGCCCGTTCCACTGCCACGCCGCCTGCGCGGCCGCGCCCGAGCTGCAAGGTACCTTGGACCGATATTGGACTGCCCTCTGGCGTCAGATACACCAAGGCGCGACCACTCAAAGGACTTGTCCAACTGGCCAGTTGCTGCAAGCGCTCACCGCGCAGACTAAGCGGCAGTTGGGCGAAGCGCATATCCTGTAATTGGGCTGCCAGTGCCAGCGCGCCATCCTCTGCTGGCGGGGCCGCAATCGCGACATTCATACTGCTGGTTGATTTCTCAACTTTGCCAGAGGCTTGCAGCGTCATGATGCCAGCCGCATTGCGAAACAGACCGGCGCGAGCCTGCTCTAAGACGAGGCGTTGGCCGCTGTCTGGATCGATCAATTGCAAGCGAGCATCTGTCAGCACGACTTGAGCCACACGGCCCGCCTGGCCTTTAGGATCCAGCGCCTTACGAGTTGCCTTCAGGATGCGCGCAAGGCCGCCGTCTTCACCCTTGATACGCGGCAAAGCCAAAACCTCTTCAGCCGAGCCAAACCCAAAGGCGGTGCGGCCTTGTCGGTCAACAACCAAAACTGCTTCAACGCCAGACAGCCGGGCTTGTTTGACTACGGCTCGACCAATCAAGAGCGACGGTGCATCCAGCTTGAGATCCACTTCCCCAAGACGCAGAGGCGACGTTCGCTGATCCGTCCGAGCTGTGACTTGGCTCGCCAGGACCACAAAATCACGCGCTTCTTGGTCCCATCCTAAGCGCAATGAGCCAATCTTGGTTTGCCCGCCAACTAGCCGACTGAGTGAGTCTTCGACAAAGGGTGTGGTGGCCGAGATCGAGACTGTGCCGATTGACAGTCGCCAAGCCAAATAGCCAGCAAACATCCCAGAAAGCGCCAAAGCCACCGTAGCGCTCTCCATCCAAAATCTTGAATGCCGAGTTTGGCTTAGTGGCTTCTTCGTCCGCTTGGCAACGACTGTCCCACTGGGGGTTTCTTCAAACTCTGGAGCGATCTGTTTTGCGCGTTTCTTGTCACGCGATTGCCGCACTTTTGTGGAAGAAGCCTGTTGCCCACTAGCTGGCCCGTCCGCGGCTTGCAAGCCTGCGGCCTCAGGCTTATCTGCCTGAACACGGCGCTTTCTGCGCGAACGGATCGGATTTAGCACCATGAGCGAAATTGCAATTGGCCAATTGGCCCCTGACTTTGAGATGCCGATAGATGGCGGCGCAACCGTGGCCTTGTCAGGTTTAAAAGGAAAGAGTGTTGTCCTGTATTTTTATCCAAAAGACGACACCTCGGGCTGCACAAGCCAAGCAATCGCCTTTACCGAGACCATTGACAAATTTCGTGCCCTTTCATGCGAAGTCATCGGCGTCTCCAAGGATAAAGTCTCCAGCCATGATAAGTTTAAGGCAAAGTATGACCTAGATGTGACCTTAGCCTCAGATTTTGGCACAGAGGTCTGTGAAGCCTATGGAGTCTGGGTTGAAAAGAGCATGTATGGGCGAAAATATTTTGGCATCGAACGCACGACCTTTCTGATCGATAAAAGTGGAACGATCATAAACATTTGGCGGAAAGTAAAAGTTCCGGGTCATGATGAAATCGTTCTTAAGGCCGTGCAAGAATTGGTGTAATTCCCAATGGAATACACACCAAATAGGATTTCGGGTGTTGCGTGCCACGGCTGCATGCGTAACAAGGGCGCGTTATCGCCAATCTAAGGGAACAAGACCATGGCCTTTTGGAATGCTAAATCCAAAGAAACCTATGTTGAAACCGAAACCGTTGTTGCACCTGTGCCACGTAATGCCCCCCCGGCGATTGCCGTTGCCGCCCCAAACCCAAAGCCGGCGGCCACCGTGGTGGCTACTGGCGCTGTCGTCAGCGGCTCGCTTTCGTCTCCTGGCGACGTACATATTGAGGGCATCGTAATCGGCGACGTGCGGTGCGACACCTTGGTGGTCGGCAAAAATGGCGAAGTCAAAGGCAATGTAATCAGCGAAATCGCGACCATCCGCGGTAGGGTTTCCGGTGACGTCCGGGCTCGCATGATCCAACTGGCGACCTCGGGCTCCATTGACGGCGACTTGACCCATGCAATTTTGATCATCGAAGAAGGTGGCCAGTTTGAGGGTCGTTCGAAGCGGTCTGCAGACCCATTGGCTGGTCCATCCATCGAAGCAAGCCACATCGAGGAAAAAGCCGATAGCGAACGTCCTGCCAAAAAAGCCAAGGACTCGGCGGTAAAGACGCAAACATCTGCGGAGCCAGAGGCTAAGGCTCCTGTTGACAGCGAAGAAGAACCTCGTTCGAGCCTAGCTGATGCGTTGGGCGATGCGTTTGCTGAGAATGCTTAAGGCTTAGCGCTGAGCAGAAAAGTCTAAGCCGGCGCAGAAACCACAACATAGCGCGCGCTCAATTGCCCGGCACGGACTGCGGCGGCGCGCGCTTTCCACGTGATAATGGAGTGTAATGCCAAGGTCGCAGCTTCTTGCCCGCCAGCCTTAATCAAGGCAGCCTGGCGCTTCTTAAAGTCCTTGCCGATCAAGGACCAGCATGAGCTGATCGCAGCCAAGAAGTTCAAATTGCACTCAGCTTCTGAAACCACGGTTAAGCCAGCGGCTTGGGCGGCTTCCTTGAACAGCTCCACGGGCGTAAACGAGCGATTTTCGATGCCCTTGGCAAGGTCGAGCGAGGCCTCGCCTTCTGTTGAGAACAGATCGAACCAGATCGCATGCCCGCCCGGCTTTAGAAGGCGCAGGATTGAGAATGCACCACGTTCTGCCCGGTCTGCCGCACCGCCTTGGAACAACAACATTGCAAGTTCGGCTTGCCGCTCAGCAAGGCCTGACAATTGGCCATTATAGGGTTTAGCGGTGTAATTTTTGCGCGCTTTGCTTTTTTTAACGGCCTTTTCAGCCAAAGTACGAATGGTGGGGTCGGCTTCGTAAGCCGTTAGTTTGACGCTAAATTGTTCCAACAGTGTCCGGCTGATCAGGCCACTGCCTGCACCGATACAAGCCAAGGTCGCGTCTTTTTTAGCGCCAACAGCATTAGCCAATTGCGCGGTAAAATCCAGCGAAGTTGGAAAGTTCCGGTCTGGCCCCCACATGATGTGACTGGCTATAACATATAGCTTTTTATGCTTAGCGCTGAGCTTGCCAGGGCCATCTTGCGCCTCAATCTCGGCCTTAATCGCCTCTAGGTCAGGCGGATCACCCCCGTCCCACCACGCCACCAATCGGGCACGGGTTTGGGCCAAAGTTACGGGGTCGAACTTTGGCAAAGCGGGTATTGGCAGAGCGATCTTCAAAGCCATAGCGAAATAACTAGCAAAACAGCCTTAACGAGTTCCTTATTTTGCCGCGCGACCGATTGGACCCAGATTTGAGGGTAAGGGCCCAGTCGGGTCAGTGATAAAGGCGGCGACATCAGCCCAAACGCGTTCTGCCTGTAGGTCCCGCGTCAACATATGATAGCCTTCAGGATATTCGACGGTACGAACGGTCATAGGCAGCTTTTTGACTGTGGCAGTCAAGGCTGGGCGCGGGATGATTTGGTCACGTGCGCCATAGAGGACAAGCGTTTGCGGTGGCAGTCTATCAGCGGCCTTATAGGCCCTTTCCATCAATCGGACCAAACCATAGACCGCATCTAAGCGCGTTGCGAAAATCATGTTGGGGTCGCGGCCCAATCGTCGCAGCATCTCGATATTGTCCGAGGCCATAATGGTCCGCGTCACCCTGCGGGGTGGGTCAAAGGGCTTTCGAGAGAAGGGTAAGTGCGCCGAGGTCCATAAGGACACGCGGTAAGCCAGTGGCAAATTGGACCAACCCCAAACAGCTGGCGCAATCAGCACAAGCCGATCTGCCGCGATCCCCTCGGCTTCACCTGCAGCTGCCAGAATGGTCGCCGCCCCCATGCTCTCGCCCACCACAACAATGGGGCTGCTTGGATGGGCTGCCCGTGCCACCTGTAAGGCCGTGCGCAAATCCTTGATCATCAAGGCCTCATTGCCCCAAACCCCACGCTGAGGCGAACGACCAAACCCTCGGGCATCATAGGCATAAGTCGTGATGCCGCGCGCCGCCCAATAGGGAGCTGCGGTTTCAAAGGTACGGGCATAGTCATTCATGCCGTGAAGCGCGACGATTACAGCCCTAGGCTCCTGTGTTTCCGCCTGCCAGCTCGAAAGACCCAGCGCTGTGCCGTCGAAGCTGACAAACTGAGTTGGGGTAAAGCGCGGTCCTTGATAGTCGGGCCCGGGAATCTGCGCGCTTTGGCGAACTGGCGTACAGGCTGTCAGAAGCATGCCCATCAGCCCAAGACCCAGCCACCGACTGAGCCTTACTCCTTGTGATGACAAGGCCCTATTCAGCGACGACGCTCTCAGCATCTAGCTCAACATCAGGCTCAACGTCAGATGGGGCCGCAACGGGCACTTCGCCCGGTACGCCTAAGCGGTAGACGCCCTTAAAGCCATTGGGATCAATGACCTTGCCCTTTCGGTAAATGCTGATTTGGCCAGACCGCGCCAAATGGATGGCCGCTTGACGAACCGATGGCAGACGCTTGCGCCAGCCCTCTGGGTCCTCACCACTATATACCGCACGCGCGGCTTGGGTTGGGTCGATGGTGCGGCCTTTTTTGGAGGCGGCGATCAGAGCCAGAATGGCAACTTCTTCGGGGCTCATAGCCTTAGGTCCTCGCCGCTTTCATCATCTCACGGGCGATGACGATTTGTTGGATTTGGCTGGTGCCCTCATAGATGCGGAAAATACGCACATCGCGGTAGAAGCGCTCAATGCCATAATCGGCAACGTAACCCGCGCCGCCAAAAATCTGCACAGCCCTGTCTGCAACACGACCAACCATTTCAGAGGCATAATATTTAGCCGCTGCAGCTTCCAGTGTGATAGATTGTCCGCCATCCCGCAGACGCGCGGCATCCAACACCATGGACTTAGCGGCATAGGCTTCGGTCTTGGAATCGGCCAACATGGCTTGGATCAATTGGTGTTCAGCAATCGGCTTGCCGAATTGCTGGCGCTCCATCGCATAAGCCAGACTATCGGCAATCAGGCGCTCAGCCACCCCAACGCAGACCGAAGCGATATGCAGACGCCCGCGGTCAAGCACTTGCATGGCTACCTTAAAGCCCTCGCCCTCACCGCCGAGGCGGTTTTCGACCGGCACTTTGACATTGTCGAAATAGACCTCGCAAATATGTGCGCCTTGCTGGCCCATCTTTTTCTCAGGCTTTCCAATGCTGAGGCCCTGGCTGTCGCGCTCCACCAAAATGGCGGTCACGCCCTTGGCCCCTTTTACGTCAGGGCTGGTGCGCGCCATCACGGTGAAAAGGCCTGCCTTATTGGCATTAGTGATGTAGCGCTTTGAGCCGTTCATCACATAATGGTCGCCCTCGAGGCGCGCTGTAGTCTGCACGGCAGCAGAATCAGAGCCTGCTTCGGCTTCGGTCAGGCAAAAGCTCGTGACGATCTCACCCGACGCAATGCCCGGCAGATACTTTTGCTTTTGCGCCTCGGTACCAAACATCACGAGGCCCTGCGCGCCGATGCCAACATTGGTGCCAAAGCAAGAACGGAAAGCCGGGCTGGTACGTCCCAGCTCAAACGCCACCCGACATTCGGCCTCCATCGATAACTCAAGACCGCCATATTCAGCAGGAATAGTCAGGCCATAGAGACCTAATTCCTTCATCTGCGCGACAATCGCGTCTGGCACAGCATCGTCCTCTGAGACTTGGGCCTCAATTGGACGCAGCTTTTCCGCCACAAAGCGAGCTACCAAGCTCACAAGCTCTTGGGTGGTCTCAGAATCATAAGCCAATGGCATCTCCTCAAGCGCGCATTCTTGTATTATTCGCCCAGCACTTTAAGACCCAACCCACCCTCCTGACGAGCCCCAAAAGAAAGCCTGTTGCACATGAGCGAGAATACCCCATCCAAACCACAATTAGTCACCGAGGGTGAATTTGCTGGCTGGTCCACTTGGGGCAATGGCTCTGACCCGTTTGAGACGCTCACTGGCCCTTTCTATATGAAGCCGTTAGCTGAGGGTGGCTATACCTGCGCCTTTATGCCCGAACAGCAGCATTGCAATGGCATGGGCAATATTCATGGTGGTTGCCTCATGACGTTTGCGGACTTCGCCCTGTTTGCCCATTGTCATGATTATATGAATGCGCAGCCCTGCGTGACGATGCAGTTTGAAAGCCAGTTTGTTGGCGGCGCAAAGGCCGGTCTCTTGATCGAATCAACCGCCGACATTGTGCGGGCAACCCGTACGATGCTTTTCATCCGCGGCGTGCTGAGCCAAGAGAGCAAGCCCGTCCTCGCCTATTCCGCAATCCTAAAACGCATAGGTATGTAATCGTTCCATGCAGTTTTGCATGTCCCATCTGACACAAGAACGGGACAATTGCGGCGTGAATCGGGCGGAACCGGTACGCATTTACCCCCGGTTCATCTGAGGGACAAGGTTCCGCCACAATCTGTATCTTATTGATCACAATGTGTATTTGTACCCTTAATATGACAGAATGGTAAGTTGCGGAGGCGGGGTCACAGTCCCTACCTTAGTCGTGTCGAAAGGCTCTCCTCCCCCTTAGAGCGCGTTTTGATCCTTAGGATCAAAGTTGCGCTCTAAATCAAAAATGGAGCAACAGCTCATCCACTCTTTCTGAGCCAGAAAGAGTGGGCGTTGCTCTAGACGACCGACAAAGAGCGGCGTCACAACCCGGGAGCCTTTGGATCAACTAGCGATCGTCTCATAGCCACTCAGGCTTTTGAGATGTGGTCGCAGAACGAACAAAGGAACTAGATCATGCGTATTTTCGCTCTCGCCATTTTGGCTGTTACCGCTTTCGCTTCGGCTCCTAGCTTTGCTCAAGATGCAGCTGGCCAAACCTATATCAATGGTGGCTACAACCACTTCCAAAATAAAACATCTGACACCGGCACGTTGAATGGCCGCGTTGGCTATCAGTTCACGCCAAACTTTGCCGTTGAAGGCGAAGGCGGCATTGGCGTCAATGACGACACGGTCAATAGCGTCAACGTCAAGACCCGCGGCACCTTGGGTGCCTTTGCTGTGGCCAGCGCGCCAGTGGCAGAGCGCTTGTCGCTGATCGGTCGCGCCGGTTATGTCCATAGCTGGGCAGAAGCCAAAGCGGCTGGCGTTAAGGTGAAAGACGACGACGGCTCGTTCGCTGTCGGCGTTGGCGGCCAGTATATGTTGGACGATGCCAATGGCCTCCGTTTGGACTACACCCGCTACACCGAAGGCAAGGGTGCGAATGGCTACACAGCCAGCTTTGTCCGCAAGTTCTAAAGCCTAAGGGCTTTAGCACCTAACCAGAAGAAGCCTCTCCAATCTTGGGGAGGCTTTTTTGTTTTAGGCAATTCCTCCTAAGGCAGTGGTTTAACGCCATTTCGTGCTATGACCCGCTTAGTTGCAGCCAGATCATCGACGCGCTTGGCAATAGTATAAAGCTTGGGCGCGTGGGTCTGATACCAGTCCGGCTTTGGCCGCCATTGGATCAACATCCAGATATAAAGATCGAGCGCACTAAAGGTCTCGCCCAAGAACCACGGGTGGCTAACTTGCTGCTCCAAATGCAGCATCAGACGCTTGCGGTGCTGGTCTGTCCGGGTGCGCAGCGGACCCTCTTGGTCCTGATCGGCCCATTTCTGCGGATAATCGCCATAAGTGAAGCTGGGATAGATGGCGGCATTGATGAACATGAGCCAGCGCCAGAAGGATGGACGCAGGCCACTGTCGAGCGTGGGGACAAGTTCGAGATCAGGCCGTGAGTCGTTGATCGTCAGCATAATTGCTGCCGTTTCAGTCAACACTGTCCCGTTGGGAAAGACCAAGGTCGGTACTTGGCCGAGAGGATTACTGGCATGAAGCCCATCGCTCTCAAGGCCATTATCCCCCCAGCCAGCGACCTCCACCCGGAACCGGACGCCCGCCATCCCTAAGACAATTTCGGCCAACATGGACCCGCCGCCATTGCCGACAAAAAGGATCGGATCCGTCGCGTTTAAGCTCGCCATGGCTTAGCCACCGCCACCAAATTGTTCGGCCCAAGCCGTCACTTGCTCATCTTCAATCTTGGCGAACAACAAATCAGGTACCAGGGTCTGAAGGCCATGGGGAAGAGCATCCAAGAGGCTTGCATCATCGGCGCTTGGCCACATGCGGTTCTTCTCTGGCACGCCGATGCCATCCAAGATCCGGCTTGCGGCCTCTGGCACAAAGGGTTGGGCCAAGATTGCGAACAGCGCAACCAGATTAAGGCCCGTGCGGACGCCGACGGCGGCTAAAGCCTCATCCGTTTTGATCGCGGTCCAAGGGGC